>NZ_JBNJSN010000009.1:0-159888 GCF_050113845.1 Pantoea sp. FN0305 | reverse complement strand
TGATTACATCGAAATGTTTTATAACAGTAAGCGTCGGCATGGTTCTAGCGATCAGATGTCACCGGCAGAATATGAAAACCAGTATTATCAACGGCTCAGAAGTGTCTAGATTATCCGTGGCGATTCAAAGCATATCTTTCACTGCGGGTATACATCAGCAAGTTGATGTAGATTGAATCAGGTTGACTTAGGTTGAGTGAAAAAGCGGTAAAACCTTGCGGATACTGGATTTCAGGCACAAAAAAAGCCGCCCCTGGGCGACTTAGTTGCATCATTTGGTGCGAAGGCCGGACTCGAACCGGCACGTATTTCTACGGTTGATTTTGAATCAAAGCGATCAGGTAACTTAACCTACTAACAAATCAGCGTTTTACAGTGAAGCCCTTTTCAGACAACGAAAAAGGCACTGGTTATGAAAAACGCAGATGCACACAGTTTACCTACACTAATTGCCGCCATCCTTTCCACCAAAGGTGGCGTGGTGAAAACTACCGATACGGCTAACCTCAGCGGCTACCTGGCCGATCAGGGGTTGAAAGTCCTGATGATTGATGCCGATATCCGCCAGCCGACGCTCAGCAGCTATTACCCTCTTGATAACGAAGCTCCAGGTGGCATCTACGAGCTTATCGCGCAGAACGAGCTGGATCCAGCGATCATCATCTCACACACCTCCATTCCCGGACTGGATATCATCATCTCCAACGATCCGCGCGGCGAGCTGATGAGCCTGCTTCAGGCTGCGCCCGACGGCGTGATCCGCCTGCGCCATCTAGTACGCCAGATAACCGGCTATGACGTCATTCTGATCGATACCATTGGCGCACGCACTATCGCGCTGGAAATGGTGCTGCTAGCCAGCGATCTCATTATCTCCCCGGTTCTACCGGAAATGCTCTCCGCACGCGAGTTTCTGCGCGGCACGCTGCAAATGTACCGGGATCTCCAGCCCTTCACCCGCTACGGCATCCCGCTACCGCCGCTGAAGGCGGTGATCAACAAACTCGACCACACCAACGACGCCCGCGAAATCCACCACAACCTGCTTCAGGTTCTCCAGCACAAACAGAAAGAGCAGGAACTACTGGTGCCCACCGAGATACTGATGACGCCGGTTTACGCCAGTGTGGCCTATCGCCGGGCGGCATCGCTGGGAATGCCGGTACATCGGCTGGATGCCTCTCGCGCCAGAGGCCGGGCAACGCCCTGTTCCGCTGAAACTATGCGGATGCTGGCCGAAGAATTGTTCCCACAGGTTCTCGCCCTGCCCCATCAACCGGTGGAGGGCATCGCATGAAACGGAAAATCTGGCGGGCATTTTGCTCTTATTACGCCCAGTATCCCTTCGAGAAAGACGATGAAGTGATCGTGTTCTTTGAAGCCGCTGATCGTGAAGAAGCGCGGGAAACGCTGCCGGTATTAATGTCGCTGCTCTGGCATATCCCACCGGAAAAAGTGGACTGCTTCAACCTGGAGGATGAGAACGAGCTACGGGATACGTCCGGTTCACTGACGTCCCCCAGAGACTGGCCGTTATTTGAAATCGGCTGGTCCAACAATAAGCCGCTCTACTCCAGTGATTTACCGCTATTACTGCTGCCGCCGCATCAACAGACACGGCTGTGGGAGGCTTTTCTGGCCTGTCAGGAGGGTAATCGGGATGAGTAAGCGCAAACGGCCACAACCACCCCACTCCGTCGAGGCGGAACAATCGGTACTTGGTGGACTGATGCTGGATAACGATCGCTGGGATGACGTCGCCACACAGATCTCCGCGCAGGACTCCTTTATCTCGGCACACCGCACTATCTATAGCCATATGCAAACCCTGGTCGAACAGGGAAACCCCATCGACCTGATTACCCTGAGCGAATCGCTGGAACAGCAGGAGCAGCTTGAGCAGGTGGGCGGCTTCGCCTACCTGGCGGAGCTTTCCAAAAACACGCCCAGCACCGCCAATATCATTCCCTACGCGCAATACATTGCCAGCTATGGTGAGTTGCGCCAGCTTCTGTTACTGGGCAATGAACTGAGCGATATGGCAAGCCAGCCGCGAAGTAATGTAGCTGACGTACTGACCTTCGCGGAGCAAAAGCTGTTTGCCATTGCGCAGTCGCATCAGGATGGTGGCCTGACAGATATCAACACCTGCTTTGATAACGTGCTGGCAGGCATCGCTCAGCGCTATGAGGCAGAACGCGGTAGCCTCAGCGGCACACCGTCCGGACTGGAACAACTCGATGCCCTGACCTGCGGCTTCCAGCCTGCCGATCTGATTATCGCCGCTGCTCGTCCCTCCGTCGGCAAAACCGCCTTCGCCCTGACGCTATGTGTGAACGCGCTAATGCTGCGCCCTGCTCAGCAGGTGCAAATCTACAGCATGGAAATGTCATCGGAACAGCTACTGCTGCGGCTGGTTTCTCTGATTGGCCGCGTCTCGCAAACCCGGCTGCGTAGCGGCGATCTCGCTGATGACGACTGGAAACAAATTGGCGTCAGCGCCAGTATCCTGATGAACGATTGGAAAGATCGCCTGCTGCTCGACGATTCTGGGATCCTCACCACATCTATTTTACGCAGTCGGGCCAGACGATCGCTGCGCCAGTACGGGCCTCCTTCGCTGATCGTGGTTGATTATCTGCAACTGATGCGCAGCGGCGGCGCGGAGAACCGCAATCAGGAGATCTCGACGATCTCCCGCTCGCTGAAAGCGCTGGCGAAGGAATTAAATTGCCCGGTGCTGGCGCTGTCGCAGCTTAACCGGGCGCTGGAGTCACGCCTTAACAAGCGCCCCTGCAATGCTGATCTGCGCGATTCCGGCTCTATCGAGCAGGATGCGGATGTCATCTTATTCCTCTACCGCGACGAACTGTACGATCCCAACACGCTGGATCGGGGTATCGCTGAAGTCATTGTCAGCAAACAGCGCAACGGCCCGATAGGCACGGTGCAAACCCGATTTATCAGCGATCAAACCCGCTTCGAATCGCTCAGCCAGCAAGGAGTCGGGTCATGAACAACAAGCTGACTTCGACAGAACTCCAGTCCCGCCTGCTACAGGGCAATTTTGATCGTGGAAGATCGCCTGATGAGCGATTTGCCGATCCGCTGATGGAAACCTCGATGATCGTCACGCTGGAGCAGCTTCGCCCTTACGATCTCAATCCGCGACTGATGCGTAACCCCAGCTATGACGACATCAAGGAATCGATCCGTCGTCGCGGGCTGGACACGCCGCCGCCGATCACCCGTCGTCCCGATCAGGAGTGGTTCATCATCGCCAACGGTGGCAATACCCGCCTGTCGATCCTCAACGAACTGTGGCGCGAACGCATGACGAGCGGTTCTGGCGCATTCAGTGTCTGTACAAGCCGTGGGCCGGTACATCCGCTCAACCCATGCTGGGCGAACTGCGCTGCCTGATCGGCCATCTGGCGGAAAACGATATGCACGGCAAACTCAGCTTCATCGAGCGGGCACTGGGGATCAACAAGGCGCGGGAGCTGTACCAGCAGGTGGAAGGGTGTCAGCTTTCGCAACGAGAGCTAGCAGAGCATCTGAAGAACGACGGCTATCCGATCAACCAGTCACATATCAGCCGGATGGAACAGGCTCTAGAATACCTGCTGCCCTGTATCCCCGAGGTGCTGTACGCGGGGATGGGTCGCTCGCAGGTGGAAAAACTGCTGTCATTGCGGGCAGCATCATTACATCTCTGGCAGCGTCATGCCGCCGAAGACGTCGGTTCCTTTGACGATCTTTTTTCCTCTGCGCTGTCACTGTTCAACGACCAGCCTGAAGACTTCGCTATCGAGCGGGTGCAGGATGAGCTGCTGGGGCTGATGAGTCAGGAGCTGAACGTTGACTACAACCTGCTGTTGCTGGACGTCGATCCCTCTGAGCAAAAGCGTCAGGCCGTGCTCGGCCCCACGCCTGAACCACCGCCCTATATTCCACCGGAAGAACCCGAACCACGCCAGGTAACGCGCAGGCGTAAACCTGAAACAGAGGAAGAAGAAGTTGGCACGCCCGCTCCTCTGCCTGAACCAGAAGAAGCACCCTCGCTCTTATGTGAAGGGACCGAACCCGTGACGGATATCTGGCGCATCCCACAACTGTGGGATACCACGGAGTCCTTACGATCTGTTAGCGATCGCCTGGCGTGGGATTTGGCTGAGCATTACGCCATTGACGACCGGATAATTTCAGATGCCGATGTAAATGGCATTGGCTTTCATGTGATGCCATTCGCATCAGATCATCCATGTTCACCCGGCCACAGTCACGCGCCTGTTGGGCGCTGCTGGCGGCGCTCAACGAGATCCCACTAACGGAAGATCTGGCCTCTGCACTGACGCCTGGGCTCTTTTTTCAACGTGATGCAGACGGCTTCTTCTTCAGCGATGAATTTCTTATTAAAGCATTCCGGCTGATCCGTATTGTCCGCCGGATCAAAGAATTACAGCAGGAGGCACAACATGCTGCCGACGATTAATCAGGCCGTTTTGTCACAGGTGATACAAGCCCTGAAGGACGGCAATGTGCGCTATTGCGAAGCGCTGGGCTTTGACCGTGAGGAGCTGAACGAACTTAACGCCCTGACCTTTGAGGAACTGATGCACATGGGCAACACCTCAGCTCAGTTCCTGAAAATCACCATCAACCATGACGTGCTACGCAAAATGCTGGTTCAGGTGCGCCAGGAACAAAAATTTCAGCAACTGGTCGGCCAGGCGGTACAGCTTGGCGGTTCAATAGCGTTAATCAGCCACTACTTCGGGATATCGACTGCTGAAATCAGTGCCCGCCGTCGGCTGATGGGGATCCACGTTCGTCAGGGGCGCAACCAGGTTCCCGGCGAAGAAGAGGAAGCCGCGCTCTGGAACCGTTGGCAGGAGCTCAAAGTCGATAACATCGACTCCATACCGGCACTGGAAGCCATGATGCTGCTGGCGCAGGAACGTTCGCTCCCACTGACCTTGGTCTGGAATCTGATCCGGCAGTGGGAAAAAATCTGAGTGACCGAGGGGAAGATCATGACACCGTATATCCAGGCGCTTATCACTATGACCGGCGACAAACTCCAGCAACGGATGCAGAAGGATCCGGCAACCGCTTCCGATAGCCTGCTGTTTATGGGCAATCAACATGACACGGTTCCTCGTCGCCTGTTGCAGGATCCGCTGTTATCGCCCAGAGATAAATTTGCCTGGCAGGTGATACGAATGCAGGCGCAGGACAACGGCGGCGCGGTGTTCCCCTCTTACAGTGAATTGCAGGTGCAGCTCTCTAACCGCCCGCAGGATGAAAAAGCCTCGCGCAGTACCGTCAGCCGGGCATTACTGATGCTGCGCCTGACACGCTGGCTCAGTCTGTGCCATAAGGCGCGAGATCGGGTTTCCGGTCGTATCCTCGGGAATATCTATGCCCTGCACGATGAACCGCTGAGCGTACTGGATGCTGTACGCTTTGATGCCAGCTATCTTCATTTGCTGGAGCAGTGCTCACGACATGAAAACAAGGCCATACGCGCCACTGCGCAAGGCATTTTGTACGACATTCGCCAGGACACCAGTCTGCGCTATCTATCCTCGCGTATAGAGTTGCTAGAAGAACGCGCCCGATGGCAGCAGCGCCAGTCTCCTGAGGAGACTAAGCCAGAAACATCCGGTCTCAATACGGTACCAGGCAAAATTTCCCCGAGTACCGAATCGAGACTAAGCCGGGAACCGGGGCCTGACGGCTTAGTCTCAAATCAGGACCAAGCTTTTGTACGTACTGTACCTACAGATCTGTGTAATAGTACTACCGCGCGCGCGAACGATTCACCTCCGAACTGGCCGCCGGAAATTCCGTTAACCCATCCTGAAAAACAGCTTGTTTTACAGGCCATGCAGAACCTGCCGCCCCCACTGCGCCAGGAAGTGCTCGATGATGCAGCTCAACGCGTTGCCCGTGGCGGCATACAAAACCCGCTCGCCTATCTGCTGGCAACGCTGCGCAAAGCGCAGGACGGTGAGTTTAATCAGTATCGGCGCGGCAAAGCGGCGATACCGGAATTTGTGCCGCCTGTAGTTTCAGAGCCAGACATACCGGCAAGGCCGCGTCAAAAGCGGGATATCAGTAAGTTGGTTGCGGAGATTCGGGCGCAGTGTTTGGAGAAAAAGTGATGCCAGTGGCATCACCATTTGTCCACGCTTTTGTTTTCTGGGCCCATTCACTACTGATTCAACTCCTGTAGCAACCTAGTATTGATATACAGCTTTTCACGGCCAACGCTCATTTCCTCCAACACACCAATTTTGACCAACTGCTTGAGGTATGTCGATGCCGTCTGGCGCTTGGCCACCCCATGTTCGACAAGGTTATCGATCCGACAATATGGTTGTGCAAAAAGCGCCTGGACAAGTTCATGGGTGTAGATTTTCGGTAGCTTCTCGCGTACATACTCTGTGGTTTCAGCCATTAATGCTCGCACAATCGATATCTTATCAGTAGTCCATCGGGACGTACTCTCCACAGCCTCCAGCATAAATAATATCCACGATTCCCAGTCACCCTCTTCTGTCACCCTACGAAGGAGCGTGTAGTAATCATCGCGTCTCTCCAAGATAAAGCGGGATAAATACAGGATTGGTAGCGAAAGCAATTCGCTCTGGATCAGATATAGAATATTCAAGATACGGCCCGTTCTCCCGTTCCCATCCGGGAACGGGTGAATGCACTCAAACTGATAGTGCGCAATAGCCATTTTAACCAATGGATCTAAATCATCATCACCGTGTATAAACCGCTCCCAGTTCGCCAGTAGCTCACGAATGGCGTCTTCACCCACCGGCGGCGTATATACCACGTTATTATTCTGATCACGCAATACCGTGCCCGGAGTTTTCCTGATATCAGTTTGAACTGCACGTAATTTAGTACAGATAGCTACCGCTGTGTTTGTACAGAGTGGATAGTCCTCAAGCTGGGTATAGCCATCATAGAGCGCTGTACGATAGCGCAGCGCTTCTTTAGTAGCCGGATCTGCGCCATCTGCGCGGTCAGCATACTGAAAGAGTTGATCGCTGGTAGTTACGATATTCTCTATGCGCGATGAGTCCTTCGCTTCCAGCATCGGGAGAATGTTTATCAGCAACCCTTGGTCAGGGATCAACTCACCAGCAGTTTTCAACTCAGCGATTGCTGCGCGCGCACTTATGCATGCTTTAAGTACGCTGCGTGTTTCAATGCGCTCCAGGTCAGGCGGCAGTATTGGCAAATCGTTGTAAGGGGTTTCTGCATTCCAGTTCATATGTTTATAAAAACCGTTTTAATCGACATATAGCCATAATATGTCGTTGTCATCGACATGTCACGTCATCATGTTTAAAAAGTCATGTTTTATCGACATATCACTGGAACATGTCGACGCGGTAAACACATCCAGACAACATGTTTAAAAAAGCAAATTTCATCGACACATAGCCAGAAAGTGTCGATGCCATAAGCATATCCCGGCAACATGTTTAAAAAATAAGGCTTTATCGACATATGGCTGGAATGTGTCGATGCGGTAAACATATCCAGAAGACATGTTTAAAAAAGCGAATTTCATCGACACATAGTAAGAACGTGTCGATGCCATAAGCATATTCCGGCAACATGTTTAAAAAATAAGGCTTTATCGACATATGGCTGGAATGTGTCGATGCGGTAAACATATCCAGAAGACATGTTTAAAAAAGCAAATTTCATCGACATATAATAAGAACGTGTCGATGCCATAAGCATATTCCGGCAACACGTTTAAAAAAATGAATTTTATCGACATGTTCTAAGGTTTTCACCATAGACTATCACATAGACATCATCACCACTTTTCTCGTCTGGCTAGAGAATCTCTATATTTCTCAGTTAACTTATATGAATTTATGGCTGATGAAACCAATGGAGAAGAAAGTTCTATTTCAACGCCCAACACACTAAACACTTTGAACAACCGCTCAATACTGGCGCTACCTGGGTTCGCCTCCAATCGAGCATAGGTTTGCTGTGTTACGCCAAGCCTCTCTGCAATATCCTTTTAGGTCAGTCCATTTACTTTACGAAAGCCAATCAGAAGGGGGCGTAACTGATTTATGGTCTTCAACGGATAAACAGTATTCATAAGGCATTCACCATTTTCTAGAACGTTTTACAGCCTATAAGCTGTTTTTAACCAATACACCCTATAGACTGTAAAAAAGACGACTTAACCTAATGAAATCTACTCAATCACCGAGCTGAAAAGGGAAATTGTTAAACTCCCCAATTCAAGTTTTTCGCGCGAATAACTTGAAGAAAAGGTGTGAATTAATTCTAACGCCAGATGGTTAGGCTAAGAGTGACAAATAAGGGAGTTTTTTATCTCTACATAAAAGAGAATTTTACGTGCCCTTTATGTAGAGATAAAAGGCAAAATAAGCTTTGATGCCAGTGAAATCACATCAATACCTATCAATCCAACACCAATCAATAGGTAAAAGGGTGATGCCATTGGCATCACATGAATACCTATCAATCCATCACAAATCAATAGATAAAACGACAATATCACTGGCTAGCCAAGAGAGCAGTATTATTCCACAGAGTTTTTAGTTAGACATGCTTGGTAACAATGAATGAAATATTAATAACCATAGTATTGCTTTGATTTAAAATAAAGGCTATAAAAGCAAATGACTATAAAACATGAAAATAATGATTCTATTATATATGTACATTAGATTTAAGTATTCACTGACTTATGGGTAATAAAGTGATCATACAGATGCCACTAACGAAAAACACAGAAAAACTTAACTGCTTGCATTATAAAAATAAGTACAATGCTTTTATGAAAATTAAAACCACAAGAAAAGTATAAAAATCATCATTTACTAAAAAATCAAGTGAAGATAAAACTTCACACTATATAATATTTAGAACTGAGGTTAAAAGATATGCCCGTTAATGAATCAGAAGAGAGGTTGCTTAACTTCACAAAGAAAACATTTCTGTCAATGTGGTCTCACAGTAATATTTTCTATAAGAAAGGAAAGGAATTTTGCGATGTAATGGTCGTCTTTGGCAATGATGTAATCATCATGTCAGATAAACTTATTAATTATAATATTGAAATTGACGAAAAAATCGCATGGAATAGATGGTATAAAAGTGCTATCGAAAGCAGCATAAAACAGCTAAATGGTGCATATAAACATATAAACTCATATCCCGACAATCTATATACTGATGCTCAAGCAACAGAGCCATTCTCAATGGAATTACCACATTCGGATGAAATATGCATTCATTTAATTGCTATCGCAAATGGTTGCTCTGACGCATGCTATAGAAAATACGGTCGCTATGGATTAAATATTGATACAGCATGTACCGGAAAAGACACTTTATTTACCATAGGTATACCCACAAGAAAATTCGTCCATATATTCAATGATAGCAGTCTAGATAAAATATTTACATGTTTAGATACAACCAGAGATTTCATTGATTACATTCAAGCTAGGGAAAACTTACTTACAACTTCAGATAAGCACATTAAAATATATGGCGAAGAAGAGCTATTGGCAGCCTGGATGCTTAGCCAGCCAGGTAATGCTCCGTTCCATATGCCATATGAACTATTTCGTACAGCAGATGACATTTATCATATCGGCCCAGGCCTTTGGGAACAATATAATAGCGATGAAAATCAAAGAATAAGACAAGAAACTCGAAAAAACTCCTATACTATAGATAATTTGATAGATCACATTCATACCGAATATGAAAACCAAAGTTTAATCATTGGTCAACATGAATCAATTAATTACCACGAGAGGGCTTTCAGATTATTAGCCTCTGAATCAAGACTTGGACGTCAACTTATTTCAATGCCATTAATTGAAGTCGCACAAGAAGATCCTGGATTCTTTTGGGCTAACATTGTCGAATCCAATGATTTTCCGGGATTGTTATACTTATGGTTAATTTACCCTGAGATACCAGAAGATGTCTCTGATGATATTGTTATAAATATATTATTTTCTCAACTCAGTAAATATTTACTTGTTGCACAATCCAAGTTTAGAGATATGAAAATAATTTTTGGCGCATGCTTGCCGAATATACAATCATCACGCAGGGATCGCCTTTTTATTGTTAATGATGCTTCATATTGGAATGAAGAGATGCAAAAGCTAGCAATTGAATATGAAAAAAATGAAGGTATACTTGCTAATATAACCAGCACTAAGAATTTTAGCATTAGAGCATAGCCTCTCTGGCGTTGATAATTCAGCGCCAGAATGACATTAATTTATAGATATAAAAAGTGAAAGTATATAATTAAAAAACAAAGTTACAGGGATAACTAATCCTCGACATCAATTAATAAGAGGGAAGTCCTTACAAACTTAAAAATATTATCTAACCGAGTATAACGTTATTAATCTCTCTCCCAGCAATCTTCCCGTATGCGTATGCGTTTTCCCATTGCTCACAATCCCTCATGCCATCACTCTGCGCTGACACCCATCTGCAACAGGAAACACATATGTCGGACTACACCTTCAACATGGGTCCCTTGCGTAGTGCGATCCATATTATTCAGCTTCACACCCATAATGCCACCCGACTGTGGACCGGGCGACGGGCGACCGAAAACGGCCCTGCGCCAATCATCGGAATGCCGCGCTTTATCGAAATCCTCAACCAGATGCGCATTGCCGCAGAACATAACGATCCTTACGCCGATCTGTGGATGCTGCGCATGGAAGAGAAACTGGTGCAATCGCGTAAGCTGATGCAAGTGATGCTGGATCAGGCGAAAGCCATGTTCAGCGAATTGCCAGAAGGCATCGATATTGAAACCTGCTTCAATATTCAGCCTGCTCGCTTTCCGCTGTTTATCAACGCCCCGCTGGCCTATCAGGGTGTTTATCTGCTGACCGACTTCGACCGCTCGCACGCCAGCTTCTGCTGGCCTCACATATCGCCGTCATCTCCCGCAGGGAAATGCACAACCGGTTAAATAATGGCGCAACGGTTATTCGTAGCGCCTTTGGTCTGGCGCAGAAGTATCACGGTTCCGGGCTGACTCGTCAGGACTTTATCGACGATACACCGCAGGCCAGAGCCGTCATTGAACGTTTAGGCCCGCTGCCGGAAGCGATACTGAGCGGCAAGCTGCGCTCATCGTTTTCATCACCATTGCCTGGTAAGACCGAAAATCCCAGAGCTGCCGATGATGAATAACCCCATAACCGGCTATCAGTCGCTGGCTGATGAAGACTATAAAATGCTGGCTTACGTCTCCTCGCTAAAAGGCCTTTTAAAGCCTTTTAAGAGTAAGGGGGAGCTGGAGCTGCTCGAGAGCAACTCCCGAAGCGTGCGCGAGATGATGGAGCCATTGATGCAGCGTCTAATCCAGAGCGCCAGACGCTACCCCGTGCGCCAGCTTCCGCTGATATTCACCATCGGCCCAGCCCCGTCCGGCGCAAACTTCCTGCGCTGGCGGAACCAGCAGAACAATAAATCTGGCACCCCGGCATTCTGCAACCTGATTGGCGATCCAAAAATCCTGCAACGTGCCAGAGATGCCTTGCTGGAAATCGAGCGGGATCGCATCGTGTTCAATATGCAGATGTCGGTACTGACCTTCATCATCCGCCAGGCACGGGAATGTCAGGAAAAGATGAACCAGGCAGAAATACTGTATCAGGGGCGGCAAAATAGCTGACGCAGGACATGAATTGCAGCACGACACTAAGCGACTGCGCGATTACTCTCAATGCACTCCCAACAGCGCGTCAAGTTTTACTGGTTCGCGCTCGTGACGCTCCCGTCGCGCAAAACACCCTTTACGCTCCTGTTCAGTATCATTCCGGGCGGATAGCAAGGCGACAGCCGTCTCGCTATCCGTCCGGAACTCCTGCTTTTTTCCGGCGCCCACCGGATAACAACGGGATCCGTTTGTGCGCAAGCGCCAGCTATGACGATTTACACTGCTGACAGAAATCGCGCGTAACCCTACGCGACCAGTGCCCCTTCAGCCCGCTGCACCTTAACAGCCTCCGTGCGGAACACAATATTTAAGGTGCAGCAAAACAGAATATCGCCTCGCAATTTCCCTTTCCCCTCGTTTAAATCCCCTTGCTTATCCGGTAGCCGGAACCTGCAAGCTGCCCGCCGTAAGGCGCGGTTCCATAGCCTTTTAATTGCGCAGCATCACACAGGCGCATCCCTTTCACCCGATGCACTCTGCATATCACCAAGCGTCGCGTTCAGCCACGCGGGAGGATCCTATGAACGAGAAAACTTACTTCAATCTGTACACCAGCGGTCTGGGTTACGTTAACCGTGTCTGCACCGTCACCCCTAAACGCGGCGAACCCTTTTTATGCTGTGACATTGCCGCATTAAGCGGGGCTGCCGATGACGTGGACTATGTCCGCTTTGACTGCAAAGTCACTGGCAGCGAAGCGCGTAAGCTGATTGCCCGCTGCGAGCAGGCGGTCAATGAAAAGCGCAAAGTGCTGATCCACTTCCGCCTGGGCGACTTATACGTCGATATGTTCACTTACAGCAAAGGCGAGCGTAAAGGCGAAACGGGCGTCAGCCTGAAAGCCCGACTGCTCTATATTGGCCTTATCAAAATCGACGGTGAAGTCGTCTGGCAGGCCGGAAATCAGGAAGCAGAGGCAGAAGCTGATGCAGCCTGAATCTTTATCGTGACGCCCACTCCGGGCGTCTTTTTTTCCTCACCGAAAAACAATTTCGCGTTGTCTGCCTTCCCACCATTGCGCATCCTCTGGCTATTCCTTACAAGATTCAGAGAAACAATGGCGCGAATAACAGGATGGGTTATCACATTGCTGATGCTGGGCGGCTGCACCGCGCCCCGAGAGCCCGTTGCGCCTACGCCAAAATCAGCCACACCACCCACGCCTGAAGTCGTGCGCTATGACCGCTACCTGCTGATTAACACCCGCCCCGACGAAGCTCAGCACAACCTGTTGCACCAGGTCGTCAACATCAACCTGCCGCTGAACCTGAAGCTCACCGTGGGCGACGCCTTCACCTGGCTGCTGAAACAGAGCGGCTACAGCCTGTGCGCCGATGCAGTTTCTGTCTGGCAAACCGCTGCCGCTTTCGCAATACCGGCTCGGCCCGATGCGACTGGAAGAGGCGCTGAAAACGCTGGCCGGACCGGGCTGGCTGATGCAGGCCGATGTACTTAACCGGGAAGTCTGTTTTCACCTGAACACGTCGGGAACGGGAGACCATCATGCTTAAACGCCTGGCCTACCTGATTGCTGGCGCTGCTCTCCTGCTGCTGGCGGCGGCGATGTTCTGGTGCTTTAACCGTCTGAATACCCTGACGCTGGCGCAGCAACAGACACAACGCCAGATAACTCAGTGGCGCGATCAGCCGCAGCCAGACAGCGATTATCAACAGCTACAGGCTGCTATAAAGAATATCACCGGACGCACGGAAGCCCTTGCCAGGCAGCTTAACGATGCCACCAGCTCTCAGGCCGAACGCCTTAAGCCCATTAACGAGCAGTTCAGGGAGCTGGACGGACAAGTCCGAACCCTGAGCACCAGTTATCAACACCTGCAACAACAGTCCGCCGCGCGCAGCCGCGCCAAGGCAAAACGCCCCGCCCCATCTCCGCTTTGGGCCGCAAAGGCCCCTTTTTCTCTTATCAGCAGCGAGTTCCGCGCCGGACGACAGTTCGCCGTCATTGCCCCATCCGGCTATCGCTCGCTCTCACAGCTTCAGCTTGTTGCTCCCGGCGACAGCGTGCAGGGCTGGCAACTGCTGCAACTGGACGACAGTTACGCCACTTTCCGTAAAGGCGGGCAGCGGCTGACGCTGAACGCCGGAGAGTAAAACCGATGCGCAGATACCTGTTGCTGTGCCTTTTACTACTGCCGCTGTTTGCCAGCCCCCAGCAAACCCGTATTGAAGAACAGACCATCACCCACACTCAGGCACAGCAGTGGGGATTAAACGACAGCGAATGGGAGCACTACCAGCAACTGCGGCAGGGCGAGCGCGGCATCTGGTCGCCGGGACTCGATCCCCTAACCACCCTCGGCGTGGAAGCCAACAGCGACGCTGAACGCCAGCGCTACGCCGAGCTACTGGCCCGTAAAGAGCATCAGCGGGTGGAAAAAGAACTGGCGTTCCAGCGTGCTTACAACCAGGCATGGAAGCGGCTTTATCCGACTCTGACACCCATCCGTAGCATCGTCCAGCCACGGCTGGCGCTGTTCGTCAGCGAAAAATGCCCGGCCTGCGAGACGCTGGCGCAGAAGCTTCTCAACGACGACCGCCCACTGGACATCTGGCTGATCAACAGCCGTAACGACGATGCCATCCTGCAACGCTGGGCACAGCGCCAGCATATTGATATGCGCAAAGTCGAACGCGGGCAGATAACGCTTAATCACGATAACGGGCGCTGGCAACGCCTCGGCGGTGGAAAACTACCGTTATTGCTGGAACAACAGGGGGAGCAATGGCATCCCGTCTCTGCGCCCTGACAGTCGGCCTGCTTATCAGCACTCACGCCTGCGCCGTGCCGCCGCTGTATGAACAAATCGCCCGCCAGCAGCGGGTTCCGGCTGAACTGCTTTACGCGGTGGCCCGCGCTGAAAGCGGCACCCGACTGGCGCAGGGGCTGCATCCGTGGCCGTGGACGCTTAATATTGCCGGAACCGGCTACCATTACCCCAGCCGTTCGTCAGCCTGCCGGGCATTGCTGGACTTCGCCCGTACCCACAGCCTGAAACGCATCGACTCCGGGCTGGGACAGATTAATCTCGGCTGGAACGGCCACTGGTTTCCCTCGCTGTGTGCCAGCTTTGATCCCGCGGGCAATCTCACCGTTACTGCCCTGCTGCTGCGTCAGCACTACAACGCATTCCCCGGAAGCTGGCTGGACGCCGCCGCCCGCTACCACCACCCCGCCGGGGGTAAAGCCGCTTCCATTTATCGCCAGAAAATCAGCCAGCAAATCCGGTTGCTATCAGCATCAGGGACCTCGTCATGAAATACCTTATTCCAGCGATGCTGTTGGCCGCTGCCGCCGCTATTGCCGGGCCTGCCGTTCCCATGCAGGCGCTGGATGAAGCGCGGTTACTGCCGGTCGTCATCCACAATCTGCATCCCGGTCAACAACCTCGTCTGGCACTCAATCTGCCGGGGATGACGCCACTGTTTTTAATCGGCGACGATCCGCTGTCCACAGAATGGCTGCGCCAGCACCGGGACGCGTTAAGAATCCTGCACGCCACCGGGCTGGTCGTGAACGTCGCCACGCTGGCGCGGTTGAATGCCCTGAGGGCTATCGCTCCAGCATTAACGCTGCTGCCCATCAGCGCCTATCCGGTGCTCATCACCGACAAGGGGCTGGAACCGTGAGGCTCGATTTTATCCTGCGCCCGGCAGTGGAGCTTTACAGCGCCAGCGCGGCCCTGCTGGCGGCAGTATGGTGCGTAGCGGCTCCGCAAACGCTGCTGCTTACTCCCCTTCCTGGCTGTCTGCTGGCGCTGGTATTGCTTGCACTGTCGGCCCTACGTCTAAAGCAGGGGCTGCGCATCCTGCGCTTTCGCCGCCGCGTGTGCCATCTGCCACTCTGGACGCTCTCCGCGAGCCGTATCCCATTGTTCCCCGACGCGCTGTTTCTCGGGCGCGGCTTTCGCTGGCTGCCCACGCATACCCAGCGGCTGTATCTAAGTCGCCTGCCACAGAGTGAACACTGGCTACGGACGGATCGTCTTTCCGCCTGCGGCGGCGATCCGCTGTTGCATGGCGTGGAGCTGCGCGAAGGCCGTGTCACCTTGCCGCTGCGCGATCGACCAGGGCATACGTTGGTGCTCGGCACCACCCGCGTCGGCAAAACCCGGCTGGCGGAGCTGCTGATTGCCCAGGATATCCGCCGTGGCGACACGGTGATTGTTTTCGATCCCAAGGGCGACGCCGATTTACTGCGTCGCGTGTGGGCAGAGGCGCACCGCGCAGGGCGGGAAAGCGTCTTCTGGCTGTTCCATCTCGGCTGGCCGGAAATTTCCGCCCGCTACAACGCCGTCGGAAGTTTTGGCCGCATCTCAGAAGTGGCCAGCCGCATCGCCGGGCAGCTTTCCACCGAAGGCAACTCCACCGCCTTCCGCGAGTTTGCCTGGCGCTTCGTCAACATCATTACCCGCGCCCTGGTGGCGCTGGGCCAGCGCCCGGACTATGCCCGTATCGCCCGTCACGTTATCAATATCGACGAACTGTTTATCGACTACGCCCGCGTCTTTCTGCCCGGTCACGACCGTCAGGCATGGGACAACGTGGTACGGATTGCCGGTGGCACCACTGAAAAAAACACGCCGCGAAACCTTCAGGGACGGGACAGCTACGTCGTGGCACTGGAACAATATCTTTCCACCACCCGGCTGCATGACCCGATCCTCGACGGCCTGCGCTCCGCCGTACGCTACGACAAAACCTATTTCGATAAGATCGTCGCCTCTCTACTGCCGCTTCTGGAAAAGCTGACCACCGGGAAAATCGCGCAACTGCTGGCTCCGGACTACGGCAACCTCAACGACCCACGCCCGGTGTTTGACTGGCAGCAGGCGATTCGCCAGCGGGCGATTGTCTATGTCGGGCTGGATGCGCTATCCGATGCAGAAATTGCCGCCGCCGTGGGCAACTCGATGTTTGCCGATCTGGTCAGCGTCGCCGGGCATATCTACAAGCACGGTGTGATGGACGGCCTGCCGCAGACGGAAGAAAAAGTGGCAATCAACCTACACTGCGATGAGTTCAGCGAACTGATGGGCGATGAATTTATTCCGCTGATCAACAAAGGCGGCGGCGCGGGCATACAAGTCACGGCCTACACCCAGACGCTTTCCGATATCGAAGCCCGCATCGGCGACCGCGCCAAAGCGGGACAGGTAGTTGGCAACTTCAACAGCCTGATCATGATGCGGGTACGGGAGTCCGCCACCGCCGAACTGCTGACCAGACAACTGCCGCAGGTGGATGTGCTCAGCAACAGCGTCAGTTCCGGCGTCACCGACAGCGCCGACGTTCAGGGCAACATCGGTTTTTCCAGCAATACCCAGGATCGGGTGAGCAGCGTACAGGTGCCGCTACTGGAACCCGCGTCACTGGTTCAGCTCCCTAAAGGTCAGGCGTTCGCCCTGCTGGAAGGCGGTCAGCTCTGGAAACTACGCATCCCGTTACCAGACACAGCGCACGATCCGCTGATGCCGGAAAACATCGCGCAAATCGCCCGTTATATGGAAAAACAGTACGACAGCATACCCGTATGGTGGAACCGCCCGGAGACAGTTGTAACGGCGAAAAATAACCCTATTTTATGGCTGAACGACAGCGAAACCACGGAGAAACTGACCGATGATACCCCGGACACACCGCCAGCTTGTAAGCGTTGAAGTGATGCGGCCTGCGCAAACGCTGCCTCTTCCCCTGCAACAGGCGGTGGAAGCGCTGACGCAGGGAGAAATGCCCGATCAGATTATCGCCCGCATGAATTTGCAGGGCTTTCAGGCATGGCGCGAACCTGCATCACCACAGGATGAACACGACATTTTTCAGATACGACTGGATGAGGCGCACGAGGCTCGATTCCTCTGCCGCTATATAACCCTGCCGCTGCACTGATGTCCGAACATGCGCCACCGCCGCCTGCACGCCGCCCCGGACTAATTGGCTGGCTCGCATTGTTACCTGGAGTGCTGGTTGGCTTTTGTCTCGGCGCATGGATGCTGGCGATAGCGCTGGAGTGGCTGGGCGAAGCGTTTTTCTGGCGGAATAACTGCGCCAGCCACAGTGAACAGGTATTGCAGGCAACATGGCACTGGTGGAGAAGTTCCGCTGGCGCACCGATGTGGTTAGTAGAAGATCTGGCGCTTGTCAGTGATAAGCTGCAACAAGGGATCGTAGCGCTGATTGCTTCTCTCAACGGGCAAAGCGGGTTGTTCTGGACAGAGACGGTCACTACGGTGATCCGCTGCGCGTTATTGTCTGCGGGTAACGTCACCCTCACCTTTCTGCTGCGGCTGGTGATTTTGTTGCAGGCACTGCCGCTGTTTGTGCTGACCATCGTCATCGGGCTGATTGACGGACTGGTACGTCGCGACTTACGGCGATTCGGCGCAGGCCATGAGTCCGGGTTTGTTTATCACCATGCCAGGCGTATGATTTCATCCAGCCTGGTTGCGACGGGACTGGTGTGGCTGGCGGTGCCGATTTTTCTTGTGCCAGAGTATGTGTTTATACCAGCGGCGGCAGGGATTGGGCTGGCGGTATCCATGACGGGCGGATCTTTCAAAAAATACGTCTGATGTCATCATTTCCAGCCCAACTGATACAACTCTCGCTGGCAACATTTATGCTGCGACAGACACCGTACATTGACTTTTCACTCGCCAAATAGTTTACTTTTTTTATTATAGTTACACCCTGAGTGAATCTATGTCATCAAAAATAAACTGGCTGTTGCAAAACACCTCTCCGGGAAGCCTGGTTTTGCAATCCTGGCTAACCCGGAACAACATATCGCCTTCTCTGACCTTTAAATATGCGCAAAGTGGCTGGCTGAAAAAACTGCGGGCTGGCGTTTATGCGCGCGCAGGACGAGAACCAGACTGGAGTGATGCGCTATGGTGTCTGCAAAGCCAGCTTGAAGCGCCGGTGCATCTGGCCGGACTGAGTAGTCTCTCCTGGCAGGGCCGTTCCCATTACCTGCAACTTAAGCAGAGTCAATGCTGGCTTAGCGTTGAAAGCAAAACGATATTACCCAAATGGTTTAAAGAATTTCCCGGCGTTGAGTGGCTGATAGTATCAGCTCTGAAGCTTCCTAAACTAGATGAGAAGTACCGAACCGAGCTTGACGTTAAAGGGAAAAAAATAACCGCCAGCGTACCAGAACTGGCAGCCTATGAGCTGTTAAGCGCAGTCCCTCAGGAAATCTCATTTGGGCACGCTGCCGAGCTTTTTCAGGGGCTGGTCAATCTCAACCCACGTAAAGTGGAGAAGCTGCTTACGCTCAGCCAGTCCGTACAAACCAAGCGCCTGTATCTGTTTTTCGCCAGTTTCTATGAACATGCATGGTTCAAACGCGTGGATACCAGCAAAATCGACCTGGGATCGGGAAACCGACAAGTCGTTGTTAATGGCAAGCTGGACACGCAATACCAGATTACCGTGCCCGAAAATTTTACCAAGAAGGGAATAAGCCATGGATAAAACCTCCCCCTACTACCGCCAGGTCGCCCTGCTGGTGCGAGCATTACCCTATGTCGCTAACGAGACCTGTTTTGCGCTGAAAGGCGGTACAGCGATCAACTTATTTATCCGTGATTTTCCCCGATTGTCCGTTGATATCGATCTGGCTTACACCCCGCTGGAAAGCAGAGAGGTTGCATTACCCAACGTGCGGGAGGCGCTCACCCGCATCGCCGGTGAACTGGAAACACAAGCGGGGCTCAGCGCAGTGCTGCAAACCAATAATCCAGATGAGATGCGTATCATAGCCACCACGGACGACGCGCAAATTAAAATCGAAGTTTCACCAGTAGCCCGGGGAACATTGTATCCACCGCAAGAACGCGACGTCGTGGAAGCCGTGGAGGAAGAATTTGGTTTTGCCGCGATCCCGGTTGTCTCACTGCCTGACTTATACGGCGGCAAGCTGTGTGCTGCGTTAGATCGCCAGCATCCCAGAGATTTCTACGACGTTAAAATGCTCCTTGATACACAAGGAATCGACCGCGCAATATTCAATGGCTTTATCGCTTATTTGCTTAGCCATAATCGCCCATTGTCCGAAGTGCTTAGCCCACGCTGGAAGGATATTACTGAACCCTTTCAAAATGAATTCAGCGGCATGACCTTTGAGGAGGTCTCACTGGAAGCGCTGAGAGAGGTCCCGGAAAGAATGCTCAGAGCGTTGAAAGCGCATTTCACTCAACAAGATTTCGACTTCCTGACGTCATTTAAACGAGGGGAGCCTGACTGGAATTTAGCACCAGAAACCCATATTCAGAATTTGCCAGCCGTTCAATGGAAGCTGCGCAATATTGGACGGATGTCGGAGGAAAAGCGCGTGCAGTCGCTGGAGAAACTGGAAAAGGTCATGACAGAATGGCTGAGCTAGTTTATTAAATTTAGTATAGTTACTCCAATAGTGAAACTATATCATTTTTTATAAACCAGCAAAGCAATCCCGGGATCAATTTCCTTCCAGCACTTAAAACCAGGATTGCTATTGGCCTCGCAAGAGATCGAGTTTGTCAGGACCTGCGGTGCTTTGACGCAAGCCATGAGTCCGGATTTATTTATCGTCATGCCAGGCAGCAACGGGGTTAGCGTGGCTGGTAGTAAGTTTATTTACACGCAAGAGTATATATTGGTGCCGGGAACGGTAGGGAATTGGACTAACGGTATCTACGGCGGGTGAGGCGTTCAAAAAGTATATGTGTTCGCCCCATCATCAACAAATCATTCAGATGAATTATTATATTGAGTCTGTAGTATCTTACTTAGTAATTTACATTCCTCAGGCCGAGGTATCATTCTCCCAAAAGCAATAAAGAAAAGGAACATAACCACAGCAACTGTATATAATATCAAATGTCCCCAAACAGGAATTTGTTCATGTCTGTAAGTAGAAAGCATTAAAGATAAAATAGCAAGAGACAGGAACTGAAGCGAAAACAAAATATACATAACGTTCTCAAACCAGAAAGAAAATCCTTTCTTGAATACAAGAGCTCCATCTTTAATCAGCAAAAACGCCCTGAATTTCTTGAAGAAACCGATAGATATTAAATCTCTATTTTCTACAAATAGCCGCAAAATGATTTTTTTTCTGGCGACATCAGAAATTCCAGTCATACGATGGCTGGTTATTCTCTCAATATCATCTTTTATACAGATGCTCACTTCATCCGATAGCTCGTGGCTATCCAGAAGGCGCTGCAACTCATTTAATTTGGAGTTCCTGACTTCATTAAAAAATCCGACAATCCCTCGTATTTTCCAGATAACCAGAGCCAAAGGCCCTGCAATAAAAATAAAGAGAAGAATCTGCTTTATCTGCAATGCACCGCTAGACACAGCAGAAGTGAGCCATCCGTTCACTATATCCAACATTTTATCCATAGCCTATTCCTCACAAAATGAAACCGTATATGAGGATAAAGCAGCACAACATAAACCTGGTAATCGTATTTTCAATTTCTGGCTGAAATCTACATGCAGATCGTTGCATGGTACTCTATAAACCAGAACTGAAGAAAAACCGCTTATGCAAACCATCGCAACATTTATCGCCAGCCTGTTTATAATCAGCCCCGCTCTCGCAGCCCCCCTCACCGAGCGCGAAGAGCTAACCCTGTCCCTCAACCAGCTTAACCAAATCGAAGCCTCGCTCCACCGCGCACAGCAAAGCGCCAGAACCGGCATCAATGAGCGCTACTATTTCGATTACCCACGCATCCACAGCGATATCACCATCCTGCGTAACGGGATTAAACACTACCTTACTCCCGCTCGCGCCCAGCCGCGTGATGTGATGACGATGGTCGGGCAATACCGTCAGGAGAAAACCACGCCATGACCCCCGAACAAATCAGCGCTTTCCAGGCTGCCAGCCAGGTAAAACCCGCCGCCGTCAACCTGGTCATGCTTGGCCTGTTTAGCGCCTTTTTACTGCTGTGGGTCGTCTGGGTGCTGAATGACGCTTACCGGGGCGTGACAACCGCGCGGGTAAGCTGGCGGGCGCTGGGCAGCATCGCCGGACGAACCATCTTACTGCTGCTGGTCAGCTTCTGGCTGGTGCTGAGCTAACCGCTTCAGGAGGCACAATGAAAAAATGGCTATTCAGATGGCTGCTGGGGTTCCCTGTTTTGTCTGCCCGCGCCGATCTTCCGAAAATGGAGGATCCCTCCCGTGGGCAGGGCGAGGGCATCATGCAAACATTGCAGAATTACGGTTACGACATTGTGGTCCGGATGACACTGGGCATCTGCGCCATTGGCTTTCTGGTCGTCGCCAACAACTGCATCGCCACCTATTCCGAAATCCAGGCAGGACGAAAACAGTGGAAAGACCTGGGCGCAATGGCGGGCGTTGGCGCGGTATTGCTGGTGATCACCATCTGGTTGCTTAATCAGGCCTCGGACATTCTGTAAACCATGAATACCATCCCCTTTCTCCCGGAACGACTGAACCGCGAGCCTGCGGTGTTTCGCGGCCTGACGGTCAGCGAGCTGCTGATAGCGCTGCTTATCGGGCTGGCTACTGGCGCAATCGCTGGAACCATTCCGGCAATACTGTGGCGAAACTGGAGCCTTATCCCCGGCTACTCTCTGCCCGGCGGTGCGCTGGCGATCCTCTGCGGTGGACGCTGGCTGACGCGGCTGAAGCGCGGGCGTCCGGAGAGCTGGCTGTACCGGGCGCTGGAGCTGAAACTGGCCCACTTCGGGATCGGCACACAACGCTTTGTGCTGCATGATGGCGTCTGGGCCATTCGCCGGAGCCGGCGATGAGCGCCTTTAAGCACGCGCTGGCCGCGCGGGATGCGCATATCCGCACCCTGCATATTACGCTGGTTGCGTTATTCCTGACCGTAAGAGCATTAATTTCGGTCTGTACTGTTTGCCCCCTGACGGCAGCAGCAATGTACCGCTGATGACGCCGCTGCGCTTAACGCTTGAGGATAACCACCTGTTGGTTACTGCCCTTCATACCAGCTGATTGCCTCAGCATCCTTCACTCCCCGTGCCGGGCGACTCCCGACCGGGAGCGCTGTACCCGGCTTCTTAATCATGAGGTTAAACTTATGGACAGAAGCAACGATCTTTATCAGAAAGTCACCGATAAAATTATCGCCGCGCTGGAGAAAGGCGTGATCCCCTGGGTTCGACCATGGCGGGAAGGAGAACCGGTGGTGCCGATGAATGCCTTATCCGGGCGGTTGTATCACGGCATCAATATTCCTCTGCTCTGGAACAGTGCTGAACGGCAGGGATACGAGAGCGACCGCTGGCTGACCTTCACACAAATTCGCAATGCGGGCGGTAATATCCGCAAAGGCGAAAAATCGACACTGGCCGTGTTCTATCTGCCCCAGCAGCGCGAGGTTGTGGACAGCAATGGGAACACGGTTCTTGATGCTGACGGCAACCCCAAAGTGACGTCTTACGCTGTGGTACGCGAGTTCCGGTTGTTCAACCTTCAGCAATGCGAAGGACTGCCGGAAGCCTTCTCGCAACCTGTCGTGATGGTCAATGATCCCATTGCCGCCGCTGAGCAGGTTGCCCGGCAAAGCGCAGTGACGATCACTCACCGACGCCAGAACCGGGCATATTACTCGCCGGGACGCGATTGCATCATCATGCCGCATCCTGAGCAGTTCACTTCGCGTGAGGACTATTACGGCGCGCTATTGCATGAGCTGACGCACGCTACCGGACATGCTTCGCGACTGAGTCGGGACGGCATTACCGCCGGAAACCATACCTTTGGCGATCCGACGTATAGTTTTGAAGAACTCGTCGCCGAAATGGGGTCTGCATTTCTCTGCGCCCATGTTGGTATTCAGGCGAAGCTACAGCATGACAGCTACATCGCATCGTGGCTGAAGGTGTTACAGCAGGACAAAAAAGCGATTTTCCGTGCCAGCGGATTAGCGCGTAATGCCTGCGAATACCTGCTTGAACGGGCGCAGCAGCCGTTAGCGCTGAGCGCATGATCTTCATATTCACGGCGGAGCATCCCTGCTCCGCCGTTTTTCTTTACTCCAATAAATTTGCGCGGCCCAATAAACAATTTCGTCCCAAATCTGGCGGCACCAAAAGGCAAAATCCTAAAGGTTAAGGGGAAGAGTGTGAAGGGGTAACGGGCTTACCCGAAAAAGGGGCTTCCCTTCTTCTTTCGGGTTGCAGATGCATTGGCTTTCCTGCAACCCAAAATCCATTGGGTATAAAGGGCCATTATGCGGATATGGCTGACGCGCAAAAAACCAGTAACCACACCATCCGACGGCAAGCCGAGCGCCACGGAGGGATGGCTGCAACCTGAATCTTCGCAAACACTACTGGCTGTCTCATCGCGCCAGCAGCTTATCCAGTTTATTCGCCAGAGCACCGCGCTTCCTGCCTCGCTATTTGAACGCTTCTGGTTAACGCCGCTCCACCGCTTTGCGGAACTGGCGCAGTCATTCCCCGCCTCGGAAAACCACCATCATGCCCATGCAGGCGGTCTGCTCGATCACAGCCTCGAAGCCGCCTGTTATGCCGCACGGCTGCGGCAGAGTTATCTTTTCCCGCCTGATGCAGCACCGGAAGATCAGGCCGCTCAGTCCGAACGCTGGACAACGGTCATCATCTACGCTGCTCTGCTGCACGATGTGGGCAAACTTGTCACCGATATTGAGGTGGAAGATGCCAGCGGGCAACGCTGGTTTCCATGGCATGGTCCGCTGGTCCAGGCTTATCGGTTCCGCTATTTGCCGCAACGTGATTATCTGCGCCATCCGGCAGCGGCAGCCCTTCTGCTTACCCAACTTCTCCCGCCGGAAAACCTCGACTGGCTCGCCGCCGACGCCGCTGCGTTGTCCACTCTGCTGCACTGCCTGAACGGACAGTATCAATATGCCGGGCTGGCGGGTGAACTGGTGCAGAAAGCCGACCGGGCATCGGTGGCGTTTAATCTCGGTGGCGATCCGGTCAAGGCCATTCATCGCCCGCAAACCTCGCTGCCGCAGCAAATAATCGCCGCCCTGCGCGACCTGCTGGGGCATGAATTCAGGCTCAATAACCCGAACGGCGGCTCTGACGGCTGGCTGACTGAAGAGGCTCTGTGGCTGGTCAGCAAGAACGCTGCCGATGCCGTGCGTGGCTGGGATTGACGCCGTACCGCAGCATAACGTGCGGCTGTTCGATGAGATGCAGGCGCATCAGTTACTGATCCCATGCGTAGACAAGGCTATCTGGCATTGCCGGATTACAGCCAACGGAGGCTGGAGCAGTGAACTCACACTATTGCGCTTCACCCCCTCGCTGATTTGGGAGGATCCACAGCAACGTCCTGCAATCTTTAGTGGAACAGTTACGCCGTTAACGGAAGCGCTAAAAGAGACAGAAGCCGTAGTTTCAGGAGACGCACCTGTGGAACAATCACCCACCGAACCAGATGACACGCCATTTTCGGGCGAAACATTCTGGCAGTGGCTGGTTGATAACTGCCGGGCGCAGCATCTGAAAATAAACGAACCCAACGCCCGGATCCACACCGTCGCCGGGACGGCGTTTCTGGTCACTCCCGGTATTTTTAAACTCTGGCTGGACGCCTGTAGCCAGAATGAACCTGCGGAGCGCTGGCGGGAAGTACAGAAAGGATTTCAGAATCTGCACCTTCACCGAAAAAGAAAAAACGGCCTCAACATCTGGCACTGCGCCGTTGTCGGTCCGCGCCGTAGCTCACGTCTGAAGGGATATCTTCTTGACGATCCCACGCCGCTTTTTGGAGATGACATTCCCTTCAATAACCCTCATCTCTTGCTCAGTGAAGGAAAAGATGCAAATGACCTTTGAAAAACTCCTGGAAGAGTATTTTTTTGCCCGACTATTGCGCCCTGATACCCAGGACTGCTATCGCACGGCGGTAAATCAGTTTACCCACTGGCGCAACGTCCTGCCCGCCGAAGTAACGCCTCATACGGTACTGGAGTGGCGCAGCTATCTGTTAAATGTGCGCGGTATAAAGCCGGTGAGCTGGAATCACTATATGCGCCATATGCGGGCATTATATAACTTTGCGATTGAACAGGGCCTTCTGGAGCAGTTTATCAATCCGTTTCATAAAACATCGCTTCGGGAATCCCGCAAGAAAAAGAAAACCCTGTCCCGCGAGCAGATCCTCGCCTCACGCAAAATACTGAACCATTTTATTGAACAGGAGAATACACAGCGAGGCTACCGTTCACCGTTCTATCCGGCCTGGTTCTGGCTGGCCATGGTCGAAACGTTCAACTACACCGCTATCCGTCTGAACCAGCTTATTCATCTACGCGTCAAAGATGTCGATCTGGTCTATGACACCCTGTTTATTCAGAGTGAGGGCAGTAAAAGCCATGATGAACATCTTGTTCCCACCGCCTCACGGCTACGACCATATCTGGAACATTTACTTGCCGAGGCCGAAACGCATGGCATGCGGGCAGGCGAGCAGTTGTTTAATATCAACCAATTCAGTCGGCGGACGCTACGGCAGGGCAAAGTAATGACGGAAAATCAGGTCAGTTATTTCTTTGCCAAACTCAGCGATGCCTGCCACAGCCGCTTTTCACCGCACCGCTACCGGCACACCGTCGCCACCGAACTGATGCAGAAACCAGAGCAAAATCTGTATGTCACGCAGAAACTGCTCGGCCACCGCGATATTAAGGTGACGCTCAGCTATATTGAACACAATGTCGAGATGCTCAGAAGTTGTGTGGAGAGAGATTGACAAAACAGGAAGTGAGTGAAAAGATCCGGCCCGAAGCTTTATAAACAAAAAAGCCGGATATGCGGCTTTTTTTCAATTGCCGTCAACGTCCAGCTTCATTGTACAACATACTGATGGTTGTAGGTTTTTTCTTTACCCACACTGTTTTTGGTGCCGAAGGCCGGACTCGAACCGGCACGTATTTCTACGGTTGATTTTGAATCAACTGCGTCTACCGATTTCGCCACTCCGGCACGGAAGGGATGCGGAAAACGTTGTGGATTATACCGTTACCTGTCACCTGTGCAACCTCAATTGTCTGTGCTGTGCGCTAAGTGCCGAAAATTTCACCTCAGCCTACAGACAATTCTCATTCACCGCCTTTCAAGCCGCGAATGGCGCGCGTTTCGGAACTCTGGCCGCCGTGGGCAGTCCCAACTAGCTGATAGCGGGCGCGCCGTGGTTGACGCGCCAAATTAATCGAGGTTGGCAATGAAAACAACATTACGGCGCCTGGCGCTGACAACGGGCATGCTCTCTCTTATGGCAACGGGAACGGCGCTGGCGGCGAGCTGGCAGGATCAGCTGAATAGTGCGGCATCGCAGCTCAGCCAGCAGAACAATACCAACACGCAGAGCACCACCAGTCAAAATGGTCTGTCGCTCTCTTCCCTCTCCGGGCTGCTGAACGGCGGCGATAAGGCGGTCAGCAGTACCAGCATGACCAATGCCGCCGGAGTGATGGAATATTGCGTGAAGAATAACGTGATTAAAAATAACGCCACCAGTATCAAGGATCAGGTGCTGAGCAAGCTGGGCCTGCAAAACACCACCCAACAGGCGCAGCAAACCGATTATCAGCAGGGGCTGATGGGCTTACTGAATACCGGCAGCGGTCAGCAGCTTAACCTGAAAAGCCTGAGCAATACGCCGATGGGCGAGAAGCTGAAAACCAAAGCCTGCGATGTGGTGCTGAAACAGGGCAAAAACTTTATCTCCTGATACGCCCTCTTCTTCGCGTCCTGCATGGCAGGGCGTGGAGTCTCCCCTCCCCGTTGTTCACCTTCTCTAGTTCTGCGTAATGGTAAACGTAATCGCTGCACGTGCCGTGCCGGGCGTCACCTTATTGCCAAACGGCGTATAGGCCGCCAGCAGCGGAATGGCAATCTCCCGTTCACCCTGGTTGTGATAGGTGCGCGGCGTATCAAAATAGAGCGGGCTGCCGTCGCGATACATAATCTTAATCGCCACGCCGGTGGCCGCGCCCGGGATGTTATCGATCGGCACTATGCCTGGTTCCGGCGACGGCACACTGCTGGCGGAAGAAAAAGAAACGTTTATCGGCAGATCGCCCTGGCACAGCAGCTCAATTTTAAATGCCGTAGGCGCCACGCTGCTGCCGTAGCCCACTGCGGCGCTGCGGCTGATGGTTCCCAGCTGCACCGTCTGGTTGGGGGTTTTGGCATAACAGCTTTTGATGCGCACATCGCCGGATACCAGCTGCAGGCTCAGCACGCTGGTCAGGTTGCCGCTGCTGTCCGGCAGCGAGAAGTGCGCCACCTCACCACCGGGAAAGCTGCCCGGCGTGATATCGCCGGTGCGGTAAAACAGCAGCTGAATATCGGAACCCAGCACCGGAGCATCACCTTCTGGCGTCAGCGTGGCGCTCAGCGGCACAAAGCGATCGGAGAAACGATAGTCGGTAATTTTAACGCCGACGCCCGGCACGCCGGTGTCATAAACTCCCGGCATTACCGCGCTCGGCCTGCTCCAGCTGCCGGTCATGGCAGAGTGATAGGGCACGCTGCCGCTACAGCTCTGCGCCATCCATCCCGCTACGTTGATGATCTTGCTATCCAGCAGGCTGCCCGGCGGCAGGTTAGGATCGATAATCAAGTCGGACAGCGCAATGCGCTGCGTTTTAGGTGCGCCGATATCGCAGCCTGCGGCCAGGCCGCTGGTTGCCGTAATAGTGCCTGCGATAAGCACCAGCACGTTCGTTAGCGTGTTCATGGCATCTTCCTCTTCGCGCCGGTTACTGGCAGATGGTCTGTAGCTGCGTCACGATGTCATCTCTCTCTTCTGGCAGGGTAAAATCAGCGCGGCACTGGCTTCCGGCGCGGCTGCCCCAGCTCACCTGTAGTGATACCTGCTCAGAAAGGCCGCTCAGCCACACCTCGCCGTTATCGCCAACAATGCTGCTGTAGTCCCCGCTATCGTCGGCAAGCGTGACCGTTGCGCCGAAGGGAACCGGCAGGCCGTTACGCCGGATCAGCGTGACCAGGGCGCGCTCGCCCACTCTGCCGCTGAAATCCGCCCGCACTACTGCACCACGCGTTGGCACCACCTGTTGCGTGGTCTGCTGTAGCTCAACCGTATCCGGTAGCGACAGCGGATCGAGCATGATCTCGCTTATGCGATAAGCGCGCAGATAAGGCACCAGCGTATAGCCACGAAAGTCAGTGCTGACGCCGGTCTGATTAAGTACGGAGGCGTTGGCGATGCCCGGTGCTTTGACCAGCGCCGCCGTCTCGCCCAGCGGCTGGCTGAGCGTGATGCCATCCCGATGCGCCACCAGCGCGCCGCTCAGGCCGTAGCTCAGACGTCGGCTATGGCGATCCCAGGCATAGCCCGCATCCGCTTCGCCATAAGCGCCGCGAAAATCGATCTCACCGCTGCCGCTGCTGCCTTCGTTGCGGCTGGTGTAGCCCTGGCGCAGGCTCCAGCTTAGGTTATGGTCAGCAAGCGCGGTGCCGCTCAGTCCGGCCGAATGGCTGCTGCTGCCGTGGCGGGCGCTGTTCATCTGATAGTTGGCCCAGGTGTGGTCTGCCCAGCGGCTGAGCGGTACGCTAAGCGATAACGCCAGCACCTGATCTTCGCGCGCGCTTTTGTCGCGCCAGGCGGGCTTGAGGGTGTTGCGGTTATAGCTGTAGTTCAGGCTGACGCTGATGCCCTGCCAGCTGTTGTTGTAGCCAAGGTTCAGGGAGCGCGTCTGATGCTGGTTATCCCAGTACTCTTCCTTGATCGCACTGAGCGTAAGCGACCCCGCTCCCGGCCACAGGCTCTGGGTAAGCGTCAGCTCGGCCCGCTGTCGCCGACGATCCCACTGCCACAGGCGATCGCGCGTATCACTCTCCATGACATCGTTCAGGCTGTAAAAACCGCTGGTGGCATAGCGGTAGCCCGCCAGCGCCACGCTGGTACCGGTGTTGATAAAGTTTTTGCCATAGCGCAGCCGCCAGGCGTGCCCCTGCGATCGATCCTGATGGGCAGGCTGGCTATGCGCCAGCGTGGCATCCAGCGAGAGCGCCCCCAGCGAGCCAAGATTTTTCCCAACGCCCGCCACCAGCGAGCGATAGTTCTCCGCCTGCTGCGTGCCGCCATAGAGCGTAAATGCCTGCGGCAGGCCGATGATGCCGGTCGCCTGGAAAAAGAGATCGCCGCCGTGGTGGTTGCCGTAGCCACGGTACTCGCCGCCGGTGATGCTGTATTTAATGTGTCCTTCACGCTGTAACACCGGCACCGAGGCAAAAGGCACCACCAGCTGTTGTTCGCTGCCGTCCGCTTCATTAATGATAACGGTCAAATCGCCGCTGCCGCCGGTAGGATAGATATCGGCAATGGCGAAGGCACCGGGCGCGACGTAGGTCTGATAGATGATCTGACCGTTCTGATAAACATTAACCTGCGCGTGGCTGCGGGCGATGCCGCGTACCACCGGCGCATAGCCTCTCAGGCTGTCCGGCAGCATATCCTCATCCGACGCCAGCTGTACGCCGCGAAAGTTAACGCTGTCATACATGTCGCTGGGGGAGCTGCTCTCTCCCAGCGTAAGCTGCGCCTGTAGCGGCACAATCTCGCGCTGCGCCAGGGTATAAAGGTTGTTCCAGTCGCCCTGCCGGTGGCGGCTGCGCGACCAGGTGCTGTAGTTGCGCACCCGCCACGGCCCGATGTTAAGGCCGGGACGCAGGCTCAAAAACTGGCTGTCGCTGTTGTGGTGATGCGCTTCCAGCGCTTCGCTGTGCGCGCCGCTGAAACGGTAGTTAAGCAGCAGTGCGTTGATGCCGTTATCCCACTGCTCCGGCGGCACTGTCTCTCGCGCCTGGTACTGTAACGCCGCCTGCGGAATGCTTAGCAGCAGGCGCTGGGCGTTAACATCCAGCCGCGCCGCCGCATCATGAATCTGCGTCAGATCGGCGCAGCCGTCGCTCTGCTGCAGCTCAGGGTAGCGCGCAATGTTCACGTCGTAGCGTGCCAGATCGTCCACGCTCAGGCAGGGCATCAGCTCCTGTGAGTCTGACCAACGAAAGGACACGTCACGCGTCTCCTGCGGCTGGTTATTTACCACAACCTCAACCCGATAGGTGCCGGGTGGCAGCAGGTTGTTCTCAAAAGCGGAGAGATCCACCGCTTCGTTATCCAGCCCGTGGCGCTCCAGCAGCGCCGGATTAAAGGTGACGGCATAGCTGCTGTTGGTCTGAATAACCGCCGTAATCATGCACGGCAATAATAAGTGGCGTAATTTTCCCTCCGCCATATTCTTTTCCTTAACGACAGCGTCGTTCTTTTACTGGCTGTGTGGTGAATAGGTCGCCTCAAAGGGTTGGGTGATCGCGCCATAATCATTTATCAGCCGCCAGCTTACTTTTCCGGAGCGCGCCGGCTGCGGTAAGGCGTACTGTTTATTGTCAAAGGGCGCGACCCATTCCGGCCCGGCAATCGCGTTGCCATTAACCTCAAGTGAATGGAAGTTCATGTAATAGGGCGTGGGGTTGGATACCTGCAGTTTTCCCTGCTGCCAGCGCCAGCTAAGTCTGGCCATCTCAGCACGGGTAACTGTTTTTTCCAGGGCAACGGGACGCCAGATAAGTTTGATCTGCGTTTTAATCGCAATCTGTAAGACGTTCTCATCGTCTGCCGCGCTGGGGATCGATTTTATATTGGCCCAGAACAGGCTTTCCCGATCCTGCGGTAATGGCGCGCCGGTATAGATCAGGCGTAACACGTTCTTTTGCTGGCTATCGAGGCGAAAAAGCGGTGGCGAGAAGATAAAGGGGGCTTTGCTTTTATCAGGGCTTTCAACCCAGGACTGAATTAACCAGACGTTGTTATCTGGATTGGTTACGCTAATGGCGGTCTCTTTTTTTGCGCCGTGGAAAATAATCCGCGTACCGCCTACGATAACCCCTGCTGTCGCAGTGCTATTCAGCAGCACCAGCATAAGCAACCAGCCAAAAATCCATTTATACATTCCGGCTATCCCTGCAAGAAGCAATGGGCCTGAGCCGACCCATTGCAGGTTGGATTAATTATAATTCATGGTGAAGGTGGCAACGGCGTTAGCCGGGCCAGGCGAAACGCTTGCAGACGTCGCGATGTAGCTGGCATAAAACTTCAGGTTGTTAGCCACCTTTTCCTGCAGCTCATAGGGACTGGAGGCGGTAAACAGCGGCAGTTTGGTCATGTTCTGATCGTAAAGCTGAATACCAACGCCCGATGCCACGCCCGCGCCAGCATTAAGCGCCAGCACATCCTGATCGCCATCATAGGTAGGGCCATCAAACTTCACGCGTGCGTTAACCGCCGGGCAATCGGTCAGGGTCAGAACAAACTGAGTGGTTGAGGCGATGGAGCCTTTACCGGTAAAGCTGCTTTTATTTACCGAACCCATAGGGACTATCAGGCTATTGCCGCTGTCGCCCAGTGAAACTACACAGGTATTATCAATAACTTCACCATTAAAATTTACCGTCCCGTCGTAGGCCAGCGTTGAAGCCGAGGCGAGCAGGAACGCCATCCCTAATGAGATTTTATTAAGACGTTTCATATACATCCTTATGAGCTGATTAAAGGTGATAGACCCGAATGCCCGGAATGGGCACTCTTCCTTTTATTCCCTGGTGCAGTCATCAAAAATTATTCGCAATGCCGGTAAAAGAGTAGACAGGCATAACAGAGGTACAGAACGACTGTGTTATAAAGCATCATCCAGGTTATTAATTTATTAGCTGGCGCCGCATCCGTTGCAGTCATAATTACGTAAAGAATTAACCACAGCAGGTGAATTGCCCAGCAACAGCAAAACTACAAGAAAACCGGAAAATGGAAAGTGAAGAATGCATAATTCAGGAAAGCGAAAAAAAACTTCATAATATAAGAAAACAACAGCGCGACATCAGGCTGAATCAGCAACTAAAAATGATTAAAATCAAAAAATTAAATCAAAGTGAATAGGTAATTAAAAATTGAAATATTTAAAAAATATGAAAAATAAGATTATGCATCCTTTTAATTCACTCTGCGTCTGGTAAGGGGTTTGAATGAAAAACAGCGTTATGTTAGCTTGACGCTCTATTCACTCGTTGCGTGTTGTTACTCATGGATTAGGTTACTGAGGGATTAACCATGCTCTACTGCATTAATAATAACGTTATCTTCGATCCATTAAAACATACTTTAACCTCAAGTAAATTCTATCCTGAAAAGGATACCAGGCTTAATCAGCCAACCAGCCGCTGCTTGTCATTATTAATTGAGAGAAAAGGGAGCGTTATTACGCAGGAGGATTTTATGAATGAAGTCTGGCGTAAACATGGAATGGAAGTCACCGTCAATACGCTTTATCAAAATATCTCTATTCTGCGGAAAACATTAAAGCGCGTCGGTATTGATGAAAATATTATTATCACCGTGCCCAAAAAAGGAATTACTCTTTCAGCGAAAGTTGAGACGGTGGCGGATAAAAACTTTCTCACCACGTCACCTCATTTAGTGCTGGAACAACAGGACGATATCCCGCTCAACAGAAAAGGCAGCCTGAGCCTGTTTTTAGTGCTGTGGATGGCGCTGCTGTTAAGCCTGTTTGCCTTATGGACGGCGTTTAATCAGTGAGGCACGATTTTCTTAACGCGCTACGCTATGCTGGTAGCATGCAGAAAATAAACGAACTTAAACGAGCCAAGCGCCTGGCGCTTTCACTGCTGCTGATGGCGGCAGCCACCTTTATTGCTACGCTGTTTATGCCGCCCCGGCTGTGGGTGAGCGGTTTGAAAGCGGTAGCGGAAGCCGCAATGGTTGGGGCACTCGCCGACTGGTTTGCCGTGGTTGCGCTGTTTCGGCGCGTTCCGGTGCCCTTTATCTCTCGTCATACGGCCATCATCCCCCGTAATAAAGATCGCATCGGCGAAAATCTGGGCCGCTTCGTACAGGAAAAATTTCTTGATGCGGAGTCGCTGCTGGCGCTGATTCGTCGGCACGATCCGGCACAGCTGATCGGCAACTGGCTGAGCGCGCCGGATAATGCGCAGCGGCTGGGGCAACATCTGCTGCAGCTGATGCGCGGATTTCTGGATCTTACCGACGATACGCGTATTCAGCACTTTATTCGCCACGCCGTACATAAAGCGATCGATAAAGTTGATCTGACGCAGTCAAGCGCCCTGCTGCTGGAAAGCCTGACCAAAAATAATCGCCATCAGGCGCTACTGGATGCCGCCGTGGAACAGCTGCTGCGCCTGATCAATCGCGAAAGCACGCGCGACTTTATCGCCATGCAAATCGTGCGCTGGCTGAAGCGCGAACATCCGATTAAAGCCAAAATGCTGCCAACCGAGTGGCTGGGCGAGCATAGCGCTGAACTGGTCTCCAGCGCGGTGAATTCACTGCTTGATGATGTCAGCCAGGATCAAGGTCATGAGCTGCGTATGGGCTTTAATCGTGCGGTGGAAAAACTGATTTCCCGGCTGAAAAACGATCCTGATATGGCGGAGCGCGCAGAAACCATTAAAGGTTATCTGAAGGAAGATGAAGCGCTGAACCGCTATATCAGTGAACTGTGGGGCGATTTACGTGAATGGCTGAAAGCGGATCTGAATGCTGAAGATTCGCGCGTGCGACAGCGCGTGGCGGAAGCGGGTTTGTGGCTGGGTGAAACGCTGGTGAATGACAGCGCGCTACGCTCTTCGCTGAATCAGCATATGGAACAGGCGGCGCGTACCGTTGCGCCCGACTTCGCCGCATTCCTGACGCGTCATATCAGCGACACGGTAAAAAGCTGGGATGCGCGTGAGATGTCGCAACAGATCGAGTTGAATATCGGGAAGGATTTACAGTTTATTCGTATCAACGGAACGCTGGTGGGAGGCTGTATAGGGCTGCTGCTGTGGTTAATAACGCAGCTGCCCGCGCTGTGGCAAATGCTCAGCGCGGGCCAGAGTCACTGATTACTTCTTCAGGCCGGTAAGACGATCTTTTTCAAGATCGCTGCCGGTACCGGTCAGGTTATCTTTCTCCAGGCCGGTGGTGCCGGTCAGAGGATCCTGATGCAGGCCGGTGGTACCCGCCAGTTTATCTTTCTCCAGGCCGGTAGCGCCGGTCTGCTCTACTTCCACTTCCTGACGGCGAACGGTATCTTTCACTGTTTCTACACGTTCTGAGGTTTCGTTACGTACACCCACCTCTTCTTTAATGCGTGCAGTTTTGCTTACCGTTGGGATCTCGTGGGACTCTTCCACTTCAATGGTTTTATCGGACCAGTCAACGTCGCTCAGATAAGCGGGTTCATCAACAGCGGTACGGAAAACGTCGGCGTGCTGTTCAAACAGCGATACGTCTTCAGCAACTTCATCTTCAACGGTATAACGACGCAGACGTACCACACCATCGCTGACCTGACGTTTACCAATAGCCACTTCTTCTTCAGCCAGCTTCAGCGCTTCGGCGTTCTCGCTGCCGGTAAGCGTTGCGCCGGCGGTGGTGCCTGCAATGCCGGTTGCCGCAGCGCCTGTCGCGCCAGTACCGGTACCGGTTACCACACCGCTGGTGGTGGCATCATTAACCAGATCGGTTGCGCCCGTTTTACCTGCGGTGGTGTTTTTATCATCCAGTGTGCCCGGCACGCCTGATGCCGGATTGTTGTTACCGGTTACGCCGCTGGCACCGGCAGTAAAGCCTGCGGAGGTGGTGCGCCCGGTAAGATCGTTGGTTTCACCCAGGTGTTCACGATGAGCGCCAGTGGTGTCTGCAACGCCAGAACGATTATAAGAGGCGGAGTAATCGGTGGAATATTGATCCAGCAGCGCTTCAACACGGTCGGCATCTTCTTTCGGTGCGCGTACGGTCAGCAGCACGCCGCCGCCCTGAATTGCTTTGTTATATTCAGTGGCGTAATCATCATCAACATCATCGCCAAACAGGCGCTGCCAGAAACTTGGATGACGGATCTCTTTACCTTCTACGCGTAATCTTTCACCTGAAATAATATCAATATGATTTTCCGCAATACCTTCGGCAATTAGTTTTTCTTTAGCCACTTGCGCCTGCTGTATCTGATTAAAAGCAGTTACGATTTTTTCGTGTGCCATATAATAGTCTCCTCGTGCTTAGGTTGACGGTTAAGTATCTTCCTTGTTGATCTCTATCTCCTGGCTACGTAATGTTACTTTTTGCTGAAACTGTTCGCTTTTCTTCAGCTTGTGAATATGTACTTCTTCTTTCAATATATAGTGACGAATAATTTCCACCTGCTCTTCAATTACCGGCACAATTAACACATCGCCTTCCTGACGAACCTCTGGGAAATAGCCTGCCTCCACTGGTTCATTTTTTTCGATGTGTTCTATCTTAACTTCTTCATGCCAGAGCTCGGTTTCTAACAGCTTCTCTGCCGTTGTCGTGGAGCGGCTAATACGGATGCGACGGTCAACCACGCGCTGCGTGCTTACCTCCGCCTGCTCTTCTGCTAACGGAATGGCTTCATGCTGTTCCGTTACTTTCTCATGCGGCGCAATTTTCTTCGTCATTACTCGCCCTCCATAAAATAGCGCCGTTCAGAATATGCATCGATTATCGAACGTTTCCGATAACTTACCGTAATAGTTATAAAGCATAGACCAAACGGGAGCTTATGTAATAATCGAGCACGGCAAATTGTTAAGAAATATAAATCCTGTTAATAATGAGCGGGTAAACGGCCCTGATTATTGCCGCTTTTTCTGGCTTAACGGCCTTTTTGTTTTTCCTTTTATCCGCGCCAGATTTTCTTTAGCGCCTAACTTGTTATAAATGCAGCAAATTAAACAAGCGTGACGCGTCGAGAAAAAAAATCACGAGACTATTTACATTTACCTTATCAGGGCCGTAATAAATTATGAGCAGGCAAAAAATCAGATATTTCGCAATAAAATAAATTTGCAAAAATTAAAAGTCATGACCCCAGTTAATATTTATAAAAATAAAATCACAGCAAAGAACAGAGAAATAAGAAAGCAGGAAGCAGGAAGCAGGAAGCAGGAAGCAGCGTAAACAGGGTAGAAAGGTCGTGCAAGAAAACAGCAGCCCGTCAGGCTGCTAAGCCGGTGCGGCAGTCATCTGCCGCACCAGAAGCTTAACGTCGCTTCATCAGCATCCAGACACTGATAGCAAAGAAGGCCGCGCTGGGCAGCACCGCGCCCAAAATCGGCGGTAAGCCATATACCAGGCTGAGCGGACCAAAAATCTGATCCAGCACATAGAACAGAAAGCCAAAGCTGATACCGGTGACCACACGCACGCCCATCGATACGCTACGCAGCGGGCCAAAGATAAACGACAGCGCCATCAGCATCATTACTGCCACCGACAGCGGCTGGAAAATCTTGCCCCACATATTAAGCCGATAGCGTCCTGACTCCTGACCGCTCTGCACCAGATATTTAGAGTAGTTATACAGCCCACGGATCGACAGCGCATCCGGGTCCAGTGCCACCACGCCAAGTTTGTCTGGCGTCAGATTGGTTTTCCACTGGCCGTTAATGCTCTGCTTGCCGGTGATCTGTTTGGCATCGGTCAGATTGGACTCATCCACCTGCCCCAGATTCCAGCGCCGCTGCTCTTTATCCCAGGTAGCGGTAGCGGCATAGCGTACACTCACCAACCGCCGCTGATCGTTAAAGTTGTAGATACTGACGCCATCAAGTTCATTATTGCCCTTCAGGCGCTCTATATAGATAAAGCTATTGCCATCTTTTGCCCAGAGGCCGGAATGGGTAGAGAGCAGCGAGCCGCCGAGCAGCTGTTGCGCACGGAAGTTACGCGCCATCTGCTCGCCCTGCGGCGCAACAAACTCACCGATCGCCATGGTGAGCAGCACCAGCGGAATGGCAGTTTTCATCACCGACAGCGCGATTTGCAGACGGGTAAAACCAGAGGCTTGCATCACCACCAGCTCACTGCGCTGCGCCAGGGTGCCAAGGCCCAGCAACGCGCCAAGCAGCGCGGCCATCGGAAAGAATGTCTCGATATCCTTTGGCACGCTGAGCAGCGCGTAATAGCCTGCATCCAACGCTGTGTAGGCGCCCTGCCCGGTTTTGCGCAGCTGATCGACAAACTTAATAATGCCGGAAAGCGATACCAGCATAAAAAGCGTCAGCATAATGGTGTTAAAGATCGTTTTACCGATATAGCGGTCTAATACGCCAAACATCAGATTGAGCCTCCACGCGTAAAGCGGGCGCGCAGACGGCGCATCGGCACCGTATCCCACACGTTCAGAACAATCGCCAGCGCCAGATAGCTCAGGTTAACCGCCCACATCCAGATTGCCGGATCGAGCCGTCCCTTCGCGCCGTTTGATTTTAGCGAGCTTTGTAACAGGAAGAAGATTAAATAGAGCAGCATAGCCGGTAACATGGAAAGCACGCGTCCCTGACGTGGGTTTACCACGCTAAGCGGTACCACCATCAGCGCCATCGCCAGCACGGCAAATATCAGCGTTAAACGCCAGTGCAGCTCAGAGCGGAACTCCGGCGATCTGTTGCCGAACAGATCCTTAAACTCCGCCTGTTCGGCGTCGTTAGGATCGAGCGTGGCGGTTTTATAGCCGACAATCGCCTGATAGTGCGTGAAATCCGTAATGCGGAAATCACGCAGCAGCGCGGTGCCCTCAAAGCGGGTGCCTTTATCCAGCGTGACCACCTGCGAACCGTCCGGACGCTGCTCCATATAGCCGCTATCCGCCATTACAACGGACGGGCGCGCATTGCCTTTCGGACGCAGCTGCGCCAGGAAAACGTGACCGAACTGATTGCCTTTCACATCTTCAATAAAGAGAACGCTATTGCCGTCGCTGGAGGGCTGGAATTTCCCCGCCGCCAGCGCCGCAGCGCCAGGATTAGCTTTCGCATTCTGCGTCACCTCGCTTTGATAGCGCGATGACCAGGGGCCAAGCCAGACAACGTTGACTGCCGCCACCGCCGCCGTTAGCAGCATCAGCACCATCGCCGCTTTGACCAGCACCGCCTTGCTTAAGCCGCAGGCGTGCATCACGGTGATTTCGCTTTCGGTATACAGCCGCCCCAGCGTCATCAGGATGGCCAGGAACAGGCTGAGCGGCAGTATAAGCTGTGCCATTTCTGGCACGCCGAGCCCTAACAGGGTAAGAACTAAGTTTGTCGGGATCTCACCATCCACGGCAGCGCCCAGGATCCTGACTAGCTTCTGACAGAAGAAGATCAACAGCAGGATAAAGAGTATTGCCAGCTGGCTTTTGAGCGTTTCCCGAACCAGATATCTAATGATTATCACGCTTCGTATGCCTGTGAAAACTTGTCTTTTTGCTGGAAAATCGATAGTTTCAACGCTTATTCGCCATTTCTCATCATCAATGGCCGTTGTCATAGATCTATTGTATGACACAAGCGTTCAGGTGACGTCAAAAATAACAATGTCACTGAAACACAAACTGACGCCTGGCTACCAGGAGCGTCGTACGCAACGGCGTAAACGTTACGAAGCGGTACATTCTAGCCGCAGCCAGCGCCGTTGTCTTTAAGATTCAGGAGAGTGCATGGAGTTCAGTGTAAAAAGCGGTAGCCCCGAGAAACAGCGTAGTGCCTGTATCGTTGTGGGTGTCTTTGAGCCGCGCCGTCTGTCGCCAATCGCCGAACAGCTGGATAAAATCAGCGATGGCTATATCAGCGCCCTGCTGCGCCGCGGCGAGCTGGAAGGTAAAGTGGGCCAAACGCTGCTGCTGCATCATGTGCCGAATATCCTTTCTGAGCGGATTTTGCTCATTGGCTGTGGAAAAGAGCGAGAGCTGGACGAGCGCCAGTATAAGCAGGTCATTCAAAAAACCATTAATACGCTGAATGATACCGGCTCAATGGAAGCGGTCTGCTTTCTGACCGAACTGCATGTTAAAGGGCGCAACACTTACTGGAAAGTACGCCAGGCGGTGGAAACGGCGAAAGAGACCCTTTACAGCTTCGACCAGTTGAAAAGCAATAAAGTCGAACCGCGTCGTCCGCTGCGTAAAATGGTGTTTAACGTGCCTACGCGCCGCGAGCTGACCAGCGGCGAGCGCGCCATTCAGCACGGCCTGGCAATTGCCGCCGGCATCAAAGCGGCAAAAGATCTTGGCAATATGCCACCGAATATCTGTAACGCTGCCTATCTGGCTTCGCAGGCGCGTCAGCTGGCGGACGCCTGGAGCAACATCACCACGCGCGTTATCGGCGAACAGCAGATGAAAGAGCTGGGCATGAACGCCTATCTGGCGGTCGGCCAGGGGTCGCAGAATGAATCGCTGATGTCGGTGATTGAATATAAAGGCAGTCCGGACCCGGAAAGCAAACCTATTGTGCTGGTGGGTAAAGGGCTGACTTTCGATTCCGGCGGTATCTCCATCAAGCCTGCCGAAGGCATGGATGAGATGAAATACGATATGTGCGGCGCGGCTTCGGTCTATGGCGTGATGCGCATGGTGGCGGAGCTGAACCTGCCGCTGAACGTGGTCGGCGTGCTGGCCGGTTGTGAAAACATGCCGGGCGGCCGGGCGTTCCGTCCGGGTGATGTGCTGACCACCATGTCCGGACAGACGGTAGAGGTGCTGAATACCGATGCCGAGGGCCGTCTGGTGCTGTGCGACGCCTTAACCTACGTTGAGCGTTTCGATCCGGACGTGGTGATTGATGTTGCCACGCTGACCGGTGCCTGCGTGATCGCGCTGGGTCATCATATCAGCGGCTTGCTGTCGAACCATAACCCGTTGGCGCACGAGCTGATCGGCGCTTCCGAGCAGGCGGGCGACCGTGCCTGGCGTCTGCCGATGGCGGATGAGTATCAGGAGCAGCTGGAATCCAACTTCGCTGATATGGCAAATATTGGCGGCCGTCCGGGTGGAGCCATTACCGCTGCCTGCTTCCTGGCTCGCTTTGCGCGCAAATATAACTGGGCGCATCTGGATATCGCGGGCACGGCCTGGCGCTCAGGTAAAGCCAAAGGTGCGACCGGTCGTCCTGTCGCCCTGCTGTCGCAGTTCCTGTTGAACCGCGCCGGGCTGAACGGCGACGATTAAGCCTTCCTCATGATAAAAAGTCCCTGGCGCTTAAGCCGGGGATTTTTTTGCCTGCCGGCGCACGCGTTGTATCGCCTGACGCAGGTTTCCTTACGCCACTCTGTGCCAGGCGGGCAAATCCTCACTCACTTATGGTAAAGTGCTTTTTCTTCCGGCATCCAAGCCCGGAACAAGAATTTTCTGTCACGCATAAAGAATCCAGACCATGAAAAACGCAACGTTCTATCTTCTGGAGCAGGTTCCGGACCAAGACTCCGCCGCGGATGGTCTGAACGCCATTGAGCGGCTGACCTGCGACCTTGCTGCCGAACACTGGCGTAAAGGCCAGCGCATTTTGATCGCCTGTGAAGATGAACAGCAGGCGATTCGCCTGGATGAGGCGCTGTGGCAACGTCCGGCCAACGCCTTCGTTCCGCATAATCTGGCCGGAGAAGGCCCGAAATATGGCGCGCCGGTGGAGCTGGCCTGGCCGCAGCGCCGGGGCAACGCGCCGCGCGATCTGCTGATCAGCCTGCTGCCGCAGTTTGCAGATTTTGCCACCGCTTTCCATGAAGTGATAGACTTTGTTCCGAGCGAAGAATCTTTGAAACAGCAGGCGCGTGCACGCTATAAAGCCTATCGCAGCGTCGGCTTCCACTTGAATACGGCAACCCCGCCACAGCCGCAAACGACATAGCAGAAATGGAAAAGACATATAATCCGCAAGAGATCGAACAGCCGCTTTACGAGCATTGGGAAAAGCAGGGCTACTTTAAACCGAATGGCGATACCAGCCAGGAAAGCTTCTGCATCATGATCCCGCCGCCGAACGTCACCGGTAGCTTGCATATGGGTCATGCCTTCCAGCAAACCATCATGGACACTATGGTGCGTTATCAGCGCATGCAGGGAAAAAATACCCTGTGGCAGGTCGGAACCGACCACGCGGGTATCGCCACGCAAATGGTTGTAGAGCGCAAGATTGCCGCTGAAGAGGGAAAAACACGCCAGGATTACGGTCGCGATGCCTTTATCGACAAGGTGTGGCAATGGAAAGCGGAATCTGGCGGCACCATTACTAACCAGATGCGCCGCCTCGGTAACTCTGTAGACTGGGAGCGCGAGCGCTTCACTATGGATGAAGGTCTCTCTAATGCGGTGAAAGAAGTGTTTGTTCGCCTGTATAAAGAGAACCTGATCTACCGTGGCAAACGCCTGGTTAACTGGGATCCGAAGCTGCGCACCGCCATCTCCGATCTGGAAGTGGAAAACCGTGAAACCAAAGGTTCCATGTGGCATATCCGCTATCCGCTGGCGGACGGCGCGAAAACCGCTGATGGTAAAGATTATCTGGTGGTTGCCACGACCCGTCCGGAAACCCTGCTGGGCGATACCGGCGTGGCGGTTAATCCGGAAGATCCGCGTTATAAAGATCTGATCGGTAAGTATGTCGTGCTGCCGCTGGTGGATCGTCGTATCCCGATTCTGGGCGATGAGCATGCCGATATGGAAAAAGGCACCGGCTGCGTGAAGATCACCCCGGCGCACGATTTCAACGACTATGAAGTTGGCCGTCGTCATAAGCTGCCGATGATCAATATTCTGACCTTTGATGGCGATATCCGTGAAAGCGCCCAGGTTTACGATACCAACGGCGAAGAAACTGACGTCTACGCCACGACCCTGCCGGAACAGTTCCAGAAGCTGGAACGTTTTGCCGCACGTAAAGCGATCGTCGCTGCCGTTGACGCGCTGGGCCTGCTGGAAGAGGTTAAAGCTCACGACCTGACCGTGCCTTACGGCGATCGCGGCGGTGTGGTGATCGAGCCGATGCTGACCGATCAATGGTACGTGCGCACCGCGCCGCTGGCAAAAGTGGCGGTTGAAGCGGTTGAGAACGGCGATATTCAGTTTGTACCGAAGCAGTACGAAAACATGTACTTCTCCTGGATGCGCGATATTCAGGACTGGTGTATTTCTCGCCAGCTGTGGTGGGGTCATCGTATTCCTGCCTGGTATGACGCACAGGGCAACGTTTATGTTGGCCGCAGCGAAGAAGAAGTGCGCGCGGAAAACCAGCTGGATGCCAGCGTTGCGCTGCATCAGGACGATGACGTACTGGATACCTGGTTCTCTTCCGGTCTCTGGACGTTCTCTACCCTTGGCTGGCCGGAGAATACCGACGCGCTGCGCACCTTCCACCCGACCAGCGTGCTGGTCAGCGGCTTCGATATCATCTTCTTCTGGATTGCGCGCATGATCATGCTGACCATGCACTTTATGAAGGATGAAAACGGTAAGCCGCAGGTGCCGTTCAAAACCGTCTATATGACCGGTTTGATCCGCGATGAAGAAGGCCAGAAGATGTCGAAATCGAAAGGTAACGTCATCGATCCGCTGGATATGGTGGATGGCATTTCGCTTGAGGCGCTGCTGGAAAAACGTACCGGCAACATGATGCAGCCGCAGCTGGCGGAAAAAATTCGCAAGCGCACCGAGAAGCAGTTCCCGAACGGCATCGAGCCGGCGGGCACCGATGCGCTGCGCTTTACGCTGGCGGCGCTGGCCTCTACCGGTCGCGATATCAACTGGGATATGAAGCGTCTGGAAGGCTACCGCAACTTCTGTAATAAGCTGTGGAACGCCAGCCGCTTTGTGCTGATGAATACCGAAGAGAAAGATTGCGGGCAGAACGGCGGCGAAATGGTGCTGTCGCTGGCCGATCGCTGGATTCTGGCAGAGTTCAACAACACGGTGAAAGCTTATCGTGAAGCGCTGGACAGCTATCGCTTCGATATCGCTGCGAACATTCTGTATGAGTTCACCTGGAACCAGTTCTGCGACTGGTATCTGGAGCTGACCAAGCCGGTGATGCACAACGGTTCAGAAGCGGAGCTGCGCGGTACGCGTCATACGCTGGTTACCGTGCTGGAAGCGCTGCTGCGCCTGGCGCACCCGATTATTCCGTTTATCACTGAAACCATCTGGCAGCGGGTAAAAGTGCTGAAAGGCATCAGCGACGATACCATCATGCTGCAGCCTTTCCCGGCTTATAACGCGGCACAGGCAGACGATGCGGCGCTGACCGATACGGAATGGCTGAAGCAGGCGATTGTAGCGGTACGTAATATCCGCGCCGAGATGAATATCTCTCCGGGTAAACCGTTAGAGCTGCTGCTGCGCGGTGCCAGTGCCGACGCTCAGCGTCGCGTGAGCGAGAACCGTAACTTCCTGCAGGCGATGGCGCGTTTAAGCGACATTACCGTGCTGGCGCAGGGAGAGAAAGGTCCGCTTTCCGTCACCAAGCTGGTGGATGGCGCTGAACTGCTGATCCCGATGGCGGGTCTGGTCGATAAGGAAGCGGAGCTGGATCGTCTGGCCAAAGAGCTGGCGAAGCTGGAAGCCGAGATGGAAAAAATCAATGCTCGCCTTTCCAACGAGTCTTTCGTTGCCCGCGCACCGGAAGCGGTGGTTGCGAAAGAGCGCGATCGTATGGCGGAGCTGGAACAGGGCAAAGCCAAGCTGATTGAACAGCAGAGCGTTATCGCCGCGCTGTAATCCGCTAAAGCAAAAAACAACCGTGGCAGGGCAACCTGACCACGGTTTTTTTATGTCATCATCCTGTGCCATTGCATCAGGCGGCAAGCGGTGTTATTACACTCTTTTTCCTTTTCTTAATCTGAGCCAGACGTATGAATATCGCCCCAGACACTTCGCTTCGCGTCCGCCCGATTACCGCAGCAGATAACCCGCATATTGCGCAGGTAATACGTACCGTATCCGCTGAGTTCGGCCTGACCGCTGATAAAGGCTATACCGTTTCCGATCCTAATCTGGATCGGCTATTTGAGCTGTATAACACGGAGAATAGCGCCTACTGGGTTATTGAGCTGGATGGCAAGATTATGGGTGGCGGCGGCGTGGCTCCGCTGCAGTGCAGCGCGCCGGATATATGCGAACTGCAAAAAATGTATTTCCTGCCGCAGCTGCGCGGTCGCGGCATGGCGCACCGTCTGGCGCTACAGGCGATGGATTTTGCCCGTGAGCACGGCTTTAAGCGCTGCTACCTGGAAACCACCGCCAGCCTGACGCAGGCGATTCGGTTATATGAAAAACTGGGTTTTCAACATATTGACGGGCCGCTCGGTTGCACCGGTCACGACGACTGCGAAGTAAGGATGTTAAAGGCGCTGTAAGCGCCTTTTATTGGCTTGTCTTAGTGAGTTCATCACTGGTGAACACAGCTGTACCTGGTAGCAGTACCAGGTAAAAGCAGTAAGTTGAAATTAACACATATAAGAATTCTCGTTATAGCATAGCGTTATACTATGGAAACTAATCTTATCAAAACACTGATAACATTAAGTTATCTTCCTCCCGGGCTAATCTTTCCCTGACGATCAACGGAAAACTCCAGCCTGTACTTATCGTTATCTAAAATATAAATAAGAGTGTATTTCGCATCTGATTGCAGGCTTGTGGAAATACACGCATCTGGATAAGATTTTTTTATATTATCTTCTGTAGCAATAGGCTTTTTATAATGATTAACGGAAGAGCTTAGCAAGTAGTAAGATAACACCTTACCCGGCTGTGCATTAATACACACTGAATTTAAAGTAATGCTTGAGTTACCAGGATTTCTAAATTGCAGTCTGTCCCCTGAACCGCAGGATGTTAAAAAAAACAGAGCGAGTAAAATAAAATTTCTCAAAAAGGAAACCCTCCCAATACTTTTTTATATTTCAAAATTAATGAATTATGGTTTTCATTCTGATGAAGGCCTTTATACTTTACAATATAAGAATAATTTTTAAACCCGTGTGACGTTAGCAACCAGTAATCAGCGACGATAGCAGCCTGTTGCTCCAGTGAATAGTCAGCCAGCCTGAGTTTTGTCAAATCATAAGAGTAATCAGCAGCCCAGGAGAATAGCCCACGCATTATCACATACATGCCCTTTTGTTTTTGCCAGACATGCATCATTTCATGTATAAAAAGGTGTTGTAAATCGATGGAACTATAGAGTAATCATCTGAATATACATTCGTTTCAAACCATATCTCACCAGTTGGTGTCATCGCAGTATTGTTTTCTTGCATGCCAAAAGGTAAAAAGCTCCCGTGATGTATCCAAACCTTATTGTATTGAATGATGATATAGTTGCTGAGATAAATTAATTTCCCCAGGTGTCATTAAACGTAACCCACCTCTTTGTATCCCCATAAAAACCTCCTTGTCTGCTGACTATAAATCATACTCTGCTTTAGATAGATGCTGTCAATTAAAAATGCGATATATTGCTTAGCTTGTCACACTTGCCAGTATTGCGCTTTATCGTAATAGTGTTTTTTTTAACCATGTTTAGATTTGTATTATTAATTCCTACATTATTATCGTATTTATAATTTTAGTATATTTACGGGCCGCTCGGTTGCAACGGTCACGACGACTGCGAAGTAAGGATGTTAAAGGCGCTGTAAGCGCCTTTTTAATAGATTCGTTATTGACGACTTTTTAACCAGAAAGTAAAATATAGTCTATGGAATTAATGCCAGGAGAGGCGACATGAATATGTTTTGCAAAGTTGATAACGAAGGTTTTCCCCATTGGAACGGAGTCGACTTCATGCGTTTTTGGTTTCTTCCAAATAACCAACGCTTCCTTACAGGGGAAAATTACCTATGGGCCTATAAAGCGGCTTACCTGACTTATAATAAAGATAAAGTAATTAAAATAGCAAAAGAAGAACATATCCCGGCTTTATTGTTGGCAGGCGTTGCTATCGCTGAAGTCGGCGGGACACCAGAAAGATTAAAAGGCTATGGTGTATTACAATTCAGGCAATTATTAGAATTTTTACTTAAAAAAGATAATCAATGGTCTAACGCCGTCTCAGTTGGTGCCGTAGCAATTCAGTTGAGGGCGGTAGCGGAAACCTTAGGCATAAACCCTAAAAATCTTAGTTCTCTTCAACAGTTTCAGCTAGCCACATGTTTGTATAATAATGAGTTTAACTTACGTATAGTTGCACAACATCTACGACAGTTAATTAAATATGATTATCCAGACGCTGATACCGAAACGCTAAATGATGAGCAATTAATTTTGGCTGGCTCACGTTATAACCGGGGCACATCCCGGGACAAACAAGATATCATTGATTCTATCCATGCACCCAAAGGGCATGCCACACGCGCATGGAGTTCTTATGGGCGTAGAATTCTTGAAAAAAAGCAAACCTTAGAAATAATACTGGAAGTAAAAAAATGAATTGGAAAGTGTTCGCCTTAACGTTGTTTTATAGCAGCTTCTGTTTTTTCAATATCGCTTATCTTTCTTATTTCAAAGAAGAGCAATATATCGATGGCGATGAAATCAAGACGGTTTGCGATGCTTACAAAACATTTGTTGTTGACGATATCCGTTCATTTACCGCTCCGTTAACGCTTCTGCTTATCGCGCCATTACTCTGGCTTAGCCTGCGTAAAAAGCAGCGCGCGCTTTATTTGCCGCTGCTTGCCCTGCTATTAATGGCATTTTGGTACTGGCGGTTTTTTGGGCGGCTGCATGGATGTTAATCAGCCGCAATGGCTTATGGCTGTTCCTGAGCCGAATAGCTACCACAAGCTACATCATACGCCAGGCCGGCACGCCGCTGTGAAAGCGTAGTTCGTTATCCGGTTCCTGAATCAGACGCGCTTCGGCTTCGCCAATCTGACGCACCCTTCCGGCAATATCAAAAGGCGCGATACGTGCCGCCAGCGACAGATAATCCTGATAATGACGCGCCTCGGAACGCAGCAGTGAAACGTAAAATTTCGCCAGTTCCTCGTCCAGCCAGGGCGCCAGACTGGCGAACCGCTCGCAGGAGCGTGCCTCAATATAAGCGCCGCAGATCAGCTTATCCACCAGCGTTTCCGGTTCATGGGTAATCACTTCGCGCAGCAGGCCTTTGGCATACCGGCTGGCAGTGATCTTTTGATAAGCGATGCCGCGTGCCTGCATGATTTCCCATACCTGATAAAAATGGTGCAGCTCTTCTTTAATCAGCAATATCATCTTATCCAGCAGCTCATCGCCCCAGGGGATATCGTTACGGGTGATAATACGCCTGGACAAATTTTTATGCGCTTCAATAAACCCGCTGTCGTGATCTTCGCGATGCACAAAGGCTTCATAAGGCTTTAGCCACGCAAGGATCGCCTCGCCGCTGGGCTTATCAGCAACATATTTACGAATCAACCAGGTGGCCGTCTGTGCCGCTTTCAGTTCACAAACCATATGATCGGTGAGCAGCAAGGGGAGGTTTTCTGGTTTGCGCGCTTCATCAATCCACGCCTGCGGCGTACGGCAATGCAGAAACTGGTGAATGGGAGCAAGGAGATCGGCGTAATTCATACTATCGCTATGGTTAAAAGGCGCGCCTTAACGGCACGCCGGATCAATATTTAAAGCGGCAGGCTATTAATGGCGGATACCGTCATCGTCTTCGTCAATGTAATCACCCTCTTCTTCATCTTCCGCATCCGGATCTTCGAAGTAGGTGCCCCAGCCGTCATAATCAACGTTATGCTTGCCGGCCAGGTTAACCAGTTGCTCAACCTGCGCATCGAGCAGCTCAGGCTTAAGCGCCAGCTCGCTCAGGATATCAACGCACATAACGGTTGAACCATCTTCCAGCTCCAGCTCTTCTGGCTCGGTAACTTCATAGCCCAGCTTGAAAGCGTCTACCGCTGCTTTTTCCAGCGCTTCGAAGCTGTCGCAGGAAAGATGATGCTCAATGGTGTAAAGCGCATCGGGGTCGCTGCCATCCTCCAGCAGCTCTTCGATAATCGCTCGCGTCTCTTCGCGCTGCTCTTCCAGCAATTCTTCATATGCCATGATGGGTTCCTCTGTTTTGGCAGACAATGTGATTATTTTCCCACACTGCACTCCGCGCCACTACACAAAAGCAAAAGTTTATTGTGCTCAGGGTTGAAAATGCATATTCATCCGGTTAAATTGAATTTTAATTCAATTTAAAAGAACAAGGAGTGCTGTATGAGTCAGTTTTATCAACGCCATTTCCTCAGGCTGCTCGATTTTACCCCAGCAGAAATTAATGCGCTGCTGGCCCTCGCTGCTGAATTAAAAATCGCGAAAAAAAACGGTGAGGAAGTGCCGCACCTGCAGGGCAAAAATATCGCGCTCATCTTCGAAAAAGAGTCGACCCGTACCCGATGCTCTTTCGAAGTTGCCGCGTTTGATCAGGGTGCCCGCGTTACCTATCTGGCGCCCAGCGGCAGCCAAATCGGCCACAAGGAATCGATTAAGGATACCGCACGCGTGCTGGGCCGCATGTATGACGGCATTCAGTATCGTGGTCACGGTCAGCAGATCGTAGAGACCTTAGCCGAATATGCTGGCGTGCCGGTGTGGAACGGCCTGACCGATGAGTTCCATCCTACCCAGCTGCTGGCCGATCTGTTAACCATGCAGGAACACCTGCCGGAAAAATCATTACGCGCAATGGTGCTGACCTATACAGGCGATGCGCGCAATAACATGGGCAACAGCCTAATGGAAGCCGCAGCGCTGATGGGCATTGATCTGCGGCTGGTAGCGCCGAAGAGCTGTTGGCCGGAAGAGCATCTGGTGAATGAATGCCGCGAGGTGGCAAAGCTGAACGGCGGAAAAATCACCCTGACGGAAGATATTGCTGAAGGGGTCAAACAGGCGGACTTTATCTATACCGACGTGTGGGTCTCAATGGGCGAAGCCAAAGAGCGCTGGCAGGAACGTATCGCCCTGCTGCGTAATTATCAGGTGAATATGGCGATGCTACAGCTTACCGGTAATGAAAAGGTGAAATTTCTTCACTGCCTGCCCGCGCTGCACGATGACCAAACCACGCTGGGGAAACAGATGGCCGAGCAATACGATCTGCATGGCGGCATGGAAGTCACCAATGAGGTATTTGAATCGGCGCACAGCATCGTTTTCGATCAGGCGGAAAACCGGCTGCATACCATTAAAGCGGTGATGGTCGCCACGCTGGCGAAACCGGGTAAATTAGCATAACGCAAACGGTTACCCGGCGCGCGTTTTTTACTTGATGCTGCAAACCGAATGCGTATAATGCGCCACAATTTGTCGGGAGGACGCATGCAACTGAGCCATAAAACAGCGATCGCTCAATCACGCCTGAATGCAGGCGGCGCGCCTGTTTCCTTCCGTCAGCGACCAATCGTAAAAAAGCCCCTCATTGCAGGGGCTTTTTTTTCGTCCTTAATCCGGCACGCCTAAAGGAGAGTGACGCATGAATCCGCTGTATCACAAGCATATAATTTCGATTAACGATCTCAGCCGCGAGGAGCTGGAGCTGGTGCTGCATGCGGCGGCCAGCCTGAAGGCCCGGCCACAGCCAGAGCTGCTGAAGCATAAAGTGATTGCCAGCTGTTTCTTTGAAGCCTCTACGCGCACTCGCCTCTCTTTTGAAACGGCCATACAGCGGCTGGGCGCGGCGGTGGTCGGGTTTTCCGACAGCAGCAATACCTCGCTGGGCAAAAAGGGCGAAACGCTGGCCGATACCATTTCCGTTATCAGTACCTATGTCGATGCGATTGTGATGCGTCATCCGCAGGAAGGTGCGGCCCGTCTCGCCACCGAGTTTTCCGGCGCGATTCCGATCCTGAACGCGGGCGACGGCGCGAATCAGCATCCCACTCAAACGCTGCTCGATCTCTTTACTATTCAGGAAACGCAAAGCCGCCTGAGCAATCTGAATGTGGCGATGGTCGGCGACCTGAAATATGGCCGCACCGTGCATTCCCTGACGCAGGCGCTGGCCAAATTTGACGGCAACCGCTTCTTCTTTATCGCGCCTGAGGCGCTGGCGATGCCCGCTTATATTACCGATATGCTGGATGAAAAAGGCATTGCCTGGAGCCGCCACGCCAGTATTGAAGAGGTGGTGCCGCAGGTGGATATTCTTTATATGACGCGTGTACAGAAAGAGCGTCTCGATCCCTCGGAATATGCCAACGTGAAGGCGCAGTTTGTTCTGCGCGCCGCCGATTTGCAGGGCGCTCGCGACAATATGAAAGTGCTGCATCCGCTGCCGCGCGTTGATGAGATCGCCACCGACGTGGATAAAACGCCTTACGCCTGGTATTTCCAGCAGGCCGGCAACGGTATTTATGCGCGTCAGGCGCTTCTGGCATTAGTGCTTAACAGCGATCCGGTTCTGTAAGGAGGAAACAGTATGACGCAAGATAAATTGCAGGTTGAAGCCATCAAACGCGGCACGGTAATCGATCATATTCCGGCGCAGGTGGGCTTTAAACTTTTAACGCTGTTCCGCCTGACGGAAACCGAGCAGCGCATTACCATCGGACTTAACCTGCCCTCCGGGGCGCTGGGCCGTAAAGATTTAATCAAGATCGAAAACACTTTCCTCACCGACGAGCAGATCAATCAGTTAGCAGTCTATGCGCCGCACGCTACCGTTAACCGGATCGATGATTATGAAGTGGTCGCCAAGATCGTTCCTGTGCTGCCGGATCGTATTGAGCGCGTGCTGACCTGTCCGAACGGCAACTGCATCAGCCGCACGGAGCCGGTTTACTCCAGTTTTGCCGTCAGAAAACGCGCTGATAACGTTCAGCTGAAGTGCAAATATTGTGAAAAAGAATTTGCGCATCAGGTGGTGCTGGCGAACTGGTAAACACTTTCCATCTTCCTATAATAGAGCGACAGGGCGGGCAGGCTGTCCGCCTGGCATCCCACACCTCAGGAGAATTTATGTCACGCGAAATCAGCACGGAAAATGCCCCTGCCGCTATCGGACCCTATGTTCAGGGCGTCGATCTGGGGAGTATGATCATAACTTCCGGTCAGATCCCGGTCGATCCTAAAACCGGCAAGGTCGCTGATGGCGTTGCTGCGCAGGCACGTCAGTCACTGGAAAATGTGCAGGCCATTGTGGAAGCCGCAGGTCTGAAGGTAAGTGACATTGTGAAAACCACGGTGTTCGTTAAAGACCTTAACGACTTCGCCACTGTTAATGCCACCTATGAAGCCTTTTTCAACGAGCACGGCGCACCTTTCCCTGCTCGCTCCTGCGTGGAGGTGGCGCGTTTGCCAAAAGATGTAAAAATTGAAATCGAAGCGATTGCCGTACGTCGCTAATCGACATAACGATAAGGCCGCGTCAGTTGCACGCGGCTTTTTAATAATGCTTTCCCGACAGGTCTTTTTTACTGGCGTAAAGCAGGCTTTTCCTGATTTGCTCATCCGCGCATGCCGATGACGCTGGCCTTTCCCTTTTGCGCGTATGCGCCGCTGCGCCAGTACTGCTAAGCTACTTTATTCACTTAGCGAAACGCCTTTTCTATATTGAACAGATGCAGCCGCGCATAGGGTGCTTTTCCTGGCTATTGCGGGGTTAAATCAGCGGCGGCGGAAAATTTTTGCAACATCCCTGTAAAGAGTTTTACCAGGCTGCATAAAGGGCGCGGAGACGGCGCTATATTATGAAGCAACAGCCTTTTTCCACTCCTGAGAGGGCGTAAAAATCGCTTTTTCAGCGGATTCCTCAGCGTCCGGCGTGTCGTAATCGTAAGGAGTAGCTAACCTTACTGAGTGTGAAAAAGTAGACTTTTCGATAAAACGGGCGGCGGTTTTCGCCCCGATAAGCAATCAGGATTGAGCAATGAATAAAACTCCACCATGGTGGCAGAACGGCGTCATTTATCAAATCTATCCCAAGAGCTTCCAGGATACGACCGGTAGTGGCACAGGCGACCTGGCCGGTGTGATTCAGCGTCTGGACTACCTGAAAATGCTGGGTGTGGATGCAATCTGGCTGACGCCTTTTTATATTTCACCGCAGGTTGATAACGGCTATGACGTGGCGAACTACACCGCCATCGATCCCGCTTACGGCACAATGAGCGATTTCGACCATTTGGTTGAGCAGGCGCATAAGCGCGGGCTGCGTATTATCCTTGATATGGTGTTTAACCACTCTTCCACACAGCACCACTGGTTTCATGAATCGCTGAACCCGGAAAGCCCTTATCGCGACTACTATATCTGGCGGGATGGCAAGCCCAACGAACCGCCTAATAACTGGAAGTCAAAGTTCGGCGGCTCCGCATGGCGCTGGCATCCGGAAAGTAATCAGTACTATATGCACCTGTGGGCGCCTGAACAGGCCGATCTGAACTGGGAAAATGACAATGTGCGCGCCGAGCTCAAGCAGATTGTGAACTTCTGGGCCGATCGCGGTATCGATGGGCTGCGTCTCGATGTCATTAACCTGGTCTCCAAGCATCAGGATTTCCCTGACGATCCCGATGGCGATGGTCTGCGTCTTTATACCGACGGGCCGCGCATTCACGAATATATGCGTGAGATGAGCCGCGACGTTTTTCGTCCACGCGAGCTGGTGACGGTGGGCGAGATGTCCTCTGCAACGCTGGAGCACTGCCAGCAGTATGGCTCGCTGGAGGGCGAAGAGCTGTCGATGGTCTTCAGCTTTGACCATGTCGAAGTGGATTTCTGGAATGGCCAGAAATGGACACTGACCCCGCTGGATCTGGTGGCGCAAAAGAAAATCTTTACCCACTGGCAGCAGGGTATGCACAATCGCGCCTGGAACGCCCTGTTCTGGTGTAACCACGATCAGCCGCGCGTGGTCTCACGCTGGGGCGATGATGGCGAATATCGTGTGCAGTCGGCGAAGATGCTGGCGATGGTGCTGCATGGTATGCAGGGCACGCCCTATATTTTCCAGGGCGAAGAGCTGGGCATGACCAACCCCGGCTTTACCCGCATCATCGACTACCGCGATATTGAAAGTCATAACATGTATGCAGAACTACGTGCACAGGGTCGCGACAGCGAAAACCTGCTGGCGATACTGGCCAGTAAATCGCGCGATAATGGCCGTACGCCGATGCAGTGGGACGCCAGCCAGAATGCCGGCTTTACGACCGGCACGCCGTGGATCGGCATGAGCCCGAATTATGAAACCGTTAATGCCGAAGCGGCCGTTGCTGACCCGAACTCGATTTTTTATGCTTATAAACAGCTTATCCAGCTGCGTAAGCGTTATCTGATCCTGACCTGGGGCGACTATCTTGACCTGCTGCCGAATCACCCTTATCTCTGGTGCTATCAGCGCCAGTATGAAGGTGAAACGCTGGTGGTGATGGCGAACTTCAGTCGTGAGGCGCAGACCTGGCATCCGGAAGAGTCGTTTGGCAGCAGTTGGGAAGTGATGATGAGCAATTATCCGGATCCCAAAAACGAGCCGGGCGAGATGATGCTGCGGCCCTGGGAAGCGGTCTGGTGGTATCAGAAGAAAAATCATTGAGTTAAACCGCTGCGCGTGAATAACGCGCAGCGACATCTGTTTTAATCCCTCTTATAAGCTCTGTTTTTGCCGCCGTTTAACTTTTCAACCGCCTCTGGCGATCCTTGTTCTGCGTCAAGAAAAGTGCGCTTAAATCAGGCGCAAACCCCATATATAGCGTTTACTATTCACCACCAGTCCCACATATAGTAATGACTTCACGGGAGAACGTTGGTGAAAACGACGGTAGTAAAACGAGACGGCTGTCAGGTAGCCTTTGATCAGCAGCGCATAGCTGAGGCGATTCGCGCCGCAGCCCGGGCCGCTCAGATTGAAGATGAAGCCTATTGCTTAGCGGTAGCCCAGCAGGTCAGTGAACAGGTCAGCAGCCGTGAGCGCGTCGATATTCATGAAATTCAGCAAGCCGTAGAAGACTTACTGATGGCTGGCCGCTATCCGCAACTGGCGCGTCAGTATATTGAGTACCGCCACGATCGCGATTTAGCGCGTGAGCAGCGCGGTAAACTAAGCAAAGCCATTCGCGGGCTGGTGGAGCAAAGCGACCCCGCCCTGCTGCATGAAAACGCCAATAAAGACAGCAAAGTAATCCCAACCCAGCGCGATCTGCTGGCAGGTATTGTTGCTAAACATTATGCCCAGCAGCATATGCTGCCGCGCGATGTGGTACGCGCCCACCAGCGTGGGGAAATCCACTATCACGATCTGGACTATGCCCCTTTCTTTCCGATGTTTAACTGCATGCTGATCGATTTAAAAGGCATGCTGACCAACGGCTTCAAGATGGGCAACGCCGAGATTGAACCGCCCAAATCCATTGCTACCGCAACGGCGGTAACGGCACAGATTATCGCGCAGGTTGCCAGCCATATTTATGGCGGCACCACGATCAACCGCATCGATGAGATCCTCGCCCCCTTTGTGGAGGTGAGCTATGAAAAACATCTGGCGGTGGCGCGTGAATGGCAGATTGCTGAAAGCGAGCGTTATGCCCGCGAACGCACCGAGAAAGAGTGTTACGACGCTTTCCAGTCGCTGGAATATGAGGTGAATACGCTGCACACCGCCAACGGTCAGACGCCGTTTGTCACGTTTGGTTTTGGCCTGGGAACCAGCTGGGCGGCGCGCCTGATCCAGCAGTCTATTCTGCGCAACCGTATTGCCGGCCTTGGCAAAAACCGCAAAACCGCCGTGTTCCCTAAACTGGTGTTTGCGATTCGTGAGGGGCTTAACCGTCGTCCGGGCGATGCCAATTATGACATCAAACAGCTGGCTCTGGAGTGCGCCAGCAAACGCATGTATCCCGATATTCTTAATTACGATCGCGTCGTGGAGGTGACCGGCTCGTTTAAAACCCCGATGGGCTGCCGCAGTTTCCTCGGCGTGTGGGAAGAGAACGGTGAACAGGTTCATGATGGCCGCAACAACCTGGGCGTAATCAGCCTTAACCTGCCGCGTATTGGTCTGGAAGCGCGCGGTGACGAAGCGCGTTTCTGGCAGCTGCTGGATGAACGTCTGGCCATTGCCAGGAAAGCGCTGATGACGCGCATCGCCCGCCTGGAACAGACCAAAGCGCGCGTGGCGCCCATTCTCTATATGGAAGGTGCCTGCGGCGTGCGGCTTAACGCAGACGATAACGTGGCGGAGATTTTTAAAAATGGTCGTGCATCCATTTCTCTGGGTTACATTGGCCTGCATGAGACCATCAACGCCCTAAGCGGCGGCGAGACGCATCTCTACGACAGCGAAGCGTTGCGTGCCAAAGCGGTGGCGATCGTTACGCGTCTGCGCGAAGCGGTCGATGCCTGGAAAGAGGAGACCGGCTACGGTTTCAGCCTCTACAGCACGCCCAGCGAAAATCTCTGCGATCGCTTCTGCCGCCTGGATGCCGCCGAGTTTGGCCAGGTCAAAGGCGTAACCGATAAAGGCTACTACACCAACAGTTTCCATCTGGACGTAGAGAAAAAAGTTAACCCGTACGACAAGCTCGACTTCGAAGCCGTTTACCCGACAATCGCTAACGGCGGCTTTATCTGTTATGGCGAGTATCCCAATCTGCAGCACAACCTGAAAGCGCTGGAAGATGTCTGGGACTACAGCTATAACCAGGTTCCTTATTACGGCACCAATACGCCCATTGACGAATGTTACGAGTGCGGCTTTACCGGTGAGTTTGACTGTACCAGCAAAGGGTTCACCTGCCCGTCCTGCGGCAATCACGATCCGGCCAGAGTCTCCGTTACGCGTCGCGTATGCGGTTATCTGGGCAGCCCGGACGCCCGTCCGTTTAACGCCGGTAAACAGGAAGAGGTAAAACGGCGGGTAAAACATCTGTGAATATCCACCAGTACTATCCCATTGATGTGGTAAACGGACCGGGCACCCGCTGTACGCTATTTGTTGCCGGCTGTGAGCATGCCTGTCCCGGCTGCTATAACCAGCGCACCTGGCGGCTTAACTCCGGCGTGCCCTTTACCATCGATATGGAAGAAAAGCTGATAGGCGATCTGAACGATCGCCGTATTCCACGTCAGGGATTATCGCTTTCCGGCGGCGATCCGCTGCATCCAGCCAACGTGCCCGATGTGCTGCGACTGGTGCGCCGCGTACGGCGCGCTTGTCCCGGCAAGGATATCTGGCTATGGACCGGCTACACGCTGGCAGAGCTTAGCGAAGCCCAGAGAAAGGTCGTGGCTGAACTGGATGTGCTGGTAGACGGCAAATTTATCCGGGAGTTAAAAGATCCTGCGCTGGTCTGGCGTGGGAGCAGTAACCAGGTTATTCATTACCTGCGCTGAGCATCGCCCTGCTGTCCCAGGCCATGGCTTGCAGGCTGACGTTCACGCTTTATCTGGGGCGGGTAATGGCAGCAGATTCAATAATGGTGACGTTATTGTGGCCAGGCGAAAAGGCTTCGCGCATCATCGCCCCGGCAACATCTTTAGCCGTCACCGCCCGCCAGTTACCAGGCAATAGCTTAAACAACGGCGCAAAAAACGCTTCGCCCGGCCGCGGTTGCTGCCGATCGCCCAGCAGCAGAGAGGGGCGAATAAGCGTCAGGCGCGGCCAGCCCTGCTGTTGCAACGCCCGCTCCATCTCCCCTTTGACCCGATGATAGAAAAAAGGTGAATTGACGCTGGCTCCATGCGCGCTTACCGCCAGCATATGTTTGGCCCCAAGGCGCTGGCCAGCAATCGCACTGTCCACCACCAGCGTATAATCAACATGGATAAAGGCAGCCTTGCTGCCCGCCTGCTTACGCGTGGTACCCAGGCAGCAAAAGACAATATCAATCGGCTGCTGCAAAGGGCGCAGCACATCGGTCAGATCCGCTTCCACCGGATTGATCACTTTATTCATTGGCGGAAGCGCGCGTCGCGTGGGCGCAATAATTTCGCTGACGCGCGGCTCGGCAATCAACAACCGCAGCAGGTGACTTCCCACCAGGCCGCTGGCTCCGGTTAATAGTACTCGACTCATCGTCTCTCCCGACAGGCGGCCTGTAGGCTCCGCATGGCATTTAACTGGCTGTTATCAATGAGGTTAGCAGAGAAAGCGCGGTTGATGATTTGATTTTTCAGCATACTCAACCAGACTTAACCGGTAGCACCACATAAACAGGAGGATAAAGATGAGCAAGAAAATAGCGGTGTTGATAACCGATGAATTTGAAGACTCTGAATTTACCTCCCCTGCAGAAGCCTATACCAAAGCGGGCCATGAAGTTGTGACCATCGAAATGGAAGCCGGTAAAACGGTAACGGGTAAGCAGGGAAAGGCACAGGTAAAAATAGATAAAGATATTGATCATGTTAGCCCGGCAGAATTTGATGCGCTGTTGCTGCCAGGAGGACATTCGCCAGATGCCCTGCGTGGCGATGACCGCTTCGTTAACTTTACTAAAGAATTTGTCGCCAGTGGGAAACCGATCTTTGCGATCTGCCACGGTCCGCAGCTGTTAATCAGCGCCAACGGCGTGCGTGGTCGTAAAATGACCTGCGTGAAGGCCATCGCCATCGATCTGAAAAATGCCGGCGCAGACTTCTACGATAAAGAGGTGGTTGTCGATAACGACAAGCTGGTAACCAGCCGTACGCCAGAAGATTTGCCTGCCTTTAACCAGGAATCGCTACGTATTCTCAACAACCTTTAAGACTCTTTCTCTGCTGTGCGGCAGCCTGTCGCACAGCTTGTACCCTGCACCTGGAAGCGGCGCATCGGAATACACCCTATTTTCTGCTGTTACCGGCTTTCTTCTGTATTACGCAGCCAGTGATTCTTTTTACCAAAACCTAATGTGTTGTCGGTCATTTTGATCTCGTCGAGCCGGATCTCCCACAGCGGCGCTGAAACCGTGCGCGCTACAGGAAAACGTTGGCAGTAAGCGGCGCGCGCCCGCTGCTCCTGTTCACCCTGCAGTAAATGCGCCGTGCCAAGAAACTGGATGCCCTTAATCAACATCACCGTTTTCGTCTGCCCGCTTACCGTGCCCGCTACCTGTGGCTGCTGCATCATTAAAGCGCCGTGGCGCGTTTCGGCTTCCGTCATTATCCAGAACGCCATACCGGTTTCATCAAACACGTAAAAACAGTTGGCACACCAAACTGTTTCATTATTACCACAGCAAACAGACAGCACATGCTGCTTTTTTAAATAGCGAATTATCGTGCTAACGTCAGACACGCTTGCTCCAGTGATAAAAAAAGCGGCTATCCATGACCAACAGGAACCATTGCCGTTACAATGCCATACCTGCAATGGAGGTTAACAAGATGAGTGAAATCGCCCCCGCGCCCTGGCAACTTTATATTGTGCGTACCGCTGCCGGTTCGCTTTATACCGGCATCAGCAATAATGTACCGCGTCGCTTTCAACAGCACCTGAAGGGCACCGGCGCTAAAGCCTTGCGTGGCAAAGGCCCGCTGGAACTGCTGCTTACCTGTGAAGCGGGCGATCGCGCCATGGCCTCCCGTCTGGAGTATCAAGTTAAACAGCTGTCACGGCAGGAAAAACTCAGGCTGGTGGCCAACCAGCCGATTTCGCTGGCGCGCTGGCTTAGCGATCGTTCAGGTTAAAATGCGTGGAATAAGCCACCTCGCCGCTCGCATCCACAAAGGCATCATCCGCCAGCTTGTAGACCTGAAAAGCAGCTTCGGTGCCCGGCCAGGGGCAATGGAGCTGATGGCGTGCGGCCGGCTCAAAGCCATAACGACCAAACCAGGCGGGATCGCCCAGCACCACAACCGCCGCATAACCAAACTCATTTAGCGTATCCAGCCCTTCAAAAAGCAGCTGTTTACCTATGCCCTGGCGGCGCACGCGCTCATCTACCGCCAACGGAGCCAGTCCCACCCAATTGCGATCTTCGTCCTGCAGGGTTACCGGACTGAAAGCGGCATAGCCAAGAACCTGTCCCTCTTCGTCAGTGGCGACCACGCCCAGCGTAAGCTGGCCATCTTCCCGCAGCCGTTGCACCAGATCTGCCTCGGCACCGGTGGGAAAGCAGCGGCGCAGCAGGCTATCGATACCGGCCGCATCCACCCCTATTTCTGTACGAATTAACATGAAACACCTGCGCGATCTCCTGGAGATTTCGCGTCCTCGTTCAGGCCGGCCTCGACAAAGTCAGCCAGCTGCATTAATCCAATGCGCAGCGGCGCTGGCATATTTTCCAGTTCGATGGCATCCATCAGATTTTTGACCTCCAGCCCCAGCTCGGTGTCGCCTTCGATCACCAGCCGACGCTGGAAGAAAAGCGTATCCGGATCGACTTTCCGTGCAGCGATCAGCAGCAGATCGTTAGCGCTGCCGCGGAACCAGACATCTGCTTCATCACGGTTGCTGATCTGTAACCGGCCGTCCTGCAGCGTAACGGCCCAGCGCAGCGCGATATCATGAATATCAATACCCAGCCAACGCCCTTCCAGAAAGTCTAACTCACCTTCCTCCAGCGCATGGCTAAATTGCATATTCAGCAGCTGCTGTAGCAGGCGTTTTTTCAGGGTAAACGGCGTGAACTGCACCGGCAGACGCAGCAGACGCGGTCCATGATTAACACACTGAGCGCGAAGCATATTTAACACAGTCTTTACTCCTTTAAATAAATAAGTGTTATTTTGCCACAGCACCACTTTTCCCGGGCTGGCTGGATCAATAAATCTCGCTGCCAGATGAACAATTCAGCAACACTAATCCGATCAATACGCCATTCGCTGCCTTAAATCAAAATTTCTCGCGCTGAGCTTGTCTACACTCGGCGCAAATATTCATTGCCTACAGGATATCTCATGGAACTCCTTTGCCCGGCGGGAAACTTGCCCGCGCTGAAGGCAGCGATCGAGAACGGAGCAGATGCAGTTTACATCGGACTGAAAGATGACACTAATGCGCGTCACTTTGCCGGTTTGAACTTTACCGATAAACGTCTGAAAGAAGCGGCGCGCGTGGTACATCAGCATCGGCGCAAGCTGCATGTCGCCATCAATACTTTTGCCCAGCCGGCAGGGTATAAACGCTGGGAGAATGCGATCGATATGGCCGTGGATAATGGCGCTGACGCGTTGATTATCGCCGACCTGGCGATGCTTGAATATGCCGCTAACCGCTATCCGCATGTTGAGCGGCATGTCTCGGTGCAGGCATCAGCCACTAACCTGGAAGCGATACGCTTCTACCATCAACATTTCGATGTCGCGCGTGTGGTTTTGCCACGTGTGCTCTCTATACACCAGGTGCGCCAGCTGGCGCGTAATACGCCGGTTCCGCTGGAAGTGTTCGCTTTCGGCAGCCTGTGCATTATGGCGGAAGGACGCTGCTATCTCTCTTCATGGATGACCGGCGAATCGCCTAATACCGTCGGCGCCTGTTCACCCGCCCGCTTTGTACGCTGGCAGCAAACGCCCGCCGGACTGGAGTCGCGTCTGAATGAGGTGCTGATTGATCGTTATGAGGCCCATGAAAATGCGGGCTATCCCACCTTATGCAAAGGGCGCTATCAGGTCGATGGAGAGCGCTATCATGTTCTAGAAGAACCGACCAGCCTGAACACCCTTGAGCTATTGCCCGATCTGTTAGCCGCCAATATCGCTTCGGTAAAAATCGAAGGCCGCCAGCGCAGCCCGGCCTATGTCGCCCAGGTTGCCCGGATCTGGCGCCAGGCTATTGACCGCTGTAAAGCAGAGCCAGGCATTTTTGCCGTTCAGGAAAACTGGATGACGGAATTAGGCGCGCTGGCTGAGGGTACGCAGACCACGCTGGGCGCTTACCACCGCAAATGGCAATAAGGAAACAGCATGAAATACTCTTTAGGGCCGGTACTGTGGTACTGGCCAACCGATACGCTGGCCGATTTTTATCAGGCCGCAGCGCAAAGCAGCGCGGATATTATCTATTTAGGAGAGTCGGTATGCAGCAAACGCCGCGCTACCCGCTTTAATCAATGGATGGAGTTCGCCCGTTTTCTGGCGCAAAGCGGCAAACAGGTCGTGTTCAGTACGCTGGCGCTGGTACAGTCTGCGTCGGAATTACAGGAGATCAAACGCTACGTTGATAACGGCGAGTTCCTGATTGAAGCCAACGATCTGGGCACCGTGAATATGGCGGCCGAGCAGAAGCTTCCCTTTGTGGTCGGCCATGCGCTCAACTGTTATAACGCCGTTACGCTGCGCATGCTGCTGCGACTTGGCATGACGCGATGGTGTATGCCGGTTGAGCTGTCGCGCGACTGGCTGCTCACTATTCAACAGCAGTGCGACGATTTAGGCATTCACGGCAAGTTCGAGACTGAAGTGCTGGCTTATGGTCATCTGCCGCTGGCGTTGTCGGCTCGCTGCTTTACCGCCCGGTCAGAGGATAAGCCCAAAGATGAATGCGAAACCTGCTGTATTAACTATCCGCAGGGGCGTCGCGTGCTCTCGCAGGAGGATCAGCAGGTTTTTGTGCTGAACGGTATCCAGACCATGAGCGGCTACTGTTATAACCTCGGTAACGATCTGACCAGCATGCATGGCCTGGTAGATGTGGTTCGTCTGTCGCCAGAAGATAAACAGACGCTGGCGCTTATCGATCGCTTCCGTGCCAATGAAGAAGGCGCAGCCCCATTAATGATGGCGCAACGCAATGACTGCAACGGCTACTGGCGCAAGCTGGCAGGAATGGCGCTGCAATCATAAAAAGTGGCGCAGCGATCTGACGTTGCGCCCTCTGTTTTAACGTTCTGCCCGCCGCCGCTTTGCTCTCAGGGCATATTCTGGCTACTCTGCTAAAAGTGCAATACGGTAAAGTGTATGCATGATTTTTTACAAGGCTGACGCTTTCGGCCTGTAGCCAACAAAGTGAGCAGATATGTCTGAGAAAAAAAGTGTTCCTCTGTCAGTACTCGATTTGGCGCCGATCCCGCAAGGCGCCTCGCCGCGTGATGCTTTCCACGCCTCGCTGGCGCTGGCACAGCAGGCAGAAGAATTAGGCTTCCATCGCTACTGGCTGGCGGAACATCACAATATGACCGGCATTGCCAGCGCGGCTACATCCGTGCTGATCGGTTATCTGGCGGCAAATACCAAAACGCTGCGTCTCGGCTCAGGCGGTATTATGTTGCCTAACCATGCGCCGCTGGTGATTGCTGAACAGTTCGGCACGCTGGAATCGCTTTATCCAGGCCGTATCGATCTTGGTCTGGGCCGCGCTCCGGGCTCTGATCAGCGCACTATGATGGCGTTACGCCGTCATCAAAGCCCCAATATGGTTGATAGCTTTCCGGAAGATGTGGAAACGCTGATTGCCTGGTTTGATGCAGAGAAAGAGGCGCAGCCGCCGGTGCAGCCAGTGCCAGGGCTGGGTTTGAACATACCGGTCTGGTTGTTGGGTTCCAGCCTGTACAGCGCGCAGCTGGCGGCGAAACTGGGACTGCCGTTTGCTTTTGCTTCCCATTTTGCGCCCGACCTGCTTTTCCAGGCGTTGCATATGTATCGTGAGAACTTCCAGCCCTCTGCGCGTCTGGATAAGCCTTACGCCATCGTCTGTATCAATATTGTCGCAGCTGATAGCGAGCGGGAAGCCCGCTTCCTGTTTACCTCTATGCAGCAGCAGTTTATCAATCTGCGCCGGGGTCAACCGGGCCCGCTACCGCCGCCGGTAGAGAATATGGATCATCTCTGGACGCCCTCGGAGCAGTATGGTGTTCAGCAGGCGTTGAGTATGTCAGTGGTCGGTGATCTTACGAAGGTACAGCATGGACTGGCGGCATTGATCCGTGAAACTCAGGCGGATGAAATTATGGTTAACGGCCAAATTTTCGATAGTCAGGCCCGTCTGCGCTCGTTTGAACTGGCAATGCAGGCTGCCCGCTCCCTGTAATCATCCCTGAATAACAGGCATAAAAAAACCAGCCTTTCGGCTGGTTTTTTATTTCACGCTTAGCGATTAGTAATCGCGACGGCGTACTGCGCCTGTACCGGTGCTGTCTTCACGACGCGGTCCACGGCTGGCACCGTCACGGTTACCGCTACTGCGCGCGCCGGCACCTTCACGACGCTCGCCGAAACGACGACCGCCTTCACGACCAGCGCCGCCTTCACGACCAGCACCGCCGAAGCCGCCACGACCGCCAGGACGACGCTCACCGCCGCGCTCACCGCCACGTTCAGAACGCTCACGCGGCTGCGCATCACCCATCAGCTGCATATTCATCGGTTTATTCAGAATACGCGTGCGGGTAAAGTGCTGCAGGATTTCACCCGGCATGCCTTTCGGCAGCTCGATAGTGGAGTGAGAAGCAAACAGCTTGATGTTACCAATGTAACGGCTGCTGATGTCGCCTTCGTTAGCGATAGCACCAACGATATGACGCACTTCGACGCCATCATCACGGCCCACTTCGATACGATACAGTTCCATATCGCCAACGTCACGACGCTCGCGACGCGGACGATCGCCGCCTTCACGGCTGTCACGGCTGTCACGACCTTCGCGTGCTTCACGCGGGCTACGACGCTCATCACGCTCACGGAATTCACGGCGCTGCGGACGCGGAGCTTCCGGCGCCACAATCAGCGGACGTTCGCCCTGTGCCATTTTCAATAGCGCGGCAGCCAGCGTTTCCATTTCCAGATCGTTTTCCGGCGACAGCTTGCTCAGCAGGGCACGGTACTGGTCCAGATCGCTACTTTCCAGCTGCTGCTGTACTTTCGCGGCGAATTTTTCCAGACGACGCGCGCTCAGCAGCTCTCCGTTCGGCAGTTCAACTTCCGGGATCGTCAGCTTCATGGTGCGCTCGATGTTGCGCAGCAGGCGACGTTCACGGTTTTCTACGAACAGCAGCGCACGGCCAGCACGGCCAGCACGACCGGTACGGCCGATACGGTGAACGTAAGACTCTGAATCCATAGGGATGTCATAGTTTACTACCAGGCTGATACGCTCAACGTCAAGACCACGCGCCGCTACGTCAGTGGCGATCAGGATGTCCAGACGACCATCTTTCAGACGTTCCAGCGTCTGCTCACGCAGTGCCTGATTCATATCGCCGTTTAACGCAGCGCTGCTGTAGCCGCTACGCTCCAGCGCTTCAGCAACTTCCAGCGTGGCGTTTTTAGTACGTACGAAAATAATCGCCGCATCAAAATCTTCAGCTTCCAGGAAGCGAACCAGCGCATCGGTCTTACGACCCCAAACAGTCCAGTAGCTCTGGCTGATGTCAGGACGCGTGGTAACGCTGCTCTGGATACGCACTTCCTGCGGATCCTTCATAAAGCGACGCGTAATACGGCGAATCGCTTCCGGCATGGTGGCAGAGAACAGTGCGGTCTGATGACCTTCCGGAATCTGCGCCATGATGGTTTCTACGTCTTCGATAAAGCCCATGCGCAGCATTTCATCTGCTTCGTCCAGCACCAGGCCACGCAGATTAGACAGATCCAGCGTACCGCGTTTCAGGTGATCCAGCAGACGACCCGGCGTACCCACGACGATCTGCGGACCCTGGCGCAGCGCACGCAGCTGCACGTCATAACGTTGACCACCGTACAGAGCCAGTACGTTAACGCCATGCATATGTTTAGAAAATTCGTTGCACGCTTCTGCAACCTGCACCGCCAGCTCACGCGTCGGCGCCAGCACCAGAATCTGCGGTGCTTTCAGTTCAGGGTCGAGGTTATGCAGCAGCGGTAAGGAGAACGCTGCAGTTTTACCGCTACCGGTTTGTGCCATACCCAGTACATCGCGGCCTTCCAGCAGATGTGGGATACAGGCGGCCTGAATGGGTGAAGGCTTTTCATAGCCCAGGTCATTCAGTGCTTTAAGGATGAATTCGTTAAGACCCAGATCGGAAAAAGTGGTTTGGATATCAGTCATGTAGTACAAGTGCCTCTTAGATTACGGCGGCCAGTCTACATAACTCATCCTGAAAATATGCAATCATTTTCATTGAAAAATGTGAACCGGCTCAAATTAGATGTTTTGACGAACAAAAAAGCCGTCACCCCGGAAGGTGATGACATTTTTTACAAAAATGGACTCAGGTGTTCGTCAGCTATTGCTGGTCAGATTCTGTTAAATCGTCTTGTGTCTGGCCTAACAGCGCCAGTTCCAACAATGCGTATCGGTGCTCAACAAAGTTATGTACGTTGTTAGCAACCGCCAGTTTGAACAACGCTTCCGCGCTGTCCTTCTCCCCCAGACTTAGGTAGTACTTACCTAAATAGAAGTTGGTTTCACTGAGATGTTCAGCGAGCGAGGTGTTATCCGGTGCGTCCGCCTTGAGACGTTCTATCAGCGTTTTTTCACTGATGTCGCCAAGGTAGAACTCGACAATATTCCATCCCCATTGATCGCGGTCCGCCCTGTCGTAACGCTGTTTCAGCGCCACTTTCGCCTTATCGGCATCTATCTCTTGTTCATCGAGATAAAGCCACAGGCTGCGGAAAGGATCGTTAGGATCGTCTTGATAAAACGCCAGCAGATCATCTTGCGCTAACTTGTATCGTCCGCCGTAATAGAGGGCGATACCACGGTTTAAATGCGCATAATTGTAAGTTGGATCAAGCTCAAGTACAGAATCAAACGCTTCATAGGCGGCATCAAAGTTGCCCGCCTGCGTTAAGTATATACCTAAATAATTAAATACTTCAGGCATATCTGGTCTTATAGACAGCGCTTGCGAAAAATCGTTCCGCGCTAATGCCCTCAGACCTAAGCTATCATACAACACTCCGCGCTCATATAATAGCTGTGCACGCTCATCATCGGTCAGTGCCCGACTGGCAAGAATTTGTTCCATGCGCGCCAGGATGACTTCCTGTTGCAGAGTTGGCTGTAGCGGAACCGCCAGCACATCGCTCTTACGCCAATTTGAGTTGCTGCATCCTGCCAGCGTGATAGCTGTCGCAACGAAACACCAGCGCAAAAAAGGCTTCATTTCCCACTCCCGAATACCAACATTGGGATGCACGTCCTGTCATCCGCCTGCCATGCACAAGGATTCCCGCCCTCGCAACGAAACAGCTCTCCCCACCGGGGGGAGAGCTCAATGTCGAACGCGCTTTTACTCTGCTTCAGGGTTAACGGCTGCAGTTTCTGCCTGCGGCTGCTGTTCTGAGGCTTCTTTAATGCTCAGACGGACACGGCCCTGACGGTCCACTTCCAGTACCTTAACCGGTACTTCCTGGCCCATCTGCAGGTAGTCGGTTACTTTCTCAACGCGCTTGTCGGCGATTTGAGAAATATGAACCAGACCTTCTTTACCGCCGCCAATTGCAACGAAGGCACCGAAGTCAACGATACGTGTGACTTTACCGTTGTAGATGCGGCCCACTTCGATCTCTGCCGTGATCTCTTCGATACGACGGATAGCATGCTGCGCTTTGTCACCGTCGGTCGCAGCGATTTTCACCGTACCGTCATCTTCGATTTCGATAGTGGTGCCGGTCTCTTCAGTCAGAGCACGGATGACAGAACCGCCTTTACCGATCACATCCTTGATTTTGTCCGGATTGATCTTGATGGTATGGATACGCGGTGCAAACTCAGAGATATCACCACGCGGCGTGCTGATAGCCTGCTCCATCACGCCCAGGATGTGCAGACGCGCACCTTTGGCCTGATTCAGCGCAGCCTGCATGATTTCGCGGGTAATGCCTTCAATTTTGATATCCATCTGCAGCGCGGTGATACCTTCACGGCTACCGGCTACTTTAAAGTCCATATCGCCAAGGTGATCTTCATCGCCCAGGATATCGGACAGAACCACATAACGGTCGCCTTCTTTTACCAGGCCCATCGCGATACCGGCTACGGCCGCTTTGATCGGCACGCCAGCATCCATCAGCGCCAGAGATGCGCCACAGACGGAAGCCATAGAAGAAGAACCGTTAGATTCGGTGATTTCAGATACCACGCGCACGGTATACGGGAATTCATCCAGTTTCGGCATGACTGCCAGTACACCGCGTTTAGCCAGACGGCCATGGCCGATTTCACGACGCTTCGGTGAACCTACCATTCCGGTCTCGCCTACGGAGTACGGAGGGAAGTTGTAGTGGAACAGGAAGTTATCGGTACGCTCGCCCATCAGCTCATCGAGGCTCTGAGCATCACGTGCGGTACCCAGCGTTGCGGCAACCAGCGCCTGCGTTTCGCCACGGGTAAACAGGGCGGAACCGTGAGTACGCGGCAGCACGCCGGTACGAACGTCCAGACCACGAATCATATCTTTTTCACGGCCATCGATACGCGGCTCGCCGTTCAGAACACGGCTACGCACCACGTTTTTCTCGATGTTGTGCAGAATGTCGCTGATCTCGCCATCATCCAGCGTCTCATCTTCTGCCAGCAACGCTGCGATGGTTTCTGATTTGATCAGATCAACCTGCGCATAGCGCTCCTGCTTTTCAGTGATACGGTAAGCATCGCTAAGACGGGATTCGGCCAGAGCCGCGATACGTGCGTTCAGCGCCTGGTTAACAGCTTCAGGCTGCCAGTCCCAACGCGGTTTGCCTGCTTCAGCAACCAGCGCGTTGATGTTTTCAATAACGACCTGCTGTTGCTCATGGCCGAAAACAACCGCGCCCAGCATCTGCTCTTCAGTCAGGATATCCGCTTCGGACTCCACCATCAGCACTGCGCCCTGCGTACCTGCAACCACCAGATCCAGACGAGACTGTTTAATCTCATCGGAAGTTGGGTTCAGCACGTACTGATCGTTGATATAGCCTACGCGAGCGGCGCCAATCGGGCCGTTGAACGGCATACCAGACAGGCTCAGCGCGGCAGAAGCACCAATCATTGCCACGATATCAGGGTTAACCTGCGGGTTTACTGATACCACAGTGGCGATAACCTGAACTTCGTTAACGAAGCCTTCCGGGAACAGCGGACGAACCGGGCGGTCAATCAGACGCGCAATCAGGGTTTCGCCTTCGCTTGGACGGCCTTCACGGCGGAAGAAACTTCCCGGGATACGACCGGCAGCGTAAGTACGCTCCTGATAGTTTACGGTCAGCGGAAAGAAATCCTGACCGGCTTTCGCCTTTTTCTGACCAACAACGGTAACAAATACAGCGGTATCATCCATGCTGACCATAACGGCAGCAGTGGCCTGGCGAGCCATCATACCGGTCTCAAGCGTCACGGTATGCTGACCATACTGGAATTTACGAATAATCGGATTTAGCAAAATGACTTCCTTTACGTCAAAGCAGGCACATAAAGCTTGCCTGCTGTGGGTTTTAAACCTTTATTGCATCCTCGCGACTAATGACAATCCTTATACCTGTCGGGCATAAAGTCTCTCATTAGCCGCGCGAACCTCTGCAAATAAAGATCACATACTGCAACAATACAATAGATTGCTATGGATTGCTGCGGATTGCTTGAAAAAAGGGGCCCGGAGGCCCCTTTTCTTTCGAAACTTGCACCATACCGTTCTGATAGCGTATTCGCCATAAAACAGCATGTTAAGACTTAGCGACGCAGGCCCAGGCTTTCGATCAGGCTGGTGTAGCGAGCAACATCTTTACGCTTCAGGTAATCCAGCAGCTTACGACGCTGAGAAACCATGCGCAGCAGACCGCGACGGCTGTGGTGATCTTTCTTGTGCTCAGCAAAGTGGCCTTGCAGGTGATTGATCTGAGCAGTCAGCAGTGCAACCTGAACTTCGGTTGAGCCGCTGTCGTTAGTGCCACGACCGTATTTAGCAACGATCTCTGCTTTAGCTTCGGTACTTAGAGACATAATGAACTCCGGTTAAATGATAAATGTCAGGGTGCCAATCTCTAATTCAGCGACCCCATGTAAAGCCGCATTATTCTACTCTCAGGCTGAGATGAGTGCAAATAGCTCAGGCAGAATATTCTACAACCAAACGGCGCGGCGCTACGCGTCCATCGTCAGCGATTTCCGCCATCCCGATAAACTTACGCACATCCCCTTCAGTAACCCGCACCAGTCCGCTATGCGGCGCGCCTGACGCCTGCACCGGTTGCCCCTGCTTAAAATAACCAGCAGCAATTTCACTCAGATTAACTTCCGGATAATCGGAGGCCGGGCTATCCATAGGCATCAACAACGCATCCAGCTGCGTCTGCGCCTTTTCGCTTAAGTCTCCCGGCTCGCCCTGTAAGGCATACAGTTGCTCAAGCGTAATCATTTTCTCAATGGGATAGCGGGCCACCTGCAGACGACGCAGCATAATCACATGCGCGCCGCAGCCCAGCTTCTCACCCAAATCATCAATGATAGTGCGGATGTAGGTGCCTTTAGAGCAGTGAATTTCCAGCTCCAGCTCATTGTCCTGCCAGCGAATAAACTGCAGTTCATGAACCGTAATGGCGCGAGCTTCACGCGGCACTTCCAGCCCCTGACGCGCATATTCGTACAGAGGACGCCCCTGATATTTCAGGGCAGAGTACATAGAAGGCACCTGCTGCGTCTCGCCACGGAAACTTTCCAACGCTTCATCAAGCTGCGCCTGGCTGAAGGAAACAGCGCGTTCGCTGATGATCTGCCCATCGGCATCTGACGTATCGGTACGCTGCCCCAGACGCGCAATTACCCGATAACGTTTATCCGCATCCAGTAAATATTGCGAGAACTTGGTTGCTTCACCCAGGCAGATCGGCAGCATGCCGGTTGCCAAAGGATCCAGCGCGCCGGTGTGACCCGCTTTATTCGCCCGGAAAATACGCTTCACTTTTTGCAGAGCATCGTTCGAGGAGAGCCCCTGAGGCTTATCGAGCAGCAACACGCCATGAATATCGCGGCCACGACGACGAGGACGACTCATTACTCCTCCTTGTCGTCTTCTTCCGCCGGGCCCCGGCGCTGAGCATCTTTTTTCACTACGTTAGTGACCAGGTTAGACATACGCATCCCTTCCACCAACGAATTATCGTAAAAGAAAGTGAGCTCAGGCACGATACGCAGACGCATCGCTTTGCCGAGCAGAGAACGGATGTAGCCAGACGCATCCTGCAGCGCTTTGATGCCGCCCTTGATGGCGTCAGCATTATCATCATTCAAAAAAGTAACAAACACTTTGGCATAGGCCAAATCGCGCGAAACCTCTACGCCTGAAACGGTCACCATCATGCCCACGCGCGGATCTTTGATCTCACGCTGGATGATCATGGCGATCTCTTTTTGCAGTTCCTGTGCGACACGCTGTGGGCGACCAAATTCTTTCGCCATAATTATTTCTCCTGATAATGGCTGAGCCCCGACCATGAAATGGCGGGGCTCAGTCCGGGGAAGCGCAGGGCTTCCCAAATGCCACTTGCGATGCGATCGTTATTCGATGGTACGCTGGATTTCGATCACTTCGAAGACTTCGATCATGTCGCCGGTGCGAACGTCGTTGTAGTTCTTAACGCCGATACCACACTCCATGCCGTTACGCACTTCGTTAACGTCATCTTTAAAGCGACGCAGAGATTCCAGCTCGCCTTCATAGATAACCACGTTGTCACGCAGTACACGGATTGGGTTATGACGTTTAACCACGCCTTCGGTAACCATACAACCAGCAATCGCGCCGAATTTCGGTGATTTGAACACGTCACGCACTTCGGCCAGACCGATGATCTGCTGTTTGTATTCCGGTGCCAGCATACCGCTCATCGCTGCTTTCACTTCATCGATCAAATTATAGATGACCGAGTAGTAGCGCAGATCCAGGCTTTCCGCTTCGATAACACGGCGCGCTGAGGCGTCGGCACGGACGTTGAAGCCCAGGATGATAGCGTTGGATGCCGCGGCCAGCGTTGCGTCGGTTTCGGTGATACCGCCCACGCCTGAACCCACGATCTTCACTTTCACTTCATCAGTAGAAAGTTTCAGCAGGGAGTCGGAAATGGCTTCGACAGAGCCCTGTACGTCGGCTTTCAATACGATGTTCAGCTCGGAAACGTCGCCTTCGGTCATGTTGGCAAACATGTTTTCCAGCTTAGATTTCTGCTGACGTGCCAGTTTAACTTCGCGGAATTTGCCCTGACGATACAGCGCAACTTCACGCGCTTTTTTCTCGTCACGAACCACGGTCGCTTCATCACCGGCCGCAGGAACGCCAGACAGGCCGAGAATCTCTACCGGAATGGAAGGACCTGCTTCGGTCACTTCATGGCCCATTTCGTCGCGCATTGCACGTACACGGCCATATTCAAAACCGCACAGTACGATATCGCCTTTACGCAGCGTACCTTCACGTACCAGAACGGTAGCAACCGGGCCACGACCTTTATCCAGGAAGGATTCGATCACGACGCCGCTGGCCATACCGGCACGTACTGCGTTCAGCTCAAGTACTTCAGACTGCAGCAGAATAGCGTTCAGCAGATCGTCAACGCCGGTACCTGCTTTCGCAGAAACGTTAACGAACATGTTCTCACCGCCCCACTCTTCCGGAATGATACCGTACTGAGTCAGTTCGTTTTTCACACGATCCGGATCGGCGTCAGGCTTATCAATCTTGTTAACAGCAACAACAACCGGCACGCCAGCGGCTTTCGCATGCTGAACGGCTTCAATGGTCTGAGGCATTACGCCATCGTCGGCAGCAACAACCAGCACCACGATATCCGTTGCCTGCGCACCACGAGCACGCATTGCGGTAAACGCGGCGTGACCCGGGGTGTCAAGGAAGGTGATCATGCCGTTGTCGGTTTCAACATGGTAAGCACCGATGTGCTGGGTAATGCCGCCCGCTTCGCCAGAGGCGATTTTGGTGGAGCGGATGTAATCCAGCAGAGAGGTTTTACCGTGGTCAACGTGACCCATGATAGTGACCACTGGCGCACGGGATTCAGCAGCAGCACCGGTATCACGATCGCTCATTACCGCTTCTTCCAGCTCGTTCTCGCGGCGCAGGATCACTTTGTGTCCCATCTCTTCCGCGACCAGCTGGGCAGTTTCCTGATCGATAACCTGGTTGATGGTAGCCATCGCGCCCATCTTCATCATCGCTTTGATGACCTGAGAGCCTTTAACCGCCATTTTGTTAGCCAGTTCCGCAACGGTGATGGTTTCACCGATGATTACGTCACGGTTAACAGCCTGCGCCGGTCGGTTAAAGCCCTGCTGCAGCGCACTGCCTTTACGATGCTTGCCGCCTTTACCGCCACGAATAGCCGCACGGGCTTCTTCACGATCGGTTTTAGCTTCTGCATGTTTGTTGCCCTTACGCGGGCGCGGCGCTTTAGCGGTGGTGCGAGTACGGCTACGACCACCTTCAACTTCGCGGTCGTTTTCGTCTTCAGCCTGGCGGGCATGTTGAGAAGTGGTAACGTGATAGTCAGCGTCATCGCTCTCGGTTGGTTTTACTTCCCAATCGCCTGCTTTCTGCTCGGCCAGTTTGCGCGCTTCTTCTGCTACACGGCGCGCATCTTCTTCCAGCTTACGGCGGGCTTCTTCTTCCACTTTACGCTTCAGCTCTGCGGCTTCTGCTTCGCGGCGGGCTTTATCAGACTGTCCGGCCCGGGTCATTTCGTCGGTTTGTTGGTTCGTCACTTTCTCACTTTCCGCTGCTTCGCGCTTAGCCTTTTCCGCGGCTTCGCGTTTGGCTTGCTCTTCGGCTTCACGCTTCGCTTTTTCCGCTGCTTCGCGCGTGGCTTTTTCTTCCGCCTCACGACGAGCCTGTTCTTCCGCTTCACGCTGCGCCTGCGCTTCTGCTTCAGCCTTAGCTTTTTCAGCCTCAGCATTCTCTTTTACATAGGTGCGCTTTTTGCGGACTTCGATTTGCACCGACTTACTTTTACCCCCGGTGCCAGGAATATTCAAGGTGCTACGCGTTTTACGCTGCAGCGTTAACTTACCTGACGGGCTGCCATTATCGCGGTTCAGGTGCGTCAGTAAGGTTTCTTTTTCTTGCTGGGTTACAGAGTCATTTTCAGACTTACGGATCCCTGCATCAGCAAACTGCTGTACCAGGCGTTCTACCGAGGTCTGTATCTCTGCGGCCAGCGATTTTACGGTTACATCTGTCATGCTGTTCCTTCCTGTTATTACGCGTCATCGCCGAACCAGCAGATATTACGCGCCGCCATAATCAGAGCGCCGGCCTTCTCATCATCCAGGCCTTCAATATCTGTCAGATCGTCAACACCCTGCTCAGCCAGATCTTCCAGCGTGCAAACACCTCTTGCCGCCAGCTTATTGGCCAGATCACGCTCCATACCTTCAAGGTTTAGCAGATCGTCAGCAGGTACGCCGTTGCCAAGGCTCTCCGCCTTTTCCAGCGCCAGGGTCGTTAACGCATTTTTCGCACGTTCGCGTAGTGCTTCTACAGTCGCTTCATCCAGGCCGTCGATTTCCAGCAGCTCATGCATCGGCACATAGGCCAACTCTTCCAGAGAGGAGAAACCTTCCTCGACCAGCACGGTCGCGAACTCTTCGTCGACATCCAGGTGTTTAGTAAAGACACCAATAGCAGCATGCGCTTCTGCCTGATGCTTCGCCTGCAGATCGTCGACAGTCATTACGTTCAGCACCCAACCGCTCAGTTGCGAAGCTAAACGTACGTTTTGGCCGTTACGGCCAATCGCCTGAGCCAGATTTCCAGCTTCTACAGCGATATCCATGGTGTGATTATCTTCATCAACCACGATTGAAGCGACGTCGGCAGGCGCCATCGCATTAATCACGAACTGCGCCGGATTATCATCCCACAGCACGATATCAATACGCTCGCCGCCCAGCTCGCTGGATACCGCCTGAACGCGCGCGCCGCGCATGCCTACGCAGGCACCAACGGGGTCGATACGCTTATCATTGGTTTTCACCGCAATTTTAGCGCGAGAACCAGGATCGCGTGCCGCCGCTTTAATTTCAATCACTTCTTCGCCGATTTCCGGCACTTCGATACGGAACAGCTCGATCAGCATCTCAGGTTTGGAACGGCTGACAAACAGCTGAGCGCCACGCGCTTCCGGACGCACCGCATAAAGCACGCCACGCAGACGATCGCCAGGGCGGAAGTTTTCACGCGGCAGCATATCTTCACGCAGGATAACGGCTTCAGCATTGTTACCCAAATCCAGCGTAATATTATCGCGGTTAACTTTTTTCACCACACCAGTGATGATTTCGCCTTCCTGCTCGCGGAACTGATCAACCACCATCGCGCGCTCTGCTTCACGGACTTTCTGTACGATAACCTGCTTGGCCGTCTGCGTCGTGATGCGGTCAAATTTTACTGACTCAATCTGATCTTCGACAAAATCGCCCAGATTGATGGTTTCATCTTCGTAACGAGCGGCTTCCAGCGTGATTTCACGCGTCGGCTGCGTCACTTCTTCAACGGCCTGCCAGCGGCGGAAAGTATCGAAATCGCCGCTTTTACGATCGATGCTAACGCGAACATCGATCTCCTGCTCATATTTTTTCTTGGTTGCAGTGGCCAGTGCGCTCTCCAGCGCCTCGAAGATTTTCTCTCGCGGCAGGGCTTTTTCGTTAGAAACGGCTTCTACAACAGCTAAGATCTCTTTATTCATCCTGGTTAGCCTCAATCCGGACTTTTAAAAGTGGGGGACCAGGTTCGCTTTCTGAATATTGCTCAGCGCGAACACTTCATCTTTACCCTCGACGGTCACCGTAATCATTTCACCTTCGACAGCTTTAATGATGCCCTGCCATTTGCGGCGGTTCTGGACGGCCATACGCAGCACCAGGCTGACTTCCTCACCTGTGAATCGTGCATAGTGTTCAGCAGTAAATAGTGGGCGCTCAAGACCCGGCGAGGAAACTTCAAGGTTGTAAGGCACGGTGATGGGATCTTCCACATCCATGACTGCGCTTACCTGGTGGCTGACATCAGCACAATCATCAACATTGATGCCATCTTCACTATCAATATAGATGCGCAACGTTGAAGTGCGACCACGAATGAACTCGATACCGACCAGTTCGTAGCCAAGCGCTTCTACCGGTGCTGAAATCATCTCTGTTAATTTCTGCTCTAATGTGGACAAGCCCACCCCCAAGACATAAAAAAAGGGCATATAGCCCAGTATTGCGATTCCTGATAACAAAAAACCCCGAAAAATCGGGGCTTAATGCGACTGGACCCTGTATGCCGCATCTGCGGCTCGGCACACCATCCAAAGAATTTTTTTCAAAATTGGCTGCGGATGCGTCCGGAGATACATACAGTATATTTGAAAAATAACTCTAAGGGAAAGTGGTTGCGGGGGCCGGATTTGAACCGACGACCTTCGGGTTATGAGCCCGACGAGCTACCAGGCTGCTCCACCCCGCGTCCGAAAACGTGGCGAATATTACGCCGAACATGCACAAAATGCAAGTAAAACTGAGATTTGGTACCGAGGACGGGACTTGAACCCGTAAGCCCAATCGGGCACTACCACCTCAAGGTAGCGTGTCTACCAATTCCACCACCTCGGCACTTTAAGACTGCGACCTTATCCTGAGCCGCGTCGAAAGCTTGATACTTATTGCGGGATATCGCTGCCCGGCGCTGCCGGTTTAGCTGGTGCAGTCTGCGACTGTGCCGGCTGAGTCAGGTTTTCCCACTCGCTTCCTTTGGAAGTTTTATTGCTGTTCAGGTTACCCAGAATCAGGCTGATAACGAAGAACAGGGTCGCCAACACTGCGGTCATACGGGTCATGAAGTTACCAGAACCGGAAGAACCAAATAGCGTGCCGGAAGCGCCTGCACCAAAGGAGGCTCCCATATCAGCGCCTTTACCCTGCTGCAGCATGATCAGACCAACAAGGCCAATTGCTACTAACAGAAAAACGACTAACAGAGCTTCGTACATAATCAACCTGTTTCCTTGCGCGGTCACCGCACATCAAAAGCTTCAAACCAATTGACGGGATAATTGTTATTACCCATCAGAAGCGGGTGTGAATACTAACCAAAGGCATAAACATCTGCAAGCGCAATTTTTCCCTGCGACGCTGATTGCAGAAAAAAGCGCCATCATGCTGTTTTTTACGTCGAAACCACCGGTCCCCTGGCAGACAAAAGGTGGTCAGCCAGGGAACCTATTATCGATAGCGGACGTTAAAACAGCGTGTGCGTTTGCAACTGCCCTATCAGGCCGCTTTCACCGCATCGGCGATACGATGTGCCAGCGCGGTAACCTGCGCCTCATCTTCGCCTTCAACCATCACGCGGATTAACGGCTCAGTGCCCGATTTACGCAGCAGAACGCGTCCACGCCCCGCTAACGTTTTTTCGACTTCAGCCGTAACCGCTTTAACTTCAGCGCTCTCCAGCGGGTCTGTGGTGCCGCTAAAGCGCACGTTGACCAGGATCTGCGGCAGCAGCTTCATCCCGCTGCACAGATCGTGTAACGTCATGTGATTACGCGCCATAGCGGTAAGCACTTGCAAACCTGCAACGATGCCGTCGCCGGTGGTGGTTTTGTCCAGCAGAATGACATGCCCGGAATTTTCTGCGCCCAGACGCCAGCCTTTTTCCTGTAGTTTTTCCAGCACGTAGCGGTCGCCGACTTTGGCGCGCGCGAATGGAATACCCAGCTGCTTCAACGCCAGTTCAAGTCCCATATTACTCATCAGCGTACCCACTACGCCACCGCGCAGCTGCCCCTGACGCAGGCCTTCACGCGCAATGATGTAGAGGATCTGATCGCCATCAACCTTGTTGCCCAGATGATCAACCATCATGACGCGATCGCCGTCGCCGTCAAAAGCCAGCCCAACATCCGCTTTGGATTCAAGAACGCGCTGCTGCAATGCACGCACGTCGGTCGCGCCGCACTCTTTGTTGATGTTCATGCCGTCAGGCTGTACGCCAAGCGAGATTACCGTTGCGCCCAGTTCACGCAATACGTTAGGCGCGATGTGATAAGTGGCGCCATTCGCGCAATCGACCACTATTTTTAAGCCGTTCAGATTCAATTCGCTGGGGAACGTGCCTTTGCAAAACTCAATATAACGGCCAGCGGCATCGACAATACGGCTGGCGCGCCCCAGCAACGCAGACTCCACGCAGGTTAACGGCTTTTCCATTTCCTGTTCGATCGCTTCCTCAACTTCGTCCGGCAGTTTTGTGCCTTCAGAAGAGAAGAACTTGATGCCGTTATCCTCAAACGGATTATGCGAGGCGGAAATTACGATCCCTGCCTCAGCACGAAACGTTCGGGTTAAATAAGCAATAGCGGGTGTTGGCATCGGGCCGGTGAACGCAGCAGACAGGCCGGCAGCGGCCAGACCTGCCTCCAGCGCCGACTCCAGCATATAGCCGGAGATACGCGTATCTTTACCAATAATGATTTTTTTCGAGCCGTGACGCGCCAGCACCTTTCCTGCAGCCCAGCCCAGCTTAAGCACAAAATCAGGCGTAATAGGCATTTCGCCTACTTTTCCGCGAATGCCGTCGGTGCCAAAATACTTACGATTACTCATAGCGTTATTATTCCTTCGCTGAACGTGTCGCTTCAACGACGCGCATTGCTTCTACGGTCTCTTTAACATCGTGCGCGCGTATAATCTGCGCACCCTGCATCGCAGCAATCACCGCACAAGCCAGGCTACCGGTTAAACGCTGAGAAGGCCCTACGTTTAGCAGTTGCCCTATCATCGATTTACGCGACATTCCCACCAGTAGCGGCAGGCCAAAATCATGGAAATCGGCCAGATGCGCCAGAAGCTGATAATTGTGGCTGAGATTCTTACCGAATCCGAAGCCCGGGTCGAGTAGCAACTGCGATTTTTTGATACCTACGGCTTCACAGCGGGCAATATGATCAACAAAAAAGTCGTTCACTTCTTGCAGCAGGTTTGTGTAGTGCGGCGCGGCCTGCATGGTGTCGGGCTCTCCCTGCATATGCATCAGACACACCGGTAAGCCGGTCTCTGCCGCAGCCTCAAGCGCACCAGGCAGCCGTAACGAGCGGACATCATTTATAATGTGAGCGCCCACTCGCGCTGATTCACGAATAACTTCAGGCTTTGAGGTATCAACGGAAATCCATACTTCAAACCGTTGCGCAATCGCCTCGACCACCGGAATAACGCGCTCCAGCTCCTCTTCCGTGGTTACCGCATCCGCCCCAGGGCGGGTTGACTCACCGCCGACATCAATAATGGTCGCGCCTGCGTTCACCATCTCATTGGCATGCGTTAGCGCCGCCACCAGTGAATGATGCTGACCGCCATCAGAGAAAGAATCAGGAGTCACGTTAAGAATGCCCATAACATGGGGATGAGACAGATCCAGTAGGGAATCCCTTGCGTACAACTTCATCTTTTTCTCCTTAAGATATTTGGTCATGTGATAGATGCAAAAAACCCCGGACCAGCCGGGGTTTTTATCGCCTGAGGGCGTTTATTTATTAAACTGCTCAGACATGGTGTTACCTGGGTTCGGCGTGCGCGGCTCATCAACCGGACGCGGCGCTTTTGGCGAACCGTCATTGTCCGAATGGTTAGAGTTGGAAGTTGCATCTTCCCAACCCGCTGGCGGACGCACTTCACGGCGAGCCATCAAATCGTCGATTTGCGGCGCATCGATGGTTTCATATTTCATCAGCGCATCTTTCATTGAGTGCAGGATATCCATGTTCTCGTTGAGGATGCGACGTGCACGTTCGTAGTTATTATCAATCAGCAGTTTCACTTCCTGATCGATCAAACGCGCCGTTTCATCAGACATATGTTTCGCTTTAGCCACTGAGCGACCAAGGAAAACCTCGCCCTCTTCTTCCGCATACAGCAACGGCCCCAGTTTTTCCGAGAAGCCCCACTGCGTCACCATGTTACGCGCCAGGTTTGTCGCGACTTTGATGTCGTTAGACGCACCGGTAGAAACATGTTCTGGACCGTAGATGATCTCTTCAGCCAGGCGGCCGCCGTACAGGGTTGAAATCTGGCTTTCTAGTTTCTGACGGCTGGCGCTAATCGCATCGCCTTCCGGCAGGAAGAAAGTTACCCCAAGCGCACGTCCACGCGGAATAATCGTCACCTTGTGCACCGGATCGTGTTCCGGCACCAGACGACCAATAATGGCATGGCCCGCTTCGTGGTAGGCGGTAGACTCTTTTTGCGCTTCCGTCATTACCATGGAGCGACGTTCCGCACCCATCATAATTTTGTCTTTCGCTTTTTCGAACTCCACCATCGATACAACGCGCTTGTTACCACGAGCGGCAAACAGAGCGGCCTCATTCACCAGGTTAGCCAGATCGGCACCGGAGAAGCCAGGCGTACCACGCGCAATAATCGCGGCATCAATATCGGTTGCCAGCGGCACGCGACGCATATGTACTTTCAGAATTTGCTCACGACCACGCACGTCTGGCAGACCAACAACAACCTGACGGTCGAAGCGGCCCGGACGCAGCAGTGCCGGGTCCAGTACATCAGGACGGTTGGTTGCGGCAATAACAATGATGCCTTCATTGCCTTCGAAGCCATCCATTTCTACCAGCATCTGGTTCAGCGTCTGCTCACGTTCATCGTGACCACCGCCTAAGCCAGCGCCACGCTGACGACCTACCGCATCGATCTCATCGATAAAGATGATGCACGGTGCTGCTTTTTTCGCCTGCTCAAACATATCGCGCACACGAGAAGCACCCACACCCACAAACATCTCTACGAAGTCAGAACCTGAGATAGTGAAGAACGGCACTTTAGCTTCACCGGCGATCGCTTTCGCCAGCAGCGTTTTACCGGTACCCGGCGGGCCTACCATCAGTACGCCTTTCGGAATTTTACCGCCCAGTTTCTGGAAGCGGCTGGGTTCGCGCAGGTATTCTACCAGCTCGCCCACTTCTTCTTTTGCTTCATCGCAGCCTGCAACGTCAGCAAAAGTGGTTTTGATCTGATCTTCCGTCAGCATGCGGGCTTTGCTTTTACCAAAGGACATCGCGCCTTTGCCACCCCCGCCCTGCATCTGGCGCATAAAGAAGATCCAGACACCAATCAGCAGCAGCATCGGGAACCAGGAGATGAAGATGGAAGCCAGCAGGCTTGGCTCTTCCGGTGGTTCACCGACAACTTTTACATTTTTAGTCAACAGGTTATCGAGTAACTTGGGATCGTTGACGGGAATGTAGGTCGTATATCGATTACTGTCTTTTTTGGTAACGTTGATTTCACGCCCGTTAATACGTGCCTCGCGGACCTGATCCTGGTTCACTTCCGACAGGAAGGTTGAATAATCAACCCTACGGCCATTCGACTCGCTGGGCCCAAAGCTCTGGAAAACAGACATCAGCACAACTGCGATGACCAACCAGAGAATCAGGTTTTTCGCCATGTCACTCAAGGGATTAACCTCTTATTACAACTGTGTTAACAGACAGCGTAGGGTACTATATATCCACCATACTTGGAATCGCTGCGGTGTTGACTGCGCTCACTAACCCAAATCACTTACTGCGTAAGCTCATCGGGACATGCACGCCTTGCCACGGCTCCAGTTATTTTGGCTATAGTTTGCGCCCTGTCGCTACAATGTACACTTCGCGTGAACGTGAACGCGAAGCGTCCGGCTTACGAATTTTCACTTTCGTAAACAGGGAGCGAATTTCCCGCAGGTATTCATCGAAGCCATCTCCCTGAAATACTTTCACTACAAAACTGCCACCAGGTGCCAGTACATCGCGACACATTTCCAGTGCCAGCTCCACTAAATACATCGACCGGGGAATATCAACGGCTGGAGTGCCGCTCATATTGGGCGCCATATCGGACATGACAACCTGGACTTTCTCTTCGCCGACGCGTTCCAATAGTGCTTTCACTACGGATTCTTCACGAAAATCGCCCTGAAGGAAATCGACACCAACGATAGGATCCATCGGTAAAAGATCACAAGCGATAATACGTCCCTTTGAGCCAATCTGGGTCGCAACGTATTGAGACCAACCGCCAGGCGCTGCACCAAGATCGACCACGGTCATCCCGGGCTTAAACAGCTTATCGCCCTGCTGTATTTCATCAAGTTTAAACCAGGCGCGCGAACGCAACCCCTTTTTCTGTGCCTGTTGCACATATTTATCGCTAAAGTGTTCCTGAAGCCAGCGGCTGGAACTGGCTGAACGCTTTTTACCTGTCATACTTTTTCCAACTATTCTTCATCGTAGCGATAAATAACCAAACATAGTGATGTCCTGTTTGGTGATATACCAGAGATGGCGGTAGAATGTACCGTTTTCAATCCCAATGTAAGTAAAAATATACGATGAATCTGAGTACCAAACAAAAACAGCACCTGAAAGGTCTGGCCCATCCGCTGAAACCCGTTGTTATGCTGGGTAACCATGGCCTGACCGAAGGCGTGCTGGCCGAAATCGAACAGGCGCTTGCGCATCACGAACTGATTAAGGTGAAGATCGCTACCGAAGATCGGGAAACGAAAAACCTGATGGTAGAAGCCATTGTTCGTGAAACGGGGGCCTGTAACGTGCAGGTTATCGGCAAGACGCTGGTGCTGTACCGTCCGTCAGAAGAACGCAAAATCTCCCTGCCGCGCTAACCGGGCAAGCTGATTATACGCTAAATAATTCGGGTTGCGTGAAAGCAGCAACGCAGCAAATCCTGGAAGCTTACTGAGTAAGTGAGCAAGGAAAGCCAATGCACATGCAACCTGAAATATAACGATTGTAGTCAGCCGGAAGAAGTTGCCATGCTCCTGCTCAGGATAAAAGGCCGCAACGCGGCCTTTTTCCTTTCTTTACAATTATGTGATGCGTCAGAGCGATTAAAGATATTCTACTTTCAGAATTTCATACTCGACGTCGCCGCCGGGCGTTTTAATCACCACTACATCATCCACTTCTTTACCAATCAACCCGCGCGCCATCGGCGAGTTTACGGAAATCAGGTTCTGCTTAAAGTCCGCCTCATCATCACCAACGATACGATAGGTTGACTCTTCATCAGTATCGATATTCAGCACGGTTACCGTCGCGCCAAAAATCACCCGGCCATTGTTAGCGATTTTAGTGACATCGATCACCTGCGCATTCGACAGCTTGGCTTCGATCTCCTGAATACGCCCTTCACAAAAGCCTTGTTCTTCACGCGCGGCATGATACTCGGCATTCTCTTTCAGATCGCCATGCTCACGCGCTTCCGCAATTGAGGCAATAATACGGGGGCGTCTGACGGTCTTCAGCTCTTCGAGTTCTTCACGCAGCTTCTCCGCGCCCCTTAACGTCATCGGAATCTGATTCATTTTAATACCTCGTCATCGGTCCTGTTTGCTTGTTGTCGTCCTGACCATTGGGTCGTCGGCCTGACGCGTTGTGCAACGCTACCGGCTGATTCGCAAACAAAAGAAACCTGACCCGGAGCAGGCTCCAGGTCAGGATTCAGGTTTGCATTTTGATACGTATTTTAACCCAGAGTTCCCTATGGGTCATCGTTTACTTTCTACTACGATGCACCGTAGTATGACGGCTTCACCCGTCAGTTACCGCGAGATTATGCGATTTTCACGACTTGTTACCGGACTAACCTGTGCGTTTATGCTGCAAGCTCAGGCAGCACCCGTGGAAGAATACACACAATATTTACCGGATGGCGCAAACCTGGCGCTGATGGCACAAAAAGTGGGTTCATCAACGCCGCTGGTCGATTATCACAGTAAACAAATGGCTTTGCCAGCCAGCACCATGAAAGTAGTGACGGCGCTCGCAGCGCTGCTGGAGTTGGGTCCAGACTTCCGCTTTCGCACCACGCTGGAAACTCAGGGCAAAGTGGATAATGGCACCCTGCAGGGCGATCTGATTGCCCGCTTTGGCGGCGATCCCACGCTTTCGCGTCAGGATTTACGTAATATGGTTACCGCCCTGACCAAACAGGGTATTACCCATATTCAGGGCAATCTGGTGATCGACACCTCGGTCTTCGCCAGTCACGATAAAGCGCCAGGCTGGCCATGGAACGATAATACTCAGTGCTTTAGCGCGCCGCCTGCCGCTGCTATCGTGGATAAAAACTGTTTTTCCGTGTCCTTGTATAGCGCCGACCGTCCCGACGATAACGCCTTTATTCGCGTAGCGTCTTATTATCCGGTTACCATGTTCAGCCAGGTACGTACCTTAGCGAAAGGGTCGCCCGATGCGCCTTACTGCGAACTGGATGTCGTACCGGGTGAGCTGAATCGCTTTACACTCACCGGCTGTATGACGCAGCGCAGCGAACCTTTGCCGCTGGCCTTTGCTATTCAGGATGGTGCCGCCTGGTCCGGAGCCATTTTAAAAGCGATGCTGCAGGACGCCGGTATTGATTACACCGGACATCTGGTGCGCCAAACGCGCGTCACCGAGCCAGGCACCCTCCTGGCGGAGACACAGTCCGCGCCGCTGCGTGATTTGCTGAAAGTGATGCTGAAAAAATCGGACAATATGATCGCCGATACGGTTTTCCGCACCATCGGGCGTCACTATTTTAACGTTCCTGGCACCTGGCGTGCCGGTTCAGATGCGGTGCGCCGTGTTCTGCGCCAGAAGGCGAATATCGATCTTGGCAACAGTATCCTGGTCGATGGATCCGGACTATCGCGTCACGATCTGATCTCTCCGGCAACCATGATGCAGGTGCTGCAATATATTGCGCAAAACGATCAGCAACTGAACTTTATCTCTATGCTGCCGCTGGCGGGCTACGATGGCACGTTGCGCTATCGCGGCGGTCTGCATGAAGCCGGCGTGGATGGCAAAGTTTCCGCTAAAACCGGTTCGTTGTCAGGGGTTTATAACCTGGCCGGCTTTATTACCACCGCCAGCGGTCAACGCGTGGCATTTGTGCAGTTCCTGTCCGGGTATGCCGTACCGCCAGAGGACAAACGCATCCGCCGCGTGCCGCTAGTGCGCTTTGAAAGCCGGCTATACAAAGACATCTATCAGAATAACTGAGCCGCATGAAAATTCTCATTGTGGAAGATGATGTGCTATTGCAGGAAGGCATCGCCCTCGCGCTAAGTAGCGAGGGTTATGCCGTGGATTGCGCGGATAAAGCGGCTCAGGCGGATGCCCTGCTGCACAGTGGGGAGTATAGTTTAGTCGTACTGGATCTTGGCCTGCCGGATGCGGATGGAACCGATTTGCTGCGCCGCTGGCGTCGAAAAAATATCGACCTGCCGGTATTGATTCTCACAGCCCGCGATGCGCTGGAGGATCGGGTTGACGGACTGGACGCTGGCGCTGACGACTATCTGATTAAGCCTTTTGCGCTGGCTGAATTAAAAGCGCGCGTACGGGCGCTCATCAGACGTTACCAGGGCCACAGTGACAATCATATCCAGCATGGAGATCTGGCGCTTAACCTCTCCTCTTTGCAGGTCTCGGTGAATAATCAGCCAATAGAGGTTACGCCTAAAGAGTTCGCTCTGCTTTGCAGGCTGCTGATGCGAATTGGTCAAACCGTGCATCGCGAGACATTACAGCAGGATATCTACAGCTGGCAGGACGATAACAGCTCGAATGCGCTGGAAGTTCATATCTATAATCTGCGCCGCAAGTTGGGTAAAGATCGTATCAAAACGGTACGCGGCGTGGGTTACCGGCTGGAAGAGCGTCAATGAACAGTATGCGTCGGCGTTTGTTAATTATGCTGGCGCTTATTTTGCTGACTTGTCAGCTAATGAGCGCCATTTGGTTATGGCATGAAAGCCGTGAACAGATCGGTTTTCTGGTAAACGAAACGCTGACGGCGAAATTACGTAATCAGCATGTTGAAAACGAGATCCGTGAAGCGATAGCCTCTCTCCTGCTTCCGTCGTTAGTCATGGTCGGCTTTACGCTAACTCTCTCTTTCTGGGCGATCAGCTGGGTTATTCGTCCACTTGAGGCCTTACAAAACAGTTTGGCTGAACGCTCCGCCGATAATCTCTCGCCGTTGCCTGTCTATTCGGAGATGGAAGAAATCGTGGCGGTAACCGGAGCAATGAATCAGCTGCTTGCCCGCCTTAATCAAACGCTTCAGCAAGAAAGGTTATTTACAGCAGACGCGGCCCATGAGTTACGCACGCCGCTGGCAGGGATACGCCTGCACCTTGAGCTGATGGCGCAGCAGGAGATCAAGCAGGCGCCCATGCTGGTCGCGCGTATCGATCAGTTGATGCATGTCATCGAGCAGCTGTTAATGCTTTCACGTGCCGGACAAGCGCTGGCCAGCGGCCATTATCAAACGCTGAGCTGGCAGCGGGATATTTTTCTTCCCTTGCAGGCTGAAATGAGCGAATTACTGCATCAGCGACAGCAGACGCTGGAGTGGACGCAACAGGATATGAAAGTGCAGGGTGATGCAGTTTTATTGCGCCTGATGGTGCGTAACTTACTGGAAAACGCTTTCCGCTATAGCCCGGAGCACTCACCCATTACGCTGCAGCTACAGGCGCAAGATAATGGCAGCCTGTTGACAATTCGTGATGAAGGTCCCGGTATTGATGAAAAGAGCGCGGGAGAACTTACTCAGGCGTTTCATCGACGCGATCGGCGTTACGGCGGCAGCGGGCTGGGTTTAAATATTGTGTTGCGAATTTTACAGCTCCACGGCGGAAAGATGCAGTTAAGCAATCGTCAGAACCGCTCCGGACTGGAAGCACAATGCTGGTTGCCGGCTATCCTGAACCAGGGCAGCGGACAAACCAGCACAAGCCAGTGCTCAGGCTAATACCGGGCGCGCCAAACTGGTAACGTCCTTCAATCATTTGCACACTCCCTGCACGACAGCAGGGTTTATCAGTATGCTCTCTACGTCAGGCATAGAGCCCGCAGCAATAAAAACAGCAAAAAAAGCCCGGCGATAAGCCGGGCTGCAGTTATCAGGCATGATTAATGCTGATAGATGATTTCGACACCTTCGTCGTCATCTTCGTCCCAGTCATCATCCCAATCTTCATCTACTTCTTCTTCTGCCTGTTCCAGCGCTTCACGGTGGTAATCGTCCCACATGAATTCAGCTTTCTCAGGTTTCTTCTCTTCCTGTTCCGCCTCTTTGGGATTGGCGATCAGGAAGGACATCACATCCCAGCACAGCGCATTCACGCCGGTCTGACTGGCGGCAGAGATAAGGTAATATTTCTCATCCCAGCCAAGCGCTTCCACAATGGCCTTCGCACGCGTTTCCGCTTCTTCTTTACTCAGCAGATCCACTTTGTTGAAGACCAGCCAGCGCGGCTTGTCATACAGTTTTTCACTGTATTTCTTCAGCTCGCCGAGGATGATACGCGCATTTTCTACCGGATCGGATTCATCAATTGGCGCCAGATCGATCAGGTGCAGCAGAACACGGCAGCGTTCCAGATGCTTCAGGAAGCGAATGCCCAGTCCCGCGCCATCCGCTGCGCCTTCAATCAGGCCCGGAATATCGGCGACCACAAAGCTTTTTTCATTATCCATACGCACCACACCAAGGCTCGGCACCAGCGTGGTAAAAGGATAATCAGCCACTTTTGGCTTGGCGGCAGACACCGCGCGGATAAAGGTTGATTTACCGGCGTTCGGCAGACCCAGCATGCCAACATCGGCCAGCAGCATCAGCTCCAGCTGCAGGTCGCGCTTCTCACCCGGCGTACCCATGGTTTTCTGACGCGGGGTACGGTTAACGGAGGATTTAAAGCGCGTGTTGCCCAGACCGTGCCAGCCGCCTTTTGCTACCATCAGCTTTTGCTCATGGCGCGTCAGGTCGCCCAGCGTTTCACCGGTACCCTGATCGATAACGCGCGTGCCGACCGGCACTTTAATCACGATATCTTTACCACGCTTGCCGGTACAGTCGCGGCTCTGCCCGTTCTGTCCACGCTCGGCGCGGAAAGATTTTTCAAAGCGATAATCGATCAGCGTGTTAAGGTTTTCATCGGCCAGCAGATAGACATCGCCGCCGTCACCGCCGTCGCCGCCGTCCGGGCCGCCTTTCGGAATATATTTTTCGCGGCGGAAGCTAACGCAACCATTACCGCCATCACCTGCAACGACCAGAATCGTCGCTTCATCAACAAACTTCATTTACCTTCTCCGTAAATCATTCACCTGGCGACCGGATAAACCGGTGCGGCTTTAATTCCGCCGAGGCCATAAGCGATGACCCGTTGCGGAAAGACTGTACGTAAATTGTACAGCAAATCAGGCAAGCTCAAAATGTAAAAAGCCCCGCAATATTCTGCGGGGCTTTCATTCTCTGGCAGGCAGATTAACCCGCCTGCAGCACGACAACCTTACTCAGCAACGATGCTGACGTATTTACGGTTGTTCGGGCCTTTAACTTCGAATTTCACTTTACCGTTTGCAGTAGCAAACAGAGTGTGGTCACGGCCAAGACCAACGTTGGTACCTGCGTGGAACTTGGTGCCACGCTGACGAACGATGATGTTGCCAGCCAGTACAGATTCACCGCCGAAACGTTTTACGCCCAGGCGCTGTGCATTTGAGTCGCGACCGTTACGTGTTGAGCCGCCAGCCTTTTTGTGTGCCATTTGTCAGATCTCCTCTCAGGCGCTGATGCCAGTGATTTTCACATCAGTGAACCACTGACGATGGCCCTGCTGCTTACGATGGTGTTTACGACGACGAAACTTAACGATCTTAATTTTCTCGCCACGACCATGAGCAACAACTTCTGCTTTGATCACGCCACCTGAAACCAGCGGTGCGCCGATTGTAACGTCGTCACCATTTGCAATCATCAGAACCTGATCGAACTCAATAGTTTCGCCGGTTGCGATGTCCAGCTTTTCCAGGCGAACGGTTTGACCTTCGCTTACTCGGTGTTGTTTACCACCACTTTGGAAAACCGCGTACATATAAAACTCCGCTTCTGCGCTTACCTTCTTCAATTGTCAGGCGGCGCGATAAATATTCACAATAGGGCGCGAATTCTACGCAAAAATCCCTGCGTTGACAAGAGGACATAGCAAAGGATTGCAGAAAAAAAACGCAGCGCCATACTCAGGATTCAAGAGCCTCGTTTTTCAAGTACAATCTGTAATACATTACATGGCACAGACATGGGCAAAGTCGCTTAACATGGCGCTGAACAGAGCAATAGCTGAACAGACTGATGAATTTAGAACAAATTAATGAATTAACCGCCCCAGATATGGCGGCCGTCAACGAGACCATCCTCTCACAGCTGAATTCAGATGTTTCGCTCATCAATCAGTTGGGTTACTACATTATCAGCGGCGGCGGAAAGCGTATTCGTCCTATGATTGCCATTCTTGCGGCGCGCGCGCTCGGCTATGAAGGTAAGCAGCACGTGACTATTGCCGCGCTGATTGAATTTATTCATACCGCGACGCTGTTGCATGACGATGTGGTGGATGAATCTGATATGCGGCGCGGAAAAGCTACGGCCAACGCGGCCTTTGGCAACGCAGCCAGCGTGCTGGTAGGCGATTTTATTTACACCCGCGCCTTTCAAATGATGACCAGCCTTGGTTCACTGCGTATTCTGGCGTTGATGTCAGAAGCGGTAAACGTTATCGCCGAAGGCGAAGTGCTGCAGCTAATGAACTGTAACGATCCTGATATCACTGAAGAGAGCTATATGCGGGTGATTTACAGCAAAACGGCGCGTCTGTTCGAAGCGGCGGCGCAATCTTCCGGGATTCTGGCGGGCGCTACTGAAACTCAGGAGCAGGGTTTACAGGATTATGGTCGCTATCTCGGCACCGCTTTTCAGCTGATTGACGATCTGCTTGATTACAGCGCCGATGGACAAACGCTGGGGAAAAACGTTGGTGACGATCTCAGCGAAGGTAAACCTACCCTACCGTTGCTGCATGCCATGCGCCATGGCAATGCCCAGCAGACCGCCATGATACGTGAAGCCATTGAACAGGGTAATGGTCGCCATTTGCTGGATCCGGTACTGGAGGCGATGCGTCAATGCGGTTCTCTTGAGTGGACGCGCAACCGTGCCGAACAGGAAGCGGATAAGGCTATCGCTGCTCTGCAGGTGTTGCCAGAATCTCCCTGGCGCAGTGCGCTGGAAGCGCTGGCTCATATGGCAGTACAGCGCGACTCCTGATGCGTTACGGGGGCGCTATTTAACGCTCCCCCGCTCTTTATTTTTTCCTTCCGTTTGCAAACACCCATCACGCTTTTGCGAAGAGAAACACATTTCTTTCGCTTCATTTGGAATTTACTGGAAATAAATGGATTCTGTTTGCTATAAAAAACCACCTTCTGGCAAGATGGAGCTTGAAATGCAAACAGCAACATACTCTTTCCCCTAACTCTTTTAATTTAAAGTTTCTTAAAAACTCCAGTAATTCTCATCAAGAAAAATCAGCATAGGGAGACGTGCGCTATGGGTAATGTGAATAAAACAAAGCAAGACTGGCATACGGCGGATATCATTGCCGCCCTGCATAAAAAGGGAACCTCTCTTGCCGCCGTATCGCGCCAGGCTGGCCTGAGTTCATCAACGCTGGCTAATGCGCTCAATCGTCCATGGCCGAAAGGGGAATGGTTAATTGCCGAGGCGCTCGCAGTTCATCCTGCGGAAATTTGGCCCAGCCGCTACTACGATCCCATAACCAGGAAGCTGATTGATCGTAAGAAGCTGATTCGTTCCCGCTCCTGACCCCGCTTAAGTAAAAAAAAACAGCCCCCGAAATCGGGCGCTGTTTTTAACAAAAACGTCTTCAGAACGCGCTACAGCAGCGAGATCTATTCGCCTTTAACCCGTTCGATTTTCGCGCCCATGGCGATCAGCTTATCTTCGATATGCTCATAGCCACGATCGATATGATAAATACGATCGACCACTGTGGTTCCTTCAGCAATACAGCCGGCCAGTACCAGGCTGGCGGAAGCGCGTAAATCCGTCGCCATCACCTGCGCACCAGACAGCTTCTCTACGCCGTAGCAAATCGCCGTATTGCTTTCGATCTCTGCATGCGCGCCCATACGAATCAGCTCAGGAATATGCATAAACCGGTTTTCGAAAATGGTTTCGGTAATGACGCCGGTTCCTTCTGCAACCAGGTTTAGCAAGGTAAACTGCGCCTGCATATCGGTAGGAAAACCCGGGTGCGGTGCGGTACGCACGTTAACGGCTTTCGGACGTTTACCGTGCATATCAAGGCTGATCCAGTCTTCACCCGTTTCGATTTCCGCACCGGCTTCACGCAGCTTCGCCAGTACCGCATCCAGCGTATCAGGCTGCGTTTTATGACACACAACCTTGCCGCCAGAGATCGCTGCGGCAACCAGAAAAGTTCCCGTTTCAATACGGTCAGGCAACACGCGGTAAACGCCGCCGCCCAGGCGCTCAACGCCCTCAATCGTAATACGATCGCCGCCTGCACCGCTGATTTTTGCGCCCAGAGTATTCAGGAAGTTCGCGGTATCCACGATTTCCGGTTCACGCGCGGCGTTTTCAATGATGGTCGTGCCGGTCGCCAGGGTCGCTGCAGACATAATGGTTACCGTCGCGCCAACGCTAACTTTATCCATTACAATGTGCGCGCCCTTCAAACGCCCATTGACCGAGGCTTTAACATAGCCCTCTTCCAGCTTGATTTCCGCGCCCAGTTGCTCCAGCCCGGTAATATGCAAATCAACCGGTCGCGCGCCGATGGCGCAGCCGCCGGGTAAAGAGACCTGCCCCTGGCCAAAACGCGCTACCAGCGGTCCCAGCGCCCAAATCGAGGCGCGCATGGTTTTCACCAGCTCATAAGGAGCGCAGTAAATATCTACTTTACTGGCATCAAGATGCACGGATCCATTGCGCTCCGCTTTTACACCCAGCTGGCTGAGCAGCTTCATGGTGGTATCAATGTCCTTTAGTTTCGGGACATTCTGAATCTCCACCGGCTCTTCAGCCAGCAGAGCGGCGAACAGGATCGGCAGGGCGGCATTTTTGGCGCCGGAGATGGTGACTTCACCGCTTAGCCGGGTCGGACCCTGTACACGAAATTTATCCATTGCAACTGCTCTCTGTTATCAGAACTTAAAAGGCCATCGAGTCGCGGACCATAAGCCGCCTCAACAGCTTAAAAACCGTTTAGCTTACGATCCCGTTCCCACTCTTCAGGGGTGTAGGTTTTGATGGATACCGCATGAATACGGTTATCAGCGATATATTCCATCAGCGGTGCATAGACCGCCTGCTGTTTTTTCACGCGGCTCAGCTCAGCGAACAATTCGCCAACGGCGATAACCTGAAAATGACTGCCGTCACCGCTGACATGTACTTCTTTTAACGGCAGTGCGTTCATTAGTACTGTCTGAATTTCACTATTTTCCATGATTTTTTTACATTCGGTTGATGATAAACAGGCTGTCATATTAGTTGAAAGCGCATTTATCTTAAACAAACAAAAAGCCCCTGACTGTGCAGGGGCTTATACAAAAATCCAGCGCGATTAGGCGCAATTTTCAGCAGAAACAATAATCTGCTGTAAATTGTACAGCATGATCAGGGAGTGTAATTTATCCGTGATACCGCTGAAAACGGGGCTGGCACCCTGCTGTTGCGCTATCTGACGCAGATGCACCAGTAACGCCAGACCGGCCGAGTCTACGCGCTGCAGCCCGGAAACATCGATAACCTCAATTTTTTGCATTGCGGTTTCGCGCTGCTGCCACAGGCCGAGCAGTGTTTCCCGGTCAAGCTCCCCGCGAAGGTAAAGCGTTTTTGCCTCAACCTGCCAGCTCAGAAGATCAGCCATTATTTTTCTGATCCAGAGTAATAGGCTGCGCCGCATAGTTTTTCAGCTGCTGCGTCAGGCCGTCGATGCCTTTGGTACGCAGAATATCGCTCCACTCATTTTGTTTGGTGGTGATCATACTGATCCCTTCGGCGATCATGTCATAGGCCTGCCATTCGCCGGTACGGCTGTTCTTACGCCACTGAAAATCAAGGCGAACCGGGGGCCGTCCGTTGGGATCGATAATGCTGACGCGGATGGCAATGATATTCGCGTTGCCCAGCGGCTGCTCCGGCGCGATTTGATACGTTTGTCCATGATAAAGCGCCAGCGCCTGGCCATAAGCCTGCGCAAGATAATCGCCAAACGCGTTGAAATAGGTTTCGCGCTGCGCCGGCGTCGCTTCACGGTAGTAGCGGCCCAGAACCAGCGCGCCAGCGTATTTAATTTGTACATAAGGCAGCAGTTCCTGACGAACAATCTCGCGCAGATAATTGGGATCCTGCTTGATTTTCGGTTGCTCGTTTTTCAGGCGGGTGAATGTCTTCGCCGCTGCCTCATTCATCAGCTTATAAGGATTGGTTTGATCTGCCGCGTTTGCCGCCAGCGGCGCGATAACCAGCATAGCGACCATCAGTAAACGTTTAAACATACGTGTAGCCTCTTAAGGTTGTTCCGGGTTAGCAGAAGTCGGTGCTGCAGGCGCGTTTGGTTCCTGCGCAGGGCTTTGATTACCATCGCCGCTCTTATACAAAAACTGACCAATCAGATCTTCCAGCACCAGCGCCGATTTCGTATCCTGGAGCGTATCGCCATCCTTCAGAATAGCCGTGCCCATGTCAGGATCGTCAAAACCAACATTTAACGCCAGATACTGTTCGCCCAGCAGCCCCTGAGTACGAATCGCCAGTGAACTGGTATCGGGAAGATGGTTATATCTGTCTTCAATGTCCATGGTTACGCGTGGCGACAGAGATTTCTCATCCAGGGTAATATCCGTAACGCGACCAATCACCACGCCGCCAATTTTAACCGGAGAGCTAACCTTCAACCCGCCGATATTGTCAAAAGTCGCGTAGAGCCTCCATGTAGGCTCGGTGCCCAGCGATTTCACATCTGCAACGCGCAGACAGAGAAACAGGATGGCGATAAGCGCCAGCAGCATGAACGCCCCTACTCCAATTTCACTTTTTTTTGTTTGCATAGTCCTAGTTCCCAAACATCAGTGCCGTCAGCACAAAATCTAACCCCAGTACCGCCAGTGAGGAATGTACTACCGTACGCGTGGTGGCCCGGCTGATCCCTTCAGAGGTCGGAATCGCATCGTAGCCGTTAAATAACGCAATCCAGGTTACCGTAATGGCAAACACCGCGCTTTTAATCAGGCAGTTAATAATATCGGTGCGGAAATCTACCGCGTTCTGCATCGCCGACCAGAAGAATCCAGGGTCGATACCTTTCCAGCTGACGCCTACCAACGCCCCGCCCCAAATGCCCACGGCGGTAAAAATCAGCGTTAATAGCGGCATACTGATAAAACCCGCCCAGAAGCGCGGTGAGATTACCCGACGCAGCGGATCTACCGCCATCATTTCCATGCTGGAAAGCTGCTCCGTCGCTTTCATCAGGCCAATTTCCGCCGTTAACGCCGAACCGGCGCGTCCGGCAAACAGCAACGCCGTAACCACCGGCCCCAGCTCGCGCAGCAGCGATAATGACACCAGCATGCCAAGGCTGGTTTCAGCGCCATAGGTCGTTAGCACCAAAAACCCCTGCAGCCCCAGCACCATGCCGATAAACAGGCCAGAAACCAAAATGATCAGCAAGGACATCACGCCTACGCTATATAACTGTTTGATCAGCAGCGGGGTGTGTTTGCGAAACTGCGGTTTACCGGCCAGCGCATGAAACAGCATCAGACCGGCACGGCCAAACGAAGCACAGGTTTGGATCCCCTGGCGACCCAGTAGCGCCAGCGCATTTAAAAACATCAGTTTATTGACTCCCTGAACCGGTAAGATCGGCAAAATAGTCGCCAGCCGGATAACGGAAAGGCACCGGCCCATCAGCAATCCCATCGATGAACTGGCGTACACGTGCGTCAGGATTGTCCTGAAGCGCCTGCGTTGTTCCCTGAGCAATGATTTTTTGCCCTGCCACAATATAGGCGTAATCGGCGATGCTCAAGACCTCAGGCACATCATGTGAAACGACGATACAGGTCATGCCCAGCGAATGATTCAGCTCATCAATCAGCTTAACCAGTACGCCCATGGTAATAGGATCCTGACCAACAAAAGGCTCGTCGAACATGATCAGATCCGGTTCCAGCGCAATCGCACGCGCCAGCGCGGCGCGGCGCGCCATCCCGCCCGAAAGCTCTGAGGGCATTAATTTCGCCGCTCCGCGCAGACCGACCGCTTCCAGCTTCATCATCACGGTGCTGTGCAGCAGCGGCGCGGGCAAGCGTGTATGCTCCCGTAACGGCCAGGCGACATTCTCGTAAACATTAAGATCGGTAAACAGCGCTCCGGACTGAAACAGCATGCTCATACGCTTGCGTGTCTCATACAGACGCGAGCGCGACAGTTGAGGAATATTTTCGCCATCGAACCAGATATCACCGGCATCTGGCTGCAGTTGGCCGCCAATAAGACGCAGCAGGGTCGTTTTACCGATACCGGAAGGCCCCATGATGGCGGTGACTTTCCCTTTTGGCACCGTTAACGAGATATTGTCGAAAATGGTGCGATTACCACGGGTAAAGCTAACGCCGTGGACTTCGACCAGATTCGTGGATGGCTGGTGCATTGATACCTCTGTTATCCATTTTAGGCGATTCAAAAGATTTATGTTAATCGCATCTAAGTAACCATTGCCGCGAGTTTTACAGAAATCGGATGCTTCTTCGTAGCGAAAACCGGCATACGTTTTACTTTTTGCTCGCAGACGGTCAAAATCATCGCCATTCTTTATATCGCCTGCAAAATGACGAGTCTGGCAAACCGACGAGTATAACCGATCCAAGGATTTTTCATGCTTTTAGCCGCTGCACTGTTAGTTATCGGTTTAGTTTTACTGGTCTATGGAGCCGATCGTTTAGTGTTTAGTGCCGCCATTCTCTGTCGTTCGCTGGGCATTCCTCCACTGATTATCGGTATGACCATTGTGGGCATCGGCACCTCGCTGCCTGAATTGATCGTCTCCTTTACTGCCGCCACGCATGGGCAGATGGATATGGCCGTCGGCACTGCAATGGGTTCCAATATTACCAATATCTTGCTGATTCTTGGCGGCGCGGCGCTACTGCATCCCCTTACGGTCCATTCGAACCTGGTACGGCGTGAACTGCCGTTAATGCTGCTGGTAACCTTGTTGAGCGGCATCATCCTGTGTGACTACCAGTTGAGTCGCGTTGATGGCGTCGCACTGATCGCCTTTGCCCTGCTCTATCTGCTGTTTATTATTCGTATCGCCCGCCAGGCCGAACGGGATAATAGCGATACGTTAACGCGGGAACAGCTGGCTGAACTGCCGCGTGACGATTCAGGCAACACGGTCGCCTTCCTGTGGCTGGCGGTTGCGCTGATTATTCTACCAATGTCGACCCGCATGGTAATCGATAACGCAACGGTGATTGCAGACTACTTCGGCGTAAGCGAGCTGGTGATTGGGCTAACAATTATCTCCGTCGGGACCAGCCTGCCGGAGCTGGCGACCGTGATCGCAGGCGCATTAAAAGGAGAAGATGACATAGCCATTGGCAACCTTATCGGCTCCAACATTTATAATCTGGCTATTGTACTTGGACTTCCGGCTCTGCTTCAGCCCGGAGAGTTTGACAGCGCCGCCTTTGAACGCGATTACTGGGTTATGCTCGGCGTCAGCGCCCTGTTTATGCTTATTTGCCTACAGCGCAGCCGTCGTATTGGTCGTCGCGCCGGGGCGATTTTACTGGCCGGTTTTATAGCCTGGGTAACCGTACTTTACCTGCAGCCATTTAGTCTCAACGGATAAAGGACTGAACATCAATGACGCACATCATGCCCGAGCCGGGATTCGATTTCCAACAGGCCGGTAAAGAAGTACTTGATATTGAACGCCAGGGGCTGGAACAGCTCGATCAATACATCAACGATGATTTTACCCGCGCCTGCGAAATGATGTTCTATTGCCAGGGAAAAGTCGTGGTAATGGGGATGGGTAAATCGGGGCATATTGGCAAAAAAATGGCAGCCACCTTCGCCAGTACCGGTACACCCGCCTTTTTCGTGCATCCCGCCGAAGCCAGCCATGGCGATTTAGGGATGGTCACCAGCAGCGACATCGTGATCGCCATTTCCAATTCCGGCGAATCAAACGAAATCCAGGCGCTGATCCCGGTGTTAAAACGGCTTAAAGTGCCGCTAATTTGCATCACCAGCCGCCCGGAAAGCAGCATGGCGCGTGCCGCAGATCTTCATCTGTGTGTTAAAGTGCCGCACGAAGCGTGTCCGTTGGGCCTGGCACCGACCTCCAGCACTACGGCGACGCTGGTGATGGGCGATGCGCTGGCGGTTGCCCTGCTAAAGGCGCGCGGCTTTACCGCCCAGGACTTCGCTCTTTCTCACCCTGGCGGCGCGCTGGGCCGCAAACTGTTGCTGCGCGTCAGTGATATTATGCACACCGGCGATGAAATTCCCCACGTTACCCGCGAAGCCTCGCTACGCGATGCGCTGCTGGAAATTACACGCAAAAACCTGGGTATGACGGCAATCGTAGACGATTTAATGCAGATTCAGGGCATTTTCACCGACGGTGATTTACGCCGCGTTTTTGATATGGGCATCGATTTTCAAAATGCGTCTATCGCCAGCGTAATGACGCCGGGCGGCATTCGCGTACGTCCCAATATGTTAGCGGTTGACGCTCTGAACCTGATGCAAAGTAAGCATATCACTGCCGTCATGGTTGCCGACGGCGACCAGCTTATTGGTATTGTTCATATGCATGACATGCTGCGCGCAGGCGTAGTATAAACCGGATGGAAACCAGAATGACGCAAGAAAAAAACGTCGTGGAAACCTGCTACGGCGAGGTAAGCCAGGACGTCATACAACGCGCCAGCGAGATTCGCCTGTTGATCTGCGATGTTGACGGCGTAATGTCCGATGGCCTGATTTATATGGGCAATAGCGGCGAAGAGCTAAAAGCGTTTAACGTTCGTGATGGTTATGGCATTCGCTGCCTGCTGACTTCCGATATCGAGGTGGCGATTATCACCGGCCGACGGGCCAAACTGCTGGAAGATCGTTGCCAGACGCTGGGCATTACACATCTTTACCAGGGGCAGTCTGATAAGCTTTTGGCCTTCAGGGAACTTCTGGATAAACTGTCGTTAGCCCCCAATCAAGTCGCCTACGTCGGCGACGATTTGATTGACTGGCCGGTGATGGCCAAAGTGGGTTTAAGCATCGCCGTAGCTGATGCTCACCCGCTGCTGCTGGGGCGCGCCAACTATGTGACCCGTATTGCCGGTGGGCGCGGCGCGGTACGCGAAGTTTGCGATCTGATTTTGATCGCCCAGGATAAGTTTGATGATGCCAAAGGGCAATCGGTATGAGTAAAACCAGGCGTTGGATAACGCTCTTGTTGGCGTTGATTGCTATTATCTTGATCGGCTGGAATCTTGCCGGTAACGAAGATGAACAGGGTCAGGTGGAAACAAACGATCGGGAACCGACCTATACCAGCGCGAATTCCAGTACCGTGGTATATAACCCAACCGGCAGCCTGAGCTACAAGCTGGTGTCGGATAAGGTGACCTACTTTTCCGCTGATGAGATCAGCTGGTTTGACAGGCCGCTGATGACCACTTATGACGAAAACAAGATCCCTGCCTGGTCAGTACGGGCCGACAAAGCCAAACTGACGAAAGATCGCATGCTTTATCTTTACGGTCACGTTGAGGTCAATAGCCTGGCTAAAGATGCCCAGATTGAGCGCATCAAAACCGATAATGCGCAGGTGAATCTGGTTACGCAGGATGTGATGTCTGATGATCAGGTCACTCTTTATGGCCGCAGCTTTAATTCCACTGGTATGAAGATGCGCGGTAATTTACGGACGAAAACGGCCGAGCTGATTGAAAAGGTCAAAACAAATTATGAAATCAATGCACAACAACAGCCTTAAACTACTGCTTATCAGTACTCTGCTGGCCGCCAGCGTTCCGGCTTTTGCCTTAACCGGCGACTCTGAAAAGCCGGTTAACATCAATTCGGCCAATCAGGCGCTGGACATGCAGGGCAATGTCGCGACCTTTACCGGCAACGTTATCGTTACTCAGGGTTCGATAAAAATTACCGCAGATAAAGTGGTGGTTACGCGTCCCGGCGGCGACAGCAAAAAAACCGTGGTCGACGCCTATGGCAACCCGGCCACTTTTTATCAGCTGCAGGACGATGGCAAGCCGGTAAAAGGCCATGCGGCGAAGATGCGCTATGAGCTGGCGAAGGATTTCGTTGAGCTTACCGGCAATGCTTATATTGAGCAGCTGGACAGCAACGTGAAAGGCGATCGCATTACCTATCTGGTTAAAGAGCAGAAGATGCAGGCCTGGAGTGAAGGCGATAACAAACGCGTCACCACGGTACTGGTTCCTTCGCAGTTGCAGGATAAACCCGCCTCCTCATCCACTAGCCAACAGAAGAGCCGCTGATCCCTATGGCAACACTAATCGCTGAAAATCTGGCAAAAGCCTATAAAGGCCGCCGCGTGGTGGAAGATGTCAGCCTGCAGGTTAAATCAGGCGAGATCGTTGGCCTGCTCGGTCCAAACGGGGCCGGCAAAACCACAACGTTTTATATGGTCGTTGGTATTGTGCCGCGTGATGCGGGCCGCATCGTTATTGATGATGAAGATATCAGCATTCTGCCGCTGCACGCTCGCGCCCGACGCGGGATTGGCTATCTGCCGCAGGAAGCCTCTATTTTTCGTCGTCTGAGCGTTTATGACAACCTGATGGCGGTGCTGCAGATACGGGAAGATCTCACCACCGAGCAGCGTGAAGATCGCGCCAAAGAGCTGATGGAAGAGTTCCATATTGCGCATCTGCGCGATAGCCTCGGCCAGGCGCTGTCAGGCGGCGAACGCCGTCGTGTTGAAATTGCCCGAGCGCTGGCGGCAAATCCCAAATTTATTCTACTGGATGAGCCTTTTGCCGGCGTCGATCCCATTTCCGTGATCGATATTAAAAAAATCATCGAGCATCTGCGCGACAGCGGGCTTGGCGTCCTGATCACCGACCACAACGTCCGTGAAACGCTGGCCGTCTGCGAACGCGCTTATATCGTTAGCCAGGGCCATTTAATCGCGCACGGAACGCCCGAAGCGATCCTGGCCGATGAGCAAGTAAAACGTGTCTATTTGGGTGAAGAGTTCAGACTCTGATATGGTGTCAGTTATGACGGTGTTTTATCAGGAATCTTTATTCTGAATATGAAGCAAGGTTTGCAACTCAGACTCAGTCAACAGCTTGCGATGACTCCGCAGCTACAGCAGGCAATCCGTTTGCTGCAGCTTTCTACGCTGGAACTTCAACAGGAGATACAGCTGGCGTTGGAGAGTAATCCGTTGCTTGAGCAGACCGATATCCATGAGGAAGTAGATTCTCTCGAATATGCTGAAAGCGAAGCGCTTGATACGCGTGAGGCGCTTGAGCAAAAGGATATGCCGGAAGAGTTGCCGCTTGATGCCACCTGGGATGAGATCTATACGGCCGGTACGCCCTCAGGCACCGGCAATGACTATCGCGATGATGAACTACCGGTTTATCAGGGCGAAACCACCCAAACCTTGCAGGATTACCTGATGTGGCAGGTAGAGCTAACGCCGTTTAGCGATACCGACCGCGCGATTGCCACCTCGATCGTCGATGCCATTGACGATACCGGCTACCTTACCGTTACGCTGGATGATATCCGCGACAGCCTTGGCGACGAGGATGTAGCGCTGGATGAGGTCGAAGCGGTTCTGAAGCGAGTCCAGCGTTTCGATCCGGTTGGAGTAGGCGCACGTAACCTGCGTGACTGTCTGCTGGTACAGCTTTCGCAGTTTGCGCGCGATACGCCCTTTCTGGCCGAAGCGCAGCTGATTGTGGATCAATACCTCGATCTGCTGGCCAACCATGATTTCCGCAGCCTGATGCGCGTGACCCGTCTGAAAGAGGATGTGCTGAAAACGGCGCTGGCGCTGATTCAGTCACTGGATCCACGACCAGGCCAGTCAGTTAACACCCGTGAACCGGAATATGTCATCCCTGATGTGCTGGTGCGTAAAACAGGCAATCGCTGGACGGTTGAGTTAAACAGCGACAGCGTGCCGCGCCTGCAGATCAACCAGCAATACGCCGCGCTGGGCAATTCGGCGCGTAGCGACAGCGATAGCCAGTTTATTCGCACCAACCTACAGGATGCGAAATGGCTGATTAAAAGCCTGGAAAGCCGCAATGATACGCTGCTCAAAGTCACGCGTTGCATTGTGGAACAACAGCAGGCTTTTTTTGAGCAGGGTGAAGAGTTTATGCGTCCAATGGTGCTGGCGGATATCGCCCAGGCCGTTGATATGCATGAATCGACCATTTCCCGCGTTACCACCCAAAAATATCTGCACAGCCCACGCGGCATTTTTGAACTGAAATACTTTTTCTCCAGCCATGTTAATACCGAAGGCGGGGGCGAAGCCTCATCAACCGCCATTCGCGCGCTGGTGAAAAAGCTAATCTCGGCGGAAAATCCCGCCAAACCGCTGAGCGACAGCAAGCTCACTACCCTGTTGTCTGAGCAAGGCATTATGGTGGCGCGCCGTACCGTCGCGAAGTATCGCGAGTCTTTATCCATCCCGCCATCAAACCAGCGTAAGCAATTGGTTTGATCATCACTGAGAAGGAAGACGCTATGCAACTCAATATTACCGGGCAACACGTTGAAATCACGACCGCTTTACGTGAGTTTGTGAACACCAAATTTGCCAAACTGGCACAATATTCTGACCGGATAACCCAGGTTCATATTGTGCTAAAGGTAGAAAGAGTGCAGCAGATAGCGGAAGCGACGCTGCACGTCAGCGGCGGCGAACTGCACGCAACGTCTGAAGCCAGTGATATGTATGCGGCGATCGATGGTTTAATCGATAAGCTGGCGCGCCAGCTAACCAAACATAAAGATAAGTTAAAACAACACTAATCACCACGCGGCTTAAGGAAAAACAGGCCGTCAGGTTGCCGGATACGGTAACATGCACAGACCGGGGGCGAGCTTTTTCGCCCCGTTTTTCCATTCACGCCGGCTGGCGAAGTTTTTGCTGCTGTTCTCGTCGCAAGACGCGTAAAGTAGCGTGATGTGCCAGTAAATGTGAACACGCAAGTGAAACTATGATGAACAACGAACTCTCACTGGAACTCAGCTCTGTACTTAGCCTTGACTGTACCCGCAGCGGCGTGCATTGCCAGAGCAAAAAGCGGGCACTGGAAATCATCAGTGAACTGGCTGCCAAACAGCTTAACCTGCCTCATCAGACGGTTTTTGAAGCTATTCTGACGCGCGAACGCATGGGCAGTACCGGTATCGGGAACGGTATTGCGATCCCACACGGCAAGCTGGAGGAGGATACGCTACGCGCGGTCGGCGTTTTTATCCGCCTCGATCAGCCTATCGCTTTTGATGCCATTGATAACCAGCCGGTGGATTTGCTCTTTGCCTTGCTGGTGCCGGCGGATCAATGTAAAACACATCTACATACCCTTTCGCTGGTAGCAAAGCGACTGGCTGACAAAACCGTTTGCCGTCGTCTGCGAGCTGCGCAAAGTGATGAAGAGTTATATGAAATCATCGCCGCGATGCCAGAAGAAAATCACTAAATAGTCAGCTTGCACTTTTGCCCGTACCGGGACAGCCCGGTATTCACGGGTTGAATGGGGAGATAACTTAATGGTGCTGATGATCGTCAGCGGTCGTTCAGGCTCAGGGAAATCTGTCGCGTTACGCGCGCTGGAAGATATGGGTTTTTACTGTGTAGATAACCTGCCGGTAACGTTACTGCCCGAGCTGGCAAGCTCGCTGGCCGCACGCAATATTTCTGCGGCGGTCAGTATTGATGTCCGCAATATGCCGGAATCACCGGACGTGCTGGAAAAAGCCTTAACCGGCCTGCCCAACAGCTTTTCACCTCAGCTGCTGTTTCTGGACGCCGATCGTAACACCCTGATCCGCCGCTATAGTGACACCCGCCGACTGCATCCGCTTTCCAGTAAAAACTTATCGCTGGAAAGCGCCATTGATGAAGAGAACGATCTTTTAGAACCGTTGCGCTCACGTGCCGATCTGATTGTTGATACTTCCGAAATGTCCGTGCATGAACTGGCAGAAATGCTGCGTACCCGCCTGCTGGGCAAGCGTGAACGCGAACTGACGATGGTGTTTGAATCGTTCGGCTATAAGCATGGTATTCCTATCGATGCCGACTATGTGTTTGACGTGCGTTTTCTGCCGAACCCTCACTGGGATCCCAAGCTGCGTCCAATGACCGGCCTCGATCGCCCGGTGGCGGCTTTCCTCGATCGCCATACGGAAGTGCATAACTTTATTTATCAGACGCGCAGCTATCTGGAGCTGTGGCTGCCCATGCTGGAGACCAATAATCGCAGCTATTTAACTGTTGCCATTGGTTGTACCGGCGGTAAGCACCGTTCCGTTTATATTGCCGAACAGTTGGCCGATTACTTCCGTTCACGCGGTAAAAATGTTCAGTCCCGTCATCGTACGCTGGAAAAACGTAAATCATGACCGTCAGACAAACCGTTGAAATCAAGAATAAGCTGGGCATGCATGCGCGCCCGGCAATGAAGCTGTTTGAACTGGTGCAGAGTTTTGATGCTGAAGTGCTGTTGCGCAATGAGACAGGCACCGAAGCCGAGGCCAGCAGCGTCATTGCGCTGTTGATGCTCGACTCGGCAAAAGGCGGTCATATAGAAATTGAAGCCAGCGGCCCGCAAGAACAGCAGGCGCTGGCGGCGGTAATCGAGCTGTTTGAAGCCGGCTTCGACGAAGAGTAAGCGTACCTCTACAGATTATGCTGCCGGATAAAGCCCGTGCCGCCCAGCTGGCTCATCTGGCGCATAATCCACGCCTGACGCTGCCGTACATAGCCTGAAGGCGCATCGGCGCGAAAGCGCAGCGGATTGGGCAGGACCGCAGCCAAAAGCGCCGCTTCTGACATAGTCAGTCTGCTGGCAGGCTTATGAAAATAGCGCTGCGCAGCGGCTTCAACGCCAAAGATCCCGTCGCCAAACTCAGCAATATTCAGATAGACCGTCAGAATACGTCTCTTGCTCCATACGCTTTCCAGCCCCAGCGTTAAACCTGCTTCCAGACCTTTACGCAGCCAGCTGCGCCCATCCCACAGAAACAAATTTTTTGCCGTTTGCTGCGTCAATGTAGAGGCGCCACGCAGTCGGCCGTTCTGGTTATCAAGTACCGACTCAATGGCTTCAACATCAAACCCCCAGTGAGCCGGGAATTTTTGATCCTCAGCGGCAATTACCGCCAGCGGCATCCAGGGGGATATCTCATCTCTGGAAACCCAGTCAGAATGTGCCACCCATGTGAAATCCCCTGTTAGCCATGCAGAAACCTGCCGCTCTGCCATCACGGCTGAAAACGGTACCGGCAAAAAGGCAAAAAGCGCAATTCCGGCCAGCCAAAGTCCCCCAACAAGCATGACTGTTCGCGCCAGCCAGCGCCGAGCCATGCTTAAGAAACCCCCTTTATTTTTCCTCATTTTCTCTCTTCCGCTATTGGTTTTATAACTTATTAATCACGGTTGTTACTGACTTCTTTTGCGTGGCGATCAAGCGCAAAAAAGCTGATAAAAAATGGCGCTTCTTGACTGAATTTTCTGAATCACAACTTTAGAATTTGTAAAATTCTTCCTACATCAATGGTTTCCATGCCAGCGGAATCGGTTCCAAAGTTTAGTCTATTTGTTGTTTAACGCGATTTTACCCAAACATACCGCCGAACACCCATAAGAAAAAACATTTAAACTATTTATAAATAGGACGATAACTCAACACTTAAAAGATGGAAATGGCAAAATTAATTGAAGTAATCTTCCCTTTCATCCTCTTGCCGGTAGCTGATTTTCATTTTATAAATGCTTTTTATCGCCGGTTGTATGCGTTTCCACCACCAGTAAACAACCAGGCCGTCTAAAGGGTTAGACGCTCCTTTTATTCAGCCGGTTTTGGCATGAATTATCACTCAGTAAAATTTAGTAATATTAAGAGTTTAATTACAAATTTTATGTTGATCCGGTACGAAGAAGTGTTAAAAAATAAGAGCCCAGCCAGAGCTTCTTAAAGCGAAAAGATTTTTGTAATGAAAACCTTTACAAAAGCTTAAACTGACGCCAATATAGGGCCTCAGTTAATTCCTTGCTTGACTGTGTCAGTAAATTAATGTTTTCTGTATATGAACGCTGGCGCACATCACATATTTTAATGAATCATTTAACAGATACGTTGAGATTTGCTAAGGTGTGTCAAAGCGTTAACCAATACCATGCTTGTGCCGCTTGTGAACTCTTCAAAGAAATGGCGTGAGCAACCTTTTCCCTGGTGTTGGCGCAGTATTCGCGCACCCCGGCACAAGCCGGGGTCATTTTTTTCAGCGTCCTGCTTCCTGTTGTTCAATCCATTCCCGCAATACGGCCACATCATGCCGCCATTCTTGTTTGAGTTCGTCAATCCACTCCTGGACGTTATCCCACCATGCTGGCAGCTCCGGACTCTGAATCTGCTTCGCTAGCTGCTGTAGGTGCTGTAAGCCAACCGAGCCCGCAGCGCCTTTGATTTTATGCCCTTCCTCAGCAATTCCCTTTTGATCGCGCGCCATCATGTTGGAATCCAGCACCGCCAGATAGCCAGGCAACAGCTGCTCAAACATATCAAGGCTGCGGGTAATAAGTGACGGGCCGACCAGCTCGGCATATTGCTCCAGCATTGGCAGGTCCAGTAACGCCAGTTTCTTCTCATCCAGTTGAGCGTGCGGCTCGATCGGAGCGATCTCCTGATAGTCCCAAAACTTTTTGATCATTGCCGTTAATGCCGGCACCGCCAGCGGTTTACTGAGTACGTCATCCATGCCCGCATCCAGATACTCTTTTTTATCTTTCAGGACATTGGCCGTCAGCGCGATCAGCGGCGGCAGGCTCTGCCCGCTAAAGCGCTGATGAATGGCGCGCGCCACATCCAAACCCGTCATATCCGGCAGCTGAATATCCAGTAGCACCAGATCAAATTCATCGGGATCAAACATATCCAGCGCCGCCTGTCCGGTCATGGCGACCTCAACGCTATTCCCCAGCTTCTCCAGTACAGAACGCGCAACGACAACATTTAACTCAATATCCTCAACCAGCAGCACGTGTAGCGCAGGCAGCGGCATCTCGTCGGCCAGCATCTCATCCTCTACCTCTTCAGCGATTTGCGGCGCGTTCAGCGTCACCGTAAAGCACGCCCCTTCACCTGGCTGGCTGCGCACGGTGATATCCCCGCCCATGGCCTGCGCTAAACGTCGGGATACCGCAAGGCCGATACCGGTGCCGGTAGCGGGTTTGCCGCCGTGCTGGTCTTTAACCTGATAATACATCGCAAAGATTTTATCCTGCTCATCAAGCGGGATCCCCATCCCGGAATCCTCCACTTCAAAGCGTAGTTTCTCTGCCTCATAGGCAACCCGCACGATAATTTCACCCTGTTGAGTGAACTTCACCGCGTTACCAATCAGGTTCCACAGGATCTGACGCAGGCGCGTGCCGTCGGCGACGATTTTATGAGGCAGCGGCAGCTGAGGTTGCAGGACAAACTTCAATCCTTTCGGTTGGGCCAGCAGGCCGGATAAATTCTCTAAGTCTGCGAGGAAGCCGGTAAAATCGAGCGGCTGATTATCCAGCTGTACCTTACGACGCTCGATCTTATCCATCTCGATCACATCATTAAAAATATTGCCCAGCGTTATCGCAGAAACATGAATGGTTTTGAGATATTTAAGTTGTTCCTGATTCAGCTCGGTATCCAGCAAAATACGGCTGAGGCCAACAATGCCGTTAAGCGGCGTACGCAGCTCGTGGCTGATGGTTGAGATAAAGGTGGTCTTCTCACGGCTGGCGTTCTCCAGCGCGTCCTGATAGCGCTTACGCTCGGTAATATCGCGGCCAAAACCCATCAGGCCGCTGCGTTTGCCTACGCGGTCATAATAAGGCACTTTACGGATCTCAAAGCAGGCTTTGCGTCCGTCAGGATATTGCAGCCACTGCTCATAGGTTAGCGAAACATTATGCCGGAAAACTTTTTCATCCGTTTCCAGCACTTTTGTCGCGGCTTCTTCATCGTAAACCTCTTTTGGCGTCAGGCCGATCAACTGTTTTTCACTTTTTCCTGTTAACAGCTCCATTGCCCGGTTACAGCCGGAAAATTGCTGATCAATATTGCGGTAGAAAACCAGATCCGGTGAGGCATCCAGAAAGGATCGCAGGAAAGAGGATTGTTGCTCCAGTTCGATTTGCGCCTGCTCGCGACGCGCCATCTCCTCTTTTAACTTATCCACTACCAGCAAACGTGCCTCTTCCGCTTTAATACGGTCAGCAATCTCCTGATTGAGCTGGCTAATGGTTTCCTTCATCTGCTGATTAAGCTCCAGATCGCGGTGGCGCATCTCTTCCAGCTTATCTACCAGACGCGAAAGCCGCTGTCGCGACTCCTCCAGTTGCTCAACAACAACCGACAAAAAATAGACGGCCCACGGCGTAATGAGCAGCCCAAAGAACACGGAGCGCACCATATCAATACTTTCAACATGGCCGCGCAGCAGCATGGTAACCGCCATTTGCACTACCATCGCCAGTACCACCAGCGCCGAGGCTAACAGCAGGGAAAAGCGAATCAGCCCCAGCTTTACCATTAAATCGACATAATATTGCGCCAACAGACGAATTTGTTTCATATCAGCTTCCTTTGGGGTCTCTTCTTCCATCATACCCCACTTTAATGTCAGCGGGACGTGACAAGCTCAAACACGTCTTCAACAGAGAAATAGCCGAAGCTGCACTATTAAAGTGCGAATAAACCCGTTTTAGCCAGTAAAGAAGGTTAGCGGGTCAAAAGCATTGACTATTTTATTAACTCGCATACATTGAAGGGCCCTGTTAATAACAGGTTTATTTCCCGACATCTGATGCTTTTCAAGGCAATGCCTGCGCAATGTCTTTGTCCCTCCATTACCTCAACGAATAATCATTCAAATTAAGCAGCGTTTTAGTCACTCTTCGCTTGATTAATTTTCCTTATAACTCTGCCGTGGTTTATACAAAAAAGACGCCATAAGAAAAACAGATGCATCCTGCAGTTCATAGAGATTTAACAGCATATAATGCTGCAATACGCGTCAGCACTAGCATGGTGCAGAGATTTGGCCGCTGCACTATAGTGAGACAGCTCACACTATGCGGGTATGCTTACCGTTATCGCCTGCCACCAAAACCACTTAAAAAATCATATTTAACAATGAGTTAATTCAAAGAACCGTAAAAAAGCATAAGTAAGAACGCTATTTGACCTCTTTGCGCTTTCCCGATAAGTTGGAAATCCGCTGGAAGCTTTTCGGATGAGTGTTCCACTCATCATATTTATGCAGTAATTGAGATTCCCTCTGAAACAAGTCCGCAATACTTGTGACACCGATGCCTGAGGCCATGAATGGGAGCACGCGACCGGTAGCGTATGATGCGCAATCCTGCCGCCAGCCCTTTCTACGCCCGCCGTCGGCGCCGGGAATCCGCAGAGCCTGGGGAGGTTCACTGAAATGTTGTACGATAAATCCCTTGAAAAGGATAACTGTGGTTTCGGCCTGATCGCTCATATTGAAGGCGAACCCAGCCATAAAGTAGTGCGCACCGCGATTCATGCCCTGGCTCGCATGCAGCACCGCGGCGCAATTCTTGCTGATGGCAAAACCGGTGACGGCTGTGGCCTGCTATTACAAAAGCCCGATCGTTTTTTCCGCATCATTGCGGAAGAACAGAACTGGCGCTTAGCCAAAAATTACGCGGTCGGCATGCTGTTCCTGAGCAAGGACGATGAGCAAGCCCGCGCCAGCCGTCGCATTGTCGAAGAAGAAGTGCTGCGCGAAACCTTATCGATCGTTGGCTGGCGCGAAGTGCCAACCAATCAGGACGTGCTGGGCGAAATCGCCCTCTCCTCTCTGCCGCGCATTGAGCAAATTTTTATTAACGCCCCTGCTGGCTGGCGTCCGCGTGATATGGAGCGCCGCCTGTATATGGCGCGTCGTCGTATTGAAAAGCGTATCGAAGCGCTGGGCGATAAAGAGTTCTATATCTGCAGCTTCTCCAACCAGGTCAATATCTATAAAGGTCTCTGTATGCCGGCGGACCTGCCGCGCTTCTACCTTGACCTGGCGGATCTGCGCATGGAATCGGCCATCTGTCTGTTCCATCAGCGCTTTTCCACGAATACCGTGCCGCGCTGGCCGCTGGCGCAGCCGTTCCGCTATATGGCGCATAACGGTGAAATCAATACCATTGCCGGCAACCGGCAATGGGCACGCGCACGCGCCTATAAATTCCAGACGCCGCTGATCCCCGATTTACAGGATGCCTCACCGTTCGTGAATGAAACCGGCTCTGACTCCAGCTCCATGGATAATATGCTGGAACTGTTCCTGAATGGCGGGATGGATCTGATCCGCGCGATGCGTCTGCTGGTGCCGCCTGCCTGGCAAAATAATCCCAATATGGATCCTGAGCTGCGCGCCTTTTTTGACTTTAACTCCATGCATATGGAACCGTGGGATGGCCCGGCCGGCATTGTAATGTCTGATGGTCGCTATGCAGCCTGTAACCTCGACCGTAACGGTCTGCGACCGGCGCGCTATGTGATCACCAAAGATAAGCTGATCACCTGTGCCTCTGAAGTCGGTATTTGGGATTATCAGCCAGATGAGGTGCTGGAAAAAGGCCGCGTTGGGCCAGGCGAACTGATGGTTATCGATACCCGAGCGGGCCGTATTCTGCACTCCGCCGAAACCGATAACGATCTGAAAAGCCGTCATCCTTACCAGTCATGGATGGAGAAAAACGTTAAGCGCCTGATCCCGTTTGAGGATCTGCCTGACGATCAGGTTGGCCGCCGCGAGCTGGATGACACCACGCTTGCCACTTACCAGAAACAGTTCGCCTACAGCAGTGAAGAGCTGGATCAGATTATTCGCGTGCTGGGTGAAAACGGTCAGGAAGCGGTGGGCTCAATGGGCGATGATACCCCGTTCGCCGTGCTTTCCAGCCGTCCCCGCATTATTTATGACTATTTCCGCCAGCAGTTCGCGCAGGTCACTAACCCGCCGATCGATCCGCTGCGTGAAAATCATGTTATGTCGCTGGCGACCAGCATCGGTCGCGAGATGAATGTCTTCTGCGAAGCGGAAGGCCAGGCACATCGCGTCTCGTTTAAGTCGCCGATCCTGCTCTATTCCGACTTCCGTCAGCTAACGACGATGGAAGGCGAATACTATCGCGCCGATACGCTTGACTGCACTTTTAATCCTGCGGAACAAACGCTGGAAGCGACGATGCATCAGCTTTGCGATCGGGCTGAAAGCATGGTGCGTAACGGTACCGTACTGCTGGTGCTCTCCGATCGGGCTATTGCGGAAGATCGTCTGCCGGTCCCGGCGCCGATGGCGGTGGGGGCGATTCAGGCGCGCCTGGTTGAGAAAAACCTGCGCTGCGACGCCAATATCATTGTCGAAACCGCCAGCGCGCGCGATCCGCATCACTTCGCCGTACTGCTGGGATTCGGCGCGACCGCTATCTATCCTTACCTTGCCTATGAATCACTGGCGAAAATGGCCGATAGCGGCGTGATTGAGAAAGATTACCGTACGCTGATGCTGAACTACCGTAACGGTATCAACAAAGGCCTGTACAAGATCATGTCCAAAATGGGCATCTCAACCATCGCCTCTTACCGCTGCTCTAAGCTGTTTGAAGCGGTTGGCCTGCATAAAGAAGTCTCTTCGCTCTGCTTCCAGGGCGTGGTTAGCCGTATCAATGGCGCCAGCTTCGCAGATTTCCAGCAGGATCTGATTAATCTGGCAAAACGCGCCTGGCTTCAGCGCAAGCCGCTGGAACAGGGCGGTCTGCTGAAATATGTGCATGGCGGGGAGTACCATGCGTATAACCCCGATGTAGTGGCAACGCTGCAAAAAGCGGTGCAGAGTGGGGAATATAGCGATTACCAGCTCTATGCCCGCGAGGTAAACGAGCGTCCGGTCGCTACGCTGCGCGATCTGCTGGCGATCCAGCCAGGCACCCAGCCGGTAAGGCTGGATGAGGTTGAGCCTGCCAGTGAACTCTACAAGCGTTTTGATACCGCTGCGATGTCCATTGGCGCGCTGAGCCCGGAAGCCCATGAATCGCTGGCTGAGGCGATGAACAGCCTGGGCGGCTACTCTAACTCCGGCGAAGGCGGTGAAGATCCGGCGCGTTACGGAACCAATAAAGTGTCGCGCATTAAACAGGTTGCTTCCGGCCGCTTTGGCGTTACGCCCGCTTATCTGGTTAACGCAGATGTTATCCAGATCAAAGTGGCGCAGGGCGCGAAACCTGGCGAAGGTGGACAGCTGCCGGGCGATAAGGTGACGCCTTATATCGCTAAGCTGCGTTATTCCGTACCGGGCGTAACTCTGATTTCACCGCCGCCGCATCATGATATCTACTCGATTGAAGATCTGGCGCAGCTGATTTTCGATCTGAAGCAGGTTAACCCGAAGGCGATGATTTCCGTGAAGCTGGTTTCAGAACCGGGCGTGGGAACGATCGCTACCGGCGTGGCAAAAGCCTATGCCGATTTAATCACTATCGCTGGCTATGATGGCGGTACCGGCGCCAGCCCGCTCAGCTCAGTGAAGTATGCTGGCTGCCCATGGGAGCTGGGGCTGGTGGAAACGCAGCAGGCGCTGGTGGCCAACGGCCTGCGCCATAAGATCCGCCTGCAGGTTGATGGCGGTCTGAAAACCGGGCGAGATATCATCAAAGCGGCGATTCTCGGTGCAGAGAGCTTTGGCTTTGGTACCGGCCCCATGGTGGCGCTCGGCTGTAAATATCTGCGTATTTGCCATCTGAATAACTGTGCGACCGGTGTGGCAACCCAGGATGAAAAGCTGCGTAAAAATCATTACCACGGTCTGCCGTATCGCGTAACCAATTACTTCCAGTTTATCGCACAGGAAACGCGGGAAATTATGGCGGAGCTGGGCGTTAAACGGCTGGTGGATCTGATTGGCCGTACTGACCTGTTAACCGTGCTGGAAGGCTTCACAGCGAAACAGCAGAACCTGGATCTCTCTTCATTGCTGGTAACGGCTACGCCGATGCCGGGTAAAGCGGTGTACTGCACTGAAAGCAGTAACCCGCCGTTTGATAATGGCGACCTTAACAAAGCGCTGTTGCAACAGGCGATGCCTTACGTAGAAGCGAAGCAGAGCAAAACGTTCTGGTTTGACATTCGCAACACCGATCGCTCCGTTGGCGCGACGCTCTCCGGTGCTATCGCCGCGATCCATGGCGATCAGGGACTGGCAGCCGATCCGATCAGAGTGCACTACAGCGGGACAGCAGGACAAAGCTTTGGCGTATGGAACGCCGGCGGCGTTGAGCAGATCCTTACCGGCGACGCCAATGACTACGTGGGCAAAGGGATGGCTGGCGGCACACTGGCTATCCGTCCGCCAGTGGGTTCAGCGTTCCGCAGCCACGAAGCCACCATTGCCGGCAACACCTGCCTGTATGGCGCTACCGGTGGCAAATTGTTTGCGGCAGGCCGCGCAGGTGAACGTTTCGCCGTGCGTAACTCAGGTGCGATTACTGTGGTAGAAGGCATCGGCGATAACGGCTGTGAATATATGACCGGCGGCATTGTTTGCATCCTGGGTAAAACCGGCGTCAACTTTGGCGCAGGGATGACCGGTGGTTTTGCTTACGTACTGGATGAAGATGGCGAATTCCGCAAGCGGGTTAACCCGGAGCTGGTAGAAGTGCTGAAGGTGGACGAGCTGGCGATTCATGAAGAGCATCTGCGTGGTTTAATCACCGAGCATGTTCAGTATACCGGATCGGCGCGCGGCGAAGAGATCCTGGCTAACTGGCCGGAGTGGGCTTCCCGGTTTGCGCTGGTCAAACCAAAATCCAGTGATGTCAAAGCCTTGTTGGGGCATCGCAGTCGTTCCGCAGCTGAGCTGCGGGTGCAGGCGCAGTAAGAGGTAATCAATGAGCCAAAACGTTTATCAGTTTATCGACTTGCAGCGCGTTGATCCGCCGAAAAAACCGCTCAAGATCCGTAAAATTGAGTTTGTAGAAATCTACGAACCTTTTTCGGGAAGTCAGGCGAAAGCCCAGGCGGATCGCTGTTTGTCATGCGGTAACCCCTACTGCGAATGGAAATGTCCGGTACACAACTACATCCCGAACTGGCTTAAGCTGGCCAATGAGGGAAGAATTATCGAAGCGGCTGAGCTATCGCACCAGACAAATAGTCTGCCTGAAGTATGCGGGCGCGTTTGCCCGCAGGATCGCCTGTGCGAAGGCTCCTGTACGCTTAACGATGAGTTTGGTGCTGTCACCATTGGCAACATTGAGCGTTATATCAATGATAAAGCGATGGAGATGGGCTGGCGTCCGGATCTGTCGCACGTTAAGCCCACCGGTAAACGCGTGGCGATCATCGGTGCGGGTCCGGCTGGCCTGGCCTGCGCTGATGTCTTAACCCGCAATGGCGTCAAAGCGGTGGTTTACGATCGGCATCCGGAAATCGGCGGCCTGCTCACCTTTGGTATCCCGGCTTTCAAGCTGGAAAAAGAGGTCATGACGCGTCGCCGTACCATGTTTACTGAGATGGGCATTGAGTTTCAGCTGAATACTGAAGTTGGCCGTGATGTTCAGCTAAGCGATCTGATCAGTGATTTTGATGCGGTGTTCCTTGGCGTTGGCACCTATCAGTCAATGCGTGGCGGACTGGAAAATGAAGATGCGCCGGGCGTGTACGATGCCCTGCCGTTCCTGATCGCCAATACGCGTCAAATCATGGGCTTTGATGAGCTGGCTGAGCAACCCTATATCAATATGCAAGGCAAACGCGTGGTGGTATTGGGCGGCGGCGATACGGCGATGGACTGTGTACGCACCTCTATTCGTCAGGGCGCGACGCACGTAACCTGCGCCTATCGTCGTGATGAAGAGAACATGCCGGGCTCACGCCGGGAAGTTAAAAACGCACGTGAAGAAGGCGTGGAATTCCAGTTCAATCTGCAGCCGTTAGGCGTGGAGATAAACGGTAACGGTCGTGTCTGCGGCGTCAGGGTTGCCCGCACTGAAATGGGCCAGCCCGATGCACAAGGTCGTCGTCGTGCTGAAATCGTTGCCGGTTCTGAGCATATTCTGCCCGCCGACGCGGTCGTCGTTGCCTTTGGCTTCCGTCCGCATAAAATGGAATGGCTGGAGCAGTTTAGCGTCGAGCTTGACGCACAGGGCCGAATCATTGCGCCAGAAGCAGAAGAAAATGCTTTCCAGACCACTAACCCGAAAATTTTTGCCGGCGGTGATGCAGTACGCGGCTCTGATTTAGTGGTTACTGCGATTGCTGAAGGGCGTAAAGCTGCTGAAGGGATTATGAACTATCTGGAAGTCTGACCAGACTGCCCAATAAAAAAAGCCCGCCTGATTTTGGCGGGCTTTTTATTTTTATTTAACGACGCGTAATGCAGGACGGCCACCGCGCGGCGGCGGATCGTCATCAGGATTATCGCCTTCGGGTTCGGCATCATCAGGACGGTCGCCGTCAATCACGGACATGACCGTCTCTTCCTGTCCCTGAGACAGCTCATCCATATCCTGCAGCTCATAAGCGGGCTCTGGCTCAAACATGGTGCCAGCACCATTCTCACGCGCATAGATAGCCAGCACTGCCGCGATAGGCACGCTAACCTGACGAGGAACGCCGCCGAAGCGCGCATTAAAGCGCACCTCATCATTACCCAGCTCCAGATTGCCGACGGCACGCGGCGCGATGTTCAATACAATCTGTCCATCGCGTGCATACTCAAGCGGCACCAACACGCCAGGCAGATTGATATCCACCACTAAATGCGGCGTGAGCTGATTGTCCAACAGCCACTCATAAAAAGCGCGCAGCAGGTAAGGACGGCGAGCGGTAAGCTGAGACATTTCCATAGCCGTTAGCCCCGGGCTTGCAGGCGCATTTCGCGTTCTGCTTCGGTCAGCGAAGCGAGGAAAGAGTCACGCTCAAATACGCGTGTCATGTAGCCTTTAAGTTCTTTCGTTCCGCTGCCCACCAGTTCCACGCCAAGCAACGGCAAACGCCATAACAGCGGAGCCAGATAGCAGTCTACCAGGCTGAACTCTTCACTCAGGAAGAAAGGCGTGCGCGTAAACAACGGCGCAATCGCCAGCAGCTCTTCACGCAGCTGCTTACGTGCCGTTTCCGCCTGCTGAGCGGAGCCGGTTTCAATAGTGCGCATCAGGCTGTACCAGTCTTGCTCAATACGATGCATCATCAGACGGCTTTCACCACGTGCAACCGGATAAACAGGCATCAGTGGCGGATGCGGGAAGCGCTCGTCGAGGTATTCCATAATGATGCGTGATTGATACAGCGTCAGCTCACGATCGACCAGCGTAGGCACGGTACGATACGGGTTGAGGTCAATCAGATCCTGCGGCAGATTATCCATTTCAACCTGCTCGATCTCAACGCTGACACCTTTTTCTGCCAGTACGATACGCACCTGATGGCTGAAAATGTCAGTCGGACCAGAAAACAGCGTCATTACCGAACGTTTGTTGGCAGCGACAGCCATGAAAACCTCCAAGTTTATCCAGAATACAGTGCGAATAGCCAACCGCGCGGCGACTAACCTGCTTGACGAAACCACCCGCAGCGGAGCGACGCCAATCCTTTCCTGTCAGGACGCTCTCCGTTTAACGGGCGCAAAGTGACAGTCAGTTTACCAGATTTTAGGCAGCTTGTGGGGATGGGCAAAAAGAATTGCCGGTAAAAAGGCGGCATTTACCTCTGTTTTACGGCTTTTTACGCATAAAAAAACCCAGCGCAAGGCGCCGGGTTTTTTGTAACTGTTGCTGCCGAAGCAGAAACAATTAACGTTTGGAGAACTGCGGACGACGACGTGCTTTACGCAGGCCGACTTTCTTACGTTCAACTTCACGAGCATCACGAGTAACGAAGCCAGCTTTACGCAGTTCGCCACGCAGGGACTCGTCGTACTCCATCAGAGCGCGGGTGATACCGTGACGGATCGCACCAGCCTGACCAGAGATACCACCACCTTTAACGGTGATGTAGAGATCGAATTTACCAACCAGATCCAGCAGTTCCAGCGGCTGACGAACTACCATGCGGGCAGTTTCACGACCGAAGTACTGTTCCAGAGAACGCTGGTTGATAACGATGTTACCGCTACCCGGCTTGATAAAGACGCGAGCGGAAGAGCTTTTGCGGCGACCAGTGCCGTAGTTTTGATTCTCAGCCATTGCCTGTAATCCCGATTAAATGTCAAGAACTTGCGGTTGCTGTGCCGCATGGTTGTGCTCGTTGCCCGCGTAAACTTTCAGTTTACGGTACATAGCACGACCCAGCGGGCCCTTCGGCAGCATACCTTTAACCGCGATTTCAATTACGCGCTCAGGACGGCGAGCAATCATCTCTTCGAAGGTCGCTTGCTTGATACCACCGATATGACCGGTGTGATGGTAATAGATCTTATCGCTACGCTTGTTACCGGTTACGGCAACTTTTTCTGCGTTCAGAACGATGATGTAATCACCAGTATCAACGTGCGGAGTGTATTCCGCTTTATGCTTGCCACGCAGACGGCGAGCCAGTTCAGTCGCTAAACGACCTAAAGTTTTGCCCGTCGCGTCAACGACATACCAGTCACGTTGGACGGTTTCTGGCTTAGCTGTAAAAGTTTTCATCTAAAAGCTTACCCAAATTAAGTTACACGTTGGTGAAATCCCAAACGCTTGAATAAACGGTTGAGGCTCACACGACCTTATCGACCAGCAAGCCACCCCCTCGGACAGTTTTGCCGGTGCTACAAAGTTTCTGGGAAAAAAAACTTTGCCGTAACGTGGGGTCGCAAGATTATAGAGAAGTCGCTGCCAAAGATCGATCACTTTTCAACAAAAAAAGTGCCGGGCTCAGGTGAGATGCTTTAAGCGCAAATACTCTTCGCTTTGCATCTCCTGCAGACGCGACAGGCAGCGCTGATACTCGAATTTCAGCCGTTCGCCCTGATAAATATCAAACAGCGACGCCTCGGCGGAAACCACCAGCTTTACGTGCCGTTCGTAAAACTCATCCACTAACGCCAGAAAACGCCGCGCACGGTCTTCGCTGCGCGCCTGCATAACCGGGACATCCAGCAGCAGCACGCTATGAAAACGCCGCGAAAGCTCAATGTAATCATGCTGGCTGCGCCCTTCTCCGCACAGCGTGGCGAAGTCGATCGCCAGTACGCCCTTTTCCACACCCTGCGTCGGTAACTGACGGTGATTGATTTCCAGCACCGGCCGCTCTTCGGCCGCCTGCCCTGCCAGCGCGATAAACATGCGGCTCATCGCCTGACGCGTTTCTTCACTTAACGGCGACATCCAGAGATGCGCTGACGTTAACGTACGCAGGCGGTAATCGATGCCTGCATCAACGTTCATGATTTCGCAATGCTGCTTGATCTGCTCAATAGCAGGTAAAAAGCGCGCGCGCTGCAGACCGTTGCGGTAGAGCTCATCAGGCGGGATATTGGAAGTGGCGACCAGGGTAATGCCACGGGCAAAGAGGGCTTCCATCAGGGTGCCCAGCAGCATGGCATCCGTAATATCAGAGACAAAAAACTCATCGAAGCAGAGCACATCCGCCTGGGCTTTAAAGCGGTCCGCCACGATTTCCAGCGGATCGCTTTCACCCTGCAGCGCGGTTAACTCTTCATGCACCCGCAGCATGAAACGATGGAAATGAAGCCGCAGCTTGCGCTCGCCAGGAATAGACTGAAAAAAGAGATCCATCACCCAGGTTTTGCCGCGCCCGACGCCGCCCCACATATAAAGGCCACGCACCGGCGGCGGCTGACTGCTTTTCTCTTTTCCCAGCAGCTTATTGAACTTGGCCAGCCAGCCTGAAGTGGGTTGCTGTTCTGAAAGTTGACGGGCGATAAGCGCCCGCTGAATCGCATCCAGGCGGCTTATCGCCTTATGCTGAACTTCATCAGGTTGATATTCACCTTTATCCAGCGCCTGCTGATAACGCGCCAGCGGAGACATCGTTTGCATTCTTGCTCCTGCTTCCCTAAAAAATGTCAGGCAACTGCCTGTTTGTCGAAAAAAAGTTCGTTCTACACTAAGCGATGCTGCCGCAGGATTCCACTTCCATTAGATTAACGGTTATAGTGGCTACTATTGAAGTGGAACGCCCTACGGAACAACGAGGACAATACGGGAGTCATTATGACCTGGGAATACGGGCTAATTGGTTTAGTCGTTGGCATTATTATCGGCGCTGTCGCCATGCGTTTTGGTAATAAGAAATTGCGCGAGCAGCGCTCGCTGCAGTATGAACTGGAGAAATCCAAAGCGGAGCTGGCGGATTACCGCGAAGAGTTGACCAACCACTTTGCTCATAGCGCAGAGCTGCTGGATAACATGGCGCGTGATTATCGTCAGCTTTATCAGCATATGGCGAAAGGATCTAACGATCTGCTGCCTGACCTGCCGGGTGAGAAAAATCCGTTCTCTTATCAGCTTACCGAAGCGGAAGCGGATAACGATCAGGCACCGGTGCAGATCCCGCGTGATTATTCAGAAAATGCGTCCGGTCTGCTACGTGGTGAGCGCACGCCACGCAATTGATTCACGGGGCGCGCCAGCGCCCTGTCTTCTTTCGCTTTTTCAAGCCAGCTACCTGAGCTGGCAAGTCACTCTGTCAATCCCCTGTTAAGCAGCGAGAGCGTCGTAACGATGAAGAAAAGATCATTATTGTTGAGCGCGGTAGCCTTATCCGTTGGTTTAAATTTCAGCCTGGCACCTTCAGCCATGGCTTCGCTGCCTTCCCAGGTCCAGAATCAGGCCCTGCCCAGTCTGGCGCCCATGCTGGAGAAAGTGTTGCCGGCCGTGGTCAGCGTTCATGTTGAGGGCACGGCAACCGAAAACGCCGCGCAGGATCTGCCTGAGCCGTTAAAACGCTTTTTCGGTCAGGGACAGGGGGATGCGCAACCTCAGCCTTTCGAAGGACTGGGTTCGGGCGTGATTATTGATGCCCAGAAAGGCTATATTTTAACCAATAACCATGTGGTTAACGGCGCTGATAAAATCAGTGTTCAGCTGAGCGATGGCCGTGAATATGACGCTAAGCTGCTGGGCCGCGATGCTCAGACCGACATTGCGCTTATTCAGGTGTTGAATGCGAAAAACCTGACGCAGGTTAAAGTTGCAGATTCAGATCAGTTACGGGTCGGCGACTTCGCTATCGCCATCGGCAACCCCTTTGGCCTCGGTCAGACAGCAACCTCAGGCATTATCTCTGCGCTGGGCCGCAGCGGGCTGAACCTGGAAGGCCTGGAGAACTTTATTCAGACCGATGCTGCAATTAACCGCGGCAACTCCGGCGGCGCGCTGGTAAATCTTAACGGTGAGCTGATCGGCATCAATACTGCTATTCTTGCCTCCAGCGGTGGCAACATTGGCATCGGCTTTGCTATTCCGGGCAATATGGCTATGGAGCTGGCTAAGCAGCTGATTGAGACCGGCGAAGTAAAACGTGGTCAGTTGGGCATTAAAGGCACGGAAATGACCGCTGATATGGCGCGCGCCTTTAATGTGGATGCCCAACGCGGCGCCTTCGTCTCTGAAGTGCTGCCTAAATCCGCGGCGGCGACCGCTGGAATCAAGTCTGGCGACATTATTACTTCTGTGGACGGCAAGTCCATTACCAGCTTTGCTGAACTGCGGGTGAAAATCGGTACCACGCCGCCGGGCAAAGAGGTAAAAATCGGCCTGCTGCGCGAAGGGAAACCGCTTAGCGTCACGGTGAAGCTTGATGCCAGCGCGCGTACTATGACCAGCGACGAACTCATGACGCCTGCGTTACAGGGCGCGGCGCTCAGCGATGGTCAGCTGCCTGACGGTAATAAAGGCGTTAAGGTAGATAGCGTACAAAAGGCGACGCCGGCGGAGCAGATCGGTTTGCAAAAAGATGATGTCATCATTGGCGTTAACCGCACGCGCGTTCAGAACCTGGATGAGATGCGTAAGGCACTGGCCAGCAAGCCGCCTTTCCTGGCACTGAATATCGTACGCGGCGGTGAAAGCCTCTATCTGCTGCTGCGCTAAAAAAGCGCCATATCATGTTGCGGACACAAGCCCGTGTGTGTCCGCGCAACTCATGATATTCTGCCCCAGTTCTTTTCCGATATAGCTTAACATCATGTTTCTTAAACTCTTGCGCTCGGTAGTTCTGGGGCTGATCGTCGCAGGTATTTTACTGGCGGTGATGCCCGCGTTGCGCATCGGCAGCAGCCTGCTTTCTGTGCCGGAAAGCAGCGCCGATCAAACGCCATTTAGCTTTAATCAGGGAGTACGCCGCGCCGTTCCGGCCGTGGTAAACGTCTATAACCGCAGCGCGTCGAGCAGTAACGGACGAGGTATTACTACGCTCGGCTCCGGCGTGATAATGAATAATAAAGGTTATATCCTGACCAACCGTCACGTTATCAACGGTGCCGATCAGATTATTGTCGCGTTACAGGACGGACGTTTTATTGAGGCTATGCTGGTTGGCTCTGACAGCCTGACCGATCTGGCGGTACTGAAAATCACCGCCACTAACCTGCCGGTTATTCCCATTAACCCGGAACGCATCGCGCACGTGGGCGATATCGTAATGGCTATCGGCAACCCCTATAACCTTGGGCAAACCGTCACCCAGGGCATTATCAGCGCCACTGGCCGCGTAGGCTTAAGCCCTTCCGGGCGACAAAACTTTCTGCAAACCGATGCTTCGATTAACCGGGGCAACTCTGGCGGCGCGCTTATCAACTCACTGGGCGAGCTGATGGGCATCAATACGCTTTCGTTTGATAAAAGTAACGATGGCGAGACGCCGGAAGGGATCGGCTTTGCAATCCCCACCGCGCTGGCGACAAAAATCATGGATAAGCTTATTCGTGACGGGCGCGTTATTCGCGGCTACATCGGGATTACCGGGCGTGAAGTGCCACCGCTGCATGGACAGAATGCCGGTGTGGATCATATTCAGGGAATTGTAGTGAATACCGTTGCGCCTGAAGGCCCGGCAGCCAAAGCCGGTATTCAGGCGAATGACCTGATTACCAGCGTTAACGGCAAGCCCGCCGTTTCTGCGCAGGAAACCATGGATCAGGTGGCTGAGATACGTCCCGGCTCGGTGATTGATGTGCAGGTTATTCGTAACGATCGGAAACTGACGCTGGAAGTCACCATTCAGGAATATCCGGCGCAATAGCGACGCCGTAACAAGACGCTCGAAGGCTCCTTTTAAAACGGTCTTCTGCTGCGTAATAAAAAAGGGAGCCCTGTGGCTCCCTTTTTAATATCAGTAATATTACTTAACGAACTCTTCGCCCAGCTGAATATCTTTCTTCAGCGTCTCCAGCATGCCTTCCAGCGCTTTTTGCTCAAAGTCGCTCAGTTGGCCAATGGGACGACGCTCAGCCACGCCCTCTTTGCCCAGCAGCAGCGGCTGCGAGAAGAATCGCGCATATTCACCATCGCCCTCAACATAGGCGCACTCTACCACATTGCTTTCACCCTGCAGCGCGCGTACCAGTGACAGACCAAAGCGCGCAGCTGCCTGTCCCATTGACAGCGTAGCGGATCCGCCGCCCGCCTTGGCCTCAACCACTTCCGTACCCGCGTTCTGGATACGTTTGGTCAGATCGGCTACTTCCTGTTCGCTGAAAGAGACGTCTGGCACCTGTGAAAGCAGTGGCAGAATGGTGACGCCGGAGTGTCCACCCACTACCGGTACATTCAGTTCGGTCGGCTGTTTGCCTTTCAGCTCCGCCACGAAAGTGTTTGAGCGGATAATATCCAGCGTAGTCACGCCGAACAGACGATTTTTATCGTAAACGCCGGCTTTTTTCAGCACCTCTGCGGCAATGGCAACGGTGGTGTTTACCGGATTGGTAATGATACCAATCAGCGCTTTAGGAGCGGTTTTAGCCACCTGCTCGATCAGATTGCGTACAATACCGGCATTAACATTAAACAGATCCGAGCGATCCATACCCGGCTTACGTGCCACGCCGGCAGAGATCAATACCACATCGGCGCCCTGCAGCGCAGGCGTTGCATCTTCACCGCTGAAACCTTTGATTTTAACCGGCGTAGGAATGTGGCTTAAATCAACGGCCACACCGGGCGTTACGGGAGCAATATCATACAGAGAGAGTTCTGAACCCGCAGGTAACTGGGTTTTCAGCAGAAGTGCGAGTGCCTGGCCGATACCACCAGCCGCACCGAGAACTGCAACTTTCATCCTAAACTCCTTATTATTGTGAGCATAAAAATGTCGGAATCCAGCGGGGTACTATGCTGGACGACCTGAGAAGTAATAGCGAGGACGTTGTCATCGTTTTACCTGGCCGATAAAGCCAGCAGAAACGGGTGAAAATGACCGCATTACGTACAGGCCTGACACTGGGCGTAACCGGATACAGATAAATTAATCAACAATACCTTACACCGTCCGCGCTTAGCAGAACAACATCAATTTTATAACAATCCCTTCACTTCGTCTGCCATAGCTATGCGCTTCGCGTAAATTTTATCTGCGCCAAAAGTCTGGTAAAATGCGCGCCCACTGCGCGGTAACGGCACTGTTCACCGCAGCGTATTTGCATAAACATTCATTTAAATGCATAATAATGTATTGCCTGCTGGCCGGGCTTCACAGCATTTTTATATTATCGGTAGCCTATGCGTAACCCATCGAAACAAGAAGATCTGATTAAAGCATTCAAGGCTTTATTGAAAGAGGAAAAATTCAGCTCGCAGGGTGAAATTGTGACAGCCCTGCAGGATGAAGGCTTCGACAATATCAACCAGTCGAAAGTCTCCCGTATGCTGACCAAGTTTGGTGCGGTGCGTACCCGTAACGCGAAGATGGAAATGGTTTACTGTCTGCCAGCCGAACTGGGGGTGCCCACCACAACCTCTCCGCTTAAAAACCTGGTGCTGGATATTGATTACAATGATGCGCTGGTGGTGATTCATACCAGTCCCGGCGCAGCACAGTTGATTGCCCGCCTGTTGGACTCATTAGGCAAAGCGGAAGGGATCCTTGGTACGATTGCAGGCGACGACACCATTTTTATCACGCCAGCGCGCGCCTTTACCGTGAAACAACTTTATGAAGCTATCCTGAATCTGTTTGAACAGGAACTGTAAGCAAAGCGGGATCGCTGGCTGTTAGTGGGCGATCCTGTTTTCTGTTAATTCAGTATGATTGCTTTTTGCGCATATTATCCTCTACCCGTTCTTCTCCTTCTTCCTGCCTTACTGTGTTTCAAAACGCCACTCTCAACGTTAAATGGAATAAGAGCGCCTTTTTTTATTGGCTGTTATATCAACATATTCGCATATCGTGCTGCCTGCATTACCACCAGGCAGGAGATGTGACCATCTAAGCATGTTTACTGGTTGATTCGACCAAAAAGCAAAGCACAAATAGATAAAGCCACTTATCACACTGTTTTAATTAAAAAATAACCAATTCTGCGCAATAAATAGCCTTTGTATATAACTCTTGGTTATAAAAAAAGCGTCATTAGCTAAAGCGTAACAACAAAACATTATTAGCAGAATATTAATTTCATGCGTTATTAGATCTATACTTGTTTTCGTGATGTGGATCACAGAGCAAACAAAGACAAAAATAGAAGACGAGGAACAGATCAATGAACATTAAAACTATCATCGCAACCGTAGGACTTGCTTCTACTCTCTCATTCAGCGCTTTTGCAGCAGAATCTATCAACGCCGATCAGGCACAAAACCTGCAGCCAATTGGTACGGTAAGCATCAGCGGCATTGCAGGTACGCCGATGGATATCCATCAGGCGCTGCAGGCAAAAGCTGAGCGTCAGGGTGCCAGCGCTTATCGCATTATCGAAGCGCGTAACAACGATAACTATCACGTTACTGCTGAGCTGTATAAATAAGCGCAACGTGACTGCCGGGTGCACCGGTTTAATGCATGAACGACTCAGGCAGCCTCAGAAATAATAATCGCTATCAAGCCATCCCGGCTGCCGTAACATCAATATTCAGGAGTAAGAAATGAAAACTACATTTACCTTTGCTGCTTTAGGTCTGGCTTCCGTGCTTTCATTTGGCGCAGCTGCAGCCGATCTGGTTACTCAGCAAGACGTTGCCAGCCAGAATCTGCAACCCATCGGCACCATTTCCGTAAGCGGTATTGATGCCAGCCCAACCGCCATTCGTCAGCATCTGTCGCAGAAAGCAGACAAAGAAGGCGCTTCTGCCTATCGCGTTGTTGAGGCTTATACCAACGGTAACTACCACGCCACCGCTGAAATCTACAAATAATTACCGGGCCGACGGCCTGAACATGATATCCCGTCAAATACCTGAATTATTAGCGGGTCTGACAGGCTGAACGTGACATTTAATAAAGCGCTATCAGTCATTCCTCGTCAGCTGTTTGACGAACCCCTTGGCCCTGCTGTTTAGGGCCTTTTTTATTGGTTTTTTCTCGTCTGACGGACATTAAAGCGAAGCTGACCTTCCAGCTCCTCTTCTGCTTCATCGAACAGCAAAATCAGCGCGCCATAGCGGCGTTTTTGCCCGGCTCCTAAATGAATAAACTCTATTTCTAGCGGTAATGGCAGTTGCGATTGCGTAACGGCATCCCATAATGAATCCAGATCAACAATTAACCGATCGTTAAGCGCAAAGCGTTCGCTAAACTGACGATAAAAATGCGCCTGATCGACGATCTCATTAAAGTCAAAAATCTCTTTCTTCATGCCGGTTGCTCCTTACCAGGATATTGGGCGCCACGCGCCCAATCTGCTTACAGGCCACCAATATGCAGGGCTTTTACTTCCAGATATTCTTCCATACCTAATACCGAGCCTTCACGTCCCAGACCGGACTCTTTTACGCCACCGAAAGGTGCCAGTTCGGTTGATACTGCACACTCATTGATACCGATCATGCCGCTTTCCAGCGCGGAAGAGACGCGAAAGATCCGTTGCAGGTTTTGCGTATAAAAATAGGCTGCAAGGCCATATTCCGTGGCGTTTGCCCGACGGATAACCTCATCTTCATCAGTAAAACGAAAACAGGCTGCTACCGGGCCAAAAGTCTCCTCATGCGCTAACTTCATCTCTTCACTGGCCTCGGCGATAACCGTGGGCTGCCAGAAATTACCGCCTAATGCATGCCGTGCGCCGCCGGTCACGATACGTCCGCCCTTCGCCTGCGCATCTTTTACATGCTCCTCAACTTTTTCTACCGCAGCATGGTTGATTAACGGGCCAACCACTACGCCCTCCTCCATACCGTTGCCGACCCTGAGTTTGTTAACTTCCTCTGCCAGCCGCTCAACAAAGCGCTCATAAACCGCATCGTGAATAAAAAAGCGATTCACGCTAACGCAAACCTGGCCGGCATTACGGAATTTATTGGCGAGCGCCCCTTTAACCGCAGCCTCAATATCCGCATCCTCAAACACGATATAAGGCGCATTGCCGCCCAGCTCCATAGAAATTTTTTTCATGGTTTCTGCAGCGTTACGCATCAGGGTTTTGCCTACGGCCGTGGAGCCGGTAAAGGAGATTTTACGCACCGCGCCGCTGGCCATAATGGCATCGCTGATGGCATGGGTATCCCCAGCAACGCCGTTCAGCACGCCATCGGGTACGCCCGCCTTTTGCGCCAGCGCCAGCAGCGCAAAGGCGGAAAGCGGCGTATTGTTGGCAGGCTTGATAATGCCGGTGCAGCCTGCTGCCAGCGCAGGGCCCAGCTTACGCGTCAGCATCGCCATTGGAAAATTCCATGGCGTAATGGCCGCTACCACGCCTACCGGTTCCCGCGTGACCAGTATGCGCGCGCCGCTTTTGGCCGGTGGAATGATTTCGCCATTGGCGCGTTTGGCCTGCTCGGCAAACCACTGAATAAAGCTGGCGGCATACTCCACTTCACCTTCAGCCTCTTTCAATGGTTTCCCCTGTTCAGCGGTCATCAGCTGTCCCAGCCAGCTTTTATTCTCGATAATCAGCTGATACCAGCGATAAAGAATCTCCGATCGCTGTTTCGCGGTCAGGGCACGCCAGGCGGGAAAAGCTTGCTCGGCTGCAGCAATCGCCTGTTCGGTTTCGCGCTTGCCGCCTTTAGCTACGCGCGCGATCGCCTCGCCGGTAGCCGGATTCAGCACCTCAAAGGTTTCGCTCAGGGTTTGCCACTGGCCGTTAATCAGACAGCCCGTCTGGAAAAGTTCATGATCTTGCAGGGAATGGGTCATTTTACGCTCCTGTTTTTACTGTCCCGTTGTGCCAAGTATAGTTGGCAAAGCGTGGGCCTTCGGTTTCAGCACGGCAGGAAAACAGGGAGAACGGGCGCAAAGGCCGGTGCCTGAGGGCACCGACGGCAGGATTAAATATTGATCAGGGTGTTCTGATATTTTTTCAGCATATCGGCCAGGCGCTTAACCGGCTCGGTAACGCTTAGCGGCGCCTGATAGTGCTGGAGCTTTTCCTGATAGGTATCAAACTCGCGCAGTAGCTTATGATAATAATAACGTCGCTTGTCATCGCTACGTGAAGCTATCACCCGGTCAGCGGTATAACGCAGCTGCTTATGAAACGCCGAGAGATCGGCGTTCACCGGGATCTCCGCATTCCGCAAGCGCTGATGACCAATAATCAAAGTCAGCGCCAGACGGTACTTATCAATATCGCCGGGAAACAGATTCAACAGCAAAAACAGCTGTTGATAAAGCGCAGGCAGATGGTTCTCTTTACGTCGCGCCTGATTGGTCGTCAGAGCCGATACTGCTGCATACATAAAGCGATTCAGCAAGGTGCGTCCAGTGCGGGCGCGTGAGTTGTCGCGAATAATCAGGATCACCATCAGCGCCACAAAACAGCCGATAACCTGACCCAGCGCGCTATCAAGGAAGGAGTTTACTGAGAACGTCATAGGGTTATCCAGCACCACAATATTCAGCGTGCCGACAAACGCACCGAGCGTACCCAACTGCCGCCGCTGGATAAAGATACCGGCGACAAACGCTAACGTACCGAGCGCGATACAGAGCAGCAGCATACTCTGCTGCGTAGAGGGCATAATCACCATAAAATAGAGCGCGCCCAGCGGTACCGCCACCGTCATCCCGTAAAGAAAGTCTTTCGCCATCATCAGCGGATTCGGCGCACGCATCGCCAGCGCGGTAATCACCGCCAGCATCAGCATACAGCCGCTGCCGGACGTCCAGCCGCTATAGAGCCAGAAGAGCGTCCCCAGCGCCGTAGCAACAAAAGTACGGATGCCGTTAATCATCGCATGATGGGTTTCCGCTGAGCGCGCACGCACCACTTCCACTTCGTGGCTCAGCAGAGCTTCTTCCTGCTGACTCATGCTGCTATTGGTCTGTACGCCCTTTAACAGCATCAAATATTGCGTCGCAGCGCCTACCCAGCTCACCAGCGTCATCGGCGTGCTTTTACTGCCGGATGCGCTTATCACACGTCGCAGATTTTTCAGATGCTTGTGCAGATCGCTGAGGTTGTTGACCTCTTTTTCCAGCAGAACACGATACTGCGGCGGTATAAATTCAGGACGCGAGTTTTGGATCAGGAACGTTTCCGCTGCCTGCGTAATCAATGTCAGCGAAAGCGTGTGCATCCCTTTCAGGCGGCGGTTTGCCCGCTGCCAGCGTGACGACTCCATATTCAGCTGGCTACGCATGCCGTTAAGGGTCGTGGTGCGTCGCACCAGATTGCCCCACGCCTTATCCACCTCTTCTTTATCGCCATGAGCCACGCAGAGCTGCAGCAGGCGGTACTGCTCTAACAGCAGCGTTTCGATCTCTTTATCGATCACCTTCTTGATCGAGCGCGGCGAGAACACCACATCCGCCAAAATTGCTGAGATGATGCCAATAATAATCTCACTGCAGCGTTCTACCGCAAACTGCGGAGCCAGCATTGGCGTGCCGGCAGTTAAATCCACGCTGACCACGATAATCAACGCGGTGTAACCCGCCAGCCCCAGCGCATAAGAGTTTTCTACACGCATTAAAGAGGAAACCCAAACGCAGAACCCGGCCCAGATACAGCAGAGCAGCATCATTACCACCGGCGCGCGAATAGTGGCGATCATAATTACCAACGCCGCCAGACAGCCCAGGAAGGTGCCGATGATACGCAGCATACCGCGGTGACGCAGCGCGCCAGAGTAAGGGTCGCCGCCTGCGGCAAAGGCGGTACCGCCAGCGACGATACCGGCAGTCATCACCGCCCAGCGCGGCGTTTCCAGATTAAAGTGAAAGCCAATCAGTAGCGCGATAAGAATGGCAAAAGTCAGCTTAACCGGAAAGCGTAATCGTTCGAGTTGCATCACGCCCTCGCTTAGCCGAACTCACGCAGGCGATGCAGCAGCCGGGTCAGAGGATTTTCCGGTTTCTGCTCGCGATCTTTCTCGCCGGTGACAACGATGGTGGCCGTGGTGCCTGCAGGATAGAGGTTACCCTGCTGCCGATCGAGGCGGATCTTGACCGGCACGCGCTGCGCCAGACGCACCCACTCCAGATTCGAATCGATGGTAGCCATGCCTTTGCTGTCGACGCTGCTGCTGCTGTTGGTTACGCCAGCCGCCACCGAATCAACCGTACCACGCAGCACGCGATCGCTGCCCAGCGGCGTGATCTCAGCACGATAGCCGGGACGAACGCCTTCCAGCTTGGTCTCTTCCATGTAGGCCATCACGTAGTAGGAGTTCTGTTTTACCAGCGCCACGGAAGTTGTGCCACGCGTGATAAATTCACCGGTAAATACATTGAGGTTGGTAACCCAGCCATTAGCTGGCGCACGGATAACCGTACGTTCCAGATCCAGCTTCGCCAAATCGCGTGAGGCCTGCGCCTTCGCCAACTGATGTTCGGCGGTTTGCAGATCGTTATTGGATTGCTCGATCGCTTCGCGTGACATAGCGATCACGCCCAGCTTGTTGCGGCGGGCCGCTTCACGACGTTTCTCATTAACCAACGCCTGGTAATACTGCACATCCGCATCTGCTTCCGCGAGCGCTTTCTCGAAACGCGGCTGGTCGATGGTAAACAGTACGTCGCCCTTTTTTACCAGTTGGTTATCACGTACGCGCACGTCAGTAATCAGACCGGTGACGTCAGGGGCGATAGCCACCACGTCCGCGGCGAATTTAGCGTCTCGTGTCCAGGGCGATTCGGTATAAAAAGCCCAGGCGCGGAAAACAACCACCACGGCGATAACAACCAGAATCAGGGTAATGGCATAGCGCGCAATTTTTCTTATTAGAGCTTTCACTTAAAACCTCAGACGAACAGACAGGATACTAAATAGAACAGGCAACAATAGAGTGCGGTATTAAACAGCGCCGGATGCCAGACAAAATCATACAAACCAACCGGCTGCAGTACGCGACGTACCAGCCAGAACAGCAAGAGCGAGACAATGATTTCAAAAAATATGGGCGGAAAAGAGAGCCCAAATATGACAATAACCGGTAACACACTCATCTTTTATCCTTGTTGATACGTAACCGGGCCATACCGTGATGCCAGCGCGAAACGGCCTGCAAATACAGGTAGTTTCATATTACGGGTTGATGATGATCGGACGACAGGTACACTGTCAGACGAATATCAGCACCTAAAGCATAGCGTGTACTTAAGTGTCCTGGCACAAAAGGTGAGTCACCAGACGGCAACCCGGCGTCATATAGTAACGCGCCTGACTATAAGTTATCTACATAATGTGATCTAAATCACTTTTAAGCCAGAGTGAATAATGGAACGACTCAAGGGTATGTCGGTTTTTGCCAAAGTGGTTGAATTGGGGTCGTTTACTGCCGCTGCGCGTCAGTTACAGATGAGCGTTTCCTCTATAAGCCAGATTGTCTCTAAACTGGAAGATGAACTGCAGGTTAAATTACTCAATCGCAGCACCCGCAGCCTTGGGCTGACTGAAGCGGGCCGTATTTACTATCAGGGCTGTCGCCGGATGCTGACGGAAGCGCATCAGGTCCATGAACAGCTGTATGCTTTTAATAACTCGCCGATCGGCACGCTGCGCATCGGCAGCTCATCCACCATGGCGCAAAACGTGCTGGCAAATATGACGGCGGAAATGCTGCAGGAATATCCCGGCCTGACGGTGAATCTGGTAACCGGTATTCCGGCACCCGATCTGATTGCCGATGGGCTGGACGTGGTGATCCGGGTCGGAGCCTTACAGGATTCCAGCCTGTTTTCGCGTCGACTGGGCTCAATGCCGATGGTGGTTTGCGCCGCGAAACACTATCTTGAGCAGCACGGTACGCCCGAGAAACCCGCCGATATTGCTAACTTTTCATGGCTGGAATATAGCGTGCGGCCAGACAGCGATTTCGAACTGATTGCGCCGGAAGGGATCAGCACGCATCTTTCGCCGCAGGGGCGCTTTGTTACCAATGACTCACAAACGCTGATCCGCTGGCTGAAGGCAGGCTGCGGCATCGCCTATGTTCCGCTGATGTGGGTGATTGAAGAGATTAAGGCGGGTGAAGTGGAGATTCTGTTTAGTCGCTATCAGTCAGATCCGCGTCCGGTCTATGCCCTTTATACGCAGAAAGATAAGCTGCCGTTGAAAGTACAGGTATGTATTGATTATCTCAGCGCCTGGTTTAAAAAGGTGGCGGAGATCTATCAGGAACATCGCAACAGCGGTTAAATCCCTGGCAGAGAGCCTGCCAGGGAAGATAAATCAGGCGGTGCCGCCTACGGTCAAACGATCCAGTTTCAGCGTTGGCTGGCCGACGCCTACCGGCAGGCTCTGCCCTTCCTTGCCGCATACGCCCACGCCTTTATCCAGCGCCAGATCGTTGCCGACCATGGAAATTTGCTGCATCGCTTCAATACCCGATCCAATCAGCGTCGCGCCTTTTACCGGACGCGTCACTTTTCCTTTCTCGATCAAATAGGCTTCTGAAGTAGAGAAAACAAACTTGCCGGAGGTGATATCCACCTGCCCGCCGCCAAAGTTAGGCGCGTAGAGGCCATACTCCACGCTTTCAATAATTTCCTGCGGCGTCGACTGCCCCGCCAGCATATAGGTATTGGTCATGCGCGGCATCGGCAGATGCGCATAAGATTCACGGCGACCGTTACCGGTGGGCTTAACTCCCATCAGGCGCGCGTTAAGCTTATCCTGCATATAGCCTTTCAATATGCCATTTTCGATCAGCACGTTGTACTGGCCCGGTACGCCTTCATCATCAATGGCTAACGAACCGCGCAGGCCATCCAGCGTACCATCATCTACCACCGTACAGAGTTCAGATGCCACCAGTTTGCCCATCTGCCCACTGAACATAGAGGTGCCGCGTCGGTTGAAATCACCTTCGAGCCCATGCCCGACCGCTTCGTGCAGCAGCACGCCAGGCCAGCCTGCGCCCAGCACCACCGGGATTGAGCCCGCAGGCGCCGCAACGGCGGAGAGGTTAACCAGCGCCATGCGTACCGCTTCGCGCGCCCAGCGCTCGGCCCGCACTTCGCCCGCTTCATCAGCAAGGAAGAAATCATAGCCGGTACGTCCGCCGCCGCCGCTGGAACCGCGCTCGCGTTTGCCATCCTCTTCCACCAGTACGCTGACCGACAGGCGCACCAAAGGACGCACGTCTGCCGCCAGCGTGCCGTCGGTCGCCGCCACCAGCACCAGTTCATATACGCCGGTCAGGCTGGCACTGACTTCCTGCACGCGCTTGTCCGCCATACGCGCCGCGCTATCGACGCGGTGCAGCAGCGCGATTTTTTCTTCGCGCGACAGGCTTTGTAAAGGATCGAAAGCGGGATAAAGCGCCTGATGCGATACCGCAGCCAGCGCCTGCGCCTTGCCGTTGCCCTGCTCACGAACAATGCTGCGAGCAGCCTGCGCGCTTAGCTGCAGCGCGTTCAGAGTAATCTGGTCGGCATAGGCGAAGCCGGTTTTCTCACCGCTAACGGCGCGTACTCCAACGCCCTGATCGATATTCCAGGAACCATCTTTAATGATGCGATCCTCCAGCACCCAGGACTCATGGTAGCTGGACTGGAAATAGAGATCGGCATAATCCAGGCGACGTTCTGAAAGCTGCCCAAGCAGGGTGAACAAATCCTGCTGATTGATGTTGTTCGCAGTTAGCAATTGCTCACTTACCAGATTCAGACTCATCGTTTCTCACTCGTTGTGTGACATTATTGCTATAGCCTGCGGTAATTCCCCTGCGGCGTCAAATTCACTTCGCGCTCTTTTCACGCGGTTTGCGCAACACTTCGTTAATTTCCGGTTTATCGATGGGGCCGCTGATGTGATAACGCAGCAGCGAGATTTTGTTCCACAACGGTCCCAGCACCCTGCTGGCAGCAAAAACCGCTGCGCCGACCACCGGATTGATTACAAACGCGGTCGCAACCCCTACCGATGCTGAAATTTCAGGCGCAACAACGGCTTCCATATTAATCTGCCGCTTCACCAGATCCAGCTTGCCCTGCATGGCGATATCCGCTTCCAGTCCATCTACCAGCAGATTGTCGGTTTGCATCACGCCATCTTTGATCCATGCCGTGCCGTTAATGGAGTCAAACCAGAACCCCTCGCTAAAGGTATCGCTAAAATCGAGGCGCAATTTGCGCAGCAGTGCGTCGAAGCTCACCAGCCGCAGCAGCTGACCAGCGCGTCCACTGCTGACATCAGCGATTTGCCCTTTGCCAAAATGGGTTTTCAGCACGCCGCTTAGCGACGATTCCGATGGCTGCCAGGGCGCAGCACGCCAGTGCAGATCATAATCGAGCGTGAAAGGCGCATCGCGTAGCGGCGTATTCACGCCAAACCAGTTGGTGGCATTATTGATATTGCTGCCGCTGAGTTTGCCTTTCAGCGAGGTACGCTGTTCGTCGGAGCGGTTAACCCACTCGCCGCTAACGGTCAGGCGCGAGCTGCCGGTATCCACCAGCCCGTTGGTCAGCATTAGCGTGTCCTTCTGCGGCGTCAGGTATGCCTGGATGCGTCCGAACTTTTGTCCGCGCAGCCAGCAATCGTCACAGTTGATTTGCAGCGCTGGCCAGCCGGCAAAGTTAATTGTGCTGCTTTCCTGCGGCTGAGCGGGCGAGGCCTCTTCGCTGCCGCTTTGCCATTCCGGGTTGTAATAAAGCCAGCCAAGATGCGCGCGCCATGGCCCACTGGCAGGAATATCTAACTTGCCGTTGACTTCACGGCTCTGCGCCTCGACCTGCATTCCCCCGGCCATTAGCTGGCGCAGCGTAATCTGCGTATCGCGCCACTGCTGTCCTGCCAGCTCGAGAGCGGGCGTACTCAGCGTGATATCGCCAGGCAATTGGTAACCGGTTATCGCACTGCCGCCGCCGGTTTTTGAGGTGGCTTTCTGCGTTCCGCCATCGGCCATCAGCAGTTTCAGCCAACTGTCGCCGTCCAGCGGCGGTAGATGCAGCACCATACCGCGCGTATTCGGCAAGGCTGGCGTGCTTTTCGCCTCGTTCAGCCAGATACCGCGATCGAGACGCAGCTGTTTACCAATCAACCAGCGGCTGTTAAAGCGCTGCTGATCACCTGCTACGCCCTGTAAGTCAAAGTGCTGCAGATCGCCGCTTGCCGTTATCTTTATCGGCAGCGCTTCGCCGCGCTTTTTTGCCAGCGGAGAGGGTAAGTTACTGCTTACATTCTTCAGGTCGCCAGCAAGATCAATTTTATAATTCGCTCCGCCCTTATTTGGCAACGTGATAGCCACATCGCCCTGCCAGGGAAGCGTGCCCCTCAGCTGCTGGCTTACGCCTGCGGGCAGTGGCGCAAGTTTATTAACCTGCCACTCAGCCGCCAGACTAACGCCAATTTGATAATCCTGCGGCCGCTCTTCGGTATGAAAATTAACGCTGACCGGCTGCCCAAACCAGTTGGCCCGCAGCGTATCGCTGCGCAGGTTACCATTATCGTAGGTAAAGCTGCCGTTAAGTGCGGTAAGACGACTATTCAGCGGGGCAATAAGCAGCGTGTTATTCGCCAGCTGCACATCACCGCGCGCATGAACCTGCTCGCCATCCAGCGGAATATCCAGCTGCAGGTGTCCGCCGGTTTCTCCGCCCAGCTGCAGTTCATCCAGCGCGGCACCCAGCGAAGATCGCAGCGGCGTCTGGTTAAAGTAATCGCGGATGTCAGCCGCCTCGCCGCGCAGATCGCCATTAACGATCAGCTGCTCTTTCAGGTAATCCGGTATCACAGCGCTGACGTTGTTTGCCTGAACCTTGCCGAGCATCGCCTGCTTCGCCGTCATCCACAGGCCATCGTTAACAAAATCGAGATCGATATCCAGGTTCTCAAGCGCCGGCCAGCCGGGCTGAAAAGCGTAGCTTGCGCGACGCAGCGGCACAGAGACTTCAAACATGCCTTCGTTATGGCGGAAAGGGAACAGCTTCGGGTTGCCGGCAAACAGTAATGTGGCGTTAGCGGCCTGCCCGCCTTTAATCGCCTCGCTGAGATAGTCGGTTAAGTGAGTGCCCATCAGCGGTTCAGGGAAGTAACGCCAGGCGTCGCCGGCATCGGTGACATGGATCCCGGCCAGAATATCGAGGCGCGGCGGCAGCCCGGTGCCCTGACGGTAGCTGAAATCCCCTTTGGCCCACAGCGAGCGCGCCTGCACATCAAGATTTTTGCCCTGCAGCGCCAGCGCATTTTTACTTTGCTGCCAGCTCAGGGTGCCGGTGGCGCTTTTGATCTCCAGTGGCGCCCGAAACATGGTGCCGTAAGGCATTACCGCGTCCTTGATGCCAATATCCAGCCGACCATCCGCCAGGCTACCGCTCAGTGTGCCGGTAACATGCTGCGCGCCCGGCAGCAGCTGCCAGTGTTGCCAGCTTAAATCGCGCCAGCGCGCCTGAAAGCGACTTTGATCCGGCTGCTGCAACGGAATATCCAGCGCCAGCGCATCAATTTGCCCGTGCGGCTGCAGGGTGCGCCAGTTCTCCAGCATCTGTGGCGACAGGCGGGAGAATAACGGAATTAGCGGCGCCAGCCGCTGGAGATTAAGCCCGGTGGCGCGTACGCGCAGCTCTTCCACGCTTTGCGGCTCCGGGCCGATAGCATGCTGCGACAGCCATGCCAGAGAAAAGTGCCCTTTTGGCCAGGGCTGGCCATCGGTGCGTAAGCTGTTTTGCGGCACGGTTACCGTCCAGCCGCTGCGCCAGCGCGCCAGATGCATCGTCAGGTTATCTACCTCCAGCCGATGCGGTTGCTTATCGCCCTGCCAGCGTGCACCGCCCTGTTTCAGCCAGACATCGCCATCATACACTTCGCCCTCTCTCAGGCTAAGCCAGGCGGCCAGGCTAAAACGTGCGCTCTGAAGCGTGGTGTTATCGCGCATCCACTGCCCCAGCCAGGGTTTAACATCCACGTCGTCCGCCTGTAGCCAGATGCGTCCGTCATTCAACAGACCATTCTCATCATGCAGATCTAAGCGTACCTGTACCACGCCATGCTGGCCGGTAAAGCTGGAGAGGCTGACTTCTCCTTCCGCCCGATGGCGTGCTTTTTCATTCAGCCAGCTCAGCCGTGGGATCGCCAGCTCGGCGCGCTGCCCGGAAAGCGTTTGAAAACGAATACGGCTATCGCGCAGATCAAAATGGTCGAACTGACGCAGGAACAGATCATTGATCTGACCCGCTTTTAGCGTGTGATTATTTTTATCATTGCTGATGAGCGGCGAACGGCTATCGAGGTCGAGCTGCCAGAAAGTCAGCTCACGAAACTGCCAGCGGGCGTGCAACAGGGACTGCCAGACATCCAGCGCCAGCGTCACGCGGCCAATATCCAGCGAACCGCCATCAGGCAGGGAAACGGCCAACTGGCGCACATCCAGCGTCGGGCCGAAGTTTTCCCAGCGCCCCTGCAATGAGGCAGCATCAATTTTTAAACCGGTCGCGGAGGAAACGGCGTCAAGCAGCGCGCTGCGATGATGATTTAACTGCGGCATCACCAGCCGCAAGCCACTGACCAGTAGCGCAACGATAACGATTACCGCAGCGCCTGTAAGTAACAGGATCCTGGGCAGTTGCCTCACACTCCTCTCCTTGTCTTGCGCAAACTGTACGGATGAATAAGCTGGTTCATATTCCCGAACGTGCCGTTGCAGCAGCCAGGGAGAATCAGGTCAGCAGAGTTTACCTGAAACAGAGGCGCATTTTTAGCGCTTGACCGGAGTGAAATCTTCAAATACAGACCAAAATATTAACCAGATTTTACATCATCACCACGTCAAACTGCTCCTGGGTATAGAGCGGTTCGATCTGCACCTTTACCTGCTTGCCGACAAACAGCTCTACTTCAGCCAGCGCATGCGACTCTTCGCTTTTCAGCGCTTCGCCAACGGTGGGTGAAACATAGACCAAAAAGCGGTCGGAGTCATAAGCATGATGAACGCGTACAATTTCACGCATGATCTCGTAGCAGACGGTTTCCACCGTTTTCAGCGTACCGCGTCCTTTACAGACCGGACAATCCTGGCATAAGACATGCTCAATGCTTTCGCGGGTACGCTTACGCGTCATCTCCACCAGCCCCAGCGCCGAAAAACCGTTGATGCTGGTTTTCACCCGATCTTTACTCAGCGCGCTGTCCAGCGAGTGCAGTACGCGACGGCGATGTTCTTCATTATTCATATCGATAAAATCGATAATGATGATGCCGCCCAGGTTACGCAGCCGCAGCTGACGTGCGATCGCCTGCGTCGCTTCGATATTGGTGTTAAAAATGGTCTCATCCAGATTGCGATGCCCCACAAAGGCACCGGTATTGATATCGATAGTCGTCATTGCTTCCGTCTGGTCGATAATCAAATAGCCGCCCGATTTCAGCTCAACCTTGCGATCGAGCGAACGCTGGATCTCATTTTCCACATCATAAAGATCGAAAATCGGCTGACGTCCGCTGTAATGTTCCAGCTTGGCTGTCATTTCCGGCATATATTCTGAGGTGAACTCCAGCAACAGCTCATAGGTCAGCCGTGAATCAACGCGAATGCGATCGAGCGCGGCGCCAGCGAAATCACGCAGTACGCGCTGCGCCAGCGCTAATTCGCCATACAGACGGCAGCGCGTTTTATTACGCTTTTTTCGCTCAATGACTTTGGTCCACAGGCGCTTGAGAAAAGCGGCATCCTGCGCCAGCTCCTCTTCGCCAATGCCTTCCGCCGCCGTGCGAATGATAAATCCACCCTGCTCATCGCAATAGGCGGAAACCACAGCTTTCAGACGGTCGCGCTCGGCTTCGCTTTCAATGCGCTGTGATACGCCAACGTGAGAGGCACCCGGCATAAAAACCAGATAGCGCGAAGGCAGGGTAATATCGGTGGTCAGACGCGCCCCTTTGGTGCCAAGCGGATCTTTCACCACCTGCACCATCAGATCCTGACCCTGACGCACCAGCTCTGCGATATCGCGGACGCTGAAATTCTTCTGTTCTTCGCCAGCCACGCATTCGGTATGCGGCATAATATCGGAGGCATGCAGAAACGCCGCTTTGTCCAGGCCGATGTCCACAAAAGCAGCCTGCATGCCTGGCAAAACCCGACTTACGCGACCTTTGTAGATATTGCCGACGATGCCGCGCTTCGCTTCGCGCTCAATATGGATTTCCTGCAGGATACCGCCGTCAATATAGGCCACGCGTGTTTCTGATGGCGTGACGTTAACCAGTAGCTCAGCCGTCATCATGTCCCCTTACTTACCTCACGCAACGATTGAAAATGGCTGAGCAGTTCGCTGGTTTCCACCAGCGGCAGGCCAACCACGGCGTGATAGCTTCCGTTAATTTTTCTGACAAAATTGCCGCCAAGCCCCTGTATACCGTATGCGCCCGCCTTATCCATCGGTTCGCCGCTGGCGATGTACGCCTGAATATCCTGTGCCGTCAGCAGCCGGAAGGTCACATCCGTTGTCACCAGACAGTCAAGCTCACGCTGACGATCCGCCAGCGCCACGGCCGTCAGTACCTGATGCGTCTGGCCAGAGAGACGCGTCAGCATCTCTGCAGCATGCAGCGCATCGCGCGGTTTTTCCAGCACTTCGCCGTTCAGTACCACAATCGTATCAGCGCCCAGCACCGGCAGATCCTGCGGTGCCACAGCCACGCCCGCCTGCGCTTTTTCCCGCGCCAGCCGACGCACATATTGCAGCGCGCTCTCGTCCTCCCGGCGCTGCTCTTCTACGTCGGTAATAACACGTTCAAAATGCAGGCCAAGCTGCGTCAGCAGTTCACGACGACGCGGTGAACCGGAGGCAAGATAAAGGGATAACATAGTTGTCCTTACTGAACAGCGAATTGACGACGAATCTTTCTCATCAATAAGAATAGCCAGGGCCACAAAATACCGTCTACCACGCTACTCCAGAAAATCTCTGGTCGGAACGAAATATTGATAACTAAAAACTCAGCCCAGAAAACAATGACATCCATTGCCAGCGACAGCACCATAACCATTAACGCCTGTTGCCACAACGCCAGGTTACGGAAAAGCTGAAATTTGAAAGCGACCAGATAGGCGATAATGCTCAGCGCCAGCGCCCGTACCCCCAGCGTGGAGCCGGAGATCAGATCCATAATGCCGCCCATGACAAAACCGGTGCCAACGCTCACCCGATGCGGTAGCGCCAGCAGCCAGTAAATCAGGATCAGTAGCAGCCAGGAGGGACGAAACATATAAAAATTGTCCGGCCACGGCATAATTTGCAGGATCAGCGCCACCAGAAAGGATAGCCAGATAACCCAGCGGCCATGGCTGCGATAGCGACTCAAGGACGGCCTCCCTGCGCGGCAGGCTGGCTGCCCGGTACGGCGGTGCGGCTATCGGTTGAAGGCGTCGCTAAGGCAGGCGTTGAAGGATTTGCCTGCGCCGGCGCGCCTTCAGCGGCTGGCGGTAACGGCGGCCCCATTTCTCCGGCTGGCGGCAGCACCTGCGGCATCATCTGCATCAGGCGCTCGTTCGCTACCCGATGCACTTCATCCGGTGCCATCGGCATATCGCCGTTACGATCTGCGCCCCACAGCAGCAGCAAATAGCGCAGACGCTGCAGCCCTGCCGTTGGACGCGCCTGAATCACCGTGTAGGCGCGCTGCGTATCCACTTTCACGGATGATACTACCGCGACCGGATACCCTTCCGGGAAACGCCCGCCGAGGCCGGAGGTGACCAGCACGTCGCCAACGCGAATATCGGTATTGCCCGGCAGATGCTCTAGCTGCAGATCTTCGGTGCAGCCGTTGCCGGCAGCGATAACGCGAATATCATTACGCAGCACCTGAATCGGCAGAGCATGAGACGCATCGCAAATCAGCAGTACGCGGCTGGTCATCTGCCCCACCGCAATCACCTGCCCGACCACGCCCTTATCGCTGATTACCGGCTGTCCTTCATAGACGCCATTGACGCTGCCTTTATCAATCACCACCTGATCGGTATAGGGATCGGTGCCGGTAGAAATCACCTGAGTCACCATTTTATGCTCATCCTGACGCAGCGGCGATCCTAACAGCTCGCGCAGACGCGCATTTTCCTGCCGGTATTGTCCCAGCATCAGCAGCTCAGTGTTTTTCAGAAAGAGTTCGCGCTGCAGCGCTTTATTTTCCTTTTCAAGCTGCTGGCGAGAGGCCAGCGTTTCAGCAACGCTGTCCAGAATTTGTCGTGGCCCATTGGCCAGAAAATAGAATGGACTTACGGCCGTGTCCATATAGTTACGGATTTGGGTAAACGAACCCACGCGGCTGTCGGCGACAATGATGCCGATGGCCACAATAACCGCCAGAAAAAGGCGGAGCTGCAGGGAGGGCCCCCTGCTGAAAATTGGCTTCATAAACTCTGCGTATTCCCCGACATCAAAAAAAGGGAGTGTTGCTTTCGCCGTGCACTCCCTTCTGGCAGATTATTCTTCGCTGAACAAATCGCCGCCGTGCATGTCGATCATTTCCAACGCTTTACCGCCGCCACGAGCGACACAGGTCAACGGATCTTCCGCTACCACGACCGGAATGCCGGTCTCTTCCATCAGCAGGCGATCAAGATTACGTAATAGCGCGCCGCCGCCGGTCAGGACCATGCCGCGCTCTGAAATATCGGATGCCAGCTCTGGCGGACACTGTTCAAGCGCAACCATTACAGCGCTAACGATACCGGTCAGCGGTTCTTGCAGGGCTTCCAGGATTTCGTTGGAATTAAGGGTAAAGCCACGCGGCACGCCCTCAGCCAGATTACGGCCGCGCACTTCGATTTCGCGAACCTCATCACCCGGATAGGCAGAACCGATTTCATGCTTGATACGTTCTGCGGTTGCTTCACCAATCAGTGAGCCGTAGTTACGGCGTACATAATTAATAATAGCTTCATCAAAACGATCGCCGCCGATACGTACGGAGGAGGAGTAGACCACACCGTTAAGAGAAATCACCGCGACCTCGGTGGTACCGCCACCAATATCCACCACCATAGAACCGGTTGCTTCAGATACCGGCAGGCCTGCGCCGATTGCGGCAGCCATTGGCTCTTCGATCAGGAAAACTTCACGCGCGCCTGCTCCCTGAGCAGATTCGCGAATTGCGCGGCGCTCAACCTGAGTAGCGCCGACCGGAACGCATACCAGCACGCGCGGGCTGGGACGCATAAAACTGTTGCTATGCACCTGCTTAATAAAGTGTTGCAGCATTTTCTCAGTAACAAAGAAATCAGCGATTACGCCATCTTTCATTGGACGAATAGCGGCAATATTGCCTGGCGTACGACCAAGCATCTGTTTTGCATCATGACCGACAGCCGCAACGCTCTTGGGAGAGCCGGCACGATCCTGGCGGATGGCAACGACTGAGGGCTCATTCAGCACGATACCCTGGCCTTTGACGTAGATCAGGGTATTCGCGGTACCCAGGTCAATGGACAAGTCGTTGGAAAACATGCCACGAAATTTTTTAAACATACTAAAGGATAATCCTGCAAGCTGGGGGCGGAAAATAAAATCCGCTTACTTTACCAACCACGCGAAGCCGCCACAAGGCGCAAAAACGTTCTACTTCGGTGAAAAATCAAGCTATCTCGCGCTTGTTACCATGTTATCGAACTGATGCAGCAATATTCGGCCGAAAAAGCAGCTGAATACCCGCGAAATCGGGCTGATAAGCGGACATAACAGTTATAAAATCTAACATTTAAATTCCACGGCGGTTGGCAGCCGCAAATAGCCGCTGGCTCCTTAACCGCGCGCCATTATGTCAAATCATCCGGCTAAACCCGAACTCTTTGCGAATATTTTTTCACATTACTATTAACCAGTTGTGAAGTAGAGAAAAAGTCGCCCTGGCCACCTGCAACGCCAAGCGCTGACAGCATTTGCCACTCTTCCCGCGTTCTGACGCCTGCGGCGAAAACCTGCGTCGGCGTCATGCTGCACACCTCAATTAAGCTTTTCACAAACAGCTGGTTTTCAGTTCGTCTTTCAATATTACGCACCAGACCCGGATGAAGCTTAATAAGCTCAACGCCCGCCTGGGTAATATAGGCGGTGCTGACTACCGTTAAGCCAGCCTGGCTGACCGCCAGACGACAGCCAAAACCTTTAAGCAATCGCAGCGCCGGTTGCAAACGATTGAAGTGTTGACACACTTCTGCCTCAGCAAGTTCAAATAAAAAACGTTGCCGCTGCGATTTAGTACACTGCAGCAGCATATCGCGCAGCGTTCGCTGAAACGTCGGCTGTAATAATGAATCAATCGTCATCGGCACCGCCAGCGTCTCTTCCGGCCAGCAGGCAGAGAGCGTCATAATACGCTGCATCAGCTGATGGTCGTACGCCTCAGCCAGCCCCATCTGCTGCACTAACGGCATAAACTCTGCTGCCTGCAGCTCTTTTTCGCCGTCAAAAATGCGCGGCAACATTTCACGATGATGCACCTGACCATCGCGCAGTACGGCCGGCTTTTGATAGAGCCGTGGGCCGCCGCGCTTCAGCGTATGCTCCAGCAGCGTACGCCATTGAACGCTGCCGCGTCCGCCATCCACATCCATTCCTTCCGCCGTCACCCATGTGTTGCCGCCCTGCAACGCAGCATGGCGTGTGGCCTGCTCAACGCTCTCCATCACCTGTTGTGTGGTTTGTCCGCTACGCCAGGCGCTAATGCCGATATAAATCATATTTTGCCGATCGATCATTGCCGTCGGCGGCAGCGCATCAACCGCTTTGATTAGATGAGCCGCGATGCCGTCCGCCTCTTTTAGCGTGCGGTGCGGCAACAGCACCATAAAATCACTGCGAAAATAGCGCGCCAGCAGAGCGCCGGAATAGCGCATAACAAACGTCGAAAGCATATTAACCAGAGAAAAGAGATAATCCTGTACCGCCCCGCTGCCCCATTTTTCACTCAGGCTGTCAAAATCGGGCAGACGGATCATCATTACCACGCCGTGGGTGCCCACTTTTTCCTGATCTTCTAATAGGGTCGCCAGTTGATTATCAAAAAAGAGCCTATTATTCAGGCCGGTCGCCGCATCCTGCGCGGTAAAGGCGCGGATAAGAGTATCAATGCGGGTACGCTGCTCGCCCGCTTCCTGGAGATCGTCCAGCAGCAGATCGATAGCCGTGGAGGCTTTCGATGGCCACTCATTGACGTTGCCGCGACCAATCCCGCGCCGTTCGCCGTCAATAATGCGTTCTGCTCGCTTTTCCAGACTCTCCATTCCTTTGAGTTGACGCCATAACCAGCGCTGCGTAGGCACCAGCAACAGCAACATAAATGCCGCTACCAGCACAACGGCAATGATTACCGAGGAACCGATAAAAGATTTAAACCAGGTATTCGCCGGATCAAGTACCTCAACACGCAACACCCAGCCGGGCTGATGCATTAGCGGCAGATCGTAACGGCGGAAGCGATTGGGAACGTCATCGAGTAGAGGATACTGACGGTGAGAAAGCGCAAGAATGGCCTTTTCTTTACTGAGGATATGTAAGCGTTCTATATCCATAAGCGGCATTGTACGCTGTAACCATGGCGTCAGTTCAGCTGGACTTTGAGTCAGCAGCGCCTGATCCACTTCTGTTTTCAGCGTCTCTATCTGCTGCTCGGCCCATTCGCTACGTAGCCAGAAAAAGCTCAGCGTGCTGCCCACCAACATTAATACTATTGCCAGAGTAATAAGCAGCGTTACAAACGCTGAGAGTTTTGTGGTTGATCGCATCCCTGTGCCTTTTTCACTGCGTTATGACCACGCCGCAACGATGAGAAGCGGGTGTCAGAGGGTAAACATATGGAGGTTATTCGCCCGGCCAGCGCTAAAAAATCAATAGCCTGCGATTTATTTGCGGCGGGTCAGCCTCTGCTACCATTCGGCGAGTATAGTTGCCAAAGACTTTATCGTTACCATCGACTCACAAAATTCAGGAGAATCTCATGCAGGCTTTACTGATTGAACAAGCTGACGGCGCTTATCACGCAGCGCTGAGCGATATTTCGCCACAGCAGTTGCCGCCAGGTAATGTGACGGTAGATGTTAGCTGGTCGGGCATCAACTATAAAGATGCGCTGGCAATTACCGGTAAAGGCAAAATTGTTCGCCAGTTTCCGATGGTGCCCGGCATCGATTTTGCGGGCACCGTGCACCACAGCGAAGATCCGCGCTTCCATGTGGGACAGCAGGTTTTACTAACCGGCTTTGGCGTGGGTGAAACGCACTGGGGTGGCCTGGCGGAACAGGCGCGAGTCGATGGCGACTGGCTGGTGCCGCTGCCGGAAGGACTGACGGCGCGTCAGGCAATGATTTTAGGCACGGCGGGTTTTACTGCCATGCTGTGCGTTATGGCGCTGGAGGAAGGCGGCATCACCCCGGATAAAGGTGATGTGCTGGTGACTGGTGCCAGCGGCGGCGTCGGCAGTACGGCAGTGGCTCTGCTCAGCGCGCTGGGCTACCAGGTCACCGCCGTCAGCGGCCGGGACAGCAATACGGATTACTTGCGTCAGCTTGGTGCCGCTAAGGTGCTACCGCGCAGCGAGTTTGCTGCCGAAAGCCGCCCGCTGGAGAAACAGCGCTGGGCAGGCGCGATCGATACTGTTGGTGATAAGGTGCTGGCCTCGGTGCTGGCGCAAATGCACTATTCCGGCGTGGTGGCCGCCTGTGGTTTGGCTGGCGGATACGCGCTGCCCACCTCTGTCATGCCTTTTATTCTGCGCAATGTTCGTTTGCAGGGCGTGGATTCGGTGCAAACGCCAGCGCCCCGACGGATTGAAGCCTGGAAACGCCTGGTGAAAACCATACCGGCCAGCTTCTTTCAACAGGCTACCACCGAGGTGACATTATCGGCAGCGGCTGATGCCGCCCAGCGCCTGCTGGATAATAAAGTCACGGGTCGTACGCTGGTGAAAATCGCGCAGGGATAATGCACGCCAGGAAATTTCATATTTTCACCTGAAAACCTGCGCTGGTTCGACGTTTTGCTTCATGCTTAGTTATCTGCTCTCCGCCAGCGCTGCGGAGGGCCTGCACAGGAGTAGAACCATGAAGCCGGTAAATAAGCTCACCGAAGCGGATATCACCCCCGAAACGATTTTCCACCAGCAGCGTCGTCAGGTGCTTAAGGCGCTGGGTTTAGGCGCGGCGGCGCTCAGCGTGCCGGGAGGCGCACGGGCCGATGTGCTTTCCTGGTTCAGGGGCAACGATCGTCCGCCTGCGCCCGCTGGCCGCCCGCTGGATTTCAGCAAACCCGAGGCGTGGCAGTCCGCGTTGCCGCTCACGCCAGAGGACAAAGTCAGCGGTTACAACAACTTTTATGAATTTGGTCTGGATAAAGCGGACCCTGCCGCCAACGCCGGCACGCTGAAAACGGAAAACTGGAAAATCCGCATCGACGGTGAAGTGGCGAAACCGCTCACGCTGGATATGGACGATATCTTTAAACGCTTTCCCCAGCAGCAGCGTATTTACCGTATGCGCTGCGTGGAGGCCTGGTCGATGGTGATCCCCTGGGTCGGCTTCGAGCTGGGCGCGCTGCTGAAAGCCGTTGAACCCACCAGTCATGCGCGCTATGTCGCCTTCCAGACGCTTTATGCGCCCGATCAGATGCCAGGACAAAAAGATCGCTTTATTGGCGGTGGACTGGATTATCCCTATGTTGAAGGGCTGCGTCTGGATGAAGCGATGCATCCGCTGACGCTGCTTACCACCGGCGTTTACGGCAAAGCGCTGCCGCCGCAAAACGGCGCTCCAATCCGCCTGACGGTGCCGTGGAAGTATGGTTTTAAAGGCATTAAATCGATTGTTCATATCAGGCTAACGCGTGAGCAGCCGCCAACGACCTGGAATCAGCTGGCACCGAATGAGTACGGCTTCTTTGCCAACGTCAACCCGTATGTAGACCATCCGCGTTGGTCGCAGGCCAGCGAACGCTTTATCGGCAGCGGCGGCATTCTGGATGTGAAACGTCAGCCGACGCAGCTCTTTAACGGCTATGCCGGGCAGGTTGGGTCGCTCTACCGCGGGCTTGATTTAAGGGAGAATTACTGAGTGCGCCTGACGTTAAAACAGATAACGGGGCTGAAGGTTCTGCTGCACCTGGCGGGATTACTGCCCTTGCTGTGGCTGATATTTTCCATCCTGCAGGGCACAGGATTTAGCGCCGATCCGGCAAAAGATGTTCAGCATTTTACCGGGCGTATGGCGCTAAAGTTTTTGCTGGCTACGCTGCTGGTGTCTCCGCTGGCGCGCTATGGCCGTCAGCCGCTGCTGATTCGTGTGCGCCGCCTGCTGGGTTTATGGTGCTTTGCCTGGGCTACGCTGCATCTGGTGAGCTATGCGCTGTTGGAACTGGGAATCAGTAATCTGTCGCTGCTGGGTTCAGAGCTTATTTCACGTCCCTATTTAACGCTGGGCATTATCAGCTGGGCGATGCTGCTGGCGCTGGCGGTAACCTCATTACAAAAATTCCAGCGTAAAATGGGACCTCGCTGGCAAACGCTGCATAACTTTGTCTATCTGGTGGCGATTCTCGCGCCAGTTCACTATATCTGGTCCGTAAAAGCACTCTCTCCGCAGCCGCTTATTTACGCATTACTGGCCATAATCCTGCTGGCCTGGCGTTATAAGAAATTTCGCCGATGGTGGTCTAAATAGCGGCATAATTTGTGCCGCATCCCACATATCTGTCTAACTCCCAGGAAACTTTTGCCGCCTGCGTTGATAATCTCCGCAGATACGACCAGTATTTAGCTGCGAAAAGTAACGAAATAGATATAATGCCCGGCTTCGGTTGCTATGAAAGACTCTTTTTCACTTCAGAAAGGTGACAAATGGCTTTTCACGAGGTATTTTACGCGATGCCTCACTTATTGCAGGAGATAGCAGCAAAATGGCGCATGATTTTCATATTCTGCTCTTGAATGGCCCCAACCTCAATTTATTGGGGACGCGTGAGCCAGACAAATATGGGCATGACACGCTGTCCGGGATCGTAGACGATCTGACATCGCAGGCCAGCGCGTTAAATGTGAAATTAAGCCATTTACAGTCGAATGCAGAACACGTTCTGATTGATCGTGTTCACGAGGCGAAAGGCAATGTTGATTACATCATTATCAACCCGGCGGCGTTCACGCATACCAGCGTTGCGCTACGTGATGCGTTGCTGGCGGTGGATATTCCTTTTATCGAGGTACATATCACCAACGTGCATGCCCGTGAGTCTTTCCGCCACCATTCCTGGCTTTCTGATATTGCTGCCGGCGTAATCTGTGGACTTGGCGTCGACGGTTACTCCTGGGCTTTACAAACGGCAGTAAAACGCCTGTCAAAATCAAATTAAACAGAGTACGGAACCACACTCATGGATATTCGTAAGATTAAAAAACTGATCGAACTGGTTGAAGAATCCGGTATCGCTGAACTTGAAATTTCCGAAGGCGAAGAATCAGTTCGTATCAGCCGCGCACCTGCAGCCGCTCCTTATCCCATGATGCAACAGGCTTACGCCGTACCGGCTCCGCAGCCGGCGCTGGCGACCGCCGTTGCCCCAGCCAGCGCGCCGGCTATTGAATCGCCTGCTGCCGCTGAACTGAGTGGTCACATTGTTCGCTCACCGATGGTCGGGACGTTCTACCGTACCCCTAGCCCGGACGCTAAAGCGTTTGTTGAAGTGGGCCAGAAGGTGAATATCGGCGATACCCTGTGCATCGTTGAAGCCATGAAAATGATGAACCAGATCGAAGCAGACAAGGCGGGCGTGGTTAAAGCTATCCTGGTCGAGAGCGGTCAACCTGTTGAGTTTGACGAGCCGCTGGTCGTCATCGAATAACGAGGCGAACCATGCTGGATAAAATTGTTATTGCCAACCGTGGTGAGATTGCCCTGCGTATTTTGCGTGCCTGTAAAGAATTAGGCATCAAAACCGTTGCAGTACACTCCACCGCGGATCGTGATTTAAAACATGTGCTGTTGGCAGACGAGACTGTTTGTATCGGTCCGGCGCCGTCTGTAAAAAGTTATCTGAATATTCCGGCGTTGATCTCCGCTGCGGAAATCACCGGCGCGGTAGCTATTCACCCGGGCTACGGCTTCCTGTCAGAAAACGCTGATTTTGCCGAGCAGGTTGAGCGCTCCGGCTTTATTTTCATCGGCCCTCGTGCCGAAACGATTCGTCTGATGGGCGATAAAGTTTCCGCGATTAACGCGATGAAAAAAGCGGGCGTGCCTTGCGTGCCTGGCTCTGACGGCCCGCTGGGCGATGATATGGATAAGAACCGGTCGATCGCGAAACGCATCGGCTATCCGGTCATTATCAAAGCCTCCGGCGGCGGCGGCGGACGCGGTATGCGCGTTGTCCGCAGCGATAAAGAGCTGGAAAACTCCATCAGCATGACGCGTGCGGAAGCGAAAGCCGCTTTCAACAACGACATGGTTTATATGGAGAAGTACCTGGAAAACCCACGCCACATCGAAATTCAGGTGTTGGCTGACGGCCAGGGCAACGCGATCTACTTGGCTGAACGCGACTGTTCTATGCAGCGCCGTCACCAGAAAGTCGTGGAAGAAGCGCCTGCACCAGGTATTACCGCTGAAATGCGCCGTTATATCGGTGAGCGCTGCACCCAGGCCTGCGTTGAGATCGGCTATCGCGGCGCGGGTACTTTTGAGTTCCTGTATGAAAACGGCGAGTTCTACTTTATTGAGATGAACACCCGTATTCAGGTTGAGCATCCGGTGACCGAAATGATTACCGGCGTGGATCTGATCAAAGAGCAGCTGCGTGTGGCTGCAGGTCAGCCGCTGTCGATCAAGCAGGAAGAAGTTGTGGTGAAAGGCCACGCGGTGGAGTGCCGTATCAACGCGGAAGATCCGAATACGTTCCTGCCAAGTCCGGGCAAAATCACGCGCTTCCATGCGCCGGGTGGTTTTGGTGTACGTTGGGAATCGCATATTTATGCCGGTTACACCGTACCGCCGTACTATGACTCCATGATTGGCAAGCTGATCACTTACGGTGAAAACCGTGACGTGGCGATTGCCCGCATGAAAAACGCGCTGGCTGAGCTGATCATCGACGGGATTAAAACCAACGTCGAACTGCAGATGAAGATCATGTGCGATGAAAACTTCCAGCACGGTGGTACCAATATCCACTATCTGGAGAAAAAGCTGGGTCTGGCAGAGAAATAATTTTTCTGTTGCCCTGTCTGAGGCCGGCTTGTCCGGCCTTTTTCTTTCTGGTTTTGCTGATGATGAAAAGCACTTCTCTCGATACGCGCTTTATTCAGGCACACCGTGAGGCCCGCTGGTCCTTCTGGCTGGCAGTGGCTTATCTTACCGTCTGGGCGCTTGCAGCCTGGCTGGGCGGTGTACAACCCGGCTTTACCGGCCTGCCGCGCTGGTTCGAGCTTTCCTGTCTGTTTGCGCCCCTACTGTTTATTTTCCTGTGCTGGTTGATGGTTCGCGTCTGCTTCCGTGATATTCCGCTGGAGGATGATGATGCAAACTGAAGTTATTCTTCCCCTGCTTGGTTACCTGCTGCTGATTGCCCTGCTCTCGGTCTACGCCATGCGTAAACGTCGTCAGGGAAACTTTCTTAACGAATATTTTCTTGGCGGACGCTCTATGGGCGGCTTCGTACTGGCAATGACGCTGACCACTACCTATATCAGCGCCAGCTCCTTTATTGGCGGGCCTGGCGCAGCATATAAATATGGGCTGGGCTGGGTACTGCTGGCGATGATTCAGGTTCCCGCCGTTTGGTTATCGCTTGGTGTGCTGGGTAAAAAGTTCGCCATTCTGGCGCGACGTTACAATGCGGTGACCCTTAACGATATGCTTTATGCGCGCTACCGCAGCTCGCTGGTGGTTTGGCTGGCCAGCATTAGCCTGCTGGTGGCGTTTGTTGGTGCCATGACCGTACAGTTTATCGGCGGCGCCCGGCTGCTGGAAACCGCAGCTGGCATTCCATACGATACCGGTTTGCTGATTTTCGGCGGTACCATTGCGCTCTATACCGCGTTCGGTGGTTTTCGTGCCAGCGTGCTGAACGATGCAATGCAGGGATTGGTGATGCTGATCGGCACCTTTTTGCTGCTGTTCGCCGTGATACATGAGGCAGGCGGTATGCATGCGGCGGTGAGTAAACTGCAGCATATCGATCCACGTCTGGTCACGCCGCAGGGCGTCGATAATATTATTACGCCTACTTTTCTCTCTTCTTTTATTGTTCTGGTCTGTTTTGGCGTTATCGGCCTGCCCCATACCGCCGTGCGTTGCATCTCCTATAAAAACAGCAAAGCGGTGCATCGCGGCATTATCGTTGGCACGATAGTGGTTTCGGTGATGGTGTTTGGTATGCATTTGGCTGGTGCGCTCGGTCGTGCGCTGCTGCCCGATCTGACTATCCCGGATCGGGTTATTCCCACCCTGATGCTGACCGTCCTGCCACCCTTTGCCGCCGGGATCTTTCTGGCCGCGCCGATGGCGGCAATTATGTCGACGATCAATGCTCAGCTGCTGCAATCCTCTGCAACGATCGTTAAAGATCTTTATCTGCGGCTTTATCCACAGCAGCTGGAGAACGAGCCACGGCTGCGCCGTCTTTCCGGCATCGTTACGCTGGTGCTGGGGATGTTGCTGCTGCTGGCGGCGTGGAATCCGCCCGATATGTTGATCTGGCTGAATCTGCTGGCGTTCGGCGGGCTGGAGGCGGTCTTTCTCTGGCCGCTGGTGTTAGGCCTCTATTGGGAAAAAGCCAATGCCGCCGGCGCTCTGAGTGCGATGATTGTCGGCGCGACCTGTTATACCCTGTTGGCAGCGCTGCAGCTGCAGCCAGCAGGCTTTCATCCTATCGTGCCGGCCCTGCTGTTAAGCCTGCTGGCATTTATTATCGGTAACCAGTTTGGTCGCCCGGCTTCAGCGTCGGACGCCTCCTCACTGTATGAATAAAGAGAATCGCTATGCCCTGGATACAAATCAAGATCAACACAACCGGCGCGGATGCAGAAGCGCTGGGTGACCTGTTAATGGAACAGGGAGCCGTGTCGGTAACCTTCCAGGATACTCACGATACGCCGGTGTTTGAGCCGCTGCCGGGCGAGACGCGCCTGTGGGGCGATACCGATGCTATCGGCCTGTTTGATGCCGAAACGGATATGGCGGAAGTGGTTAGCCTACTGGAGCAGGATCCGCTGCTGGGCCAGGGCTTTCGCCATAAGATCGAACAGATCGAAGATAAAGACTGGGAACGCGAATGGATGGAAAATTTCCATCCGATGCGCTTTGGGCAACGTTTATGGATCTGCCCAAGCTGGCGCGACGTGCCCGATCCCACTGCGGTTAATGTGATGCTCGATCCGGGTCTCGCTTTTGGAACCGGTACGCATCCCACGACCGCGATGTGCCTGAGCTGGCTTGACGGGCTGGATCTACAGGGCAAAACCGTGATCGATTTCGGCTGTGGCTCCGGTATTCTCGCTATCGCAGCCCTGAAGCTTGGCGCTGCGCAGGCGATCGGGATCGATATCGATCCGCAGGCCATTCAGGCCAGCCGCGATAATGCCGAACGCAATGGCGTATCCGAACGCTTATCGCTCTATCTGCCCCACCAGCAGCCGGATAACCTGAGCGCTGATGTGGTGGTCGCGAATATCCTTGCCGGACCGCTACGTGAGCTGGCACCGCTTATCAGCGTCCTGCCGAAAACGGGTGGCCATTTAGGTCTGTCGGGTATTCTTGCCAGTCAGGCAGACAGCGTTTGTGAAGCTTACAGCGAACGCTTTGAGCTTGACCCTGTGGCGGAAAAAGAGGAATGGTGCCGCATTACCGGTATTCGCCGCTAAGCCTGCCTGCCCGCGCGTTGTGAACGGCTATCGCAACGCGCCATTTCCTTTTTCCTCTTTTCTACTTACAGATAACTGTCTGCTTTTTGTACTATCAGCACGGTTCAAAGCTTCCTGCTTCGATCGGTAAGGCGCTGAGACGCCTCTGATAAACAAAAAAGGGATAGCAAGATGCAAAAAACAATAGCCGTGCTGCTGAGCTTGCCGCTGGCCTGGGCGGCATCGGCCCTTGCGGAAAATCAATGGTCATATGAAGGGAGTGCTTCACCAGGGCACTGGAGCGAACTCAACGAGCAGTGGTTTTTCTGCAATAAAGGACGATACCAGTCACCCATTGATATCAGCGATCCTGTAGCGGGAAATCTGCCGCCGTTAACGGTTGATTTCTCCACCCTGGCAGCCAGCATTATCAACAACGGTCACACGATCCAAATCGCTGTTGGGCATGGAAATAGCTTTATGCTGGACAGGCAAAGCTGGGAGCTAAAGCAGTTCCATTTTCATACCCCGAGCGAAAATCATATCAACGGTCAAAGCTTTCCGCTGGAGGTGCATTTCGTTCATGCTAACCGTAATGGTGAATGGGCGGTAGTCGCCGTCATGCTGGTAGCCGGTAAGCCCAATCCAGCGCTGGACTGGATCCTTGATGCGTTGCCGCAACGGCAAAATCAGGAAAAAGCGCTGCATAAAAACCTCTCTTTTGCATCGCTTTTTCCACAGGATAAACATTATTACCGGTTCAGCGGTTCCCTGACCACCCCGCCCTGTACGGAAGGCGTGATATGGCTGGTAATGAAACAGCCGGTGGAAGCATCAAAAGCGCAGCTGGCACGTTTTGCGCAAGCGATGCACAGGGCAAATAACCGCCCATTGCAGCCGCTCCATGGCCGGCAAATTGTGGAATAAGTGTGCCTTAACGCTATCCAGGTAAAGCCATAGCGGGTTTCAGAGGGGTTATTGATGTTATATCTGTGGTTTTAAGCGCCGGAAAGCCGCTTTTATCCTGTGGATGAGATCACATTTTAATAAAAATCTTTGCTCACAATTTAAGCGCGAAATTTTAAACTCATGTTTTTAAAGGATAAACTTTGAAGGGTCATGGAGTAACCGACTTTTCTATGATTTTCACCCAATGATTGTTCAAAGTTTGGCCTTTCATCTTCAGTAAAAAATGCGTAATATACGCCGCCTTGCGAGTAGATACGGTCACTTCTTTCATGCGCATTGGACAACACCAGCTCCGTAATCAACTGATAGCCGCTCCGATGGCCGGTATTACTGACAGGCCTTTCAGAACGCTCTGTTATCAGATGGGGGCCGGAATGACCGTTTCCGAGATGATGTCGTCAAACCCAGAGGTTTGGGCCAGCGATAAGTCTCGTTTGCGTATGGTACATAGTGACGAGCCCGGAATTCGCGCCGTGCAGATTGCCGGTTGCGATCCTGATGAAATGGCTGAAGCGGCACGGATTAATGTTGCGTCCGGCGCTCAGGTTATTGATATCAATATGGGCTGCCCGGCCAAAAAAGTTAATCGTAAGATGGCAGGCTCTGCGCTGCTGCAATATCCCGACGTGGTGAAGAATATTCTTACCGCTGTGGTTAATGCAGTAGAGGTGCCGGTTACCTTAAAGATTCGTACCGGCTGGGATAGAGATAATCGTAATTGCACTGAAATTGCCCAATTGGCTGAACGTTGTGGTATCCAGGCTTTGACCATTCATGGCCGAACCCGCGCCTGTTTGTTCAATGGCAACGCTGAATACGACAGCATTCGGACAGTTAAGCAGAACGTTTCCATTCCGGTTATCGCGAACGGAGACATTACTGACCCGCACAAGGCCAGGGCGGTGCTCGACTATACAGGAGCTGATGCTCTGATGATAGGACGCGCCGCTCAGGGAAGACCGTGGATCTTCCGGGAAATCCAGCATTATCTGGACACTGGGGAGTTGCTCCCACCCATGCCGCTGGCAGAAGTGAAGCGCTTGCTCATCGGGCATATACGGGAACTGCACGACTTTTACGGTCACGGCAAGGGATACCGTATTGCACGAAAACACGTTTCCTGGTATCTCCAGGAAAACGCCCCAAACGACCAGTTTCGGCGCACATTCAACGCCATTGAGGATGCCAGCGAACAGCTGGAGGCGTTGGAGGCATACTTCGAAAAACTTGCGTAAACGAAATAAAGAGCTGACAGAACTATGTTCGAACAACGCGTAAATTCTGACGTACTGACCGTTTCTACCGTTAACTCACAGGATCAGGTGACGCAAAAGCCGCTGCGTGATTCGGTAAAACAGGCACTGAAGAACTATTTTGCTCAACTGAATGGTCAGGATGTTAATGATCTGTATGAGCTGGTACTGGCTGAAGTAGAGCAGCCTCTGTTGGACATGGTGATGCAATATACCCGTGGCAACCAGACCCGTGCAGCCCTGATGATGGGTATCAACCGCGGTACGCTGCGTAAGAAACTGAAAAAATACGGCATGAATTAATTTCTTCGCTGTGAAAAAAGGCGCTCCATTCGGATGCGCCTTTTTTAATGTCTGGACCTCAAGAATTGTCCGTTTTTTGTAAATCTGGCCTGCCCGGCCTAACTTCTGTGTACCATCGTTGTCTGAGAAACTGTACCGCGACTGATTGCCATCTTTATGCGTTACATCTTTTTTTACGCATATGAGAGCGTCATGAAATCATCACCACGTTTTACCCTTGATATGCTGCATCCTCGCCACTGGCTTACCTGGTTTGGTCTTGGCGTTCTGTTTCTGTTGGTTCAGCTTCCTTTTCCGCTGCTTGAGAAGCTGGGTGTCTGGATGGGTCGTACCTCGATGCGCTTTTTGCCGCGCCGCGTACGTATTACACGTCGTAATTTAGAGCTCTGCTTCCCCGATCTTAGCCCATCTGAGCTGGAACAGCGCATCATCCATAATTTCGAATCGTTAGGCATGGGCCTGATGGAAACCGGCATGGCGTGGTTTTGGTCCGACGCACGCGTAAAGCGCTGGTTTACCGTTAATGGTTTACATAACCTCCATGCAGCACAGAAAAACAAACGCGGCGCGCTGATTATTGGCGTGCATTTTATGTCGCTGGAATTGGGCGGCCGCACGATGGGTCTGTGTCAGCCGATGATGGCGATGTACCGCCCGCATAACAACAAGCTGATGGAATGGGTGCAAACCAAAGGCCGTATGCGCTCTAATAAAGCCATGATCGATCGTCGTGACCTGCGCGGTATGGTAAAAGCGCTTAAGCAAGGCGAGGCCGTATGGTTTGCTCCCGATCAGGATTACGGCCCGAAAGGCAGCGTATTCGCTCCGCTTTTTGCGGTTCCGCAGGCGGCGACCACTAACGGTACCTTTATGCTGGCCCGCATGGCGAAACCGGCGATGATTACCGTGGTGTTGATTCGTAAAGAGCGCGGCCAGGGATATGAACTGGTTATACAGCCAGAGCTGGAAAACTATCCGCTGGAAGATGAACAGGCTGCCGCTGCCTATATGAATAAAATTATTGAACGGGAAATTCTGCGCGCGCCCAGCCAATATCTATGGCTACACCGACGTTTTAAAACCCGTCCGGTAGGCACTGCCTCACTCTATTAGTTAATCCGATCGATGAAAGCCCGTTAGTGGTAACACTAACGGGCTTTTTTATGCAGGTTGCGGCACAAGTGTAATGTGCGCGCCAGTTCACATTCCAGTTATCCTCTTTAACTCTTTAACTCTTTAACTCTTAAACTCTTGCACTCTTGCACTCTTGCACTCTTGCACTCTTGCACTCTTGCACTCTTGCACTCTTTGTGATCGCCACACCTTACCTCGCCTCATACTGGTGCGCGATAGTAGCCAAACTTTTCCGTTACCTTCCGTTATTAATCGCGTTTCTACAAAGAACCAGGATCCTGCAATTCTGGCACTCTCCTTGCACTGTTGTGAATGGCTAACCGCCGCAGACAGGAAAAGCGCAGCACAAGCGCTCGTCACCCCATAACGATATGATCACGCCACACAGGATGATTTATGAATAAAATGATGCTTTCCGCTGTGTTAGCTACCGCGTCGCTGCTGGCTATCGCGAATCAGGCTCATGCCGGCGCTACGCTTGACGCCATTAAAAAGAAAGGGTTTATTCAGTGCGGGATTAGCGATGGTCTGCCAGGATTTTCCTGGGCTGATGCCAACGGTAAATTTACCGGACTGGATGTCGATTTGTGCCGGGCCACCGCCGCTGCGCTATTTGGCGACGCAAGCAAAGTTAAATATACCCCGCTTACCGCTAAAGAGCGCTTTACTGCCCTGCAATCGGGAGAAGTGGATATTTTATCGCGTAACACGACATGGACATCCTCACGCGACGGCGGGATGGGCTTCCTGTTTGCTGGCGTCAACTACTATGATGGCATCGGCTTTCTTACCCATAACAAAGCCGGGCTGAAAAGTGCGAAAGAGCTTGATGGTGCCACCGTATGTATCCAGGCCGGGACCGATACTGAGCTAAACGTGGCGGATTACTTTAAAGCAAACAAGATGCAGTACACGCCCGTAACCTTCGATCGCTCCGATGAGTCAGCGAAGGCGCTCGACAGCGGTCGCTGCGATACGCTGGCTTCCGATCAGTCACAACTCTATGCCTTGCGCATCAAGCTGGGCAAGCCTGACGAATTTATTGTCCTGCCTGAAGTGATTTCAAAAGAACCGCTTGGCCCGGTTGTTCGTCGAGGTGATGATGACTGGTTCACTATCGTAAAATGGTCTTTCTACGCCATGCTGAATGCCGAAGAGATGGGCATCAACTCGAAAAACGTCGACCAAATGGTGGCCAAACCCAGCACGCCGGATATGGCGCATTTGCTGGGTTCAGAAGGCGATTTCGGTAAAAATCTGAAGCTGGATAATAAATGGGCTTATAACATCATCAAACAGGTCGGCAACTATCAGGAGAGTTTCGATCGCAACGTAGGTAAAGATAGCCCGCTTAAAATAGCGCGTGGGCAAAACGCGCTCTGGAAAGATGGCGGCATCCAATACGCGCCTCCCGTACGTTAATTCCTGCCAGTACACCGGGCACCGCTACGGTGCCCTCGCCAGTATTTTCGCTTTTGAGGTCGATCATGTCTCAACGCCCAACCGTGAAAAGGGACTTTTCATTCTCTAATCCTGCGGTTCGCGCCTGGCTTTACCAGATTTTCGCCGTTGTCGCCGTTTTCGCCGTAGTGGGATATCTCATCCATAATACCGTTCTCAATCTGGCCAACCGGGGCATTACCTCCGGCTTCGGCTTCCTGGAACGCAGCGCTGGTTTCGGGATCGTTCAGCACCTTATCGATTATTCTGACGGCGATACCTATGCGCGTGTTTTTCTGGTTGGCTTAACCAATACGCTGCTGGTCTCTGCGCTTTGTATTGTTTTTGCTTGCGTGCTGGGCTTTTTTATCGGTCTGGCGCGCCTTTCTGATAACTGGCTGCTGCGTAAAATCTCAACCTTCTATATCGAAACCTTCCGTAATATCCCGCCGCTGCTGCAAATATTCTTCTGGTACTTCGCCGTGCTGCGTAATTTGCCCGGGCCCAGGCAGGCGCTGAATGCTTTTGATCTGGCGTTTATCAGTAATCGCGGGCTTTATATTCCCTGGCCGGAGTATGCTCCGGGGACGTGGCCTTTTATCGTCGCCCTGCTGTTGGCCACTATCGCTACCGTTGCCCAGTTTCGTTTTAATCGCAACTATCAGTTGAAAACCGGCAGGCTACGCCGCACCTGGCCCGCAGCTGTAGCAATGCTGGTTATTTTACCGCTGATCGCACATTTGCTGTTCGGCGCGGCGATGCACTGGGATATTCCTGCACTGCGTGGTTTTAACTTTCGTGGCGGTTTTGTATTGATACCTGAACTGGCTGCGCTCACCCTGGCGCTCTCTATTTATACCTCTTCGTTTATTGCCGAGGTGATCCGTTCAGGCATTCAATCAGTACCGCATGGACAACATGAAGCAGCCATGTCGTTGGGCTTGCCTAATCCGGTTAGCTTGCGACAGGTCATCCTTCCGCAAGCGATGCGGGTCATTATTCCACCGCTAACCAGCCAGTATCTGAATATCGTAAAAAACTCCTCGCTGGCGGCTGCCATCGGCTATCCCGATATGGTTTCGCTGTTTGCCGGCACGGTTCTTAACCAGACCGGCCAGGCAATAGAGACGATTGCCATGACGATGGCGGTTTATCTGACGATCAGCCTGTTGATCTCGCTACTTATGAACATCTACAACCGCAAAATCGCCCTGGTTGAACGTTAAAAGGTACGGCTTACCATGACAGTAACCACACACGATCCGTCTCCCGTCCCGACAAATGTTGTTATGCGCATGTCGCGGTGGGCTCAGAAAAATCTTTTTTCCAGCTGGTTCAATACGCTGCTTACTTTGCTCTGCTTATGGATTATATGGAGCGTTATCCCGCCTGCGCTGAACTGGTTGATTTTTCAAGCTAACTGGTTTGGCGAAAGCCGTACCGACTGTACAAAAGAAGGGGCATGCTGGGTATTTATTCATGCCCGTTTTGGCCAATTTATGTATGGGCTTTATCCGCATGAACTGCGCTGGCGTATCAATATTACGTTAATCATCGGGCTGCTTTCTCTTATACCAATGTTTATCAGGCAAATGCCACGCCGTGGTCGCTATATTGCCGTCTGGGCTATGGTATTTCCCCTTTTTGTCTGGCTGATGCTCTATGGCGGTCTGTTTGGCCTTGAGCGCGTAGAAACGCGTCAATGGGGTGGTTTAACGCTGACGTTGATTATTGCGGCTGTTGGGATTGCCGGCGCTTTACCGCTGGGCATTTTACTGGCTCTGGGACGCCGCTCAACCCTGCCGGTGGTACGGGCGCTGTCAGTGATTTTCATTGAGTTCTGGCGCGGCGTGCCCCTGATTACCGTACTTTTTATGTCATCCGTTATGCTGCCGCTGTTTATGGCTGAGGGAACATCGATAGATAAGCTGGTACGGGCCCTGGTTGGCGTTATTTTCTTTCAGTCGGCCTATGTTGCAGAAGTGGTGCGCGGCGGATTACAGGCGTTGCCAAAAGGACAAACTGAAGCGGCGGAATCTTTGGCGCTCGGCTACTGGAAAACCCAACTGCTGGTTATTCTCCCTCAGGCTCTCAAACTCACCATCCCTGGCCTGGTCAATACCATTATCGCCCTGTTCAAAGATACCAGCCTGGTAATCATTATCGGTCTGTTTGATCTGTTCAGTAGCGTACAGCAGGCTACTGTCGATCCAGCCTGGCTCGGTACGTCGACCGAAGGCTACGTTTTTGCTGCGCTGGTTTACTGGATCTTTTGCTTCGGTATGTCGCGTTACAGTCAGCACCTTGAAAACCGTTTTAACACCGGGCGTAAAGCACATTAAGGAGTATTCTAATGAAACCAGTGACTCATTCTACAGATACAATGATTACGCTTGAAAATGTGAACAAGTGGTACGGGCAGTTTCATGTGCTGAAAAATATTAACCTCACGGTAAAACCGCGTGAACGTATCGTGCTGTGCGGCCCTTCTGGCTCCGGAAAATCAACAACAATACGCTGCATTAATCATCTTGAAGAGCATCAGCAGGGACGAATCATTGTGGATGGCATTCATTTAAATAACGACCTGCGCAATATTGAAAAAGTCCGTACTGAAGTCGGCATGGTATTCCAGCATTTTAATCTTTTCCCGCATCTCACAGTGTTGCAGAACTGTACCCTTGCGCCAATCTGGGTGCGAAAGACGCCAAAAAAAGAGGCTGAGGCGTTAGCGATACATTACCTTGAGCGGGTTCGTATCGCTGAACATGCCCATAAATTTCCCGGACAGATTTCTGGCGGTCAGCAGCAGCGGGTAGCGATTGCTCGTTCACTTTGTATGAAACCTAAAATTATGCTGTTCGATGAGCCAACATCAGCGCTTGATCCTGAGATGGTAAAAGAAGTTTTGGATACCATGATTGGTCTGGCAGAAGATGGTATGACGATGCTTTGCGTCACACATGAGATGGGATTCGCCCGTACCGTGGCCGATCGGGTGATTTTTATGGATTGCGGGGAGATTGTAGAACAGGCACCGCCTGAAGAATTCTTCGCGTATCCTAAATCAGAACGTACGCGTATGTTTTTATCGCAGGTTATTCATTAAGCCAGTTTTGAGATCTACTCCGAACTGGGCTGGGCTGGGCTGGGCTGGGCTGGGCTGGGCTGGGGTAGATAGTTTCTAACTGCCCAACAGAATATATCTATTAACGGCCGGCAAAACTTCTCTGATAAGCAGAAACGAAAAAGCCTCAGCTTTCGCTGAGGCTCTGTCGTTTATTTGATGCCTGGCAGTTCCCTACTCTCGCATGGGGAGACCCCACACTACCATCGGCGCTACGGCGTTTCACTTCTGAGTTCGGCATGGGGTCAGGTGGGACCACCGCGCTCTTGCCGCCAGGCAAATCTTTTTATAAGTTGTCTAAGACGACTTATTTAAACTGTTGCTTTTTAAGCATGGGCCACATTACTGCCGCCCTGATAAAACTGGTGCTGATACCCAGAGTCGAACTGGGGACCTCACCCTTACCAAGGGTGCGCTCTACCAACTGAGCCATATCAGCACACTAAATTTGATGCCTGGCAGTTCCCTACTCTCGCATGGGGAGGCCCCACACTACCATCGGCGCTGCGGCGTTTCACTTCTGAGTTCGGCATGGGGTCAGGTGGGACCACCGCGCTCTCGCCGCCAGGCAAATTC
>NZ_JBNJSN010000008.1:0-268479 GCF_050113845.1 Pantoea sp. FN0305 | reverse complement strand
GCCAGCGTTCAATCTGAGCCATGATCAAACTCTTCAATTTAAAAGTCTGATGCTCAAAGAAAAACGTCGTAATGAATTACGTGTTCACTCTGAGACTTGATACTGCAATAGTTTTTGCGATATCCCGCCCGTGAGTGCCCACACAGATTGTCTGATAAATTGTTAAAGAGCGTTGCGACCGGCGCTTCGTGCCGTTGTCGCGAGGTGGCGTATATTACGCTTTCCTCTTTCAGAGTCAACTTCTTTTTCAGAAGTTTTTCTCCGGCGATTCATCTTGCTGAACCGCTCAACACCGCGTGGCGTAAGCCGTTGTGCCGTGTCGATGGAGGCGCATTATAGGGAGTTCTCGACCCCTGACAAGTGCTAATTTCAACTTTTTTGCTGTTCGCTGAAATTTCGCGCAGAACGCCTATTTTTAACCCTGTTTTATGCGTTTCGGTAGCTCTGCAAGGCTATCTATTACCCAGTCGGCCAATTTCTCGCCTTCCGCAATAACCGGTTTACCGCTGCGTACTAATACTGTTGTGCCCACGCCTGCTGCTTTGCCTGCCTGAACATCATCGATTTTATCGCCAACCATATAAGAAGCAGCCATATCGATATTCAGCTCTTTCATTGCGCTAAGCAGCATACCGGGTTGTGGTTTACGGCAGTCGCATTGTTGGCGATAGCTTTCTACCGCAGCCTCAGGATGGTGTGGACAATAATAGATGCCATCCAAATCCACCTCTCTGTCTGCCAGCGACCAGTCCATCCACTCCGTGAGCTGCATAAACTGGTCTTCACTAAACATTCCGCGCGCGATACCGGACTGGTTAGTCACCAGCACCAGCGCGTACCCCATTTTCTTCAGTTCCTGCATCGCCTCAATGGCGCCATCAATAAACTGAAAAGCATCAATCTCATGGACATAGCCATGATCCACATTTACTGTGCCATCGCGATCAAGAAATATCGCCGGGACTTTAGCCGTCACGTAGTAACTCCTGCTGCCTGATTTGTCGCTCAGTATCGCATGATTGCAATAAAAGAGAGAATGGCAGATTGAATCTCTCTGATTGATTTAGACGTCTGGATGCCTTACCATCCGTTTCAAATTTTGTCGCGATAGTAAGACAAAAGAAAAAACACCACGGACAACTTCACCGCAACAGATAACTAATAACTCAATGATAAAACTTTCCAATATTACTAAAGTCTTTCAGCAGGGCGCGCGCACCATCACTGCGTTGTCAGACGTTAGCCTACACGTGCCCGCAGGACAAATTTATGGCGTTATTGGCTCATCAGGCGCGGGTAAAAGTACGCTTATTCGCTGCGTTAACCTGCTTGAGCGCCCTACGTCCGGCAGCGTTCTGGTTGATGGACAGGAACTCACCTCGCTGTCAGAAAGCGAGCTTACGCTGGCCCGCCGTCAAATCGGCATGATTTTCCAGCATTTTAATCTGCTGAACTCGCGCACCGTTTTTGGCAACGTGGCGTTGCCGCTTGAGCTGGATAACATGCCACGCGCAACGATCAAAGCTCGCGTGACGGAGCTGCTCGATCTGGTCGGCCTTGCCGATAAGCATGACGCCTGGCCTGCTAACCTTTCCGGAGGTCAGAAACAGCGCGTTGCTATTGCGCGTGCGCTGGCAAGCAGCCCGAAAGTACTGCTGTGTGATGAAGCCACCAGCGCGCTTGATCCGGCCACCACCCGAGCCATTCTTGAACTCTTAAAAGATATTAATCGCCGTCTTGGCATTACCATTCTCTTGATTACGCATGAGATGGATGTGGTAAAACGCATTTGCGATCAGGTTGCGGTCATCAGTAATGGTCAGCTGATTGAAAAAGACAGCGTCAGCGAAGTTTTCTCTCATCCGAAAACGCCGCTGGCTCAGCAATTTATTCAGTCCACGCTGCATCTTGATATTCCTGAGGACTATCAGCAGCGTTTACAGGCGCAGTCAACTGCTGACAGCGTGCCTCTTCTGCGGCTGGAGTTTACCGGTCAGTCGGTTGATGCACCGCTGTTGTCGGAAACCGCACGCCGCTTTAACGTTAATAACAATATTATCAGCGCCCAAATGGATTACGCTGGCGGCGTGAAGTTCGGCATCATGCTGACGGAAATGCACGGCAGCGAGCAGGAGACCGAAGGCGCAATTGCTTATTTACAACAGCATCATGTAAAAGTAGAGGTATTAGGGTATGTCTGAGGCAATGATGTGGTTACTGGGTCGCGGCGTTTGGGAAACGCTGATGATGACCTTTGTCTCTGGCTTTTTTGGCTTTGTGCTGGGTCTGCCGGTTGGCGTTCTGCTTTATATCACCCGCCCGGGTCAGATCATGGCCAATAATAACCTGTATCGGGTCTTATCCGCGCTGGTCAATATTTTCCGTTCGATTCCTTTTATTATCCTGCTGGTCTGGATGATCCCTTTTACCCGCGCCATTGTTGGCACCTCAATTGGGCTACAGGCCGCTATCGTTCCGTTGACCGTTGGCGCTGCGCCTTTTATTGCGCGTATGGTTGAAAACGCTCTACTGGAGCTGCCTACCGGCCTGATTGAAGCTTCCCGTGCCATGGGCGCAACGCCGATGCAGATTATTCGTAAGGTTCTGCTGCCGGAAGCCTTGCCGGGGTTGGTAAATGCGGCCACTATTACATTGATTACGCTGGTCGGCTATTCTGCAATGGGCGGTGCCGTAGGCGCTGGCGGCTTAGGGCAGATTGGTTACCAGTACGGCTATATCGGTTATAACGCCACAGTAATGAATACCGTTCTGGTATTACTGGTGGTCCTGGTTTATCTCATACAATTCTGTGGCGACCGCATCGTTCGTGCTGTCACACATAAATAAGTCACCTCAATACTCTCTATTAAGGAAAGGATATGTCTTTCACGTTGAAAAAGATTGCCGCTGTGGGAGCGCTGCTCGGTGCTATGGCGCTGGCAGGATGTGGTCAGGAAGAGAAAGATCCTAACCATGTTAAAGTTGGTGTTATTGTTGGTGCCGAACAGCAGGTTGCTGAAGTCGCGCAGAAAGTGGCGAAAGATAAATATGGTCTGGACGTTGAGCTGGTCACCTTTAATGATTACGTGCTGCCTAACGAAGCATTAAGCAAGGGCGATATTGATGTTAACGCCTTCCAGCATCAGCCCTACCTTGACGCGCAAATCAAGGATCGTGGCTATAAACTGGTAACCGTAGGCCACACTTTTGTTTATCCAATCGCAGGTTACTCGAAAAAGATTAAATCACTGGATGAGCTGCAGGAAGGCGCGCAGGTTGCCATTCCGAACGATCCTACTAACCTTGGCCGTTCACTGCTGCTGCTGCAAAAAGTGGGTCTGGTTAAGTTAAAAGAGGGTGTAGGCCTGCAGCCGACCTCTCTGGATATTATCGAAAACCCGAAAAAGCTGAAGATTGTTGAGCTGGAAGCGCCGCAGCTGCCGCGCTCGCTGGATGACGATCAGATCGCGCTGGCAGTGATTAATACCACCTATGCCAGCCAGATTGGCCTGACGCCAACCAAAGACGGCATCTTTGTGGAAGATAAAGATTCTCCTTACGTGAACATTATTGTTGCGCGTGAAGACAATAAAGATGCAGAAAATGTGAAGAAGTTTGTTCAGGCATATCAGTCTGACACTGTCGCAGAAGCGGCGAATAAAATCTTCAATGGCGGTGCGGTTAAAGGCTGGTAATACGGCTCAGGCTCAGGATTTTTAGTTAATCATCTGCCCTTAACATTGCGTTACCCATCTCGATCAGGCGGCCCGCTGATTTACCGGTTATAAGCTTTATGCTTGCGGTCAAATCAGCCGGGCCGCCTTTTTAACGTTTAATCAAATGTTATCGCAACTTGTCATTTAACTGATTGCTTGTTTCAATAACGCCAATTTTTAGAAATGAGGATAATTCGATGCGCGCGTTACCGCTTTGTTTGTTGGCGCTTTCGCTGACAGGTTGCTCTTTGCTACATAAGCCTTATAAGCCCATTACCGCGCCCGAAGCCCGGCCAACCACCACGGAAACGCATGCTCGTCCAGCAGTGCGCCCTGCGCCGGTGAAGCTCTATACCGATACAACTGAGCTGCTAAGTAATCCTTTCCGGGATTTAGGCGAGGTATCGGGCGATGATTGCCAGACCAGCCGCCAGGACTCGCCGCCAAACATTAATACCGCACGTAAACGTATGCAGATCCGCGCATCTTATATGAAAGCTAACGCGGTACTGTTACATAAATGTGAAATCGTTAATGAAAGCAAAGGCTGCTATCGCCAGGCGATCTGCCAGGGCACGGCGCTAAAAGTAACCGGTAAATGAGTCAGTTTTCTTTCGCGCAGATTGGCGTGATTAAATCACCGTGGAAAGAGAAGTTCGCGGTACCACGGCAGCCGGGCCTGATTGAAGATGGCGGCGGCGAATTGCATTTGCTTCCTCCCTATAATCAACCGGAAGCGGTGCGCGGCCTGGAAGCGTTCAGTCATCTGTGGCTGCTGTTTGTTTTTCATCAAACCATGGAAGGCGGCTGGCGTCCAACGGTACGCCCTCCGCGCCTGGGTGGTAATACGCGCATGGGCGTATTTGCCACCCGCTCAACCTTCCGGCCCAATCCGGTTGGCATGTCGCTGGTTGAGCTGAAAGGCGTACGCTGCCAGAAAAGCCAGGTGATCCTTGAGCTGGGCAGCCTTGATTTGGTTGACGGCACGCCAGTTGTTGATATCAAACCCTATCTGCCTTTTGCCGAAGCGATTCCGGCTGCGCGCGCCGGTTTTGCCCAAAATGCCCCTTCAGCAGAGATGCCGGTGCGCTTTTCAGAGCGCGCGCAACAGCAGTTGCATAATAACCAACAGCGTTATCCTCAGCTGGCGCGTTTTATTAGCCAGGTGCTGGCACAGGATCCGCGTCCAGCCTATCGCAAAGGCGAAGAGCCAGAGCGTGAATATGCCGTCTGGCTGCTTGATTTCAACGTGCGCTGGCGCGTAACCGCTGAAGGCACCGAGGTGCTGGCGCTCGATCCGCGCTAATTTGTTCTCGCTCTCTTTTGAGGTGCATCACTCGCTGGTACACTAACCGCCACTATTTTCAGGTCAATCTTTGACTATTTTCCGCCCAAACTGGAATCTTACAGATGCGTACTACTCAATATCTGCTCTCCACGCTTAAAGAGACGCCGTCCGATGCCGAAGTGATCAGCCATCAGCTGATGCTGCGTGCCGGGATGATTCGTAAACTGGCCTCAGGCCTCTATACCTGGCTGCCGACGGGCTTACGCGTACTAAAAAAAGTTGAAAACATCGTGCGCGAAGAGATGACTAACGCCGGTGCGATTGAAATCTCTATGCCGGTAGTACAGCCAGCCGACCTGTGGCAGGAGAGCGGACGTTGGGAGCAGTACGGTCCTGAGCTGTTGCGTTTGGTGGATCGTGGCGATCGCCCGTTTGTGCTGGGCCCAACGCACGAAGAGGTGATCACCGACCTGATTCGCAACGAGCTAAGCTCTTACAAGCAGCTGCCGCTGAATCTGTTCCAGATCCAGACCAAATTCCGTGATGAAGTGCGCCCGCGTTTTGGCGTAATGCGCTCACGTGAATTTATCATGAAGGATGCTTACTCCTTCCATACCTCTCAGGAATCGCTGCAGGAAACCTACGAGGCGATGTATCGCGCCTACGGTCAGATCTTCAGCCGTATGGGGCTGGATTTCCGCGCGGTACAGGCAGATACCGGATCTATCGGCGGCAGCGCATCGCACGAATTCCAGGTGCTGGCGCAGAGCGGTGAAGATGACATCGTCTTCTCAACCGAATCGGATTACGCGGCGAATATTGAGCTGGCGGAAGCCGTTGCGCCAGCCGGTGAGCGCCCTGCCCCTGCGCAGTCGTTAGAACAGATTGATACGCCTGATGCAAAAACTATCGCCGAACTGGTTGCGCAGTTTAATCTGCCCGTTGAAAAAACAGTCAAGACGCTGATAGTTAAAGCCAGCGAAGAGAGTGGCCACCAGCTGGTTGCGCTGCTGGTGCGTGGCGATCATGAACTGAACGAAATCAAAGCGGAAAAAGTGGATATCGTGGCTGCGCCGCTGGTGTTTGCTACTGAAGAAGAGATCCGTGCCGCAGTTGGTGCCGGTCCGGGTTCACTGGGTCCGGTTGGCCTGACATTGCCGGTAATTGCCGATCGCACCGTTGCCAAAATGAGCGACTTCAGCGCGGGCGCGAATATCGACGGCAAGCACTTTATCGGGATCAACTGGGGCCGCGATCTGGCCGAGCCGCTGCAGGTTGCCGATCTGCGCAAGGTAGTGGAAGGCGATCCCAGCCCGGACGGCAAAGGTACGCTGCTGATCAAGCGCGGCATCGAAGTGGGTCATATCTTCCAGCTGGGCACCAAATATTCGGAAGCGATGAAGGCTGCGGTGCAGGGCGAAGATGGCCGTAACCAGACGCTGACCATGGGCTGCTACGGTATTGGTATCACCCGCATAGTGGCAGCGGCAATTGAGCAGAACCATGACGATCGCGGCGTTATCTGGCCTGCGGCGCTGGCACCGTTCCAGGTCGCGATCCTGCCGATGAACATGCATAAATCTTTCCGCGTGAAAGAGTTGGCGGAAGAGCTGTACGCCACGCTGCGTGCGAAGGGTATCGAGGTACTGCTTGACGATCGTAAAGAGCGTCCGGGCGTGATGTTTGCCGATATGGAACTGATCGGGATCCCGCATACCATCGTGCTGGGCGATCGCAACCTGGATAACGACGAGATCGAATATAAAGCGCGTCGTGCCGGTGAAAAACAGATGATCAAACGCGACCGTATTGTGGATTTCCTGGTCGACGCGATCCAAAGCGAGAAATAATCCCCTGCCGTAACGTTACGCTAAAAACCCTGAAACCCGGCCTACCGGTGAGTAAGGGTTTTTAGCCCATGACCTGCTCCCCGTTTATTATTAGCACTTCATTTTCCTGTAGCATCAATCTTGCGCAGCATCTCTATTACACGCCTCGTATCACTATAAAAATATTCCATTGTAGTAAGATACAGAATGCGACTCTTATCAAAACCTTTGGTTCTAAACTGATACTGTAACCCCGGTGCGCATACTAATGCTTTAGCCTTATACATTAACTCATCAATATCGCTATAACTATCGTCCAGATGGGCCTGCCAGGACATATTTTCCTCTTTTAACTGCGCCGATAACGCCTTAATAAATTTTTCCTCAGGCGGATGGAAAGAGAACACAGAAGGAGAGGGGCAGTAACCTCCGCCTAAAACCGGCGGTGCCGCGTAAACCATAATAACTATGTCCATATTCTGCAAGTCCTTATTTACTTTGAAAATTAGATGTTTATACCCTACTCAAAAGATACTTTTTAATTAGTTGAAAAGTTAATGAAAGCTGAGCATCTATAAATTGAAAATTAAAAAATAGCCATTGAATACCTTACAATATAAACATTGAAATGCCAACCGAAGCATTCGGTGGTAACGACCAAACCATTATATAAAAAGAGAAATTATTTTATGAAAAAAAGAACGAAGTATTAAAAGAAATTAAAAACGAAGCTCAATTAAGGCAAGTTTCCGGAGGTTATAACCCAGGGCCGTCTATGATCTGGGGAGCAATAATGAGCGGGATATTTAATGGGAAGTTCAGTTGTTCATGGCCGGGGGATTTTTACTCGCCTTCTAAGCCTGGCAAAAACGCAGGTTTTGGTTCTAGTCCTATTTGTACTTCACGATAAATAAACACAAACAAAGGCATATTTAAGCATTATATGCCTTTAACCAGAGGTTATAATGGAAAATTTAACGTTGTTAAATCAAAGAAATTATAACAAATTTCTTTTAGAATCAACGCAACTAAAAAGTTGGTTCGAGCAAATAAGTTTAATAAAAGAAATAAACTGCAGCTCAATTAATAAAACCAATAAAATAGCAAAATTAAAAAAAAAGCAAATGAAAGTTTTACTTAATGATGAACTGACAACACTAACGGCTATCATTATAGTAAAAAACGAAGAAGATAATATTGTTAAATGCATAGAAAGTATAAAAAATTACGTAGAAGAGCTAGTAATAATTGACACAGGCTCTACTGATAACACATTAAATTTAATCGCTACTTACCAGGGCGATAAAGTTAAGGTTTTCACAAAACAATGGGAAGATAATTTTTCACAAATACGGAATTATGCAAAATCAAAAGCGACAGGGAAATGGGCATTTTATATAGATGCTGATGAAACTGTGATGCCAACCCATAAATTTACTTTATTTAAAAAACTACTCCGTAAATTTGAACTGCTAGATTTAAATGAGACAATTGCAATTTGTCCTGTAATCATCGATCACAATAATCATAAATCTGTTGGCGTTAGAAGATGCTTTTATAATAGTGAAAATTTTCATTATTTTGGCCACGTGCATGAGGAACTGCGCAAACTGAATGGATTACTTAATCAAGTTACCTTAGATATAAATATTAGACATGAAGGATATAAGAACGAGGTTTTAAAAAATAAAGAAAAGGTAAAAAGAAACATAAGCCTCTTGAAGAAAACAATAAAAAAAGAACCAAGCGAAATAAGGTGGAAGTATTTTTACTGTCGTGATGGAGCTGGTTACTTACCTGACGAGGAAATAGAAACAATGGTTAAGGATTGTATTTTATACAACCCCCGAAACGCTATCACTAAAAGAAACATCATGGCAAACCAATATAGTTTCCATTTTATGGTTATTTTAGCAGAGATCATGCTAAGAAAAGGTGACTGTCTTAACTTAATGAAGTTATCAAAGCAAATGTTTCATTTAAATGAGGATAAAAGCAATTATTTATATTACTCAACCATGTCGCTAGTTATGCAGCGACGAAATGATCTTATGGTTAAATTAGAAACCTTAAGCAGCTATCGAGAAAAAGATAAACTAATCCACTATGGTATGTTACATAGCTCAGGATACCATATCGATATCGCAATCCTTATTTTATTGATTGAGTGTGGTTTCTATGATAAAGCACAGAAATTTCGCAATGCTCTGGAAGAGGAATTTCCACCAATATCATCTATCCTCGAAAAGTACAGATTTGCTGATGATTAATTTCATCAGCAATTATCTCCAGGTATTGCTTTCAATCATAATTACAATCTTGGTTGTTACGATCTAAAATATTTAAAACTACACCACCTTTCCCCGTAGCGCTTTGGTATTACTGCGCTGCGCTTTGCCCTCCAGCCTGCGTCGTTTGGACGCCAGCGTCGGACGCGTGGGACGCCGGGTTTTCTCCACCACGGTAAGCTCGCGAATCAAATTTTCCAGCCGCTTCAGCGCCGCTTCGCGGTTCATCTCCTGGCTGCGATACTCCTGCGCCTTAATGATCACCATTCCTTCGGGCGTAATCAGATGATGGCTGGCGCTAAGCAGGCGCTCTTTATAAAAATCGGGCAACGATGAAGCACGGATATCAAAGCGCAAATGGATCGCCGTTGAGCTTTTATTGACGTGCTGGCCGCCTGCGCCCTGGGCTCGTATAGCCGTGATGTCCAGTTCGCTGTCGCTGATGGTGACGTTACGTGATAGTACAATCATAAAAATTTACCGTTGTGCTGCCCATCTTTAGAAGATTCATTGATATGGGCGCATTGTTTGCTGTAACCGATAACGTAGAGTGTGACTTGCTAACGCTTCAGGTCAATACTTATTGTCTACGGATAAAACGCTGTGAACCGCTGATTTCCCGCAGAAGGCTATGTTATAGTCGCTGGAGTCAGAGATTTACGCTCTGGAAGGAGGTGCATGTGCAGAAATATTGTGATTTGGTTCGTCAGAAGTACGCTGAAATCGGCGGCGGCGAACTGGGATACGTGCCCGACGCCATAGGTTGCGCGTTAAAAACACTGAATGAGATAGCGGCTAATTCTGCGCTAAACTCTTCTGTCAGGGAACAGGCGGCTTATGCCGCTGCAAACTTATTGGTGAGCGATTATGTTGACGAATGAAGCCTACAAACCGATCAATTGTGACGATTACGATAGTCTCGAACTCGCCTGCCAAAAACAGTGGTCACTGGTTCTTGAACTCAAGAATGGTGAACAGCTTAAGGTACAAGCGCAGGATATGATCACGCGTAAAAACGTAGAATATCTGGTGGTTGACCTGGCCGGTGAGGTGCGCGAACTGCGCCTTGACCATATTGCCAGCTTTAGCCATCCCGAGCTGGGCACCGTTGTTGTCAGCGAGTCGGATTAACCCTTTGGGCGGGCTTTCCCGCCCTTTGGCTTCACGGCTTTAACGACTGATAATACGCGGCTAAATCGGCCATATCCTCATCGCTTAACCCACTGACAAACGCTTTCATCACTTCCGCCTGTCCACCGCTACGCTCCCCTTTCCTGTAAGCCTGCAGCGCATGCTGTAAATAATCGGCATGCTGACCGGCCAGATTGGGATACAGCGAAACAGAAGCTTTACCTTCTGCGCCGTGGCACGCCTGACAGGCGGCAGATTTTTCCTGACCGGCAGCAGCGTTACCGGCCGCCAGCGCAGGCGCGGTAAAACAGGCCAGCATCAGTATCAACAGGGCTTTCATCTTTTATTCTCCCTTTCACGAAGCCAGGCAATGCGCCAGGCATTTCCCGCCATAGCGCTGCCTTCGCGGCAAACAAACGTATTCAGTGCGGCAATAAGCGTCTCATTGTAAAAAATCAGCGGCGTGCTTTCACGTTGCCACGGCGGCACGTCACACTCCTGCCACAGTTTTTTGATCGATCGATGGCCGCTGCGTCCCTCGATGGCGAAACGGCCCTGCGCCTGAAAGCGTACCGTAACCGTTTCATCTGCGCGGGGCGGGCGCACTTCCGTACCGCTTTCCGCCAGTTGCAGTATGCCAAGATCGTGCGGGAGAGGGAGCGGCCTGGTCACCTCTGTCCAGGGTAAAATCAGCGCGCGTACCGATGGCCTTAACGGCAGCCAGTAGAGCTTCTCACGATAGCGCCGTATTTCATGATCTCCCAACCGCAGACGCGGCGCGGCATCTTCCCGTGCATTGATCACTTCCAGCCACAGACGCCGGATCGCATCCCGCGAGGGCATTTGACCGCCGCAGCCGGCAATCCAGCGCCGCAGCAGCGCAGCGCGACGTGCTTCGCTCATGGCAGCAAAGCCATCGATGCGCAGTGCGCCATCCGGCTCTGTTCGCGCCGCCAGCGACTCCGCCAACAGCTCATCCAGCAGTTGCTCCTGCTCGCCGCACAGCGCCGCGCTGCGGGCAACGGCGACGGCAAAATGCGGCCAGCGCTCGCTCAGTGTCGGTAATATCCGCTGGCGCAGAAAGTTACGGTCATAGCGCGTATCCTGATTACTTTCATCTTCAATCCAGCGCAACTGATACTCTTCAGCCCACTTTTCCAGCTCAGCTCGCTGACGCGAAAGCAGCGGACGCAGCAGGCGATGTGCGCCTAACATCAGGCGCACGGGCATCGCGGCCAGGCCAGCAGGCCCGCTGCCGCGCTTCAACGCCAGCAGCAAGGTTTCGCATTGATCGTCAAGGTGCTGCGCCGTCACCAGGGCTTCTCCGGTGCGCAAACTGTCGCGAAAAGCCTGATAACGCCCTTCGCGCGCCGCGCCTTCAATGCCGCTGTCGCGTCCGTCAACCTTGATCGCCACGACCTCCAGCTCAACCTGCCACGCTTCACAAACGGCCCGGCAGTGCTGCACCCAGCTATCGGCACAGGGGCTTAATCCGTGATGAATATGAATTGCGCGCAACTGTAACGTTGGCTGTCGCTGGCGCAACAGGGTTAACTGATGCAAAAGAACGGTAGAGTCCAGCCCGCCGCTGAACCCCACCAGCAGCCGCTGTTCACCGGCCAGCTGCTGTTCAAGTTGTGCAAGCTGCGTCATGAAAAACCTATTGGCAGGCGGCCATCAGAGCGATGACCGTAAAAACGGTTATTTTAAGCCTGGTATAACTCTAGCGGCAAATTATCCGGATCGCTGAAAAAGGTAAAGCGCTTGCCGGTGAGAGGATCGATGCGAACGGGCTCGCAGGCTACGCCTTTTTCCGTGAGTAACTCACAGGCGCGATCGATATCATTCACTGCAAACGCCAGATGGCGTAAGCCGCAGGCTTCCGGGTGACTAATACGAGCCGGCGGCGTCGGGAAAGAGAACAGCTCAATCAGATACTCTCCATTCAGCGCCAGATCGCCTTTCCATGAATCACGCGCTTCGCGATAAACTTCCTGCTGCAGCGTAAAGCCAAGAATGTCGCAGTAAAATGCCTTGCTGCGCGCATAGTCGCTGGCAATAATCGCAATATGATGAACCTTCTTGATATCCAGCATAGCTTCTCCTTGATCTATCTTACTGCAGCACCCTACTCACTCATGGATGCTGAAGCAAGACGGCATAATCTGCAAGTTAGCGCACAGTATCCGGCTCATGCTGTTTAAGGACGCGTACCAGATAGCGCCCATCCTCGGTGAGCTTGGCGCCGTGGATATCGGTTTCAAAACCAGGATAGTGTTGGCCAATGGCACACAGCATCAGCAGGAAGTCGAGCACCGCACGGCTGGATTCAGTAATCATCTCTCCCGGCATCACCAGCGGCACGCCCGGCGGATAAGGCAGAATCATGTTGGCCGAAACGCGCCCGATCATCTGGTCAATCTCCACGGTTTCTACCTCTCCTTTTACCTGTAGCTGAAACGCCCGATGCGGTGTCATTTTCATCTCCGGCAGCACATCAAACGCTTTCAGCATCAGGCGCGGCAGATCGTGTTGGTGGATCAGTTGATGAATGCCCTGTGCCAGCGTCTGGATCCGCATATTGCGATAGAAATCGGGATCTTCGGCATAGAGATCCGGCAGGATATTTTTCACCCGTAGATTAAGATCGTAGGCACGCTTGAAGTCCAGCAGTGCACGCAGCAGCCCCATTGCCCGGGTTTTGTCGATGCCGATACTGAACAGAAACAGCAAATTATACGGGCCGGTTTTCTCTACCACGATACCGCGTTCATCAAGAAACTTGGCCACCAGCGCCGCCGGGATCCCTTCTTCCGCCATTTCACCCTGTTCACTCATGCCGGGCGTCAAAATGGTTACCTTGATCGGATCGAGATACATATGATCGCGATCGGCATCAATAAAACCATGCCACGCTTCTTCACCCGGCTGGATCGGCCAGCACTCTGCTTCTTCTATGCCGTCTGGCTGCCAGATATCGTAAAACCAGCTATCGGACTCTTCGCGCAGCCGCTGGATTTCGCGGCGGAAATGCAGCGCACGCTCAACGGAACGGTTAATCAGCCGACGTCCCGGATTACCACGCAGCATGGCGGCCGCCGTTTCGATAGAGGCGACAATCGAATAGTTCGGCGAGGTGGTGGTATGCATCATATAGGCTTCGTTAAAGGTCTGTTCATCGTAGTCGCCTTTAATATGAATCAGCGAAGCCTGCGAATATGCCGCCAGCAGCTTATGTGTAGACTGCGTTTCATAAATCACCTTGCCTGGCGTGCGCTCGCCGCTCATCCCGCTCTTGCCCGCATAGATGGGATGAAAATTGGTATAAGGCACCCAGGCGGAATCAAAATGAATCGAAGGCACATCCAGCGTTTCTTTGATGTAGCGGGTGTTATACAGCAGACCATCGTAGGTGGAGTTGGTGATCACCGCATGTACCGGCCAGCTGGCATGTTCGGTTTGCGCCACCTTCAATGCAATGCTGTCACGCATAAACTCCCGCTTAGGAATACCGCCGAGAATGCCCAGCGCATTACGTGTCGGCTTCAGCCAAATCGGCACGATATCGCTCATCATCAGCAGATGCGTCAGCGATTTATGGCAGTTGCGGTCGATAAGCACCGTGCTGCCTGCAGGCGCAGCGTACATACCGACGATTTTGTTTGAGGTTGAAGTGCCGTTGGTCACCATATAACTTTGCTCGGCACCGAAAGTGCGGGCGATATACTCCTCTGCTTCCAGATGCGGGCCGGTGTGATCAAGCAGCGATCCCAGCTCGGTAACAGAAATAGAGGTATCCGCCTTCAAGGCGTTAGGGCCGTAAAAGTCATAAAACAGCGTGCCGACTGGGCTTTTTTGAAAAGCGGTGCCAGCCATATGGCCAGGCGTGCAGAAAGTGTATTTCCCTTCCTTCACATAGTTAAACAGCGCTCGCGTCAACGGCGGCGTAATATTGTCGATATACTCATCGGTATACTGGCGGATACGCTGGGCGATATCCTCTTCGACACCAAGCGCATATTCAAAGAACCACAGCGCCATGCGCATTTCGTGAATGCTGATATCCATGGTGGAGTGGGTATTAATAAAGGCGTAGAGCGGCAGGTATTCGTTAAGCTGATTAATTTCGCTGCAGAGATCCAGGCTATATTCATCCCAGTCAAAAATAATGCCGCAAACCCGTGGATTATGCTCAATTAGCTTAACCAAATCGTTGGCGTCTTTGGGATAGATAAGATCGAACCCCTTGCCGATCAGCGCCTGATGCAGCTGGCGAATCGGTTCATCTTTATAAAAAGCGTTATGCGGTCCCATTATCGCAATGATATTCAATTCGCACCTCCTGGTGATGAGCGATAAAGAATAAGCATAGCGGATAGCACAGAAGGGGTTAGAGCAGACCCGCCGGATAGCGGGTCTGGAAAAGCATAACCAAAGTTAGCTGCGATCGTAGACGGTTTCAGTCGGCGCGTTCTGGCGTACCGAGGCGATGCCGTTTAAAGCGCCCTGTTTGCTGGCATACATCTCGCTTACCGCAATGATTTCATGATTGCCGGCGCGCAGCACAAAATACCAGGGCTGTGGCGTCTCTTTGTCTGATTTATGTATTTCGTAATATCCCATTTTAACTCCCGTTATTGATGTTTATTTCCTGACTGTTCAAACTCAGCCATCGCTGCGTGAAAAACAATCAATAACCGAGGCTTTATTGAGAGAAATCGTTTTGTCGTAAAAGTAAAAAAGGCGACCCGAAGGCCGCCTTGTTAATAACCTGAATAAAATTACGCGTAACCGTAGTTCATCAAGCGATGATAACGACGGTTCAACAACTCTTCGGTATTCAGACCGTCCAGATCGGCCAGGTCAGCCAGCAACTGCGCTTTCAGCGAAGCCGCAATCGCCAGCGGATCGCGATGTGCACCGCCCAACGGTTCAGGAACGATAGAGTCGATCAGATCCAGCTCTTTCAGTCGCGGCGCGATAATGCCCATCGCTTCAGCGGCCAGCGGCGCTTTATCGGCGCTCTTCCACAGGATTGAGGCACAACCTTCCGGTGAAATAACTGAATAGGTGCTGTACTGCAGCATATTGACCTTATCGCCAACGCCAATTGCCAGCGCGCCGCCGGAACCGCCTTCACCGATAACGGTACAGATAACCGGCACTTTCAGGCCGGACATTTCACGCAGGTTGCGTGCAATAGCCTCAGACTGACCGCGCTCTTCCGCGCCAACGCCCGGATAAGCACCCGGCGTATCGATAAAGGTAATGATCGGCATCTTAAAGCGCTCGGCCATTTCCATCAGGCGCAGCGCTTTGCGATAGCCTTCCGGTGCCGGCATGCCGAAGTTACGACGAATCTTCTCTTTGGTTTCACGGCCTTTCTGATGGCCAATGATCATAACCGGGCGTCCGTCCAGACGCGCTATGCCGCCGACAATCGCTTTGTCATCCGCATAGGCGCGATCGCCTGCCAGTTCATCAAAGTCAGTAAACACGTTACGGACATAGTCCAGCGTGTAAGGACGTAACGGATGACGCGCCAGTTGCGCGATCTGCCATGCGCCCAAATCGGCGAAGATTTTACGGGTCAGCTCAACGCTTTTCTCGCGCAGACGCTGGATCTCTTCATCCAGATTAATATCGTGTTTTTCATCCTGACGGCCAACCGACTTGAGGGAGTCGATTTTCGCCTCCAGTTCTGCAATTGGCTGTTCAAAATCCAGGTAATTAAGACTCATAATGTTCCTGTTTTAGTCAAACTCCAGTTCCACCTGCTCCGATCCTATCAGCGATCGCAGGTCATTAAGCAAACGATCGCAGGGAGATACGCGCCAGGCTGCGCCGAAACGCAGCTTAGCCCGCGCATCCGCTCTCTGATAGTAGAGATGTACCGGAATTGTCCCCGAACGATGGGGTTCCAGAGACTGACGGAGACGGTTTAAAAGCTGGTCATCAATTTGCCTGTCCGTCAGCGAGATAGCAAGTCCGCGCGCGTATTTTTCACGTGCCTCATCGATATCCATAATTTCGCGAGCGGTCATTTTAAGCCCACCGCTAAAATCATCAAAGCTGACCTGTCCGCTGACGATCAGGATACGGTCTTTTTCCAGCAGCTGCTGGTATTTATCAAGCGCATCTGTGAACAACATCACTTCCAGACGACCAGAACGGTCATCCAGCGTGCAGATGCCAATACGGTTACCGCGTTTAGTGACCATCACGCGGGCCGCCACCACCAAACCGGCCGCGGTCGTTATCTTACCGCGCTCGGTTGGGTGCATGTCTTTCAGGCGTACGCCACCTACGTAGCGCTCAATTTCTTTCAGGTACTGGTTGATCGGATGGCCGGTGAGATAGAGACCCAACGTCTCGCGCTCGCCATCCAGCTGCACCTGTTCCGGCCACGGCGTAATGCTGGCGTAGGACTGTTCCACCTGCTCCGGCTCTTCCGCCAGCACGCCAAACATATCCGCCTGACCGATCGCTTCCGCTTTCGCATGCTGATCCGCTGCCTTCAGCGCATCGCCCAGTGCGCTCATCAGCGCCGCGCGATGCGGCCCCAGACGGTCGAAAGCGCCGGACATAATCAGCTTTTCCATGACCCGACGATTGATCTTTTTCGGATCGGTGCGCGCGCAAAGATCGAACAGCTCACGGAAATAGCCATCTTTATTACGTGCTTCGATAATCGCTTCAATCGGGCCTTCGCCGACGCCTTTAATTGCGCCGATGCCATACACGATTTCACCGTCGTCGTTGACGTGGAACTGATAGAGGCCGGAGTTAATATCCGGCGGCAGCACCTTCAGCCCCATGCGCCAGCACTCATCCACCAGGCCCACCACTTTTTCGGTGTTGTCCATATCGGCAGTCATAACCGCCGCCATAAACTCAGCCGGATAGTGCGCCTTCAGCCACAGCGTCTGGTAGGAAACCAGCGCATAGGCGGCGGAGTGTGATTTATTGAAGCCGTAACCGGCGAATTTTTCCACCAGGTCGAAGATTTTCATCGACAGCTCGCCGTCGATGCCCATGCTTTCCGCGCCTTCTTTAAACACGGAACGCTGTTTGGCCATCTCCTCCGGCTTTTTCTTACCCATGGCACGACGCAGCATATCTGCGCCGCCCAGCGTATAACCCGCCAGTACCTGGGCAATCTGCATGACCTGTTCCTGGTAGAGAATAATGCCGTAGGTCGGCTCCAGTACCGGTTTCAGAGATTCATGCTGCCACTGAATATCAGGATAGGAGATCGCTTCACGACCATGTTTACGGTCAATGAAGTTATCTACCATGCCTGACTGCAGCGGACCTGGACGGAACAGCGCCACCAGCGCGATCATATCCTCAAAGCAGTCCGGCTTCAGGCGTTTAATCAGATCTTTCATGCCGCGCGATTCAAGCTGAAACACCGCCGTGGTTTCTGCGCGCTGCAGCATATCAAAACTTTTTTTATCTTCCAGCGGAATCGCGGCGATATCGATCGGCGGCTCGCCCTGCTTCGCCCGACGCGCGTTGATCATCTCCAGCGCCCAGTTGATGATCGTCAGCGTACGCAGGCCAAGGAAGTCGAACTTCACCAGCCCGGCATATTCCACATCGTTCTTATCAAACTGGGTGACCGGATACTGGCCGTGCTCATCGCAGTAAAGCGGCGCAAAGTCGGTGATTTTAGTTGGCGCAATTACCACGCCGCCGGCGTGTTTACCGGCGTTGCGCGTTACCCCTTCCAGCTTGCGCGCCATATCGATCAGCGCCCTGACCTCTTCATCCGCCTCGTAGATTTCCGGCAGCTGCGGTTCGGCAGCAAAGGCTTTCTCCAGCGTCATACCCGGATCGGGCGGCACCAGCTTAGAGATACGGTCAACAAAGCCGTAGGGATGTCCCAGCACGCGGCCTACGTCACGGATAACCGCTTTCGCCGCCATGGTGCCGAAGGTGATAATCTGCGAAACCGCATCACGGCCATACATCTCAGCAACGTGCTCAATCACCTGATCGCGCTTCTCCATACAGAAGTCGACGTCGAAGTCAGGCATTGATACGCGTTCCGGGTTCAGGAAGCGTTCGAACAGCAGGTCGAACTCCAGCGGATCGAGATCGGTAATTTTCAGCGCATAGGCCACCAGCGAACCGGCACCTGAACCACGTCCCGGGCCGACCGGGATACCGTTATCTTTCGACCACTGGATAAATTCCATGACGATCAGGAAGTAACCAGGGAAGCCCATCTGGTTAATAACGTTAAGTTCAATCTCCAGACGTTCATCATATTCCACGCGCTTCTTCGCCCGCTCTTCCGGATCGGGGAAAAGAAATTCCAGACGCTCTTCCAGCCCTTCACGCGAGCGCTTTACCAGAAAATCTTCGGTGGTCATATCGCCGGTCGGGAACTGCGGCAGGAAGTACTCGCCCAGCCGCACCGTTACGTTACAGCGACGGGCAATCTCCACGCTGTTTTCCAGCGCTTCCGGGATATCAGAAAAGAGCTCGCACATCTCCTCAGCGCTGCGCATATACTGCTGCGGGCTGTAATTGCGGGGGCGCTTGGGATCGTCCAGCGTATAGCCGTCATGGATCGCTACACGAATTTCATGCGCGTCGAAGTCATCCTCATTGATGAAGCAGACTTCATTGGTTGCCACCACGGGAATGCCTTCGGCAATCGCCAGTTCAACGGCGGCGTGCAGATAGCTTTCTTCATCCGGACGTCCGGTTCGGATCAGCTCCAGATAATAGCGATCGGGGAAGTGTTGCTGATAAAAGGCCAGACACTGCGCTACCAGCGCCTGATTGCCGCGCAGCAGGCTGCGTCCGACATCGCCACGTCGCCCACCGGAGAGCAGAATCAGCCCTTCCTGATGTTCGGCCAGCCAGTCACGATCGATGGTCGGGCCTTCCGGGCCGTAGCCGCGCTGATAAGCGCGTGAAATCAGCAGCGTGAGATTCTGGTAGCCCGCATTATTCATCGCCAGCACGGTAATCTGCGACAGCTCATCGCCCATCAGTTCGCAGGCGACAAGAAAATCAGCACCAATAATCGGTTTAATCCCTGCGCCGTGCGCCGTGCCGTAAAACTTCACCAGCCCGCACAGGTTGGTAAAGTCGGTGATTGCCATTGCCGGCATTCCGAGAGCCGCTGCCTTTTTCACCAGCGGACCGGTTTTCGCCAGTCCATCGACCATCGAATAATCGCTGTGGATACGCAGATGAATAAAACGTGGTTCGGCCATCTTTACTTTCCGGTTAACTGCAGCAAAGCGCGCTTAACGCGCGCGATTGGCGGTGAGATTAGTCACTTCGATGTCCAGCAGCGCATTGCGCACTGGAGCAAAACTACGACGATGGTGCGGCGTAGCACCATGCTCCGTCAACATCGCCAGATGTTGTGCGGTGGGATAACCTTTATGCTGGGCAAAGCCGTACTGCGGAAAAACCACATCCAGCTCGGCCATTTCGCGATCGCGCGTCACTTTGGCGATAATCGACGCGGCGCTGATTTCCGCTACCAGGCTGTCGCCTTTTACTACCGCTGCGGACGGCATCGGCAATTCAGGACAGCGATTGCCGTCAATCAATACATAGTCAGGCGTGACGGCCAGACCGGCCACCGCGCGCTGCATCGCCAGCATAGTGGCATGCAGAATGTTTAGCCGATCAATCTCTTCCGGTTCGGCACGGCCCAGACTCCAGGCCAACGCTTTTTCACGGATTTCATCATACAGCGCCAGCCGACGCTTTTCGCTCAGCTTTTTCGAGTCCGCCAGCCCAGCGATCGGTTGGGCTGGATCCAGGATCACTGCCGCCGTAACCACCGCGCCGACCAGCGGCCCGCGTCCAACTTCATCAACGCCGGCAATAAGCCGCGCGTTGGGATAAATAAATTCAGCCATGCGCCAACTCCAGTACGGCCTGAGCCGCTTGTTCATCGGCATTCCAGCGGATCTGCTGGTGCAGCTCAGTAAAGGTTGCCAACAGCCTGTTGCGCGTTTCACCCTGCGCCAGCAAGGGTTCCAGCGCTGCGGCCAGCCGTTCGGGCTGACACTCATCCTGAAGCAGTTCCGGCACCAGTTCGCGCCCGGCCAGCAAATTAGGCAGCGAGACATAGTCGGTTTTGACCAGCCGCTGCGCCAGCCAGAAGGTGAAAGGCTTCATGCGATACCCCACCACCATTGGACATTTTGCCAGCATGCACTCCAGCGCCGCCGTCCCGGAAGCCAGCAGCGCCGCATCGCTGGCAATCATCGCCTCGCGGCCCTGACCATCCAGCAGATAAACCGGTAGCTCAGGAGCCACCGCAGCTTTGATCTGTTCAAACTGTTCACGTCGACGGGCATTCACCAACGGCACCACGATTTCCAGCTGCGGCCATTTTTCCCGCAGCCGCTGCGCCGTCTTGAGAAAATCAGCGCTAAGCATTTCAACTTCCGCTTTACGCGAGCCCGGCAGTAAGGCCAGGCAGAGCGTCTGTTCGTCGATGCCCAGCGTGCGACGCGCTGCGGTTTTATCCGGCTGCAGCGGCATCGCATCCGCCATGGTATGCCCGATAAAACGACAGGGAACCTCAAAGCGATCGTAAAACGCTTTTTCGAACGGCAGGAAGGCCAGCACCAGATCGGTAGCGCGACCGATCTTGAAGACCCGGTTTTGCCGCCATGCCCATACTGAAGGACTGACATAATGAATAGTGCGGATCCCGCGCTGTTTCAGCCGCCCTTCAAGGGTAATGTTAAAATCGGGCGCATCGATGCCTACAAAGACATCAGGCTTAAGCGCGGTAAAGCGGCGGGTTAAATCACGACGAATTTTTAACAGGCGCGGCAGGCGCTCCAGCACCTCAACGATGCCCATCACCGCCAGCTCCTCCATGTCGTACCAGCTCTCGCAGCCTTCCGCCAGCATGCGCGGACCGGCCACGCCAACAAAGCGGGCGTCAGGATGTTTGGCTTTAAGCGCGCGAATTAAACCGGCACCAAGAATATCGCCGGAGGTTTCTCCGGCGACAAGGGCAATCGTTAAAGGACGAGCAGCCATGGGTTAACGAATCAGACCTCGCGTTGAGCGGGCAAAGAAGTCGTAAAACGGCTTAACCTCAGCGTGCTTCTCAGCCAACGCTTCGATTTCCGGCTTCACTTCATCCAGCGTCCTGCCGCTGCGATATAGCAGTTTGTAGGCGGCACGAATCGCATGCAACGCTTCTTTATCGAAACCGCGACGTTTAAGGCCTTCAATATTGATGCCAAACGGCGTGGCGTGGTTGCCCTGCGCGATAACGTAAGGTGGCACATCCTGCGCCACGCCAGAACAACCGCCCACCATAACGTGCGCGCCGATAATACAGAACTGATGCACCGCCGTCATGCCGCCAATAATGGCAAAGTCATCCACCGTAACATGTCCGCCCAGCGTGGCGTTATTGGCGAAAATACAGCGGTTGCCAATAATGCAGTCATGAGCGATATGCGCATTCACCATCAGCAGGTTATCGCTGCCGATGCGAGTCACGCCGCCGCCCTGCATCGTGCCACGATGAATGGTCACGCTTTCGCGGATGCTGTTACGATCGCCAATTTCAACGCGTGTTGGCTCACCAGCATATTTCAGGTCCTGGTTCACCTCACCAATAGAAGCGAACTGGGTAATAATATTGTCTTTACCGATGCGGGTATGTCCGTTCACCACCACGTGGGATTTCAGGACGGTACCTTCACCAATTTCAACATTTGCACCGATATAGCAAAAGGGGCCAATGTGGACACGGGCACCAATGATGGCGCCCTCTTCGACGATAGAACTCGGATGAATTACGGCAGTTGCATCAATCACGTATTATGCCTCCCGGCTTCGGGCACACATCATGGTCGCTTCACAGACAATTTTACCATCTACGGTAGCCACGCCTTTAAAGCGCGTCAGACCACGACGGGTTTTTTCGAAAGTAACTTCCATTATCATCTGATCGCCCGGTACCACCGGACGCTTAAAGCGCGCTTCGTCAATTCCGGCAAAGTAGTACAGCTCACCCGGCTCAAGTTTACCAACGCTTTTAAACGCCAGAATACCTGTCGCCTGCGCCATCGCCTCAAGAATCAAAACGCCTGGAAAAATCGGTTTACCAGGGAAGTGTCCCTGGAAAAACGGTTCGTTAACCGAGACGTTTTTCACCGCACGCAGATATTTATGCTCTTCGAACTCCAGGACACGATCGACCAGTAAAAACGGATAACGGTGCGGCAGTAGTTCTAAAATCTCTTCAATATTCAGAGTATGAGTTTCAGTAGTCAAAATACTCTTCCTGTCCTAAAAATTCTGATGACATCAATAACAAGGCCTGCACCGATCAGACGATCGTCGGCAGGCCGCAAATTAGTTTATGTGGCGCCTGGCTTCCCTGCTTAGCATGTTTATTTATGAAAGCCGGACAGCGGTGAAGTGTACGTTTAGTCGTCTTTGCCGACTTTGCGCTCGATGGCTTTTAAGCGCTTGCTCATTTCATCGATGTTCATCACCAGCGCTGCGGTTTTACGCCAGGTTTTATTAGGTTGCAACGGAATGCCTGAAGAGTATACCCCAGGTTCAGTGATGGGGCGCATCACCATTCCCATGCCAGTTACCGTCACTTTGTCACAAATTTCCATGTGTCCATTAATGACGCTGGCCCCGCCGATCATACAGTAACGACCGATTTTCAGGCTACCCGCCATGATTACACCGCCAGCAACGGCCGTATTGTCGCCAATCACTACGTTATGTGCAATCTGACATTGGTTATCAATGATAACACCATTACCAATCTGAGTGTTATCCAGTGCACCGCGATCGATGGTGGTACAGGCACCAATTTCGACGCGATCGCCAATAATCACCGAGCCAAGCTGAGGAATTTTCACCCAGTTGCCGCGATCGTTAGCATAGCCGAAGCCGTCAGCGCCGATCACCGTGCCCGACTGGATCAGACACTGTTCACCAATACGGATTTCATGATAAATGGTGACGTTGGCCCACAGGCGCGTACCGGCACCGATATGCGTGTTTTTACCTACAAAACAGCCTGCACCGATCACCACGTTATCGCCAAGCATAACGCCTGACTCGATAACCGCATTTGCGCCGATGGAAACGTTGCTGCCCAGCGTAGCGCTGGCGTCGATCACCGCGCTTGCGGCGATATTTTGCGCCGGCTGCGGCGTGGTATCAAGCAGCTGCGCCATGCGTGCGTAGGTCAGATAAGGATTTTTAACCACCAGCGCGGCGCTGCGGCACCAGGAGAGATCGTCCTGGGTCAGTACCACGGCAGATGCCTGACATTCAGCAAGCTGCTCACGGTAACGGCTGTTGGCGAGAAAAGTGATTTGACCATCTTGGGCGGAGTGCATAGAAGCAATGCCGGAGATGACGATATCGCCATCTCCGTGCAATTCTGCATCCAACTGCTGGGCTAAATCAGCCAGTCGAATTGAAGACATTGATTATTTAACCTGTTTCAGAACGTCAGCGGTGATGTCTTTGGCATTCGCCGCATAAGCGACTGCGTTAGCATCGATAACCACATCGTAGCCATCATCAGCAGCAACTTTCTTCACTGCGTCCTGAATACGGCTCAGCAGTTTGTTACGCTCTTCCATCTGGCGACGGCGATTGTCCTGCTCAAAAGCCTGCGCTTTGGTAGCGAAGGTTTCACGCTGAGACATGATATCTTTTTCCATACGGCTGCGCTCGCTGGCCTTCATGGTAGAAGCATCACGTTGCAGGCGCTGCATTTTTGCCTGCAGATCGCGCTCCTGGCTTTGCAGTTCGGTAGCACGGCCTTTAAATTCATTTTCAAGCTGCTTCGCAACAGAGGCACGTTGCGGTAACTGTTGGAAAATGCTGGACACGTTTACCACGGCAATTTTATCAGCAGCCTGAGCGCCTGCGGAAACCGCTAAAGCGAGACCCAGACCTGCGGCACACAACAACTTTTTCACTATTAACTCCTTACCATCAACGTTTGTGTCAAAGACACACTTTTGCCTGAGACGCTGGCCTGTGGTCAACCCGCAGGCCAGCGAACAGTGCGATACTTAACAGCTTTACTTCCCTGAAGCGTGCATTACCAGGTTTTACCAATGTTAAACTGGAACTGCTCCGCTTTATCTCCATCATATTTCTTAAGCGGCTGGGCGTAGGAGAACACCAACGGTCCCAGCGGCGACATCCATTGCAGGGCGATACCGCTAGAGATGCGAATATTGGCCGGATCGCTGTAATCCGGAATGCCCGCAGCACGGGTATCAGCGGTATTTTCCCAGTGGGTATCCCAAACGGTACCGGCATCCACGAACAGTGAAGTACGCACTGAGTTAGCATATTTATCGCTGATAAACGGCGTTGGCGTGATCAGTTCCAGGCTGGCTACCGCCATCGCGTTACCGCCTACCGCATCATTCGATTTACACAGGTTTTGATTACCGGAGCAAGTAGAAGAACCGTCATTATAGTAAGCTGCTTTCGGACCAATGTTATTGGAGCGGAAACCACGAACCGTACTGGAACCGCCAGCGTAAAGGTTTTCATAGAATGGCAGTTCCTTGCCGCTCAAACCATCACCATAACCTACACGACCACGGCCCAACAGTACCCATGTGCGGTCACTATCCAGTGGCATATACTGTTGAGTATCCAGTGTGACTTTATAGAAGCTATTGTCGGAGCCAGGAATGGTGACTTTACCGTTCAGGTTGGTACGGTTACCGGATGTAGGGAAAAAGCCACGATCCAACGTGTTATACGTCCAGCCGTAGTTAAAAGTGAAATCATCGGCGGAATACTCTGTATTTCTGGTGAGAGCCGGCGTCTGCCCAACCGATTGCAGATAACGCCACATCGCTAACTGCGGTTGCATATGAGACAAGCCGTTATGCACATAACCCAAGCCTACGCGCAGCGTGTTGTTCTCATTTACCGGGAAGCCCAGCGTGCCATCAAGGCCGTAGCTCTTGTTAGTATAATTGGAGAGTTCCGCGTCATCTGCTTTAAAGTCGTTATAGAAAACGCGTCCGCCAAGGCTAACCCCATCCACCGTAAAGTACGGGTCGGTTAGGGAGAATTCCGCGTAGGTCTGATAATCGTTTTTGGTGCCGTTAATGCCGACAGTATTACCAGTACCTAGCCAGTTATCCTGGGTTACGCCAACCTGGAAGCTGATGCCACTTTCGGTGCCGTAGCCAATACCAAAGTTAAAGGTACCGGTATTACGCTCTTTCACCTTATAAACGACATCAACCTGATCTGGCGTGCCCGGTACGCGCTGCGTATCGACATCAACCGTTTCGAAATAGCCGGTACGGTTCAGGCGCTCTTTGCCCTGCTCGACCAGGTTGCTGCCCAACCATGCGCCTTCCATCTGACGCATTTCACGACGCAGCACGGCATCTTTAGAGGTATCGTTGCCCTCAAAGCGCACCTTACGTACGTAGTAGCGGTTGCCGGCATCGACATTCACATGCAGTTTTACCGTTTTATCAGCGTCGTTGATTTCTGGCTGCGTCACCACGCGTGGATAGGCATAACCATAGCGGCCTAACAGCTGCTTGATGTTGTCTTCCATTTTGGTGACTTTAGTACCGTTATACAGCTCGCCCGGTACAACCTTCGCCAGCGTTTCGATCTCTGCGGAGTGACCTGCCATGCTACCGTTCACCACCACGCCGGAGAGCTTATACTGCTCGCCTTCGTTGACGTTGATGGTGATATAGATGCCTTTTTTATCCGGCGTCAGGCTGACCTGCGTGGAATCAATATTGAAACGTGCATAGCCGCGATCCAGATAGAAGCTGCGCAGGGTTTCTAAATCACCCGCCAGTTTCTGCTTCTGATATTTACGATCGCCGACCAGGTTCCACCACGGCACCGTATCACGTAGCTGGAAACGCGAAATCAGCTCATCAGAGCTAAAGGCTTTGTTACCAACGACGTTAATCTGCTGGATTTTCGCCGAAACGCCTTCGGTAAATACCAGTTTGAGATCGACACGGTTACGCGGCAGCGGGGTCACGACAGCTTTTACGCTGGCGCTATATTTACCCACGCTGTAGTAAAAATCTTCCAGCCCCTTCTCGATGCTGGAAATGGTGGTGCGATCCAGCGCCTCGCCGACGCGCACGCCGGAAGCTTCCAGATTTTGTTTAAGCATCTCTTCTTTCACCGCTTTGTTACCGGAGAAAGTGATGCTGGCAATGGTGGGACGCTCTTTCACCTGAACGATCAGCGTGTTGCCGTCGCGCAGAACCTGAACATCTTCGAAATTCCCGGTAGCAAACAGGGCGCGAATGGTATTACTGACATCTTCATCGTCTACCGTATCACCAACACGCACCGGCATGCTGAGCAGAGCCGCACCGACAGCGACTCGCTGCAGTCCTTCGAAATGAATGTCCTTCACCACGAACCCGTCTGCACCGTAAACGGTGGCGCTGCTAAACAGCAGCGACGCTATGAGCAACTTTTTCATCGCCATCGTTGTTATGCGTTCTTCCTAACACGTCCCAGCCTGGATAACGTTCCGGTCATTACAGGCGAGAGAAATCATTGAATAGTGCAAGCCCCATTAACAGCACCAGCAGAACTGAGCCAATGCGATAACTGAAGTCCTGAACTCGCTCAGACACCGGTTTCCCTTTGATTTTTTCAATCGCCAGGAAAAGCAGATGCCCACCATCTAATACCGGTAACGGGAAGAGATTAATAATACCGAGATTCACGCTGATAAGTGCGAGAAACATCAGGTAATAAATTACCCCGTACTCCGCTGACATCCCGGCGCCTTGCGCGATAGAAATCGGCCCGCTCAGGTTGTTCAGCTTAACATCTCCGGTGATCAGTTTGCCAAGCATGCTGACCGTCAGCTTCATTAACTGCCAGGTTTTTCCCCCGGCCTCGCCAATAGCAGCAAACGGGCCATACTGGCGCACCGTTTTATACTCTTCAGGCAACGGTAGCACGCGCGGTACAACACCGGCGAAGCCTTCCGACCCTTTTGCAGCTGGCGTCAACGTAAGGCTGACAAACTCGCCCTGCCGTTCCACATCCAACGCGATCGCTTTATCAGGGCTTTCCCGCACCAGGTTGACAAACTGTCGCCAGTCCGCCAGCGATCGACCATCGACTTTAACGATCCTGTCACCTGCTTGCAAACCTGCCGCACTGGCAGGTGAGTTAGCCTGGACTTCCGCCAGCACCGTTTCAATCTCAGGGCCGCGCGGTGCGATACCTAACGCCACAACCGGGTCCTGCTTATCAGGTTCAAAATGCCAGTTACGCAGATCGACCTGTTTTTCCACGCGCTGCGATGAGCCAAACGGCGATAATGTTAAGGTAACGTCGGTATCACCGATTTTACCGATCAGCGCCATACGCACAGCATCCCAGTCAGGCGTTTCGATGCCATCAACCGCTTTAAGTTCCATGCCAGGCGAAATTTGCGCCTCAGCCGCCACCGAACCGCTCAGGATTTCACCGGTAACCGGACGCACACCCGGTACGCCGTGAATAAAGACCAGCCAGTAAGCAAAAATAGCAAACAGGAAATTAGCCACAGGACCAGCGGCAATCACCGCGGCGCGCTGCAGTACGGATTTATTGTTGAAGGACTGATGACGCAGCTCGGGCGGCACGCTTTCTACGCGCTCATCCAGCATTTTGACATAGCCGCCAAGCGGAATTAAGGCAATAACATATTCGGTGCCAAGTCGGTCGCGACGACGCCAGAGCGCTTTGCCGAAGCCGATGGAAAAGCGCTCTACCCTGATGCCGCAGCGACGCGCTACCCAGAAATGACCAAACTCATGAACGGTAATCAACACGCCCAGCGCAACGATAAAGGCAGCAAGACTCCAGATAAAGCTCAGCATAACGTCTTGTCCTTACAGCGTCCTGAATACTAACAGCAACAAACAAGCGAAAACCGGCACCGCCGCCGTCAGGCTGTCAATGCGATCGAGAATGCCGCCGTGTCCGGGGATAAGATGCCCGCTATCTTTAATGCCCGCTTCGCGTTTGAACATGCTTTCAGTAAGATCGCCTAAAACGGAAGCCAGCGCGGCAGCCACAGAGCAGATCAACAACACGCCCGGCGCCACGTTCAGCGGCGCCCATAAACCAAACAGCCACGCAATCAACGCGGAAGTCAGCAGGCCGCCAAAAAAGCCTTCCCAGGTTTTGCCCGGCGAGACTTTGGGGGCGAGCTTATGCTTGCCGAATAAACGACCAAACATATAGGCTCCAGAATCGGCACCCCAGACCAGAATCAATACGTACAGCAGCCACCAGGCGCCAGCAAAATGATCCACATCATAATGGTACTGACGCAGCGCAACCATGCCGCAGAAGAACGGCACAATGGTGAAAATGCCAAATCCCAGGCGCAGTACACGCGAATGCCGCCAGAACCCTGCGGAGGCCGGATAGCGCAGCACCAACAGCAGCGCGCCAACCCACCAGGCCAGCGCAACCCAAAGCGAACCGCCTATTTGCGGCAGCTGAACGGCATGTTGATAAGGAGGAAGCGTAAATAACATCACGGCAAGCAGCAGGCCGCAAAGTACGGCCAGCCAGATACGTTGGAGACGGGAGGTGAAGCCAGCAAACTGGCCCCATTCCCATGCGGCCAGCATGCATACCACCAGAGTGGTGATGGCAAATCCTGATGGCGGTAACCAGAAAAGCGCAGCGATCACCAAAGGGATCAGTATGAACGCTGTAATCAGACGCGACTTCAGCAAAGGTTACCCCCAGGGCGCTCAGGCGCCGCCAGGTGCTGCGCCGCCAAATCGACGCTCACGATGTGAAAAAGCATTCATTGCACCTTCAAAAACTTGTTCGTCAAAATCAGGCCAGAGAACATCGGTAAAGTAAAACTCCGCGTAGGCGATTTGCCACAGCAGGAAGTTACTGATGCGGTGTTCCCCCCCGGTCCTTATTACCAGATCCACCGGTGCCAAATCATGCATACAGAGAAATCCGGACAGCGTAGTTTCTTCGATCTGGTCAGGACGGAGCAATCCTTCCTGCACCTGCTCGGCTATCTTTCTTACGCCGTGAATAATATCCCAACGGCCGCCATAATTCGCGGCAATGTTGAGGGTCAATCCATTATTTTGTTGAGTAAGTTCCTCAGCGCGACGAATGCGCTCCTGTAAGCGTGAATTAAAACGGCTAATATCGCCAATAATTCTTAACCGAACATTGTGCTTATGCAGGCTTTTTACTTCGCTATCAAGTGCCCAGACAAACAGCTCCATCAGCGCAACCACTTCCTGCGCCGGACGGGACCAGTTTTCGCTACTGAAGGCATAAAGCGTGAGCGCTTCCAGCTTATTACTGACGGCAAAGCTTACGGCGCGACGCACCGACTTCACGCCCGCTTTATGACCGGAAACGCGGAGTTTACCCTGATTTTTCGCCCAGCGACCGTTGCCATCCATGATGATGGCCACATGACGCGGGCCTGTCCGCTGCTGGTCATCGGTTGTTATTTGAGTTTCGGACGACATAACGCGTATTCATTTCCTTTCATCAGAAATACAGCGGCTTCTGAATACATTTCCCGTGCGGCTGTAAAAAAGCCGTGACGACCACGGCTCTCTTCACCGCTTTGGCTGTGTGTAAATGCGAAACGGGAGCCGGGGACTATACCAGTTTCATCCCAGGCTCACAAATAGCGACCACGCAAATTGGCGAATTACCCGGCCTTAGCGAAACGCGGCAGTAGCGCCTGCGCGGTACGACGCGACTCGCTGTCAATGGCCAATACCGCCTCCACGCTCTGTGGTTCGCCATGATGAAGCGCTGCCAATACCGCTGCATTCAGCGCGGCAATATTGGTAAAGCGAATCTGACCCTTAAGAAACGCGGCGACCGCAATTTCATTAGCTGCATTGAGCGCGGTGGTCGCCGCCTGCCCCTGTTCACACGCATCCATCGCCAGTTTCAGGCAGGGATAGCGGTTAAAATCAGGTTCGGCGAAGGTTAGCGCCTTCATGCGTGTAAAATCGAGCGGTGTTACGCCTGCTTCTACACGCTGCGGCCAGGCCATCGTATGGGCAATCGGCGTGCGCATATCTGGAGATCCCAACTGCGCCAGCACACTGCCATCGCGATAACGCACCATAGAGTGAATCACCGACTGCGGGTGCAGAATAACTTCCATCTGCGCATCGGTTGCATTAAACAGCCAGCGGGCTTCAATGTATTCAAGACCTTTATTCATCATGGTGGCGGAGTCAACAGAGATTTTTCGCCCCATCGACCAGTTCGGATGCGCGCAGGCCTGCTCCGGCGTAACGGTTGCCAGTGCCGACAGCGGCGTGTCACGAAACGGTCCACCCGATCCCGTAAGGATAATCGACTCTATGCCGTTTTCCTGGAGGTTAGCGTATCCTAACTGTTGCTGGATGGAAGCCGGTAAACTCTGAAAAATGGCATTATGCTCGCTGTCGACCGGCAACAGCCGCGCGCCGCTGGCGCTCACCGCCTCCATAAATAAACGGCCGCACGTGACAAGTGATTCTTTATTCGCCAGCAGCACGGTTTTGCCGGCGCGAATCGCCGCCAGAGTAGGCAGCAGCCCGGCCGCGCCAACAATCGCCGCCATAACCTGATCGACATCGTCCAGCGCCGCCAGCTGACACGCAGCCTCTTCGCCTGCCAGCACCTCTGTATCAACACCCAGCTCGCTTAAACGCTGACGCAGCTGACGCGCTGAGGCCTCGTCCGCCATTGCGGCAAAGGCGGGACGGAAATGCAGGCACTGCTCGGTCATCAGATCGACGTTATAGCCGGCAACCAGCGCTTTAATCGCATAAAGATGAGGATTTGCCTGCACCACCGCCAGCGTATTGGTGCCAATCGATCCGGTGGAGCCGAGAATGGTTAATTGCTTCATGAGGCCGCTCTGTGTAGAAATTCGGACACGGCGCTACAGAGAAATGCGCCAGTGCGCCAATCATGGTGGGACAAAACAAAACGCCGTCAAACAGCGTAATCTGTACGCTGTGGACGGCGTTTTACCGGGACTGGATGGAATTAGAAATCCATCAGCTCCGTTTCTTTTTCAGCCAGCGCAGCATCAAGTTTCTTGATCCATGCATCGGTCATTTTTTGTACTTCATCCTGCGCACGACGCTCTTCGTCTTCGCCGATCGCTTTATCTTTCAGCAGCGCTTTGATTTTGTCGTTGGCGTCGCGGCGCACGTTACGCACGGAAACACGGCCCTGCTCTGCTTCGCCACGTACGACCTTGATCAGATCTTTACGACGCTCTTCCGTCAACGCGGGCAGCGGCACGCGAATATCGGTACCGGCAGAGCTCGGATTAAGACCGAGATCGGACGACATAATCGCTTTCTCAACGGCCTGGCTCAGGGAGCGGTCAAACACGTTGATCTTCAGCGTGCGTGAGTCTTCGACGGTAACGTTGGCCAGCTGGCGCAGCGGAGTCGGCGTACCGTAATACTCAACTACGATACCGTCGAGAAGCGCTGGTGATGCGCGGCCAGTGCGTACTTTGCCGATGTTATTTTTGAACGCCTCAACGCATTTTTCCATGCGCGTGTCGGCATCTTTTTTGATGTCGTTAATCACGTTGTAACCCTTGGATTCTGTTTGACCTGCCACAACAACGTGCCAGGAAACGGTAAAATTCGTCGATAATCCTGAACGGTGCGCGTCGCTTGTTTGCGCCGCGCCGACAGAATATACCTTATTTTACGCCGTGACGGATATTAATGCGTAATCAGGGTGCCTTCTTTTTCACCCATTACCACACGACGCAATGCGCCCGGCTTATTCATATTAAAGACGCGAATCGGCAGCTGATGGTCGCGCGCCAGTGTAAAGGCGGCCAGGTCCATCACTTTCAGCTCACGCTCCAGTACTTCCTGATAGGATAGCTGATCGTAGAGCGTAGCATCGGGCGTTTTTACCGGATCGGCAGAATAGACGCCATCCACTTTCGTGGCTTTCAGGACAACATCGGCTTCGATTTCAATACCACGCAGGCAGGCTGCGGAATCGGTGGTAAAGAAAGGATTGCCGGTGCCGGCAGAGAAAATAACAACGCGATTATTACGCAACAGGCTAATTGCTTCCGCCCAGCTGTAGTTATCGCACACGCCGTTAAGCGGGATCGCCGACATCAAACGCGCGTTCACATAGGCGCGGTGCAGCGCATCACGCATCGCCAGGCCGTTCATTACGGTAGCCAGCATGCCCATATGATCGCCAACAACGCGGTTCATTCCCGCCTGAGCCAGACCTGCGCCGCGGAACAGGTTACCCCCACCAATAACGACGCCAACCTGAATACCCAGCTCAACCAGCTCTTTAATTTCCTGAGCCATGCGATCGAGCACGCTCGCGTCGATGCCGAAACCTTCGGCGCCCTGCAGCGCTTCGCCACTGAGTTTTAGCAGGATACGTTGATATACAGGTTTTGCATTGGTAGCCATGGTCGTTTTTTTCCTGGAAGCTATCATGAAATAATGAGGAGTTAGATCCGAACTATCATCCGCTTAGCCGGTTGGGATTGCTATTGGGATGAGACTGAAAAATGCTGAAGATCCCAGACAAAAAAGAACCGCCAATTGGCGGTTCTTTTGGGACCATTAAGACTGCTTGGACATGGCCGCAACTTCTGCAGCAAAGTCGCTTTCCACTTTCTCAATGCCCTCACCCACTTCGAAGCGGATGAAGTTAATCACGTCGGCGCCTTTCTCTTTCAGCAGCTGACCAACGGTTTTGCTCGGATCCATAACGAAATGCTGACCGGTCAGGGAAACTTCACCGGTGAACTTGTTCATACGGCCCTGAACCATTTTCTCTGCGATTTCGCGCGGTTTGCCAGACTGCATGGCGATGTCCAGCTGGATCTGATGCTCACGCTCAACCACGTCAGACGGTACGTCTTCCGGCTTAACATATTCCGGCTTGCTTGCTGCAACGTGCATAGCAACGTGTTTAACCAGCTCTTCATCAGCACCGGTCGCAGAAACCAGAACGCCGATACGTGCGCCGTGCAGGTAAGAACCAACCATCTCGCCTTCCAGGATAGCAACGCGACGGATGTTGATGTTTTCACCGATTTTCGCTACCAGCGCAGTGCGCTGATCTTCGAATTTCGCTTTCAGGACATCAATATCAGCGATGCGCTCAGCGGTAGCGGCAGCGATAACTTCTTTACCGAAAGCCAGGAAGCCTGCATCTTTCGCCACGAAGTCAGTTTCGCAGTTCAGCTCAACGATCACGCCGGTGTTGCCAGAGACTTCAGTCAGGATAACGCCTTCGGCAGCTACGCGACCAGATTTCTTCGCCGCTTTCGCCTGACCTGATTTACGCATGTTGTCAATCGCCAGCTCGATGTCGCCATTGGCTTCAACCAGCGCTTTTTTACATTCCATCATGCCAGCGCCAGTACGCTCGCGCAGTTCTTTTACCAGAGCAGCGGTAATATCAGCCATTCTCTCTTCCTCAGTTGTCTGTTGCCTGCGGTTTATTCCCGCTCACGCGGGAAACGGCCGCCACGGTTTTACCAGGACGGCCAGTCTGCCTGCCCGCTTATCTGCTGCGGGCCAACAGCGTCTGTTAGCAGGAGTGCTTCGCAGCCAGGCCATGCGCCGGACCACGGTTAAAAAAATAAAGGGGCCATAATCGGCCCCTTACAGATCACATCTGAATGATAAGGGCTCTGTACAGAGCAAACCTTATTAAGCGTTCTCTAAAGAAGCTTCTTCTGCCTGCTCAGCCAGATCCTGAGAGCGGCCTTCGCGAACGGTGGTCGCTACAGCAGTCAGGTACAGGCTAACAGCACGGATCGCATCGTCGTTACCCGGGATGATGTAATCAACGCCATCCGGATCAGAGTTGGTATCAACGATAGCAAATACCGGGATACCCAGGTTGTTTGCTTCTTTGATTGCGATGTGTTCGTGGTCAGCATCGATCACAAACAGTGCGTCCGGCAGACCGCCCATGTCTTTGATACCGCCCAGGCTGTTTTCCAGCTTGGCCAGTTCACGAGTACGCATCAGCGCTTCTTTTTTGGTCAGTTTGTCGAAAGTACCGTCCTGAGACTGAGTTTCCAGATCTTTCAGACGTTTGATTGACTGACGAACGGTTTTCCAGTTAGTCAGCATACCACCTAACCAACGGTGGTTTACGAAGAACTGATCGCAGCTCAGAGCAGATTCTTTGATTGCTTCGCTGGCAGCACGCTTAGTACCAACAAACAGGATCTTGCCTTTACGGGAAGCGATTTTGTTCAGCTCAGCCAGGGCGTCGTTGAACATCGGAACCGTTTTCTCAAGGTTGATGATGTGAACTTTGTTACGCGCACCGAAGATGAACGGCTTCATTTTCGGGTTCCAGTAACGGGTCTGGTGACCGAAGTGAACACCAGCCTTGAGCATGTCGCGCATGGAAACAGTTGCCATGATTACCTCTGTAGTAAGTTTGGGGTTGGGCCTCCACATATCCCATGCAACCGACCTCGAAAGGCACCCCGGCGCATGTGCCGATATGTGTGTGTTATATACACGGGAGATTTATGCGTTTCCAGCAGGGCTTTTCAGCCTTACTTAGAATCGTCGGCGCGCTTTATACCATAAAGCACGATTTGACGCCAATAATTGTTCGTCTCCTTTCTGCGCGCATTGAATAGCACAACGCATTTTCCTTAATGATTACAATTACCGCCGGCCATGGTTAAACGCTCAGTGGCAGCCTACTGGCCGACCTGCTAACATGGCACCACTTGCTTTATTATTGTCGAAAATGACGACAACTGCGGATAAAATTAATGGCAATTTCAATTAAAACCCCAGAAGAAATCGAAAAAATGCGCGTGGCGGGACGTCTTGCCGCTGAAGTGCTGGAGATGATCGAGCCTTTCGTAAAGCCGGGCGTTTCCACTGGTGAACTCGACCGCATTTGCAATGATTATATTGTGAATACCCAGCAGGCAGTTTCTGCCAGCCTTGGCTATCACGGCTTCCCGAAATCAGTATGTATCTCGGTTAATGACGTGGTTTGCCACGGCATTCCCAGTGATGACAAGCTGCTGAAAGATGGCGATATCGTTAATATCGACGTAACGGTAATAAAAGACGAGTATCACGGCGATACTTCGAAAATGTATCTGGTAGGCAAACCCACCATTCAGGGTGAGCGCCTGTGCCGCATTACGCAGGAAAGCCTCTATCTGGCGCTGCGTCTGGTCAAACCGGGCATCCGTCTGCGCACGCTGGGTCGTGAAATCCAGAAATTTGTCGAAGCGCAGGATTTTTCCGTCGTGCGTGAATATTGCGGACACGGGATCGGCAAAGGCTTTCATGAAGAGCCGCAGGTGCTGCATTACGATGCCGACGACGGCGGCGTAGTGCTGCAGCCGGGCATGACCTTTACCATTGAACCGATGGTGAACGCGGGCGATTACCGCATCCGTAGCATGAAAGATGGCTGGACGGTAAAAACCAAAGATCGCAGCTTGTCGGCACAGTATGAGCATACTATTGTGGTGACGGAAAACGGCTGTGAAATTCTTACCTTGCGTAAAGATGACACCATTCCGGCAGTGCTGGTCAACGAAGCCTGAGGGCGCGACACCCGCCTGACCGAAGTTTAACAAGAGCCGACTTTACGTCGGCTTTTTTTATGGCGAAAGCGGAGCAACTCTTCAATGCGCAATGGCGTGACTAATGAAGTAATAAGTAGCCTGGCCGAGTCCACGTCAGGCTGGGACGATGCGCAGCTCACCCGAGAGCAGCTAAAGCAGCATCTTGAAGGCTTTCAGCAGCATCTTGCCGCCGCGTTTGACGAAGGAAAAGATGTCGCGGCCCTGATCGACGCCCGCACGCTGTTTATTGATACCTTGCTGCGTCGCCTGTGGCGTTTTTACGGCTTCGAAGCGCGCGATGGCATGTCACTGGTTGCGGTAGGCGGCTTTGGTCGCGGCGAGCTGCATCCGCTTTCCGACATTGATCTGCTGATCCTCAGCCGTAAAGCATTGGATGAGCAGACGGCGGCAGCGGCCAGCGATCTGTTGACGCTGCTGTGGGATCTGAAGCTGGAGGTGGGACACAGCGTGCGCACGCTGGAAGAGTGCCTGCTGGAAGGGCTTTCTGATTTAACCGTCGCCACCAATCTGATTGAATCGCGTATGCTGGTTGGCGACGTGGCGCTGTTTCTGGAACTGCAAAAGCATATTTTCAGCGACGGCTTCTGGCCCTCCTGGCGTTTTTACGCTGCCAAAATCGCTGAACAGCAGGAGCGCCACAAGCGTTATCACGGCACCAGCTACAACCTGGAGCCCGATATAAAAAGCAGCCCCGGCGGCCTGCGCGATATTCATACGCTGCTGTGGGTGGCGCGCCGCCACTTCGGCGCCACCTCACTGGATGAAATGGTGGGTTTCAGCTTTCTTACTGAAGCCGAACGCAATGAGCTGAACGAGTGTCAGGCCTTTCTCTGGCGTATTCGTTTCGCCCTGCATCTTACTCTGCCCCGTTACGATAACCGCCTGCTGTTTGACCGTCAGCTCACCGTCGCGCAACGCCTGGATTACCAGGGCGAAGGTAACGAGCCGGTCGAGCGGATGATGAAAGATTTTTTCCGCGTTACGCGGCGCATCGGCGAACTGAATCAAATGCTGCTTCAGCTGTTCGACGATGCAATTTTAGCGCTGGACGCCACCGACAAACCGCAGCCGATTGATGACGATTTCCAACTGCGCGGCAGCCTGATCGATCTACGCGATGATGCGCTCTTCAGTTGTCAGCCGGAAGCGATCATGCGCATGTTTTGGGTAATGGTGCGCAATGAAAATATCAAAGGCATCTATTCCTCTACGCTGCGTCAGCTACGCTATGCGCGTCGTAATTTACAGCAACCGCTCTGTAACCTGCCGGAAGCACGACGCTACTTTTTCGCTATTCTACGCCATCCGGGCGCGGTCAGCCGGGCGCTGGTGCCGATGCATCGTCACAGCGTTCTTTCTGCTTATATGCCGCAGTGGAGTAAAATTGTCGGTCAGATGCAGTTCGATCTGTTTCACGCTTACACGGTGGATGAACATACCATTCGCGTGCTGCAAAAGCTGGAAAGCTTCGCCAGCGAAGAGACCCGCTCGCGCCATCCGCTCTGCGTCGAGCTGTGGCCGCGTCTGCCGCAGCCGGAGCTGCTGCTGCTGGCAGCGCTGTTTCACGATATCGCCAAAGGTCGCGGCGGCGACCATTCCATTCTTGGCGCACAGGATGTACTGGACTTTGCCGAACTGCACGGTCTGAACTCACGCGAGGCGCAGCTGGTTGCCTGGCTGGTGCGCTATCATCTGCTGATGTCGGTGACCGCTCAGCGGCGCGATATACAGGATCCAACGGTGATCCAGCAGTTCGCTGAGGTGATGCAGAATGAAAATCGTCTGCGCTATCTGGTCTGTTTGACGGTAGCGGATATCTGCGCCACCAACGAAACGCTGTGGAATAGCTGGAAACAAAGCCTGTTGCGCGAGCTGTTTTTCGCCACGGAAAAACAGCTGCGACGCGGAATGGAAAATTCACCCGATCTGCGTGAGCGTGTGCGCCATCATCGCCTGCAGGCGCTGGCTCTGCTGCGTATGGACAACATCAATGAAGAGAGGCTGCACCAAATCTGGAGCCGCTGTCGCGCCGACTATTTTCTGCGCCATACGCCTAACCAGCTCGCCTGGCATGCGCGCCATTTAATGAATCATGACCTGCACAAGCCGCTGGTATTGGTCAGTCCGCAGGCGACGCGCGGCGGCACGGAAATCTTTATCTGGAGCCCGGATCGCCCCTATCTGTTTGCTGCCGTTGCGGGCGAGCTGGACCGCCGTAATCTCAGCGTGCACGATGCGCAGATCTTTACCAGCCGTGACGGTATGGCAATGGATACCTTTATTGTGCTGGAGCCGGACGGCAGCCCGCTGGCGGCGGATCGCCACCAGATGATTATCCAGGCGCTGGATCAGGCGATTACCCAAACCAGCTGGACGCCGCCGCGCACCCGCCGCCAGTCAGCCAAGCTGAAACACTTTAATGTCGATACCGAGGTGCGTTTTCTGCCCTCTTTCAACGAACGCCGCACCTGGCTGGAGCTGATTGCGCTTGATCGTCCTGGCCTGCTGGCGCAGGTGGGCGAAGTCTTTGCCGACCTGGGCATTTCGCTGCACGGCGCACGCATCAGCACCATTGGCGAACGGGTCGAGGATCTGTTTATTCTGGCTGATGATGAACGCCGCGCGCTGAGCGCCAATTTGCGACATAAGCTGCAACAACGGTTGACAGAGGCCCTTGATCCAAACGATAAAGTGTGACTCAGATCTTTTTACACAGCCGTTCGCCAAATCATCGGAGCAACAGCGATAGTGTGCGATGGTGAATGCAATAACCAGGATGAAAATACACATGCAACAGTTACAGAGTGTCATTGAGAGCGCGTTTGAGCGCCGTGCCGATATCACGCCCGCCAGCGTAGATTCCGCCACCCGCGAAGCCGTAGAGCAGGTTATCGCTCTGCTGGACAGCGGCGCCCTGCGCGTAGCCGAAAAGATTGATGGTGAATGGGTCACGCATCAGTGGCTGAAAAAAGCGGTGCTGCTCTCTTTCCGTATCAATGACAATCAGGTAATCGACGGCGCTGAAAGCCGCTATTACGACAAGGTGCCGATGAAGTTTGCCGCTTATGATGAAGCGCGCTTCAAAAAAGAGGGCTTCCGTGTGGTGCCACCAGCGGCCGTTCGTCAGGGGGCCTTTATTGCCCGTAACACCGTGCTGATGCCTTCCTATGTTAATATTGGCGCATGGGTTGATGAAGGCTCGATGGTTGATACCTGGGCGACCGTGGGTTCTTGTGCTCAGATTGGTAAAAACGTGCATCTTTCTGGCGGCGTCGGCATCGGCGGCGTACTGGAGCCGCTTCAGGCTAACCCGACCATCATTGAAGACAACTGCTTTATCGGCGCCCGTTCTGAAATCGTCGAAGGGGTAATCGTTGAAGAAGGTTCCGTGATTTCCATGGGCGTTTATATTGGTCAAAGCACCAAAATTTACGATCGTGAAACCGGCGAAATCCACTATGGCCGCGTTCCGGCTGGCTCAGTTGTGGTTTCCGGCAACCTGCCGTCAAAAGATGGCTCTTACAGCCTCTATTGCGCGGTCATCGTGAAAAAAGTTGATGCAAAAACACGCGGCAAAGTTGGCATCAATGAGCTGCTGCGCACCATTGATGAATAACGCCTGATCCTCTGCCCTGCCTTAACGGCAGGGTAAGTTCGCGTCTGTTTTCGCCTTTTCCCGCGCCGTTCCGGCCTGCGTTTTCCTTTTTCCCTCACCGTTATCCACGCCGCTTTGCCTGCAAATTAAAGGTGCGTTTATTTTTTACGCAGGCGATAATTTATCTCCGCCATTTCTGCGGCGCAATTTCCCGAAAGTCGTCGTTTATGTCTACAGTGATGACAGGCCCTTTGTGCTGCTTCAGCAGGATGCTCGTACAGCGTCAGGGCCGAAATAAGGTGTAACGGAAGAGTTGCGACGCCCTAATTTCACGTTCACAGGAAACATCGCCATGTATGACAATTTAAAAAGCCTGGGCATTTCCAATCCGGAAGATATCGATCGCTACAGCCTGCGTCAGGAAGCGAATAACGACATTCTGAAAATTTACTTCCGTAAAGATAAAGGCGAATTTTTTGCCAAAAGCGTTAAATTTAAATATCCGCGCCAGCGTAAAACCGTGGTGGCGGATGGCATTGGGCAAGGCTACAAAGAGGTGCAGGAGATCAGCCCTAACCTGCGCTATGTGATTGATGAGCTGGATCAAATCTGCCAGCGCGATCAGGTAGAAATCGATCTGAAGCGTAAAATCCTTGACGACCTGCGTCATCTGGAAAACGTGGTTTCCAACAAGATCGCTGAAATTGAATCCGATCTGGATAAGCTGACGCGCAACAGCCGCTAATGAAAAACAGGATAGCCAACACGCCTGGCTTTTCGGGCATGAGGTTATCAACACGCCTGATACGCCGCGCTGCGGCGTATTCTCTTTAGGGCTGCTCATCCAGCTGTAGCGCCACGTACAGCAGCAGCCGATCGTCAAAATGGCCCAGGTTAAGCCCGGTCAGTTCAGAAATCCGGTTCAGCCGGTACTCCAGCGTATTACGATGAATAAACAGCGCCCGGGCGGTGGCCGAAGGCTGCACGTTATGAGTGAACCAGGCGATTAGCGTACGCCGCAACAGGCCGTTATTATCCATCGCTTTCAGTTTTGCCAGCGGACGCGACAGCTCATTTGCCTGCCAGCCGCCGCGCAGGCTATCAAGCAGCACCGGCAGCACTAAATCCTGATAAAAAAAGCTGCGCTGTTCCGGCATACGCTGTTTGCCAACGCTCATGGTGGTTTGCGCCGTGCGGTAAGAGCGGGCAATACTGCCCTCGCCGGTAAAGTAGTTGCCCAGCGCAATGCGAATACGCAGATGCCCACTCTCTTTCATGCGCCCTAATAGTTGATCAACGCGCCGCCGGTGCTCATCCTGATCGTAACGGCCATGAGCATTCAGCGCCGGTTTCAACACCACCATTTCCGTAAGGGAAACGATGGCAATCAGATTATCGCGCTCTGGCATGGTCAACAGCGTCTGTAACTGCTGCAGCTCCGCCATCGCACTGTCCACGCCCAGTTGCCCGCTGTCGACCTCTACCACCGCAACCACGCGCGGCTGATTAAGGTCGATACCCAGCCGCTGCGCCCATGCCATCAGCGCCGGAGAAAGGGTTTCACTACGGATAAGATTCAGCACCAGCTCTTCGCGCAGACGGCTATCCTGCGCCAGCATATGCAGCAGTCGCGCCTGCTCCAGCATCATCTCCGCCGTCATACAGACCAACTCGCCATACTGACGCAGTGAAACGGGATCGCCAGTCAGGCCGATGACTCCAACGATTTCACCGGCAATACGCAGCGGTAAATTGATACCGGGCCGTACGCCATGCAGATGGCGCGCAACGGCTTCGTCAATATCCACCACACGCGCTTGCGACAGCGCCAGCAGCGCGCCTTCGTGCAATTCACCAATGCGTTCCCGATCGCCGCTGCCGATAATCCGGCCACGGGCATCCATGACGTTGACGTTACTGTCGATAATTTTCATGGTGCGCGCAACGATATCCTGGGCCAGACGAGCATCCAGGTGATAGTTAGCCATCTTTCACTCCAGTCAGGGCCTGAAGAAGCAGCATACGTTGACGATCGCAGCGAAGCATTGTGCATTTGCACGAAGCACCGCTTCGGTTAATAAATTTGCGGGCGATATCACAAACTAAAAAACGGCCCGACGAACAAGCCGTCGGGCCGTTGAGCTCTCTGTTTTGCTGCGGGTTTCCCGGCAGGAACGCGTTATTGCATAAGCAGATAGATATTGCTGTCGCCGCGTTTGATATTCAGCGCCAGCACGGAGGGCTTGGTATCAAGGATTTTACGTAGCTCGCCAAGATTGGTCACTGGCTGCTGGTTTACACCAAGAATAATATCGTCTTTTTTCAGGCCGATACGTGCTGCGGAGCTGCCAGGTTTAACGCTGTCCACCCGCACGCCTTTCTGACCGTTAACTTCCGCGTTGCTCAGACCCGCGCCCTCAATGCCGGTATAGATGGTTGCGGAATCGACATTACTCTGTGAGCTTTGTTGCAGCTCAACCGTAACCGTCAGCGGTTTACCATCACGCAGCAGGCCCAGTTCCAGTTTAGTGCCAACCGGCAGCGAGCCGACTTCAGCACGCAACGCGGCAAAGCTGGAGATCTGTTTTTTGTTCAGCGAGGTGATCACATCGCCCGCCTTAATGCCCGCTTTAGCAGCGGAAGACTTCGGCATCACCTGGCTGACAAAGGCACCGCGTTGCGCATCCACTTTCATCGCTTTCGCCAGCTCAGAATTCAGCTCGGTGCCCATGATGCCCAGTTCGCCACGTTTTACCTGACCATATTCCACCATCTGTGCAGTGAGGTTCTTCACCATATTGCTGGGGATGGCGAAGCCGATACCAATGTTGCCGCCGTCCGGAGCCAGTATCGCGGTATTAATCCCAATGAGTTCACCGTTCAGATTAACCAACGCGCCGCCGGAGTTACCACGGTTAATGGCCGCATCGGTCTGGATAAAGTTCTCGTAATTTTCCACATTCAGGCCGCTACGACCCAGCGCGGAGACAATACCGGACGTGACGGTTTCGCCCAGCCCGTACGGGTTACCGATCGCAACCGTATAGTCACCGACGCGCAGGGTGTCAGAGTCAGCCATGGTAATGGCAGTAAGATTTTTAAAATCCTGAAGCTGAATCAGCGCAATATCGGAACGCGGATCTTTGCCGATCACTTTCGCCTCATAACGGCGTCCGTCGCTGAGCTGCACCTGAATTTTGGTGGCATTATCCACGACATGGTTGTTGGTGACGACATACCCTTTCTGCGCATTGATGACTACACCGGAACCCAGCGCGCGGAATTTTTGCTGAGGCGCGTTGCCGCCAGGCGCTGCGCCCTGGCACATCGGCGAGTTCAGGAATGGCGAACCATCCTGACAGAACGGCGAGTTATCACCAAAGAACTGCTGGAACTGTGGCGGCAGACGCGGCGTTTTCACCGAGGTGCTACCTTCAACGTTGATGCTGACAACTGACGGCATCACTTTTTCCAGCATAGGTGCCAGGCTGGGGAGTTGCTGAGTGGAGGAAGAGGCTGTTTCAGCAGCCATAACGTAAGTCGGACTCATCGCCATACCCAGGCTGAGAGCTAATGCGCTTAATACAAGAGTTGTTTTTTTCATTCGTCTGTTACTCGTATTGGATCAATGAAGCTGACCATCATTTTGGCCGTGTTGATGAGATTAAATTTTTACCGCAAAGTTCATCAGTAACTTTTTGGCAAAAGTAAAAAAATATTCTGCATCTTTACAAAACTCCTTTTTTATTACTTCACTATTCAACCGCCATTAAACGCCGGTATTCATCCCAGGCATAAAGATCGGTCATTCCACTAATATAGTCCTGAATCAGACGCGCACGATAATAACGTTCCCACAACAGCCGCTGATATTTATGCTCAATTTTCAAAGTGCGCATATGTTGTTGATAAGCACGGCGGTGTTTGCCAGATAGCTTATGAAACAGTCGGGTTTCGATAGGATGTCCGGCCAGGAAATCTTCGGTCATCAGCGTGGTAAAAGCTTCATAATTTAGCTTAAGCAGCGGCTGGTAAACCTCCAGCAGCCCTTTTATTACCCGATAGCCCTGTAATTCGAGCTGTTCAACTTCTGAATGATTAAATACATGGCGGCGCGCGACGGTTTTAAATAACTTCAGCAACCTGCCCTCTTCGCCCTCGTCTTCCAGCAACGCATGATTAAAGTCGCCGTTAAAAATGGCCGCCAGATTATCCACGAAACGATTAACCGCGTGGGCCACCAGCACATTTTGCACGCTCACACGCAGCGACATAAAAAATTGATCGCTTCGGCCGCGAATTTTCTTTCCGTTTGCCTCGCGCCAGGCATAACCAATGGTGCGGCTGAAAGCATCGCCGGGACGCACCGGCCCCCACAGTTTTTCCAGATAGCCATACAGCGTATCAACGTTGAAAATGGCCTTCTCTACTGCATCATCAAGGTCGGCAATACAGTAGGAAATATCATCTGCCGCTTCCATGATCCAGGTTAACGGAAAACGGTGATGCTCCTGCAGCTGCGTGGCCGCGCGCAGTTCGGCAATGTAATGGCGCTCGGAAAGATAAAAGCCCGGCTTTTTCATCAGGGTGCTGAACTGTGCTGGCTTTTCGCCCTGCCACCAGGCGGGCGCGGTATATTTCAAAATACAGGCGACCTGACAGTAGGTCAGGTTTAGCTGCAGTAGCGTATGTACCAGACGAATAGCCTGCGCGTTGCCTTCGAAATGACAAAGATCCTGACGGATAATCGCATTCAGGGCGCTGAAGTCCGCCTGCTGCTGTGCGTCGCCATCGTCTACGCCTGCCACCAGCGGATCCACCAGCTCAGCCGGTAAATTGGCGTCGAACCAGTCGTTGATCGCCGCTTCGCCAAAATGACCAAAGGGCGGGTTGCCCACGTCGTGCAACAAACAGGCCATCTCCACCAGACTTTCAAACGCGCCGGATAGCTCCTGCAGACCATATTTTTCCAGGCCGCCGCGCGTTTTCAGGGTTTCAAGGATCTCTTTTGCGATATAACGTCCCGTCTGCTGCACCTCCAGCGAATGTGTCAGCCGCGAACGCACAGCAGCGTTGCGCTCCAGCGGAAACACCTGGGTTTTCTGCTGTAAACGACGGATGGCGGCTGAATTAATAATACGCCCACGATCGCTTTCAAAATGACGGGTAATGGCATATTCGCCCTGCGGCGCTTCCCGACTGTTCCATGGGCGCTGAAAGCTGATCCGCTGCCGGAAATTAATCTTATCCATTGATTCCCCTTGTTTCTGCATGAAAACATCTTGCCGTGGGCCTGTGGTAGACTATGCAACAGTTCAAATGCTGAATTCCACTTTAATTACTTAGCGAGTAACCCTATGAAAGCAGGCATTATTGGTGCAATGGAGCAGGAAGTCACACTGCTGCGCGATAAAATCGAGAATCGTCAGACTATTTCTGTCGCTGGCTGTGAAATTTATACCGGTACCCTGAACGGTGTGGAGGTAGCGCTGCTGAAATCCGGGATCGGTAAAGTTTCCGCCGCGCTGGGCACGGCCCTGCTGCTGGAACGCTGCCGTCCTGATTTCATTATCAATACCGGATCGGCGGGTGGCCTGGATTCTTCGCTGAAAGTGGGCGATATCGTGATATCGGACGAGGTGCGTTATCACGATGCGGACGTCACCGCCTTCGGCTATGAGCCAGGCCAGATGGCAGGCTGTCCTGCCGCTTTTCCGGCTGACAGCGCGCTGATTGCCGCCGCAGAAGCGTGCATTAATCAGCTAAATCTGCACGCGGTACGCGGTCTGGTCGTGAGCGGCGATGCCTTTATCAACGGCGCAGAACCGCTGGCGCGTATTCGCACCACCTTCCCGCAGGCAATTGCGGTAGAGATGGAAGCCACGGCGATCGGTCACGTTTGTCATCAGTTCGCCACGCCTTTTGTAGTCATTCGCGCTATCTCTGACGTTGCCGATCAGGAATCTCACCTTAGCTTTGAAGAGTTTCTTAGCATTGCTGCTCAGCAATCTTCACTGCTGGTGGAAATGCTGCTGGGCAACCTGGCGCGTGGCTAAACGCATTATCGCCTTGCTGGCGCTCTGGCTCTTTTCCAGCCTGGCGCTGGCGGCCAGCGCGCCGCGTGTTATTACGCTGGCGCCGCATCTCACTGAACTCGCCTTCGCCGCCGGGATCACGCCGGTGGCGGTTAGCGCCTGGTCCGATTACCCGCCTGAAGCGAAATCGCTGGAGCAGGTCGCTAACTGGCAGGGTATTAAGCTGGAACGCATTCTGGCGCTAAAGCCGGATTTGGTGCTGGCGTGGCGCGGAGGTTCTCCGCAGCGGCAAATCGATCAGCTGCACACGCTGGGCGTAAAGGTTATCTGGCTGGATCCCGACTCGATTGAAAGCATTATCGCCGCGCTGCATCAGCTGGCGGCGTGGAGCCCCACTCCACAGCAGGCCCATGATGCGGCAGACCGCCTGGCGGTGCGCTTTAAGGCATTGCAACAACACAATAAACAACCAAAACATCGGCGCGTATTCTTACAGTTTGGTCAACAGCCGCTGTTTACTGCCGCACGCGCAACCTTACAAAACCAGCTGTTGACGCTGTGTGGCGGTGAGAATGTGTTTGCAGCCAGCCCGGTGCCCTGGCCGCAGGTCAGCCGCGAGCAGGTACTGGCACGCCATCCCGATCTGATTATCGTGCCTGGCGACAGCCACGCCGCCGCTCAGACGGCACGATTCTGGCAGCCGCAACTGCTGGTGCCGGTGATAGCGATCCCCGAAGACTGGCTAAGCCGTCCCGGTCCGCGTAGCGTGCTGGCCGCAGAAAAATTGTGTCAGGCGCTGCAATAGCAGGCAAAAATCAGGTGGGAAGCGCGTTTGACGGGCGATAAAGGGCAGGAATAATTAGCGTGCTTTACAGGAAGTAAAGCACGCGCTTCTGTCAGATGCTAAAGGAAGAACCACAGCCGCAGGTGGTTTTAGCATTGGGGTTGGTTACGATAAAACGGGAACCTTCCAGGCCTTCGGTATAATCCACCGCGCCACCCACCAGGTATTGCAGACTCATCGGATCCACAACCAGCGACACGCCTGCTTTCTCAATGGTCATATCGCCATCGTTGATTTTATCGTCGAAGGTGAAGCCGTACTGGAAACCACTGCAACCGCCACCGGTAATATAAACCCGCAGTTTCAGATCAGGATTATCTTCATCAGCAATCAGGGTTTTCACCTTGCTGGCTGCCGCCTCGGTAAATTGCAGCGGCAGTGCTGCTACTTCATCACTCATTGAAACACTCCGCAATTGATCCGGCTCAGGCCAGAAATGGCCGCGCTTGTCAATATTATCTAATAGCCTGGTGCAGCAATCAAGTATCCGCCCTCGCACTCTGTGCCTTTTCCCGATCCTGCTGTGCCTGCTGCTTTGCCAGCGTCCTGGCCAATAGTGAGGAGTAGAGCGGCTTGCCGCCCAGAAACTGCGCCAGCAGCGTTGCGCCGAGGCAGGTAATAATCATCGGTAAAATCAGCTGATAATTATCGGTCATCTCCAGCACCAGCACGATGCCGGTCAGAGGCGCACGCACCGAGGCGGCAAACAGCGCGCCCATACCGGCAATAGCAAAGGTACCAGGATCGAGCGTCAACGCCGGCAGCAGCGAAGCGCAGGCCATGCCGAAAGCGGTGCCCAACAACGTGCCCAACGCCAGCATCGGCGCAAAGATGCCGCCCGGCGCGCCTGAACCGAAACAGAGCAGCGTGGTAACCACGCGCGCGATAAAAATAAACAGCAGCATCCCTACGGTATAGTGCCCTGCCGCCGCGATGGGGATCAGACTAAATCCACCGCCTGCCGCTTCTGGTTTAATCACCGCAAGAACCCCGCACAGCCCACCCAGCAGCGCCCCGATAATCAGCGCTTTTTTCATCACGCCGCCGTGCAGCCGCTGAAAAAAGTCCTGAGTAATAAAAATCAGGCGGTTAAACAGCACGCCGACGATGCCGAACAGCATACCCAGCACCAGATAGAGCCACAGCGTATTAATTGGCGCACTGGCAAGCTTGCCGACGGCAATCACCGCATGTTCGCCGTTGAAATAGCGAAACACGATGCTCGACATGATCACGCCGATAAATACCGCTTTAATGGAGATCAGGCTATAGCGGAACTGCAAACGCATCTCTTCGATAATAAACAGAATGCCGGCCAGCGGCGCATTAAACGCGGCGGAAAGACCGGCGGCGGCTCCGGTAGCCAGCAGCGAATGGCGCGCTTCAGCGCTGCGCATACGGAAAAGATCCAGCACCATGCGCCCAACGTTGCCGCCCAGCTGCACCGTTGGCCCTTCCCTTCCCAGCACCATGCCAGCCCCCAGCGTGCCCATGCCGCCAAGGAATTTAACCGGGATCACGCGCCACCAGCGTACCGGACGCAGTTCTTCCAGCGCGCCTTCGATTTCCGGAATACCAGAGCCGCCCGCTTCTGGCGCAAAGCGCCGCACCAGCCAGTAACCGAAAACGGCCAGCAGCGCCGACAATAAAAAGGCCAGAGGAAAAGCCAGCCACAGATGATCGCCTGTGCTGGCCACCACGCCCAGCCGCCAGGCCTGTACCGCCGTTACCGCTTTCTCAAACGCGACCCCAATCAGCCCGGCCAGCGTGCCGACGATGCCTGCGACAAACAGAATCGCGACGGGGGTTTTATCACGCCGTAGCAGCATCCGCAGAAAATCGGTACGCCGCAGGGGAACCACATGTAACTGCTCGGTGGAGGTGGGTGTTTGGTTCATAACGCTCACATCAGTAAATTAATCAAGTCCGTTATCATACGCCGCACCCCATAAAGGGGCAAAAAATGCCAGCCTGCGCAATACTCTTTTTGCCAGCCATTCAACGTGGCCCTAAGTTCCCGTAGAATGGTCGGGTTTTTCTTTCATTCAGGAGCCGATTAATGAGTAAGTCCGAAAACCTGTATCAGCAGGCGCAGCGTTCCATTCCCGGCGGCGTAAACTCGCCGGTACGCGCCTTTACCGGCGTCGGCGGCGTCCCGTTATTTATTGAGCGTGCCGATGGCGCCTGGCTGTACGATGCCGACGGCAAAGCCTATATCGATTATGTTGGATCCTGGGGGCCGATGGTGTTGGGCCATAATCATCCGGCGATCCGCAACGCGGTCATTGAGGCGGCAGAGCGCGGTTTAAGCTTTGGCGCGCCGACCGAGATGGAAGTGAAGATGGCGGAACTGGTGTGCAAACTGGTACCGTCAATGGAAATGGTGCGGATGGTTAACTCCGGCACCGAAGCCACCATGAGCGCCATTCGCCTGGCGCGCGGCTTCACCCGACGCGATAAGATCATCAAATTTGAAGGTTGTTATCATGGCCATGCCGACTGCCTGCTGGTGAAAGCGGGTTCCGGCGCCCTGACGCTCGGCCAGCCGAATTCACCTGGCGTTCCGGCAGATTTCGCAAAGCATACCCTGACCTGCACCTACAATGACCTGGCCTCGGTACGCGCCGCGTTCGAACAATATCCGCATGAAATCGCCTGTATTATCGTTGAGCCGGTAGCGGGCAATATGAACTGTATTCCGCCGCAGCCCGATTTTCTGCCCGGCCTGCGCGCGCTGTGCGACGAGTTCGGCGCGCTGCTGATTATCGATGAGGTGATGACCGGCTTCCGCGTAGCACTGGGCGGCGCTCAGGCGCACTATGGCGTAACGCCGGATCTGACCTGCCTGGGCAAAATCATCGGCGGCGGCATGCCGGTAGGTGCATTCGGCGGACGTCGTGACGTGATGGAAGCGCTGGCGCCGACCGGCCCGGTTTACCAGGCGGGTACGCTCTCTGGCAACCCTATCGCGATGGCCGCCGGTTACGCCTGCCTGACGGAAATCTCCCGACCCGGCACGCACGCCACGCTGACCGAGCTCACGACCCAGCTGGCGCAGGGTCTCCGTGCGGCGGCCCAGGCGGAAAATATCCCGCTGGTGGTGAACCATGTCGGCGGCATGTTCGGTCTGTTCTTCACCGATGCGGCACAAGTCACCTGTTATGACGATGTGACGCGATGCGATACCGAACGCTTTAAGCGTTTCTTCCATTTCATGCTGGAGGAAGGGGTGTACCTGGCGCCGTCGGCGTTTGAAGCGGGCTTTATGTCGCTGGCGCACAGCGCTGAGGATATCCAGCGCACGGTTGATGCGGCGCGTCGCAGCTTTGCGCGTTTGTAAGGGTTTACCTGTAGCCGGCTTAACTCGCGCCGCCATCATCAAACGTTAACGGGCGCCCTGCGGCGCCCGTTGTTATTTCACTTTCCGCAGTAGCCAGACAAAATAAGGCGCGCCGATAAAGGTTGCCAGTAGTCCCGCCGGGATCTGATTCGGAAACGCCGCCATTCTGCCGCCCCAGTCGGCCACAATCATCAGACCGCCGCCCATCAGCGCAGCAACCACCATCTGCGGCAGCGCCCGCCGGAATCCCAGCATACGTGCGATATGCGGCGCCATCAGCCCAATAAAACTGAGTGGTCCGATGGTTAGCGTCGCGGCGGCAGTCAACGCAGAAGCCAGCAGCAGCAAACTAAAACGCGCCGGCATCAGTGCGACGCCAATGGAACGCGCCGTGGCGCTGCCCAGCGGCAAAATGGTTAACCAGCGGCTGGCGAGCGGAGCTATCACCACCAGCACCACGGCTACCAGCGCGGTGCGCAACGCCTGTGCCGCATCCACGCCATAGGTTGAACCTGAGATCCAGCTCAGCAGCTGCGCCATGCGCGGATCGCCGCTGGCCAGCAGCATCGCCAGTAATGTGGTAAAGGCGGTGCTGAAAGCCATCCCCGCCAGCAGCATACGCTCCGGCGAAAAACCGCCGCGCCCGGCCACCAGCATAATCAGCAGCAGCGTAACCGCCGCGCCAAGGCTGCCGGCAGGCAGTAGCCAGGCAAAAGCGTCGCCCGGCACCAGAAACAACATCAGCACCACGCCGCAGGCTGCGCCAGAGCTGATGCCCAGCACTTCCGGGCTGGCCATGGGATTACCGGTCAGGCGCTGTATCAGGCTGCCCGCCACGCCCAGCATCACCCCTGCCGCCAGCGCGGCCACCATGCGCGGTGCGCGCCACGGTTGGAGCTGATGCCAGAGTTCGCCGCTCGCCCACAGCCAGCCGTGCGCATCGCGCCCCAGCGATAGCGCGGTAACCGCCAGCAGCAGCAGTACACCAAGCGCCGCCAGCACCCACCACAGCACATGCTGACGCTCCGCAGGCACGCGGTCGCCCTGATTCAGCGGCGACGGCACCGCCCCGGTACGCAGGCGCGGCAACAGCCACAGCAGAACTGGTGCGCCGACCAGCGCCGTTAAGGTGCCGGTTGAAATCTCACGCCAGTTATCGGTCAGCCAAATCACGCACTGGTCCGTCAGCCAAAGCAACAGTGCGCCCAGCAGCGGGGCCAGTAACATACGACTAACCAGACGGCGTGCGCCCAGCAGTTTCGCCATCAGCGGTGAAAACAGCGCGATAAAGGAGATGATGCCGACAGCATTTACCAGCATGCCGCTCAGAATGATTGCCAGCCCCAGCGCCGCCAGCCGCACCAGCGACAGCGCCATACCCAGATTTTTAGCGACACCATCGTCCAGCCCCAGCACCGTAAGAGGCCGCCGCAACAACAGCGCCAGCGCAAAGCCCAGCAGAAGACGCGGCAGCAAAAAGGTCACGTTGCTCCAGTCCTGCTGGCTTAATGAGCCAGTACTCCACAAGAAAAGGTTTTGTAGCTGATCGTGATTGAAGATAGCGAAGATCTGATTAACCGCGCCGCAGTAAAGGCTCATTACCAGCCCGGCGAGGATCAGGGTCACCGGCGACAGCCGTTTCCCCCAGGCGATGCCAAACACCAGCAGGCCGATGAGTACCGCGCCCGTCATCGCAGCGATCTGCTGCGTGAGCATTCCGCCCGGCAGCGCCCACAGGGTTGCAACCGTGATGCCAAGCTGAGCGCCGCTCGCCACGCCAAGCGTGGTCGGCTCCGCCAGCGGGTTGCGTAATACCTGTTGGAAAAGCACGCCCACCAGCCCCAGCCCTGCCCCGGCCAGCAGCGCCACCGCCAGCCTGGGCAGCAGGCTAAAGTGAAACACCATCTGATCGATATTATTGCGATCCGGCTGCATTAACGCATGTAGCCACTGCGGTGTTGGCAGATGATGAGTAAAATTCAGGCCGGTCAATGCCAGCGCGCCCAGAAACAGCGCACCGATCAGCATTACCGGAAAAGCGAAACGCCTGTGCATCATGCCTCCAGCACATTATCGAGAATACGGCAAAACGTCATCGCCGAGAGCGTTGCACCATAAAACCAGACGGTTGGCACGCGGGTAAAACGTTGCTGACGTACAAAAGGCAGCGACTGCCAAAGCTCGGTTGCAGCGATCTGCTTCATTAAGGCATTATCACCGTGGCTCAGACAGAGCACATCCGCATCAACTATGCTCGCCAGACGCTCGATCCCTACCACTGCGCTGCCCCAGAAATTCGTTTCGCCCTGCCAGGCGTTTTGCAGCCCAAGATTTTGCATCACTTCTAAAAACAGGCTGCCTTTGCCAAAAACAATCGCATGACGTTTATCAATTAACGACATCAGCAACAGCGGCTTCGCAGCGCGCGGTGCAAGACGCATACGCATATCGGCAAAAAATTCATCAAGCATCGCCAGGTGTGCCCGCGCCTGCGGCTCTCGGCCGATACGCTGCGCCAGCTGCGTTAGCGACTGACGTGCCGCCGTTAACGGCTTACCGTCGCTGTTGTTAAAGGCGAATCCCTGGCTGGGAGCGATACGCGCCAGAGTTTGCGGTGAGGGGCCATAGCCGCTGGAATAAAGAATCAGAGAGGGTTTCAGTTGCGTCAGCAATTCAAGGTTCGGCTCAACGCGCAGCCCAACATCTATTACGCTCGCAGGCAGTTCAGGCTTGCCGACCCAGTCGCGATAGTTAAACAGTTCAGCTGCGGCCATCGGCACCACGCCCAGCGCCATCATTAATTCAATCGGCAGCCATTCCAGGGCGACAATGCGCTGCGAATCAATTGTTTCAGCCCGCAGCGTTTGCTGCCAGAGCAGCGGAGAGATCGCCATAGCGGTAAGCAAACGACGGCGTGTTATTGGCAACATAACCACATCCTTGTATCAGTAAACAAAGCTGACCGGCGCGCCACCCTGCGGGTGCGGCAGAATGCCCATTGGAATGTTATAGATGCGTTCCAGCACTTCGCTGTGCATGATGTCCGCCGGCGCGCCCTGAGCGATCATCTCACCGGCGCGTAGCGCGACCAGCGAATCGCAGTAGCGTGCCGCCATATTGATATCGTGCAGAACGGCAATTACCGTCAGCCCACGCTGCTGGCTAAGACGCTGGATCAGCGCCAGCACCTCTACCTGATGCGCAATGTCCAGCGCCGACGTAGGCTCATCCAGCAGCAGGCAGCGGCTGTTCTGCGCCACCAGCATCGCCAGCCAGGCGCGTTGCCGTTCGCCGCCGGAGAGACTATCCACCAGACGCCGGGCAAGGGGCTTCAACCCCACCAGCGTAATCGCTTCCTCCACGCGCTGACGATCTTCTTCACCGTAGCGCCCCAGCGCGCCGTGCCACGGATAGCGGCCTACCGCTACCAGCTCCCGCACCGTCATTCCCTCCGCTGGCGGCAGATGCTGAGGTAAATAGGCAATCTGCCGGGCAAAGGCCTTGCTGTTCCACTGGTCCAGCGGTTTGCCATTTAACAGCACGCGCCCTTCGCTGGCGGGCTGATGTCGGCCTAACATTTTTAGCAAGGTCGATTTGCCGGAGCCGTTATGACCGATCAGGCCGGTAACTTTACCGCTGGGAAAGGTAAGCGAGAGAGGATGCAGCAGCGTGCGTCCGGGCACGCGAAAACTGACTTGATCGAGCGTGAAGGTGGTTTCCTGTGACAGCTGATGTGACATGGTTATCTTCAACGGTGACGGACGCGACCAAAGCCGCGCCCGGATGGATGGATTTAGAAACGGAACGTTGCGGTAGCAACCACCTGGCGTTCAGCGCCCCAATAGCAGGCATAATCGCGATAACAGCTGGCAACGTACTCTCTGTCAAACAAATTATTCACATTCACCCCTACGCTGGATCCCGGCAGTCCAAAGCGAGCCAGATCATATTTCACGGCGGCATCCACCGTGGTGTAACCTGCTACATCAAAGTTTTTATTGGCATTATCACCCACGCTGTAGAGACCTTTACTTTCGCCAACGTAGCGCACCCCTGCGCCCAGCGTCAAACCAGAAAAAGCCGTTTCGTTAAAGGTGTAATCGCCCCACAGGGAAGCCATCTGCCGCGGTACTTGCACCGGCGTGCGTCCCTGCAACTGAGTGTCGTGCGTATATTCTGCATCAATATAAGTATAAGAAGCGGTCATATTGACGTTGGCATTAAGGGCCGCTTTAGCTTCCAGCTCCAGACCGCGCGAGCGTATCTCGCCCCCCTGAACGCTCCAGCCAACGTTTTGCGGATCGGGATCGGCAGTCAGGTTTTTGCTCTTCGTTAATTGATAAACAGCAGCCGTTACGACCAGAGGTCGATCTTTTGGTACATATTTTACGCCTGCCTCATATTGCTTAGCGCGCGAGGCATCAAACGGCTGGCCTTCTACGGTGGTGCCAGATGTGGGCAGGAAAGACTCACTGTAACTGAAATAGGGGGCTACACCATTATCAAAGAGATAATTCAAGCCGCCGCGCCAGGTAAAAGCCTGGTCATGTTTTTCTACTGTCGTACCGGCAAAACGGTTATTAGCCGAGGTTTTGGCAAAATCATAGCGACCACCAAGGGTCAGCACCCACCGGTTCCATTCCATCTGATCCTGAGCATAGAGACCAGTTTGCTCCTGGCGATTCAGGTAGTTATAGGGGGAAGAGTAAGGCGACCAGCTGGCATTGCCATACTGAGGATTGATCGCGTTAATGGAGCTTGCCGTACCAAACTGCGCATCAATATCATTGCGGGTACGCTGATAATCTACGCCAGCTAATATAATATGACTGACCTCGCCTGTGGCTAATTTTGCTTCAGCCTGGTTGTCAACCGTAAACGTAGTCAGGTGTTCTTTGGAGAATGCTGCTCCACGGATGATCTCATTGGTAGCAGCAGTAAAGCTACTGCCATAAATACTGCGGTAATCAGTATGCAGATCGGCATAACGCAGGTTCTGACGCACAGTCCAGGTATCATTAAAACGGTGTTCAAAGTTATAACCAACCATTTTAGTGTTACGCGAAATTTTATTGCTTTTTTCACCTTCATCAAAATTGGTTGGTAGCTTATGCTCATTACCATTTGCTTCAATAATCGGCACTACGGTTCCCTGACGCGGCAGCCAGCCATAATAACCGGTCTCAGGCTCGTTCTGGAACATTGTCAGTAAATCGAAGCGAGTATTGTTATCTGGCCGCCAGCTAAAAGAAGGCGCAATAGTGTAGCGTTTCTCTTTGTTCATCTCTTGCTGCGCATCCTGGCTGCGTGCCAGACCGGTCAGACGATAGCTATATACTCCGTTATCATCGAGTGCATCAGAAAAGTCGAAACCAGTCGCAAAGAGGTTATTACTTCCCATTCTGAACTGTACTTCGCGTAGCTGTGTCGTAGTTGGTCGCTTACTGACCAAAGCAACAACGCCGCCCGGGTTGCTCTTACCATAGAGTACGGAAGCCGGGCCGCGTAATAACTCAGCCCGTTCAAGGAAATAAGGATCTATAGCAAACTCGGAATAATTATCACCTTGCAGCTTCAGCCCATCCAAATACTGGTTGGTATTGGTTTCACTAAACCCACGAATTGACAACGCGTCAATAACCTCAGAGCTGCCACGGTTATTGGTCAGAACGCCAGGTGCATAATTAAAAGCACTTTTAACAGACGTGATGCCGTGCGCTTCCATCTCTTGTTGTGTTACCACCGATACTGACTGCGGGTTCTTTTCGATTGGCGTATCGGTTTTGGTGCCGGTTGCGCTGTGCTTAGCGGCGATAGTTGCAGCCGGTCCCCATGCACTTTCCTGCGGCGCGTCGGCTGTGGCATCCACCACCAGCGTCTGCTCTGCGGCAAAGGCAGAGCCTCCTCCCGCCAGGGTTAGCGCCACCAACACCGCCAGCGGACGTTTCAACAAGCCCGCCGTAGCGGAAGCAGTAAAAATTTTACTACGCGCATTTGCCATTATGTTTTCTCTGAGTGGAAATAGGTCAGGCGATGAAAAAGGAAACGCAAACGATAATTATTCGTATGCTTATTGTTGTGGTTGGATAATATGCGAAACAAACTCAGATCTGCAAGCCCTAATGCGGGGATATACGTGCCCTGCAGGCCAGCTTTAAAGCGGTGATCGAGGCGCTATGAGTCAGATCAAAAAACGGGCGCATCCTGATGCGCCCGTACACTCCCTTTGGGTTCGTGGTTTTGTCCCGCCGTCTGTTTTCCCATTCACGGCGGGAAAGCGATCAATGTTACTGTGGCATCGCCCCGCTTCATCTCTATTACGTTTTACTGGTGCGAAACACTGAAATCGCCTCACGCAACGCCCTTGCCCGTTCAGCCAGCAATCCGGAGGCCGCTGCCGACTGCTCTACCAGCGCGGCATTCTGTTGGGTCGAGCTGTCCATTTGATTAACAGCGATGCTGATCTGCGAAATCCCGGCGCTTTGCTCTTCAGAGGAGGACGAAATATCTTTAACCAGCTGCGCGGTCTGTTCGATCGAGGTAACGCTTTGGTTCACTTTCTTCCGGGCATCCTGCACCATATTAATGCCCTGCATAGAATGCACCACCGACTGCTCAATCAGCTGTTTAATCTCACGTGCGGCGGTTGCCGAGCGCTGCGCCAGCGCACGTACCTCAGCGGCGACCACGGCAAAACCTTTACCATGCTCCCCCGCGCGCGCCGCCTCGACCGCCGCATTCAATGCCAGGATGTTGGTTTGAAAAGAGATGCCATCAATCACGCCAATGATCTCCTGAATTTGCCCGGCGCTGTTGTTGATCTGCTCCATAGAGGCTTTAACAGACTCCATCGCTTCCCCGCCGCTTAATGCGGCTTCTGTCGCCTCCTGCGCCATTTCGGCTGCGTGACGCGTGTTATCCGCGTTCTGACCGATAATGGAGGTCAGCTGTTCCATGCTGGCCGCCGTTTCAGCAAGCGATGCCGCCTGACTCTCTGTCCGCTCGGAAAGATTCTGGTTGCCGCTGGCAATCTCTTCAGAAGAGCTGGCGATAACGTCCGAACTCTCCTGAATAGAAAAAACCAGACTCGACAAACGATGGTTCATTTCACTGAGTGAACGCAACAGGGAGGCTGTTTCGTTATTGCCGTCCACCTGAATATTATGGGTTAAATCGCCGCTGGCGACCTTTTGGGCAATCATGGTCGCTTCATTAAGCGGGCGGGTCACTGTTTTTACAATAAATATGGTAAAAGCAACCATCATTAAAGCTATTAAAATCAGCGATCCCAGTAACCATATCTGTGAAAGACGCTTGTTGTCGCTCTGTTGAGTAAGCAGCTGTGTAAGCGAGTCTGCAGCGGTATGACCAAGATGTTCATATTTATTTAAAATCGTATTAAAACGCAGGGTATAATCGCTTTCACTCAATTTAATCGTTTGCCGATGAGTAAAGATATTATCTGCAACCTGTAGCGCCTCCGCCGATACTTTCCATAGTTGTTCAACCGGCTGAGACAGTTTTATCTTTAATTCATCGTTCAGGGCAAATGCCTTCATAAAGTATTTATGGAATATATCCAGCGATCTCTTTGTCTGTTCTATCTGATCGGCAACCCGGTCATAGTCCGCCTCTTTCTTCACATTATTGGTCGCTAAAAACTCGGCCCCGCTGCCTCGCACCTGAGCCAGGCCAGCAATCATCTCCGGGATGCGGTTAAAAGTGCTCAGCATCAACTGATAGCTGTCCAAATCTGCGTCCAGTGACAGCTTTGAAAAATCAAGTACGTCTACAATCACATCCAGCAACGAGGAGATCAGCTTTTCATGCATTATATTATTTTCAGTCAGCGTAAACGCAGGATCGCTTAGCTTGCGCTGCAGCTCTGCCCATATATCTATGGTGCTTTGCATTTTTTTCATCGCAAATTTGGCCTGCATCATGGTCAGGTTTTTAAGCTGAGAGGTTTGCAGCTTCTCTGCCTCGCTTATCGTAGCTGAGTGGGCTGGCGAAGTGCCTTTACCCTTAGAAATGATAAGATGGCTTTCATCCCAGTGACGCTGATAGATACCGAGCAAGGTTAATAGTTCTTTTTCTGTCAGAATACCTCTAATCTCTTGCTGCTTCACATCAATTGCTTCATTGCCTTGTTTAACCAATAACGCGGTAGGTAAAACAAAAAGCACCAGGGCAAACAGGCCCAGCATTGCTAATTTAGCGGATAAATTAATATTCTTTAATAAATTTCCCACAGTAAATTCCTTTTTATTAAGACAGATACCCATATCTTTCGATTCTGCTGGCTAAAAACGCCAACCATAATTAGACAGATTTAACATCCCTGGAAAAATCTGACATTTCTTAACAGAATAAAAAGAAGCAATAAATAGCAAACCATTCACCCATTATCACTCTTCAGCGAAAGCGTTATTGCCTGAAAAAAAATAACACAGCAATTTCTCACAAAGCAATAAAAAACAAGCGAGCTCTTTGTTAAAAGCTAACAGAAAATTTCTTAGATGCGTTTAATGCTTTAAATAAAACCTAATATCCTGTTTAACACAGGCCGTTTTACCTTATCCCTCCGTCAGAGCAGACAACGCCAAAAAAACGGGCGCTCCTTGCGGATGCGCCCGTTCTATTTATGGCTCAGTAACGTGGGTTAATTACCGCCAAACATGTCTTTTATCCAGCCGGCAACGCCATCGCTATCCTGTTGTTGCGGTTGCTGTTGTTGCTGCTGCTGTTGTTGCATCTGCTGCTGTTGCAACTGTTGCTGTTGCAACTGTTGCTGCTGCCACTGCTGCTGACAAAGCGCGGTGGCATCCGTGGTCCATACCGGAAGCGTACGCCAGCCGCTGCTGCCGGTATCACAGACAAAATTGCCGGCAGAATCCACGGCCATCGAAGCAATATCCTCCGGCGGCGTCAGCACCAGCGGCATCGGAGCCTGGTTATCCAGATAGCGGCGATAGAGCTGCATCGCGCCTGACGAACCATAGAGCTTCGTCGGCTGGTTATTGTCGCGTCCTACCCAGGTAATCGCCACTTCTTTACCATCCACGCCAGCAAACCAGCTGTCGACCTGATTGTTAGTGGTACCGGTTTTCGCGGCCAGATGCGCGTCAGGATAGCGTGCGCCCAGCGCGTGCGCAGTCCCTCGTGCCGCCACCTGTTGCATGGCATAAAGCGTCAGATAAGCCGCCTGCGCCGGTTCAACACGCTCCGCCTGTGGGAAGCTCTGATACAGCACGCTGCCATCTTCGGCAATCACTGAGCGCACGGCAGAGAGTGACGCACGGTTACCGCCGCTGGCAATCGACTGAAACGCCTGCGCGACTTCAATCGGTGTCAGGTTAAGTGCACCCAATAGCATTGCCGGTACCGGATGCAGCTGATCTTTCGGCAGCCCCAGTTTGATCCAGGTACTCATTACGCTGTCCAGCCCCAGCGTCATTCCCAGGTTGACCGTAGGAACGTTCATGGAGTTGGTCAGCGCGTCTACCAACATCACTTTACCGCTGAAACGACGATTATCATTCTGCGGCTTCCATACCTGACCGTTGGGTTGTTTAAGCGCGATAGGTTCATCAGCGATCCAGGTATTCAGACGATACGTATCCGGCTGTGACAGCGCGGTGAGATAAGTTGCCGGTTTCGCCAGCGAGCCAATGGAACGGCGCGCCTGCATGGCACGGTTATAGCCAGCAAACTGCGGATCGGCCCCGCCGACCATCGCCCGGACTTCGCCGCTAAAGCGGTCAACAATCACCATCGCGGTTTCCAGGTCCTTCAGGCCGCGCTGTTTTTTCAGCTCCGGGATGCCCTCTTCCACCGCTTTTTCTGCCGCATCCTGTGAAACCGGATCGAGCGTGGTGAAAATTTTCACGCCGGAGAGATCTTTTACCTTATCGCCCAGTTTCGCCTGCAGCTCACCGCGCACCATCTGCATAAAGGCTGGCTGCGGCGTAATAACCCCGCCTTTTGGCTGTACACCAAGCGGTCGGGCACTGAGCATGTCATACAGCTCCTGATCGATTACCTTCTGCTGTTGTAACAGACGCAGCACCAGATTGCGGCGCTCCAGCGACAGCGTTGGATTACGCCACGGGTTATACAAGGATGCGCCTTTAACCATACCAACCAGCAGCGCCTGCTGATCGAGGCTCAGCTCATCCACCGGGCGACCAAAGTAATAGAGACTGGCCAGCGGAAAGCCCCGGATCTGATCGTTACCGGCCTGACCCAGATAGACCTCGTTCAGATAGAGTTCAAGAATGCGATCTTTGCTGTAGCGCGCATCCATAATCAGCGCCATGTAGGCTTCATTGGCTTTACGCCACAGGGAGCGCTTGTTGGTGAGGAACAGGTTTTTCACCAACTGCTGCGTCAGCGTACTGCCGCCCTGCACCGCACGCCCGGCGGTAATATTCGCCAGGAAGGCACGGCCAATCGAGTAAAGGCTAATGCCGTCGTGCTCATAGAAATGACGGTCTTCGGTTGCGATCAGCGTATCAACCAACAGATCGGGGAAACCGGCGCGCGGCACAAACAGGCGCTGCTCACCGTTAGGGGATTGCAGCATGGTGATCAGGCGCGGGTCGAGCCGAAAGAAACCAAAGTCACGTCCGCTATCAAGGTTTTTGATTTCGCTCAGGGTGCTGTTGCTGAACGTCAGACGTGCACGAATTTGCCCTTCTTTACTGTCGGGGAAATCAAACGGACGGCGGATCATTTCGATGCTGTTCGCCTGCACGGTAAACTCACCGGGCCGCGTCATGCGCGTTACCTGGCGATACTGTGTGCCTTCCAGCAGCGCAATCATCTCTTTTTTATTGTAGGCCATGCCTGGCTCAAGGCTGACCATACGACCATACACCGCCGCCGGCAACTGCCAGACTTTGCCATCGATACGGCTGCGAATTTCTGAATCAAGGTAAACGCCATAGGCAGCCATCACCACCACAAACACGATAAATAGCTTAATCAGCCATCCCAGCCATTTTCTTTTTTTGCTGCGCGGCGGCCGCCCTTTTCCTTTACGTGGCACCGGTCTTTCCTCCTGGTAATCATCATTCTCTTCGTCGTTATACTCTTCCCTGCGGCGTCCCGGTCCACCCGATTGACGTGGCGGTTTGGGCTGTTTCCCTTTGCGCCCGATAGGTTCGCGATCGTTCCCAGACATCTGTTTCGTTTCTCCAGGTAATGGCCGGCTACTCTGTTCTTACTACTTCATTTCGAAAAGCAGAACCCTCTGAAAGATGGCTACTGCGGCGACGCATATTTTTTGGTGCGACGCGTAGGTAACGCGCTGGCCGGATCGTCAGGCCAGGCATGTTTGGGATAGCGTCCTTTCATCTCTTTTTGCACCTCCAGATATGCACCCTGCCAGAAGGCGGCAAGATTGCGGGTAATCTGCAATGGCCGCTGCGCGGGCGATAACAGCTCCAGCACCAGCGCTACGCGCCCTTCCGCAATCGTTGGATTTTGCGCCTCGCCGAACATTTCCTGCAGGCGCACCGCCAGCGCGGGCGGCTTCTCACTATCATAGCGAATCGGCAGACGACTGCCGGTCGGCACAGTGTAATGAGTTGGTAACGCACTATCCAGCCGCTGGCGTTGTGACCATGTGAGCAAATGTAATAATGCGCCCGTCAGACTCACCTGACGCAAACCTTTCATATCACGCACGTTGCTCATCTCCGGCAACAGCCAGCTTTCCAGCGTGGCGAGCAACGACTCATCATCCATCGCAGGCCACTTCTCTTCCGGCAGCCACTGCGCGGCGCATTGCAGCCGCAGCCGCACCTGGCTCGCTTCCGGCGTCCAGTTAAGCACTTCCAGCCCCTTTTCGCGGATCCAGCGCAGCATCGCCGGATGCAGTACCTCAGCATCAGGCTTCGCCAGCGGCTGTGATTTCAGCGCCAGCACGCCAATTTTATCGCGCTGCCAGGCGCGCAGTGTTCCTTTTGCTTCATCCCATTCGATATCGGTTTCGCTACGTACCAGGCCGGGGCAGTCGCGCTGAAGTGTCGTAATCTCTACTGGCAGCGCCAGCAGGATACGTGCTTCAGCCTGCGTATCGCCCTGAAGAAGCTGCGGCGCGATCAACCATTCATGCCGCGTGAGTCCATCCTCATGATCGAGCATCGCGCCCGGGCCGCCCGCCAGCTGATAGCGGCCGCTTTCACCCCGTCGGCGTGCCAGACGATCGGGGAACGCCTGTGCCAGCAGCGTTGGCGCCAGCATCGCGTCCGGCTGTCCGCCTGCGCCATTCAATCGCTTTTGTAACTGACGAGCGCGCTGTTGCCAGCCCGCGTGCGGCGTAAACAGATGATCAAGGAGATTACGACTACCCTGACGCGGCGGTTCTTCAAGGATAGCGGCCAGCCGGGCGGCCGTTGCCTGCGCATCCCGATCGCGGGTGGCGGTTAATAACGCCGCCAGCCGTGGTTCGCTGCCCAGCTTCGCCATTGCGCGTCCCCGTACCGTCAACTGACCGTTTTCGCCAAGCGCGCCGAGCATCCTCAGCAGCTTTTGCGCCGCCAGTAGCGCCGGCGCGGGCGGCGCATCAATCCAGTTCAGCTGGGCGGCGTCATGGCATCCCCACTGCAGTAAATCGAGCCATAATGCGCTTAAATCGCTTTGTAAGATTTCCGGCTCGCTCTGCGCCGCGGCGCGTTCCGCCTGCTCGCGTGCGATCAGATGTAAACAGATGCCGGGTGATAAACGACCGGCGCGTCCGGCGCGCTGCGTCATGGACGCCTGACTGATACGCTGGGTTTGCAGGCGCGTAATGCCGCTGCGCGCATCGAAACGCGCCGTGCGTTCCAGCGCGCTATCCACCACCAGACGAATGCCGTCAATAGTTAAGCTGGTTTCGGCGATATTAGTCGCCAGTACCACCTTACGTTTCCCCTGCGGCGCTGGCAGGATTGCCCGCCGCTGCGCTGCCAGCGGCAGCGCGCCATATAGCGGACACAGCTCAATATCGCTGCTGACGCGCTGCGCCAGCTGGTTTTTCACCCGCTCGATTTCCCCCACACCTGGCAGAAACAGCAGCAGTGAACCACTTTCTTCGCGCAGCAGCTGGGCCACCTCGCGTGCGACAGCCTCATCAAACGGCAGTTGCGTCGGCAGGCTGGCATAGCGCCGCTCTACCGGAAAACTGCGGCCTTCGGAAACAATCAGCGGCGCATCAGGCAGACGCACGCTTAACCGCGCATTGTCCAGCGTAGCGGACATAATCAACAGGCGCAGATCGTCGCGCAGCCCCTGTTGAACATCGAGCAGCAGCGCCAGCGCCAGATCGGCCTGTAAACTGCGTTCATGAAACTCATCCAGGATAACCAGCCCAACGCCGTCCAGCATTGGATCCTGTTGCAGCATGCGCGTCAGAATGCCTTCGGTGACCACTTCCAGCCGGGTAGCAGGCCCAACGCGACTGTCGGCGCGCATGCGATAACCCACGGTTGCGCCGGGCTCTTCACCCAGCTGTTCCGCCAGACGCTGTGCGACATTACGCGCCGCCAGACGACGCGGCTCCAGCATAATAATGCGTCCGGCAATGTTGCCCTGCTGTAACAGCTGCAGTGGCAGCCAGGTGGATTTACCCGCGCCCGTCGGCGCAGCCAGCAACACCTGCGGCGCCTGTTTTAATGCCGCCAGCACCTCTGGCAGCACGGCGCTTACCGGTAATTCACTCAAACGAAACTCCGTCCAGCATTGGTCTTATGATGGTGCGCATTGTAGCATTCCTCTGTGTTGTTTACCGGAGAGTGTTATGAGCGCACGTCGTCTCTTTTTCGGCATCGGATTACCCAAACCGTTGCAACAGCAGCTGGTTCGCTGGCGCGCCGAACAGTTCCCCGAGGAGGCAGGGCGACCGGTGGTGGCCGCCAGCCTGCATATTACGCTGGCATTCCTTGGCGAAATCAGCGATGAAAAAGCGCAGGGGCTGCAACAGCTGGCCGGTCGTATTCGGCAGCCGCCTTTTACCCTACAGCTGGATGATGCCGGACACTGGCCGCGTCCCGGCGTGGTCTGGCTCGGCTGTCGTCAGGCGCCGCGCGGCCTGCTGCAGCTGGCGGAGATGCTGCGCGCTCAGGCGGCGCGCAGCGGCTGTTACCAAAGCCCACAGCCGTTTCATCCGCATATCACCCTGCTGCGCAACGCGACGCGCCCGGTTGCCCTGCCGCCGCGTAATTTCCACTGGCAGTTTACGGTGGATCATTTTTCTTTATACCAGTCGGTTTTCGCCCAGGGGCGAACCCGCTATCGCGCGCTACAAAGCTGGCCGCTGCAGGAGTCCGTATGAATTTTGAACCGGCATTGCGTCCGGCGCGTCTGATAAGCCGCTATAAACGCTTTCTTGCGGATGTCGTCACGCCGGAAGGCGAGGCATTAACGATACACTGCGCCAATACCGGCGCCATGACCGGCTGCGCAACGCCTGGCGATACCGTTTGGTACTCCACCTCCACCAGCCTGACGCGTAAATATCCGCACAGCTGGGAGCTAACGCAAACGCAAACGGGCCATATTATCTGTGTCAATACGCTGCGTGCTAATCAGCTGGTACGTGAAGCGCTGGCAACAGAGCAAATTGCGGAATTGTCTGGTTACCCGCAGTTGCGGGCTGAAGTCAAATATGGCGCAGAACGCAGCCGAATCGATTTTCTGCTGCAGGCGCACAATAAGCCGGAGTGCTATATTGAAGTGAAATCCGTAACACTGTTACAACAGGGTAAAGGATATTTTCCGGATGCGGTGACCGTGCGAGGCCAAAAGCACCTGCGTGAACTGGCCAGCATCGCCCAACGGGGCGAGCGCGCGGTTATGTTATTTACTGTTTTGCACTCGGGGATTGAGGACGTAGCCCCCGCGCGTCATATTGACGCACGTTATGCAGAACAACTGGCACAGGCACAGCAGAGCGGAGTGGAAGTTCTCTGTTATAAGGCGCAGTTATCACCAGCGGGCATGTGGCTGAATCAGCGGATAAACCTGGCGTTGTAATATTTAGTGCGATTTGTTGTGATAAAAAGTAGCGTTGCGCTAAATACGCTTTTCCTCACAGGCTTGTCAAGACATGTTCAGGAATAATTGCCAACCTTGACTGCTTCTGTTATTTATAGCGGCCTGTTTTTTTCCCCTCTGGGGATCGATAGTGCGTGTTATCCAGGAGAAACAACATGCAAGAAGGGCAAAACCGTAAAACATCGTCCCTGAGTATTCTCGCCATCGCTGGGGTGGAGCCGTACCAGGAGAAACCGGGCGAAGAGTATATGAACGAAGCCCAGCTGTCTCACTTCAGGAAAATTCTTGAAGCATGGCGTAATCAACTCAGGGATGAAGTGGATCGTACGGTATCTCATATGCAGGATGAAGCAGCTAACTTTCCTGATCCGGTCGACCGGGCCGCTCAGGAAGAAGAGTTCAGCCTCGAACTGCGCAACCGCGATCGCGAGCGTAAACTGATCAAAAAGATCGAGAAGACCCTGAAAAAGGTGGAAGACGACGATTTCGGCTACTGTGAATCCTGTGGCGTTGAAATTGGTATTCGTCGCCTTGAAGCGCGTCCGACCGCCGATCTTTGCATCGACTGTAAAACGCTGGCGGAAATCCGCGAAAAACAAATGGCTGGCTAACGGCACGTGAAAAGCGGTGGCGCGGGATATCTGTTCCGCGCCGCCGCTGTTACGTGAAAGCGGTTATGTCTACTCCCTGTACAGGACGTTTTGCCCCTTCCCCTTCTGGTGAACTTCACTTCGGCTCGCTTATTGCCGCGCTTGGCAGCTATCTGCACGCCCGTGCTCAGGGTGGCCGCTGGCTGGTACGCATCGAAGATATCGATCCGCCGCGCGAAGTGCCCGGTGCTGCTAACGCGATTCTGCATCAGCTGGAACATTACGGCCTGCACTGGGACGGTGAAGTGGTGTGGCAATCGCAGCGGCATCAGGCCTACCGCGATGCGCTGGAGTGGCTGCGTCAGCATCGCCAAAGTTATTACTGCACCTGTACCCGTAGCCGCATTCAGCAGATTGGCGGCTTTTACGATGGTCACTGCCGCGATCTGCATCTTGATCCGCAGCAGGCGGCATTGCGGCTGCGCCAGCGGCAGCCGGTCAGGCAGTTTCATGATTTACTGCGCGGCGAAGTGCAGGTTGATGCCGCGCTGGCGGAAGAAGATTTTATTATTCATCGCCGTGACGGGCTGTTTGCCTATAACCTTGCGGTAGTGGTGGACGATCATTTTCAGGGCGTGACGGAAATCGTGCGCGGCGCTGATTTAATTGCACCCACGGTACGGCAGATTGCGCTCTGGCGTCAGCTGGGTTGGCAGGAGCCAGCTTACCTGCATCTGCCGCTGGTGCTTAATCATGATGGCAATAAGCTGTCGAAGCAGAACCATGCGCCTGCCCTGCCCAGCGGCGATCCCCGCCCGGTACTGGTCAGGGCGCTGCGCTTTCTGGGACAAGATACGCCGGAAAACTGGCAGGATATAACAACCACGCAGCTGTTAGCGCTGGCTGTTGCGCAGTGGGATTTGGCAAAAGTGCCGCGCGATGACGCGCTGGCTGCCATTGAAACGACAACACCATTCTCAAATGGTTCGCAACAGGCTATGATTAGCCGCTGATTTTACCACCGAATTATCGTCATTATCGAGGTGTCCTATTTTTACCCGAGTAGCTAATTTTTGCCGTAAAGTTCTGAGTCGTGAAGAGACGGCACTGGCAGAGGTTGAGGAAGACGAACTGCAGATGACCGTCATCCCTCGTGAAAGTCACAACATCTCGCGCAAAGACATTAGCGAAAACGCCCTGAAAGTCCTTTATCGCCTGAATAAAGCGGGCTATGAGGCCTATCTGGTGGGCGGTGGTGTCCGTGACCTGCTGCTGGGTAAAGCGCCGAAAGATTTTGATGTGACCACCAACGCCACGCCGGAGCAGATGCGTAAGCTGTTCCGCAACTGCCGTCTGGTTGGCCGTCGCTTCCGTCTTGCTCATGTGATGTTCGGCCCTGAAGTGATCGAAGTGGCTACGTTCCGTGGTCATCATCAGGCTGAAGAAGACAGCAACGCACAGCGCGGCCAAAACGGTATGCTGCTGCGCGACAATATTTTTGGCACCATTGAAGATGATGCCCAGCGTCGCGACTTAACCATCAACAGCCTTTACTACAGCGTGGCTGACTTTAGCGTGCGTGATTACGTCGGCGGCCTGCAGGATTTACAACAGGGCATTATCCGCCTGATTGGCGATCCTGAGACGCGCTATCGTGAAGATCCGGTCAGGATGCTGCGCGTGGTGCGCTTTGCCGCCAAGCTGGATATGACCATCGCGGAAACCACTGCTGAGCCAATACCGCGTCTTGCCACGCTGCTGAACGATATTCCTCCGGCGCGTCTGTTTGAAGAAGCGCTGAAGCTGCTGCAGGCGGGTTACGGTTACAAAACCTATCTGCTGCTGCGCGAATATCAGCTGTTCCAGCCGCTGTTCCCGATCCTGAGCCGTGGCTTTACCGAACACAGCGACAGCCAGATGGAGCAGATGCTGGCACAGGTATTGAAAAATACCGATACGCGTATTCATAACCAGATGCGCGTGAATCCCGCCTTCTTGTTTGCCGCGATGTTCTGGTATCCGCAGCTGGAAAATGCGCAGCGTATCGCACAGGAAAGCGGCCTTGCCTATTACGATGCGTTTGCGCTGGCAATGAATGATGTGCTGGATGAGGCGTGCCGCTCGCTGGCGATCCCGAAACGGATTACCACGCTGGTGCGTGATATCTGGCAGCTACAGTTGCGGATGTCTCGTCGCCACGGCAAGCGCGCGATTAAGCTGATGGAGCATCCTAAGTTCCGTGCCGCATACGATCTGCTGGCGCTGCGCGCTGAAGTGGAAAACAACGCTGAACTGCAGCGTCTGGCGAACTGGTGGGGTGAATTCCAGGCCGCCGCGCCGCCGCAGCAGAATCATATGCTGAAAAACCTCGGCGATGAGCCGGTCGCGCGTCGCCGTCAGCGTCGTCCGCGCAAGCGCCCTGCCGCGCCGCGCCGCGATAACAGCAGCAACGCATGACCCGCGTCTATCTCGCCTTAGGCAGTAATCTGGCCGATCCGCTGCATCAGGTGCGTAACGCACTTGATGCGCTGGATGCCATTCCACAAACGCAGCGGGTCGCGGTCTCCTCTTTTTATCGCACCCCGCCCTATGGACCGCCCGATCAGCCGGACTATCTTAACGCTGCCGTGGCACTTGATACAGCGTTGTCGCCGGAAGCGCTGCTCGACCATACGCAGCGCATTGAGCTGGAACAAGGGCGGGAGCGTAAAGCGGAACGCTGGGGTCCGCGCACGCTGGATCTCGATATTCTGCTGTTCGGCGATCGGGTGCTGCATACGCCGCGCCTGACGGTGCCGCATTACGATATGCATAATCGCGCCTTTATGCTGGTGCCGCTGCTGGAAATCGCGCCGCAGGCCCGGCTGCCTGATGGCCACCCGCTTGCTGCAGTCGCCGCCGGGCTTGACTGCAGCGCTATCCTGCCCTGGTAACAGGCACGCCCGTTTTACCCGGCGTGCCGCCGCAACGATAAGCCATTCCTCTGACTGCGTCGATGATTTACACTTCGCCAACCAGTAAGTTGACGTTGAGAAAGTCATGAAACCTACCACCATTTCGCACCTGCGCCAGTTAAAAGAGGCAGGCAAAAAATTCGCCTCCATCACCGCCTATGACTTCAGCTTTGCCCGACTCTTTGCCGATGAAGGCATGAAGGTGATGCTGGTCGGCGACTCGCTGGGGATGACGGTCATGGGGTATGAGTCTACCCTGCCGGTTACCGTTGAAGATATCGCCTGGCATACGGCTGCGGTACGCCGTGGCGCGCCGCACTGCCTGCTGCTCGCCGATCTGCCGTTTATGAGTTACGCTACGCCGCAGCAGGCCTGTGAAAATGCGGGCCAGCTGATGCGCGCCGGTGCCAATATGGTGAAGCTGGAAGGCGGCGCCTGGCTGACGGAAACCGTGCGTATGCTAACGGATCGCGCCGTACCGGTGTGTGGCCATCTGGGCTTAACGCCACAGTCGGTTAATATCTTTGGCGGTTATAAAGTGCAGGGTCGCGACAGCGAAGCTGCGGATCGGCTGCTTGCCGACGCGCTGGCGCTGGAGGCCGCAGGTGCCCAGCTGATGGTGCTGGAATGCGTTCCGGTGGTGCTGGCGCAGCGCGTCACCGAGGCGCTAAGCATTCCGGTGATCGGCATCGGGGCGGGTAACGTCACCGACGGGCAGATCCTTGTCATGCATGACGCCTTTGGCATTACCGGCGGTCATATTCCCAAATTTGCTAAAAATTTCCTTGCCGAAACCGGTGATATTCGCGCTGCCGTGCGCCAGTATATTCAGGAAGTGGAAGAGGCAAGCTATCCCGCCGCTGAGCACAGTTTCCAGTGAACAGGAGAAAGTCCGTGTTGATTATCGAAACGTTGCCGATGCTACGCCGTGAAATCAGGCGCTGGCGTCAGGAAGGCAAACGCATTGCGCTGGTGCCGACCATGGGCAACCTGCATGAAGGTCATATGACGCTGGTGGATGAAGCCCGCGAGCGCGCCGACATTGTGGTGGTAACTATTTTTGTTAACCCCATGCAGTTCGATCGCGCTGAAGATCTGGCACGCTATCCGCGCACGCTGCAGGAAGATTGTGAAAAGCTGAACCGGGCGCGGGTTGATCTGGTGTTTGCTCCGGCTCCCGCCGATGTCTATCCCAAAGGGCTGGATACCCAGACCTTTGTTGAGGTGCCAGGCCTCTCCAGCCTGCTGGAAGGCGCCAGTCGCCCCGGCCATTTCCGTGGCGTTTCAACCATCGTGAGCAAGCTGTTTAATCTGGTGCAGCCTGATCTGGCCTGCTTCGGCGAAAAGGATTATCAACAGCTGGCGCTGATACGCAAGATGGTTGCGGATATGGGCTACGATATCGATATTATCGGCGTGCCGACGGTGCGTGCGAAAGATGGCCTGGCGCTCAGTTCGCGTAACGGCTATCTGACCGCCGATGAGCGTAAGCTGGCACCGGCGCTGAGCCAGGTAATGAAAACGATGGCGAGTAAGCTGGCCAACGGCGAGCGCCATATTGAAGAGATTATCGAAAGCGCCGAAGCCGAGCTGCGTGATAAAGGATTAACGCCGGACGGCCTGGCGATCTGTGATGCCCAAACGCTGCTGCCGCTCAATGTAGAGAGCAAACAGGCGGTTATTTTAATGGCTGCATGGCTGGGCAAAGCCCGACTGATCGACAATCAGACGGTTGATCTGACCCAGTAGACAAGCGTCGGTAATCCATGAATACTGTCGCTCAACTTTTGATTCGTTGCAGAACAAGGTAACAGAGATATGGTACGCACCATGCTGCAAGGCAAGCTGCATCGAGTGAAAGTCACTCAGGCTGACTTGCACTACGAAGGTTCCTGCGCCATTGACCAGGACTTTCTCGACGCTTCCGGTATTCTTCAGTACGAGGCGATCGATATTTATAACGTAACCAACGGCCAGCGTTTCTCTACCTACGCAATTGCTGCTGAACGTGGTTCGAAAATCATTTCCGTTAACGGCGCGGCTGCCCGCTGCGCCTGTGAAGGTGATATTTTGATTATCTGTTCTTATGTACAGATGCCGGACGAAGAAGCGCGCCAGTGGCAGCCCAAAGTGGCTTATTTCGAAGGTGATAACCAGATGAAACGCCTGGCTAAAGCGGTGCCGGTGCAGGTTGCCTGACCCTCGCAGCGGGGCAGCGTCGCCCCGCTCGCCTGCTTTTTAACTTAAATCGTGCAGCGCTTTGCCATTCGGCGGCGTCAGGCTTATGTCACTGAACATCACTTCCAGCCCGGCGCGCTCTGGGGTACAACACATTATCCCCACCTGATAACGTTCAGCTTTAGCGATATGACACAGCCGTAGCAACGGCCAGACAACGCCGTCAGCTGAATACTGCAGCCGCAGAGCATGGTCACGCAGCGTTAAGCGCATCCAGAAATCACGCGCATCGCCGTTGAACGGGCCGGTTGCCCAGTCAGAACTGCCCTGAGTCAGCACGCTGCCCATCGCCGGCTGTCCATCGTTATATTCAATTCCCGCTTTTAACCAGTGCTGCTCATCAGCCATAAACATAATGCCTGCCTGATCGTACAGGGTATGAAAATCGGCACGCACCCGCGCCTGAAAAGTAAAATCTTCCTGTATCTCGCAGCCCCAAAAGTGGCCGCTGAAGCGGGTAAAACCGTACCAGGTTTCGCGCCAGAAATCGGTTTGACCGTCGGTGATGACGGTTAACTGACCGTTCTCATTGCGCCAGACGGCTGGCTCATTAATCCAGTGAAACTGCGGCATAACAAACCTCAGCATAGTGATTAAATTGTTTTTAGTACCCGGCACGGATTTCCCGCTGCCACCACATTTTCCGGCACGCTTTTCGTTACCACGCTACCGGCGCCAATCACGCTGTTATCGCCAATCGTGACGCCTGGCAATATCTGTACGCCTGCGCCAATCCAGACGTTATTGCCGATGGTAACCGGGCGGGCATATTCCAGCCCTCGATTGCGCTGCTCCACGTCCAGCGGATGACCGGCGGTATGAATGCCGACGCAGGGCGCGATAAAAACGTTGTCGCCGATAGTGACCTTCCCGCAGTCAAGGATCACCAGATTAACGTTGGCATAAAAGTTTTCACCGACTTCGATATTTCGCCCGTAGTCGCAGTAAAAAGGCTGTTCAATCAGGATCTGCTCGCCGGTTTTACCCAGCAGCGCCTTAAGCTGTTTCTCCCGCTGCGCCAAATCACGCGGATCGGTGGTGTTGTAGATTTGCAGCCGGTACTTCACCTCGCCACGTTCGGCGATGAGCGCCGGATCGTAATTGGCATCGTAAAGCAGCCCCGCCAGCGCTTTTTCTGCTTCTGTCATATTCCCTCCATTAGTGCGGATTACAAAGCCAGAAGCCTGAGCTACAGGCTGGCCAGCTGTCGGATGGCATTGGCCACCTGTTCAGGTACGACCGGCATTACTGAACGATGGATCATCATGCCTTCAATAAAAGCGTCGATGGCGACCGCCGCCGTCGGCGAAAAATGGTGCTCCAGCGCGCTGCGGCTGCGTGTCATCCATTCCAGCATCACCGGTTTTAGCTGCGGATGACGGCTGGCGAAAGCGTACAGTTCATAGCTCAGTAGCAGAGTGCGCGATGAGGAAGTGGCATCGCCAAAAATAATGGTGACTACCGCGTCTATCGCCTCCTGCTGTGTTCGTGCGCGGGTGATAAGCGCTGAGAATTGATCGGAAATATGCCGGGAAAGCTGGTTAAAAGCGGCAAAAAGCAGCGCATTCAGGCTGCTGAAATAGTAACTTACCGCGCTAAGCGGCACGGCAGCTTGCGCCGCAACCTTACGATAGGTTGTCCCGGCAACGCCATATTTTACAATTACTTCCAGAGCCGCTTCGGCGATGCGTTCGCGTCGCAGCGGATCCTGGCGCCAGCTTCTCTCTGTCATTTGTGCCTCTCTGTTTTTGCAGCTGACAGCCTGACACAGCCGATGAAATTGTACAGATGTACTAATTGAAGATGTGAGAGCGATCGCAGCCTTTACGTGAGAACAGCAGAAACGCTGCACAGGGGAGAACGCAGGCAAAAAAAAACGCGCTCCGGGGAGCGCGTTCAGCAAGCGGGCATCAGGTGCGTAAACCGCGCCCGCGCTGTATCAGCGTCCAGGCGAGAATATAAAACACCACGATAAAGGCGATCAGTACCGAAAGCGTAAACACCAGCGGAACGTCGTTAATGCCCAAAAAGCCGTAACGGAAGCCGCTGATCATATAGACCACCGGGTTCAGCTTCGAAACCGCCTGCCAGAATGGCGGCAGCAGCGTCAGCGAATAAAACACCCCGCCCAGATAGGTCAGCGGCGTCAAAACAAAGGTCGGGATCAGGCTAATGTCGTCAAAGGTACGGGCAAATACCGCGTTCAGCAGGCCCGCCAGAGAAAACATAATCGCCGTCAGCAGCAGCGTAACCGCCACCATCAGCCAGGAGTGCACGTGGAACGGCACAAAAAAGAGCGAGACCGCCGTAACCAGGATCCCCACGCAGATGCCGCGCGCCACGCCGCCGCCAACGTAACCGGCGATCACGATATGGGTCGGCACCGGTGCCACCAGCAACTCTTCAATGTTGCGCTGAAACTTGGCGCTAAAGAAGGAGGAGGCTACGTTTGCGTAGGCGTTGGTGATCACCGCCATCATAATCAGGCCGGGCACGATAAACTGCATATAGCTGAAGCCGTGCATATCGCCGATGCGCGAGCCGATCAAATTACCAAAAATAATAAAGTAGAGCGTCATGGTGATGACCGGCGGCACCAGCGTCTGGATCCAGATACGGGCAAAACGGTTAATCTCTTTGGCCCAGATGCTTTTCAGCGCAACCCAATATAAGTGCATCATGCGTGACCTCCCGTTTTCCCCTGCACCAGACTCACAAACAGCTCTTCCAGGCGATTCGCCTTGTTACGCATGCTAAGCACCTGCACACCCTGCGCGCTAAGCTGGCTGAAAACGCTGTTTAACCCCTGCTCGCGCATGACCTCAACTTCCAGCGTTGAGGTATCCAGCAGGCGGTACTGGAAGCCTTCCAGCTTCGGCAAGGCGCTTTTCGCCGCCAGATCGAGGATAAAGGTTTCCGATTTCAGCTTCGAAAGCAGCCCTTTCATTGAGGTGTTCTCAACCAGTTCACCGCTCTGAATGATGCCGATATTACGGCAGAGCATTTCTGCTTCTTCCAGATAGTGGGTGGTGAGGATAATGGTGGTGCCCTGCGCGTTTAGCTCTTTCAGGAATACCCACATTGAACGACGCAGCTCAATATCGACGCCAGCGGTCGGCTCATCAAGGATCAGCAGCTTGGGCTGATGCATCAGCGCACGCGCGATCATCAGGCGACGCTTCATGCCGCCGGAAAGCATACGCGCGCGCTCGTTGCGTTTGTTCCACAGGTCGAGCTGGGTCAGGTATTTTTCTGCCCGCTGCTGCGCCTCGCGCCGTTCAACGCCATAGTAACCCGCCTGATTAACCACAATCTGAAAAACGGTTTCAAACGGATTGAAGTTAAACTCCTGCGGCACCAGCCCCAGCTGACGCTTGGCGTTGACCACATCTTTTTCCAGGTCGTAACCAAAGACACGAACCCGACCGCCGCTTTTGTTAACCAGTGAACTGATGATGCCGATGGTGGTTGATTTACCGGCGCCGTTTGGCCCCAGCAACGCATAAAAGTCGCCCGCCTCAACCGACAAATCGATCCCTTTTAGCGCCTGCACGCCGCCGGGATAGGTTTTGGTGAGCTTTTCAAGTTCCAGTGCATACGTCATAGAAGCGTTATTTACCCTGTTTTGTTAACAATCGTTTTTACCGTTTAAAATTACCAAATGTTGTCCTATAGTACGGAAACGCATTTCTGCTTGTTACAGATCGATAACCATCATGAAAGATATTGATACACTAATCAGCAACAACCGCGAATGGTCCAAATTACTGGTTGAAGAAGATCCCGGCTTCTTTGAACGTCTTGCCCTGGCGCAAAAGCCACGCTTTTTGTGGATTGGCTGTTCTGACAGCCGCGTTCCAGCCGAGCGCTTAACCGGCCTTGAGCCAGGTGAACTGTTTGTTCACCGTAATGTAGCCAACCTGGTGATCCATACCGACCTCAACTGTCTCTCCGTGGTGCAATATGCGGTAGAGGTACTGGAGGTGGAACATATCATCATTTGTGGACACTACGGATGCGGCGGCGTGCAGGCGGCGGTAGAAAACCCGGAACTGGGCCTGATCAACAACTGGCTGCTGCATATCCGCGATTTGTGGTACAAGCATAGCTCGTTCCTTGGCGAACTGCCGCCAGAGAAACGCTTTGATAAGCTTTGTGAAATCAACGTCATGGAGCAGGTTTATAACCTGGGCCATTCAACTATTCTGCAATCAGCATGGAAACGTGGGCAGAAAGTCACGATTCACGGCTGGGTTTACGGCATCCATGATGGCTGCCTGCGCGACCTGGAAGTCACCGCCACCAACCGCGAATTGCTTGAACAGCGTTACCATCAAGGCATTGCTAACCTGCTGAATCAACCTGAAAGCCATCGCTAATCAGGGGCAGCATAATAGCCTTTCCGGCAACCGCTATCTTTAATCGATTGTGCTGTCTCTGGCAGCACAATCGCCTGTATTACTCTTCCAGCATGACTACCTTGCCGATGTAAGGCAAATGACGATAGCGCTGCGCGTAGTCAATGCCGTAGCCGACCACGAATTCGTCAGGAATAGAGAAACCGATATATTCAACGTTCACCGCTACTTCACGGCGCGAAGGCTTATCCAGCAGGGTACAGATGGCCAGTGACTTCGGCTCGCGCAGGCTGAGAATTTCCCGCACTTTGCTCAGTGTATTACCAGAATCGATAATATCTTCCACGATCAGCACATCTTTTCCGCGGATGTCTTCATCCAGATCTTTCAGAATTTTCACATCACGGCTGCTGGACATGCCGCTGCCGTAGCTGGATGCGGTCATAAAATCGACTTCGTGTGGCACTTCAATGGTACGGCACAGATCGGCCATAAACATAAAGGAGCCGCGCAGCAGGCCTACCAGCACCATGTCGCTTCCGCTGTCACGGTAGTGCTCAGTGATTTGTTGACCCAGTTCAGCGATACGATTGCGAATCTCCGCTTCGGAGAGCATAACTTCAACGGTGTGTTTCATAGCTTCAGGCTTCGTCATCTGTCGAAAGCAGCAAAGTCTATCATATTTTGTCCGCCAAATACCCCAACGCAGCCAACCTTTGCCCCGGCGAGAAACAGATATACAGACTGCTAAACTTCCAAGACGCGTTATTTAATTATGCTTTTGGTTTTAAAGTTAGAACGTTAAGTCATTTATCAGCCAATGAGCGCCTGTGATAGCGTAAGCTCAATTTATGATGCCAGACGGCTTCATCGCCAGGAGAGATTATGTGCGCTGCTCAGACTAAAAAAACCCATATTGGTAACCGCCCGCTACAGCCGGAAACGCAAATGCTGAACTACGGTTACGATCCTGCCTTATCAGAAGGCGCGGTTAAGCCGCCGGTGTTTTTGACCTCTACCTTTGTTTTCAAAAGCGCTGAAGATGGTCGCGACTTTTTCGATTATGTCTCAGGCCGACGCGAGCCGCCTGCAGGCCTGTCCGGCGGGCTGGTCTATTCCCGCTTTAATCATCCTAACAGCGAAATTGTCGAGGATCGGCTGGCGGTGTATGAGCGGGCTGAAAGCAGCGTGCTGTTCTCTTCGGGAATGTCCGCTATTTCTACCACCCTGCTCGCTTTTGTGCGGCCTGGCGACGTTATTCTGCATTCACAGCCGCTGTATGGCGGCACTGAAACCCTGCTGAGCAAAACCTTCCATCAGCTTGGCGTGGCGGCAGTAGGCTTCAGCGATGGTCTGGATGAGGAAAAAGTACAGGAGGCAGCCGACCGGGCAACGGCGATTGGCCGCGTGGCGGTTATTTTAATTGAAACGCCCGCCAACCCTACCAACAGCCTGGTGGATATCGCCCTGATTCGCCGCGTGGCAGATAAGATTGGCGAACAGCAGGGAAGCCGACCGATTATTGCCTGCGACAATACGCTGCTTGGCCCGCTGTTTCAGCGCCCGCTGGAGCATGGCGCGGACATTTCGCTCTATTCACTCACAAAATATGTTGGCGGACACTCCGATCTGATCGCCGGCGCGGCGATGGGCAGTAAAGCACTGATGAATCAGGTTCGCGCCTTGCGCAGCGCTATTGGTACCCAGCTGGATCCGCACTCCAGCTGGATGCTGGGCCGCTCGCTGGAAACGCTGTCGCTGCGCATGGAAAAAGCGAACAGTAATGCCGAAGCGGTAGCCCGTTTCTTACGCGATCATCAGAAAGTGGAAAAGCTGCACTATCTGAGGTTTCTGGATAGCGACTCTGCGGCGGGTAAAACATTTCAGGCGCAAAGCAGCGGCGCGGGCTCAACCTTTTCCTTTGATGTTCGTGGCGGTCAGCCCGCCGCTTTCCGTTTCCTTAACGCGCTACAGCTGTTTAAGCTGGCGGTAAGCCTCGGCGGTACCGAATCGCTTGCCAGCCATCCGGGCAGCACCACCCATTCCGGCGTGCCCGCTGAAGTACGGCAGCGGATTGGTATTGGCGAAGCGACCATTCGTTTGTCGATTGGCATTGAGAACAGCGACGATCTCATTGAAGATCTCCGCCTGGCGCTGGAGCAGGCATAATCCCGCAGTATGATAAGAAAAGTTAAAGGGCTGTCTGAAAAAGGTGGCCCTTTTATAAAGGGATGGTTTTTAAAAGCACAATGAATAACGCCGCGTTAAATAGTTATGTTTTAGTTTTTTCATCCGTCCCTTTATACCAATGATAAAAAGCTGTTAGCAAATAACAGGATTTATTTACTCCCAGGAATATCAACAGCGCTGCCAGGATATCCGTAAGCTGTTGGCAAGGCGCGCTTACTCTCAAAGAGCTATGCGTAACAATATAAATAGTAGACAGATAGCTAATAGAAAAAATAAGCGAAGACTTTTTACGTGCCATAATTACTCCTTTAATTAATTTCCGTATAAATCTATTTTGCTAAGAAAAGTTTTTAATTAACGATACCGCTATTTATCTGCCGCAAATGAAAAATTAAACCATTAACGCCCGATCGCGTTCACCATAATCGGGCATTGGCAAAAGATATGGGGTTATTCGACGGTAAAGCCCAGCATCATGCCGGTATCTTCATGTTCCAGCAGATGACAGTGCGCCATATACGCCTGCTGAGCGCTGGCCTTATGATTAAAACGCACCAGCACTTCGCTACGCCAGCCTTCCACATGCACCGTATCCTTCCATCCCTGCCGGTGCGGCGCTGGCGGCTTGCCGTTTTCTGAAAGAATACGGAACTGCGTGCCGTGGATATGAAAAGGATGCAGCATCGCATCGCCTTCGCCGGAAATGGTCCACTTCTCCAGCTGGCCCTGCTTCACGGCAAACAGTGACTTGTTCATATCAAAGGCCTGGCCATTGATCTTATTACCATTATGGAAATCATAGCCGGAAGCGGTTTGCGGCGGCATATTCTCTATCGCATGACTGTGGTCCTGATGCGTCATTGCCTGATGATCGTGACCGGCTGAATCCATATGTTGCGCCATAGCATGCCCTGTACTCTCATGGCCCGCCATTGCCTGTTTGCCGTAACGCTGTTGCAGCGCCTGCATCCCCAGCCGATCCAGTTGAGGATCCATCATCAACTGTAACCAACGGCCCGGAAGGTTATCGCTGGCAGGTAACGGCGGCAAATTAGCCAACGTATCCGGCAACGAGCCGCTGGCCATTACCCGCAACGGCAAAATATGCAGCAGCGGCAGCGGCGCATCAAACGGCGCCAGCGTCATGCCCATCTGATTAACCGGCAGCGTTACCAAATCAAAGGCTTTGCCATCGCTGGTATCCACCAGCACTTCAAAACGTTCGCCCGGCAGTAGCATTAGCGTTTCTACCTGCACCGGCTCTGCCAGCAGGCCACCATCGCTGGCGATAACGTACAGCGCGCGCTTGTCGCTGGCCGTCAGGTTAAGTGAGCGAGCGTTGCAACCGTTCAGCAGACGCAGACGCAGCCAGCCACGCGGCACCGCTTGCTGCGGATAAGGCACGCCGTTGGTCAGCATCAGATTGCCAAACCAGCCCACTGCGGCATGCATAACGTCCAGCTGATAATCAATGCCGGTACCCTCTACCGTTAGCTGCTTGTCCTGTAAAATCAGCGGGATGTCATCCACGCCCCACTGCTTCGGCAGCAGCAGCTTTTCTGATTCCTCATCACGCAGCACTACCAGCCCGGCCAGCCCCTGCGCCACCTGATAGCCGGTCTTTCCATGCTGATGCGGATGAAACCAGCAGGTTGCCGCTGGTTGGTCGGGCGTAATGGAAACCGTGCGTTGACCGCCGGGCGCGATCGTGGCCTGCGGGCCGCCATCCACATCCCCCGGCACCTCCAGCCCGTGCCAGTGTACCGTGGTCGCCTGCGACAGGCGGTTTTCCATCAGCACTTTCAGCGTCTTACCACGCGTCATCTCAATCGCCGGACCCAGCAGCGCGCCGTTATAGCCCCAGGTATTGACCGCTTTTCCGTGCCAGTGGCTGGTGCCGGACTGAGCAATCAGGCGCACCGCACCGTGAATATCGGGCTTCAGCAGATCGGGGATCGGTAGCGCCGGGCGACCAGCGGCCAGCGCACGCCCCTGCCAGAAGGGAAACAGGCCTGCGGCACTCAGCGCTGCGGTCAGTTTAAGAAAGTCTCGGCGTTGCATGATGGCGTCCTTTATCATATTGAGGGCGTTATCCTAAACCTTGCCCTAACGGCAAAGTCAAGCTAACAAGCAAATGAACCTAAGATAGCTACATCAATAGGGTTATGGCTTGTTTAATACGCATATCAGGCTTCATCTTTGAAAGGGGCAGATTTATTACTCTTTTTATATCGGGTGGCATCAGAGGAAGGGTTCCTGTGCGGCCTGCATCATAAAAGTAATCGCCTTCAATTCGACCGGCTTTTGTTCAACTCATCTGCCTGCAGACTCTGAGACTTCCCGCAAAATGAGGTGATGACTATCAGACATGGCTCAATTACTGTGTTTCCGGCGTGAAGAAATGGCGCCTGCCAGACTGAATTGGCGATTTTTAGCACAAACGGCAACAAAGCGTAAAAATGGCCTGAAGACGGTGCATAACTGTGCTAACGTCAGATGATTGCAATTTTTAGAGAATGATTATGACGAAGGGCATCAAAGTCCTGTTGCTGTCGGGGCTTCTTGGCTTCTCATCCACCAGCTTTGCGCTTAGCGAATCAGAAGCGGAAGATCTGGCCGATCTGACCGCGGTATTTGTCTATCTAAAAAATGATTGCGGCTATCAGGATCTGCCCGATGCGCAAATCCGCAAGGCGTTGGTTTTCTTTGCCCAGCAGAACCGTTGGGATCTTACCAACTATGGCAGCTACAACATGAAATTACTGGGAGAAGAGAGCTATCGCGATCTGAGCGGCATTGCTGTCTCTAACGATAAGAAATGTAAGGCGTTAGCACGCGACTCGCTCAGCCTGCTGGCTTACGTTAAGTAATTTGCTGCTCTGTGCTCTCCTGCTGCTAATTTGACCGTGCAACCCCATGCAGAGTTAGCTATGATGTGCCGCCCAATTTTCATGGCTATTCTGAGGAGAGCCCCACCATGGCCCAAAATGAAATTTGGTATGAAACGCTTCATGCCGGCTTTGGTCAATATTTCACGGTAGACAAGGTTCTCTATCGTGAAAAGACCGAGCACCAGGATCTGATCATCTTCGAAAATGCGGCTTTCGGTCGCGTCATGGCGCTGGATGGCGTAGTGCAAACCACCGAGCGCGATGAATTCATCTATCACGAAATGTTAACGCACGTTCCGCTGCTGGCCCACGGCAACGCCAAAAAGGTGTTGATTATCGGCGGCGGCGATGGCGGTATGCTGCGTGAAGTCAGTCGTCACGCCGGACTGCAACAGATTACGATGGTGGAAATCGACGCGGGCGTGGTCGAGTTTTGCCGTCAGTATCTGCCCAACCATAGCGCTGGCGCTTATGACGATCCGCGCTTCCGTCTGGTGATCGACGATGGGGTGAACTTCGTTACGCAAACCAGCGAAAAGTTCGATGTGATCATCTCAGACTGTACCGATCCGGTCGGTCCGGGTGAAAGCCTGTTTACCTCTGAGTTTTATCAGGGTTGTAAACGTTGCCTTAATGAAAATGGCATCTTTGTCGCGCAGAATGGCGTTAGCTTTCTGCAACAGGATGAAGCCGTGACCAGCCATCGTAAACTGGGCCACTACTTCAGCGATGTCAGTTTTTATCAGGCGGCGATCCCAACCTATTACGGCGGCATTATGACCTTTGCATGGGCGAGCGATAACCCGGCACTGCGTCAGCTTGATACCGCCACGCTGCAGGCGCGCTTTGCGTCAGCAGGCCTGAACTGCCGTTACTATAATCCGGCAATCCATACGGGCAGTTTTGCTCTGCCGCAATATCTGTTGAATGCACTGTCGGCACCGACCGGGCATTTATAAGGAGGTGAACTAAATTGCAAAAGCTGAAACTACATGGCTTCAACAACCTGACGAAAAGCCTGAGTTTTTGTATCTACGACATTTGCTATGCGAACAGTGAGGCCGAACGCGATGGCTATATTGCTTATATCGATGAGCAGTACAACGCTAACCGTCTGACTGAAATCCTGACCGAAACCTGCTCGATTATCGGCGCTAACGTGCTGAATATCGCGCGTCAGGATTATGAACCGCAAGGTGCCAGCGTCACTATTCTGGTTAGCGAAGAGCCGATCGATCCGAAAGATATTGATAATTCGGAGCATCCCGGCCCGCTGCCTGGTTCGGTAGTCGCTCACCTGGATAAAAGTCATATTTGCGTTCACACCTATCCGGAGAGCCATCCCGAAGGCGGATTATGTACGTTCCGTGCTGATATTGAAGTCTCTACCTGCGGCGTTATTTCCCCGCTGAAGGCGCTGAATTACCTTATCCATCAGCTGGAATCGGACATCGTTACCGTTGATTATCGCGTACGCGGTTTTACCCGTGACGTTAACGGCGTGAAGCACTTTATCGATCATGAGATCAACTCTATACAGAACTTTATGTCGGATGATATGAAGGCGATGTATGATATGGTCGATGTGAATGTTTATCAGGAAAACATCTTTCACACCAAGATGTTGCTGAAAGAATTCGATCTCAAACATTACCTGTTCAACACCAGACCGGAAGACCTGAGTCCGCAGGAACACAAGCGGATTACCGATCTGTTGTGGAAGGAAATGCGTGAAATCTACTATGGCCGTAATATTCCCTCTCTCGGCCTGAAAACGCAGTAAAGCCCCCTGCTTTACCGGGGCGGATCTTCCGCCCCGTTTCGTTTACTTGGCCTGCGTATCCACCAGCGTTAAGGCAAAATCTTCTGCGTTAAGCTGTGCCTGCGCCTCTTCACTTAGCCTGCCGTCGGTAATGACCTCCGTCAGCGCCTGTAACGGCGTTACGCAAAACAGTGACCATGAACCATATTTACTGCTGTCCGCCAGTAATATCCGCTGACGTGCATTAAGCAGCAGATCCTGCTTCAGCCCGGCCTTATCCTCCGTAGGCGTGGTAATACCTTTCTCCAGGCTCCAGGAGTTGCAGCTGACAAAAGCAATATCGGGATGAAGCGTGCGCAACAGGCGGCGTCCGTGTTCACCAATGCATGACTGACTGGAATCATCAATGCGCCCGCCGATAATCGTCACTTCAATTTGTCGGAATCCCGAAAGAAACAGCGCAATATGCAGATCGGCGGTAATGACCCGCAGCGGCAGGTGCGTGAGCTGCCGCGCCAGCTCCAGCATAGTGGTGCCCGCATCCAGCACCACCGCATCGCCCGCTTTTACGCGCGCGGCGGCGGCGCGTGCAATCGCCTGTTTCTCTGCCAGATTGCGCTGGCTTTTTTCTGACGTGGTGGGCTGCTCAGGAATAAAACGGTTTAACGTCACGCCGCCGTGCGTCCTGCTAATAACGCCCTCCCGATCCAGCTTAATCAGATCGCGGCGGATAGTGGCGGGCGAGGCGGAAATGGCCGTTACCAGTTGATCAACGGTAACCAGATTATGTGCTTTCAGATAATCCATAATCTGGTCGAGGCGACTTTGTCCTTTCATCTTTCCCTATGCAAGTTGCATCGCAAGTTGAATCGAGATGGCCATGCTCTCAGACTTCGCTTTACCTGTCCAGGCAATATCAAATGCGGTGCCGTGGTCCGCTGAGGTGCGGATAAATGGCAGGCCAGCGGTGATATTTACCCCGTCGTAGAAGCCCAACAGCTTAAGCGGAATATGGCCCTGATCGTGATACATCGCCACCACCATATCGTACTGTCCTTCATAGCACTGAAGATAAACCGTATCCGGCGGACAAGGACCGCGGGCATCAATGCCCCTCTCTTTCATCGCCTGAATCGCCGGACCAACAATGTTGATCTCTTCATCGCCAAACAGGCCATTTTCGCCGGCGTGCGGATTCACCCCAGCTACAGCGATGCGCGGATGCGTATAGCCGACGCGGCGCAAAAACGTATCGGCCATACCAATCACCGTTTCCACGCGTGGCTGATTCAGCGTATCAAGAAATTTGCGCAGCGCGATATGAGTGGTAACGTGGATCACTTTTAGTCGGTCAGTATAGAGCACCATGGCGTAATCTTTACTTTGGGTCAGTTGCGCCAGCAGTTCGGTATGGCCAGGATAGAGGTGACCAGCCGAATGCAGCGCCTCTTTATTTAACGGCGCGGTGGCGATAGCATGCACCTCTCCCGCCAGCGCCAGCGCCGTTGCGCGCTTCACGCAGCGGTACGCCAGGTCGCCCGCCTGCGCCTGAACCTTACCGGACACCAGCGCCTGCGGATCGGCCAGCGGCTCATCCAGCACGTTAATGGTGCCGGGCGTGAAGTGCGCCTGCGCGACTGAAGTGATCTCTTTCAGTTCCATTTGCGGGAGTTTGCCCTGCGCCATTACGCGCCTTAACGTCTCCAGACAACCTACCACCACGGCTGGCGCGCCGTTTAACTCCCCTTCCGCAAGCGCTTTAACAATAATCTCCGGGCCGATACCGGCAGGATCGCCCATGGTTACCGCAATGGTTTTAGTGGTCACTGTACATCTCCTCAATAAACGAGAGCGCGTCACAAAGCACACTCTCAGAACCGAAACCGCCGGCTTTGGTAATTACCGGCAAATCATCAAGCTCGCTGTTGATAAAACAGCCGCATGGAACGCAGGGCGCAACCTCCTGCTGGATGCGATAGCCTTTCGCGCCCAGCGCATGAGCAACCGCAATGGCAATATCCCCGCCCGTCAGAAACAGCCCGCCGATACGCGCCCTGTCGATAATTGCCAGCGTCAGCTCACCCAGCCGCTGGCTGAGACGCTCGCCTAATAACGCGCGACTGCAGTGAAGCTGCTGGCATAGCGCATCAATTTGTTGTCGATCCGCCGCGCTGCGGCTGGTACGTAAAATCGTGTGCTGACCAGTTGCAAGTAGCGCGCTCGCCTGCTGTACCAGCCCGCTAAAATCGGGAACGTCGTGCATAAGCAACTGCGCTGCGTCGATATCTACTACCTGCGCGCGCTGTTGATTGATAGCCAACGCCACCTGACGACGCGTGGCTTCACTCATTGACCCGGCAATCACCAGCACCGGCAGCGCCTGGCGTTTTGTAATACAGGCGCTGGCTGGCAACGCCGCCGCCAGCCCTGCCGCACCTACCAGCAACGGTGTTTCGGGCAGCGAAAGGGCCGCTTCGGCAATCAGCGCCAGATCCTGTTCGGTTAGCGCATCCACCACGACCATCACCGGTGCCTGATGTTGATACTGCCGCAGCAGCGCAGCCAGTTCACCGCTGCGCACCGCAGGCAACGCAACGTCAATCACCTTTAGCTCGCTTTGCTGCTGCAAAAGGGTTTTGATGCGTGACGAGCTAATCGGCGTGCGCGGATCGCTGGCAAACTCGGTTTGCGCCAGCGGCACCTGATGCACCAGGCACTCGCCGTTAAGGGTGGTGCGGCCTGCGCCAGGGATAGCCGCTGCGATCAGCGCCAGACCTTTACCGCTGGCGTGCAATGCGGCTTCAATTTCCGCTCCGGGATTGCCGCGAAAGGTGGAGTCGATTTTTTTGTAGATCAGCAAATCCTGCTGACGCCAGCGGGCCAGCGCCTGCGTTACTGCATCCGCCGCGTCAGAAGCCCCAAGCGCGCGGCTGTCAGTATTGATCACCAGCACATCGGCGCGGCGTGACGGCGACTGCCGGGCAAAGAGCATTACCTCAGTACGCGCGCCCTTCTTCGCCAGCTGAACCCCGGTATCATTAGCGCCGGTAAAATCATCAGCGATGACGATTAATTTCATACATTCCCCTTACTGGCTGCATCACGCTTCGCTCCCCGTCCTGTTTAAGCGTTGTACGCCGCTTACAAAAGAAACTACCCAACCTGTTAATGATTATATTCAATCATGATTGATTAAATGTGAGCAATCTCAAATTAATCACATGCGATTTCCCCTATAAAATTGACCGACAACAATCGTTTTTGAACAAACTAAATCATCGTTCAGCTTTATGGGGAGAAAAGGCAGACCTTATGAACATCAATAGCACCCTTATCAGTGGCTTTCAGGCGCTAAATGACATCAGCTATCTGCCAGAAATCCGACGCAGCCTGCTGCTGGTCACTGATAAAAATATCATCGCCATTCCAGCCGTTGCCGCGATGATTGAAAAGCTGCGTTATCAGGCAGAATCGCTGACTATTCTGGATAGTGTACCGCCAGAACCCAGCCAGCATGACGTTGCAGCACAGCTGAAAAGCCTGGAAGGTTGTAAAGTTGAGACGGTAATTGGCATTGGTGGTGGCAGCGTGCTGGATGTCGCTAAGCTGTTATCGGTTCTGTGCTTGTCGGGCGCGCCTACGCTTGATCAGCTGCTGGCGGGTGAGAAACCCACGGCACGCCTGCCTTCTCTGTTAATCCCAACCACGGCCGGAACCGGCTCGGAAGCGACGCCTAATGCAATTCTGGCAATCCCGGAACAGGAGACCAAGGTCGGCATTATTTCGCCGGTGATGCTGCCTGATTATGTGGCGCTGGCACCGGAACTGACCACCAGCATGCCGCCGCATATCGCCTCTTCTACCGGTATCGATGCGCTTTGCCACCTGATCGAATGCTTTACTGCCACCGTCGCCAATCCAGTTAGCGATAACTATGCGCTGATTGGCCTGAAGAAACTGTTTGCCAGCCTGGAAACCAGCGTGGCCGAACCGCACAACCTGCAGGCGCGTCTGGATATGCTATGGGCCTCTTATTACGGCGGCGCGGCTATCGCTCATGCCGGCACCCATCTGGTTCACGCGCTTTCCTATCCCCTGGGCGGTAAATATCACCTGCCGCACGGCGTTGCTAACGCCATTCTGCTTGCACCCTGTATGCGCGCTGTCCGTCCGGCGGCGGTGACTAAATTTGCTCAGGCGTATGACCTGTTGCCCAACGCCGATCGCTCCCTGAACGATGAAGAAAAATCCCATGCGCTGGTGGACTATTTTGCCGCGCTGGTGCGCCGTCTGAAGCTTCCCGCCAGCCTTGATGAACTGGGAATCAATGCCGACCAGCTGCCACAGCTGGTGGAGTCGGCGCTGGACGTGCAGCGTTTGATTAAAAATGTGCCCACGCCGGTCAGCGCCAGTATGGTGCGAAATATCTATCTGACGCTGTTCCCGGCCCAATCAGCCTGAATAACGAGGTAACAATGAAACAGAAAATTGAAGGCGTGCTGACTGCGATTGTAACCACCTTTGATGCCGAAGGTGCGTTTAAACCAGCGGCACAGCGTGAGCAGGTGCAACGTCAGTTGCAGGCAGGCAACGGCATCTTTTGTGGCGGCACCAACGGCGAATTTTTTGTACTGAATGAACAGGAAAAGCTGGCGGTTATCGAAACCTGCGTTGATGAGACAGCTGGTCGGGCGCCGGTTGTGGCACATATCGGGGAGATCTCCACACGGGAAACGATTCGCCTGGGGAAACAGGTGGCGCAGCTTGGCGTTGACGCCGTGTCGGTCATTACGCCCTGGTTTGTACCACTCAAACAGCAGGAGCTGATCTGGCACTACCGTACGGTAGCAGACGCGCTGGAAGCGCCGCTGTTTTTGTACAACATTCCGGCGCGCACCGGCAATACGCTGCTGCCGGAAACGGTGCGCATTCTGGCCGCGCATCCCAATATTATCGGCATTAAAGACAGCGCTGGCAGTTATGAGAGCCTGAAAGGTTTCCTTGAGACAGCACAGGGGCAGGAAAATTTTTCCGTCCTGAACGGCCCCGATTCGCTGATCCATCGTGGCTTTGTTGAAGGTTGCACCGCCTGTATCTCCGGCCTCGCCAATGTTGCGCCGCGGGAAATCAACGCCATCTGGCGCACTTTTCAGGCAGGCGATCTCGCCGCGTCACAACGGGCGCAGGAAAACGTTACCGGCCTGCGCACCGATTTATACAACGTTGCCTTTTCACCCGCTGCAGTGAAAAAAGCGCTGGCGCTTATGGGCCATGACGTCGGTGAAAGTCGCTATGCCGTGCAGTTCAGCGTGGCAGAAGAACAGCAGATTCGTCAGATCGTGAATCAATACCTGCAATAACTAAAACAACCTATCCACATGATTACGTGAAAAAAGGGACTACCCGGTCCCGGGGCTCATTACGTCTGAGAGAGGCCATAATGAAAGAATTTACCGCTATGGATACGCTGATCATTATCGGGATCGTGGTCGCGTATATTTTATTTACAACCTGGATGACCTGGCGGCTGCGGAGTAAAAGCAGCGGGGACTTTATGGAAGGATCGCGCGCGATGCCGGCATTTATCGTTGGCGTCATGCTGATGTCGGAATACATTGGCGCGAAGTCCACTATTGGCACCGCACAGGCTGCCTTTGAAAACGGCTTCGCCGCGTCATGGTCGGTCATTGGCGCGGCGATAGGTTTTCCGCTGTTCGGTCTGCTGCTGGTAAAACGGATCTATAACACCGGCAAAATTACCATTTCCGGCGCGATCGCGGAAAAGTACGGCACCTCCACGAAAAATATCATCTCCATCATTATGATTTATGCCCTGCTACTGGTGAATGTGGGTAACTACGTCAGCGGCGCAGCGGCTATTTCAACCGTACTCAAAGTTAACCTGCCGATAGCCGCCTTTATTACCGCCATTGTCAGCACCTTCTATTTCGCCTTTGGCGGAATGAAAGGCATGGCCTGGGTTACATTGCTGCACAGCGGCATAAAGTATTTTGGCATTTTGGTAATTCTGGGCGTAGCGCTGCATATGAGCGGCGGTATTACGCCAATGGTGCAGCAAATGCCGGACTTTTACTGGACCTGGGATGGCCACATCGGTGCCAGTACGATTGTGGCCTGGTTGATCGGCACGATTGGCTCTATTTTCTGCACTCAGTTTGTTATCCAGGCGATCTCTTCCACCAAAGATGCCGCCTCGGCTAAGCGCGCAACCTGGATTGCGCTCCTGTTCTGCCTGCCGATTGCTATCGCCATTGCGATTATCGGCGTCGCAGCGAAATTTCTGCATCCCAACATCAACAGCCTGTACGCCCTGCCCGTGTTTTTACAGGATATGAATCCCTGGCTGGCTGGCCTGGTAACAACATCACTGGTTGCCTCGATTTTCGTTAGCGTCAGCACTGTAGCGCTGGCTATCGCCTCGCTGATTGTCAAAGACTTCTATGTGCCGATGCGCAATCCTACGCCGGAGCGCGAGTTTAAAATGACGCGCTGGCTGTCACTGGCGATTGGCTTTCTGCCGCTGATATTTGTGCTGTTCGTGCCGGAGGTGCTTAAGCTCTCGTTCTTTACCCGCGCCATTCGCCTGTCGATCTCGGTTGTGGCAATGATGGCCTTCTACCTGCCCTTCTTTAAAAGCACGCGCGGCGCGAATGCCGGGCTGATCGGCGCCTGCGTAATGACTTCCGTCTGGTATCTGCTGGGCGATCCGTTCGGCATCAACAACATGTATATCGCCCTGATTACCCCGGCGGTGATTATGGTGCTGGATCATCTGATCCCGCAAAAACGTCCGGTAACTAAAACCAATATGCAAAAGAGTGGAGCCTGAAATGACGCAAGCAACCCTTAACCTGCCGACAAAAAGCATAACCGAAATCGTGGACGGCGATCCGGGGCGTATGACGGCAATGTTGCCGTCGCCCTGTCCACAAAACCATGCAGCCAATTTACTGCCGCTGCCGAATGGCGATCTGCTTTGCGTCTGGTTTGGCGGAACGCAGGAAGGCATCGCTGATATTTCCATTTACTGCTCGCGACTGAATCACGGCAGCCGTCAATGGTCGACGCCGCAGCGGCTCTCGGAAGACACCAACCGCTCGGAGCAAAACCCGGTGCTGTTTCTGGCCCCGGATAAGGTGCTGTGGCTGCTGTGGACCGCGCAGAAGTCGGGTAATCAGGATACGGCGATAGTGCGTTATCGCCAGTCACACGATATGGGCAATAGCTGGGGCGAGATTAACACCTTGCTGGATAAGCCTGGCACCTTTATACGCCAGCCAATGGTCGTGATGCCTAACGGCGACTGGCTGCTGCCGGTGTTCTACTGTCAGACCGAGCCGGGTGAAAAATGGGTGGGCAACAACGATATCAGCGCGGTGAAAATCTCACGCGATAACGGCCAGAGCTGGCAGGATGTGCCGGTGCCTGACAGTACCGGCTGCGTGCATATGAATATCACACTGCTGAAGGATGGTTCGCTGCTGGCGCTCTTCCGCAGCCGCTGGGCGGATTTTATCTGGCAGAGTCGCTCTTACGACGGTGGCCAAAGCTGGAGTGCGCCGCAGCCAACGGAATTGCCTAATAATAATTCCTCTATTCAGGTGACAACGCTGGCAAACGGCGATTTAGCGCTGGTGTTTAACAAGATGAGCGCCGCAGGCGCCAGCGAGCGGCGCGCCTCACTTTATGATGAGATTGAAGATGATGAAGACGATATTGCCGCCCAGCCCATAATGCCTGCAGGCCGTAGCGCATTCTGGGGCGCGCCGCGTGCGCCGATGACGCTGGCGATCTCCAAAGACGGCGGCAGAAGCTGGCCGTGGCAGCGTAATCTGGAGGAAGGCGACGGCTACTGCATGACCAATAATTCGCAACAGAAGCTGAACCGGGAGCTTTCTTACCCCAGCATTAAACAGGGACCGGACGGCCTGCTGCATATTGCCTATACCTGGCATCGTCAGGCGATTAAATATGTGTGCGTGGATGAAAGCTGGGTCACGTGTTAACCGCTGTGGGATAAGGAGGAAAGGATGATTGCAGGCAATTTGCAGGCGCTGCCGCTGGCGACGCTGCCCGACACGCTTTACGCGCTGTTGGCGCGCCCGGAATGCGCTTTAACGGCGCTGCAGGCGATGCCCGACGGCCGCTGGCAGCCGGAGGGCGCTGGCTGGTTTTGCACTATCAGCGACAGCGAAACCGCCCCACTCGGGCAGCGGCATACCGAGTACCACCGACAATGGCTGGATATTCAGGTCCTGTTGGCAGGCGAAGAGATTATTCGTTATGACGTGGCGGACGCCCGCCAGATAGTGGCAGAGGAGCGTAAGCCCGATCTGTTTATTGTGAAACATGCGCAGCTGCGTCAGCAGCTTTATTTGCAGCCGGGTGATTTCGCTATCTTTGCGCCTGGCGAAGCGCATCAGGCGCTGTGCGCGGTTGATAAACCTGCGCGGGTACGCAAAGCGGTATTCAAGGTTTCTCCTGAACTGCTGCGAGGAAAACCATGAGCCGTCACGCGTTGGTAACCGGTGCCAGCTCTGGCATTGGGCGCGCTATTGTTGAACGGCTACTGCAGGAGGGCTGGCAGGTCAGTGGGCTGAGCCGTTCAGCAAAAGGCAGTGAGCATCCGGCTCTTCGCTCGATCGCCGTCGATCTGTGCGATCGCACGGCACTGGCGAACGTGTTGAGCGAACTGCCGCCGGTCGATGCCTTTATCCACGCCGCTGGCATGATGCAGGCGGCAGAGCTGGGCGCGCTGAACGAGGAGATCAGCCAGCGGCTGTGGTATTTGCATGTGCTGGTGGCAGAAAGCATAGCGAATGCGCTGGTGGATATTTTGCCCGCTGACGGACGCATTATTCTGATCGGCAGCCGTACCTCACGCGGCGCGGCGGGCCGCAGTCAGTACGTCAGCACCAAAGCGGCGATGACAGGGATGGTGCGCAGCTGGGCGGCTGAGCTGGCCCCACGCGGCATTACCGCGAATGTGGTAGCGCCTGGCGCAACGGCTACGCCGATGCTGAGTCAGCCCGGACGCGCCAGTTCGCCGCCAAAGCTGCCACCGATCGGGCGTTATATTCAACCTGATGAGGTTGCCGCGCTGGTCAGCTTTTTGCTCTCTCCCGCCGCTGCGGCGATTACCGGACAGGAACTGGTGATCTGCGGCGGCGCATCGCTCAGTTAATCAGCGGGGCAGTCGCCGCTGCCCCGCCATCTCAACGCCCCTGCATAAAGGCGCGATAGGCCGCAATCACCGCCAAAAAATCTTCAATGCCGCAAAACGAGAGACTTTCCTCATCGTAATAGCTCATGCCCTCTTCCAGCTCATCGGTATCAAAGGCGAGCTGGTTGGCGCGGATCATTACCTCTTCGCCATTCAGCGAAAGCTGATACTCATGACCCTGATGCAACCACTCTCTTTCGCTGCCTTTGACCTGCGCTGCCGCTGCTTCTACTTCATCAAGCAGCGCCATATTGCCTTTTACTTCTTCATTGAACCAGTGCCCGACCGCCTCATGGCCCATGCTCATGCGCACTTTGACCTGATTGGTGACGTCGCGTAAAAATTCATATTCCATCTTGCTGCCCTTAGCGCATGCTGCTGCGCTTCAATTCACTCGGTTGCGTGCATTATCGCAGCCTGACGTGTGAAAAGCAGCGCCTGACACGGCGCTTTAGCGAGAAAAGCGAGCGGTAAAAGAGGGATAACATACCGGAGAGTGACGCTAACTTTTTACAGGCGTAAAAAAGGGCGGAAAATTCCGCCCTTTTGTCATGCTGTTATGTCTCTCAGACCGCCGTCTGGAAAATCACATCTTTCGCTTTGTCCGTGTACTGATTCAACTGGTCAAAGTTCAGATAGCGATAGGTATCCACCGCAGTTTTATCAACCTGAGCCATAAACTGTTGATACTCGTCTGGCGTTGGCAAACGGCCCAGCAGCGAAGAAACGGCAGCCAGCTCGGCAGAAGCCAGATAGACGTTCGCGCCGGTACCCAGACGGTTCGGGAAGTTACGCGTTGAGGTAGATACCACCGTTGCGCCATCGGCTACACGCGCCTGGTTACCCATGCAGAGCGAGCAACCCGGGATCTCAATACGCGCGCCGCTCTTACCGAACACGCTGTAGTAGCCCTCTTCGGTTAGCTGCGCCGCATCCATTTTGGTCGGCGGTGCGACCCACAGGCGGGTCGGCAACTGGCCTTTATGGCTATCCAGCAGCTTACCTGCCGCGCGGAAGTGGCCGATGTTGGTCATACAGGATCCGATAAAGACCTCGTCGATCTTCTCGTTCTGCACTTCAGACAGCAAACGCGCATCGTCCGGATCGTTCGGCGCACACAGAATCGGCTCCTGAATTTCCGCCAGATCGATTTCGATAACCGCTGCGTACTCCGCATCAGCATCGGCTTCCATCAGTTGCGGATCGGCCAGCCATTTCTCCATGCCCTGAATACGACGCTCCAGCGTACGACGATCGCCGTAGCCTTCCGCAATCATCCATTTCAGCAGAACGATATTGGAGTTCAGATACTCAATGATCGGCTCTTTATCCAGCTTGATGGTACAACCGGCAGCAGAACGCTCAGCGGACGCATCAGACAACTCAAACGCCTGCTCTACTTTCAGATCCGGCAGACCTTCAATTTCCAGAATGCGGCCAGAGAAGATGTTCTTCTTGCCTTTCTTCTCAACGGTCAGCAGACCCTGCTTAATGGCGTACAGCGGGATCGCGTGCACCAGATCGCGCAGGGTGATGCCCGGCTGCATTTTGCCTTTAAAGCGCACCAGCACCGATTCCGGCATATCCAGCGGCATAACGCCGGTTGCGGCAGCGAAGGCCACCAGGCCGGAGCCCGCCGGGAAAGAGATGCCGATCGGGAAGCGGGTATGCGAGTCACCGCCGGTGCCCACGGTATCCGGCAGCAGCATACGGTTCAGCCAGCTGTGGATAATGCCGTCGCCCGGACGCAGCGACACGCCGCCACGGTTCATAATAAAGTCTGGCAGCGTATGGTGTGTCTGCACGTCAACCGGCTTCGGATAGGCGGCGGTATGACAGAAAGATTGCATCACCAGATCGGCGGAGAAGCCGAGGCAGGCGAGATCTTTCAGCTCATCACGCGTCATCGGCCCGGTGGTATCCTGAGAACCCACTGAGGTCATCTTCGGTTCGCAGTACTGACCCGGACGAATGCCGTCCACGCCACAGGCGCGACCCACCATTTTCTGCGCCAGTGAGAAGCCGCGCGTGCTCTGCGCCACATCTTTCGCCTGGCGGAACACATCGCTGTGCGGCAGACCAAGCGACTCACGCGCTTTGGTGGTCAGGCCGCGACCGATGATCAGCGGAATACGGCCACCTGCGCGAACTTCATCCAGCAGCACGTCGGTTTTCAGCGCGAACTCAGCCAGCAGCTCGTTGGTTTCGTGGTGACGCACTTCACCCTTGTAGGGGTAAATGTCGATCACGTCGCCCATATTCAGGTTATTAACGTCCACTTCGATCGGCAGCGCGCCGGCATCTTCCATGGTGTTAAAGAAAATCGGTGCGATTTTACCGCCCAGGACAACGCCGCCGCCTTTTTTGTTCGGCACGTAAGGGATGTCGTCGCCCATAAACCACAGCACCGAGTTGGTAGCGGATTTACGGGAAGAACCGGTACCGACTACATCACCGACATAGGCCAGCGGAAAGCCTTTCGCCTGCAGCGCTTCAATCTGCTTGATCGGACCTACGTTGCCCGGTTCGTCCGGCTCGATGCCTTCGCGGGCGTTTTTCAGCATTGCCAGCGCGTGCAACGGAATATCAGGACGTGACCATGCATCCGGCGCCGGAGAGAGATCGTCGGTATTGGTTTCGCCAGTTACTTTGAATACGGTGACGGTAATTTTTTCAGCCAGCGCCGGACGGTTCAGATACCACTCGGCGTTTGCCCATGACTGCATAACCTGCTGAGCATGCGCATTACCCGCTTTGGCTTTCTCTTCCACATCGTAGAAGTTATCGAACATCAGCAGCGTATTGGCGAGCGCTTTTGCCGCGATGGGCGCCAGCTTCTCATTATCCAGCGCGTCAATCAGCGGATGAATGTTATAGCCGCCCTGCATGGTACCCAGCAGTTCGATCGCTTTTTCAGGTGTTACCAGAGGAGAAGTCGTTTCGCCTTTGGCGATAGCAGCCAGGAAACCGGCTTTGACATAGGCCGCTTCATCAACACCCGGCGGCACGCGATTAATTAACAGATCGGACAGGAATTCTTCTTCACCCGCAGGAGGGTTCTTCAGCAGTTCAACCAGCGCGGCCATTTGGGATGCATCTAAAGGTTTAGCAACAATTCCCTGGGCAGCACGCTCGGCAACGTGCTTACGGTATTCATCTAGCACGACGTTCTCCTCGCTCTCATTGTATATGGCTTTCCGGCCACCTTTTTTCACGGCGATCTGTAGGATGCTTATGTAGGGTAAGGTGTCCGGTTTCGCGTCGGCCAGCATAGCAGGATTTGCTGCACTTGTTAATGCGTTTACAAAAAAGCAACATCTTTTGTCAAAGCTGTTTTCCAGACAGCGCGCCAGTCGTAGCGCTTTATTCATCTTTTTAACGATAAAAATAATTTATGGCTGAGCCGGTTTTGTTAAGGGAATAAACAGCATTGTTGTTGAGAACATAACGTTGAGGCACAAAGGAACAGGCCACACCCGTAACGAGTGTGGCCTGTTTGATGTGCTGCAAAAAGCGAAAGCAGTACTTAGCGTAGATTATCGGGAAAATTGGCGGGCAGTTCGCTGGCCGGGCAGTTAATGACGGTATCGTCATTTTCACCCACGTCACGGACAAGGGTCAGCGTGGCGAACTCATCGATAACTTCAGTGGGATAAGCCGGGCCGGCCTCGCGATAGCTGGCCATTTCGTCCAGATGTTCGTTCTGGAAACAGACGGTTTTTTCCGGGTTGTTCATTACCCAGCGAGGGAAGAAAATGGTGCCATGAAACACCTTATCGGCGAGGTTCACGCTCAGGCTGACATCAGTGCCGGTAGGCTCTGTCCAGGAGATTTTGTAAACATCGCTGGCAAGACGCGCCAGGTAAACGTGCTGATCTTTAACCCAGCGGTTGCCCACCAGGCCGCTGTGAATACGATAATCTATTGTCTCATTGTTTTTGATATAGATTTCATAATTCCAGCCGTTGTCATAGGTGTAAACAAGATGTTTGCCAACAAAACCACTTAGATCATGTTTATCAAAGCTCATATATTTTACTCCTTTTGGTTAACAGGTAAATTATAGCTCACCTCAGCCCTTCTCCCCGGATAAATAAAATATATTTTGTTTTATATCAAAAAGATTAATGAGTGGACACAATAGAGAAACGGATGCTTGATATTTATTGCGGAATCAGGCGACTCCCATTAAATTTTTATGAATAAATGAAGAGGGAGTACAATTGGAGATATACATTTAAAATAAAGTTTAACCTTATGTGGCATTTAATAAAAACAGACAAGATGAGACATTAATTTATATAAATAAATATTTCAAATAGTTTACACCGTTAAATCATAGAATACTCAGCTCGCATATTTCACGCGAGCATTTTATCTAATTAGAATAAAATACCCGATTTTTCCATGCGACTTTGCGTACCGCTCCAGCATTTTAAGGCCAGCCCCCAGCGGATTTTTCTCAAGATTATTCTTCTCTTGAGCGTAGCAATACAGCGTTCTCGCTATGTTTGTCCCGCCTACCCACAGTTTGAACAGGCCACTCCCAATTACGCGACTGTGCGGCATCTTTAGCTGGCCTTCTGCCTCAAGGCGTTCAATCAGCCGATACATCTGACCACGAAGACGGTCCGGCAGTTCTTCCAGTTCCTGAGCCGCAAGTTCTTGTGCTAATACCTTATGCCTCGCGGAGATACGCCCCGACTGACAGCGGCAAAGCCTTGTCGGAACCACTCCGACAGCGCACAAGGCGTCAGAATCGCTTTTAGCGGGTTTGGCTTAACAGGGGGGCAAGGGATAACCTATCAAACCTGAACCGGCTACGCCGGGCTACCGGTGCCCTTTACCTGCGCGTACTATTCGGCATGCGCTAACGCGCATCAAAAGCCCCTCACCAAACGCCTTACATGAATCAGATATAATCCTGAACGCCCCCTTTTAATCGACCAGTACCGGCTATAGATGTTGTTGATTTCCAGAAGACTCGAATATACTGGATAAAAAAACAGTATAAAGGTGTTCCCAATGATCCTGACCCCAGTATTCCCCTGTTTGCCTGAAGGCACAGCAGTTGCTCCTTTTTTCGCAGAAACTATCCCTGCAGGACATCCCAGCCCGGCCAGCGGTTATGAAGCTAACGAATTAAATTTACACGACTTATGTGTTAAACACCCAAGCGCCACTTATTTTCTACGGGTATCGGGTAACTCAATGCAAGACGGCAGGATCCATGACGGGGATATCTTGATTGTCGATCGCGCAGAGCAACCTGGTCACGGTAGTATCGTCATCGCCAGCATAGATAATGAATTTACGGTAAAACAGCTGTTACTAAGACCTCGCCCCTGTCTCATGCCCCTTAATCCTTCCTACAGTCCGATATATTTCGAGCCAGATAGTCTGCAGTTGTGGGGAGTTGTTACCTATTCTTTGCAAAAGCATTCAAGATGTTTGCGCTAATTGATGTTAATTCGATGTACTGCAGCTGCGAAGAGGCCTTCAACCCTTCTCTGATCGGCAGGCCTGTAGTAGTTCTCAGTAATAACGACGGCGCGATCGTAGCCCGAAACCGAGCGGCTAAAGCGTTGGGCCTGAAAATGGCTGAGCCCTATTTTAAGGTACGTCCTTTACTGGAACATCATAATGTCGCTGTTTTTTCAAGCAACTATACCCTTTATGCATCGATGTCAGCACGCTTTGCTACGGTCGTAGAGTCACTGGCGCCACGAACGGAGATTTACAGTATTGATGAGCTCTGGTGTGATCTGAAGGGAATGGAAAATGTCATGAGCCCTGATGCATTCGGGCGGCAGCTACGGCACGAAGTATGGCGCCATACGACGCTGACCTGTGGAGTTGGGATAGCTGCAACGAAAACACTCGCAAAGCTATGCAATCACGCGGCAAAGACCTGGACTGCTACGGGTGGCGTAGTGGCGCTAAGTGACCGTCACCGGCTGGAAAAGCTGATGAGCCTTCTGCCGGTCAGTGAGGTTTGGGGCGTTGGGCGTCGCACTGAAAAAGCGCTCAATGCTATAGGAATCAGGACTGCGCTCGATCTCTGCCGCATGGATATACGCCTGGCGCGTCGGCAGTTTTCAGTTGTGCTTGAGCGTACTATCCGGGAACTGCGAGGCGAACCATGCCTCGCGCTGGAAGAGCATGCAGCACCTAAGCAGCAAATCGTTGTGTCACGTTCCTTCAGTGAGTGTATTACCCAACTCCAGGATATGCAGTTAGCTGTCACCGGATACGCTGTCCGGGCTGCAGAAAAGCTTCGTCAGGAAAAGCAATTTGTCAGAGCCGTGAGCGTTTTTATCCGTACCAGTCCTTATTCCACTCAGGACATGCAGTACAGCAACCAGTCAACCGAACTGCTTGCCATCCCTTCACAGGATACCCGTGATATTGTCGATGCGGCACAGCGCGCTCTGAAGCGGATATGGCGCAATGGCATTCGTTATGTGAAGGCAGGTGTGATGCTTGCCGATTTGCATGGCCGTGAGGTTCAGCTTGATTTGTTTGATCCTGGATCGATACGTCAGAACAGCGATGCACTGATGTTGACGATCGACAGAATAAACCGGGAAGGAAAGAGTCATATTTTTTTCGCCGGTGAAGGGATTAACCCCGGCTTCGCTATGTGCCGGCAGTTACTTTCGCCTGCATATACAACGAACTGGTCAGAGTTACCTACTGCGGTGATCCGGTAAGCAAACCTGCGCTGGGTGAAATTAATTTATGCAAAGATCGTAATAAAGCCTCCCACATCTCATGTCGGGAGCCTGAAACTGGCTCAAATGAGCTAAACTTATACATTCCGCGAATTTATCTTCCATCGTTCCATCATATAATTTCACCGTTTACTAAATAATGACAATTTGATTTTATTATATTGAAAAAATAACGGCTTATGAGGTTACTTTTGGCATCAAAATCATCGCTTAATAATTGTTATTCAATTGTTCAACTCAACAACGAACCGGACCCTAACTCTCAAAGAAAACAAATTACACATATAATAATAATTTAAAATTATATTTTTAAATGCCTTTACATATTGCGTTAATTCCTTTTCACTCTCCCCTATTTGAACTTTTCAGTATTTAATCTCTATTATCATGATATTTAATCTATAAAAAACCTAAATTCTTGTAGGTGAGTTATTTCTTTGATGCAATCGGTTTTCATATTAAAACAAACTCAAACACCCCCCTTTAAATGAGGTGTTATTTAAAAATAGCGCCTAAAAAGCCGCTTATTCTTTCGATTGCCTTTTTGTTTTATGTTTATAATGAAAGAAAAATTCCCCGCAAAATAAAATGACAGGTAACACAGCAACTCCTCCTTTAAGTGGAAAGATTGAAAATGTGGATGCTTATGAGCATCTTAAAGAATGCCTGAGAATCGAAGTCTTAAACAGAGATGGAAAGAAAAATTTTCATGGTTTAAGGTTTTGCACCGAGTGTTTTTTGGTTATAAGGAAAATTTTTATTTTTGGTGGCGTCTTGCGAGCTATATGCATACTTGTCCTTCACCAAGATTGAGGAAATGGGCGCGCAAGATAAATCATAAATTATTACGTAAATATGGCACTGATATCAGCTTAGAGGCTTTTATCGGACCGGGGATGAAAGTTAATCATTACGTTGGCATTATCGTTAGAGCTGAAAGCATCATCGGGAAGAATATTAATTTGCGCCAAAATACGACGATCGGGAGGAAGGATTCTGTCGATACATCTGGAAAAATAATTATTGGGAAAAACGTTGATATTGGAGCCCATAGTTGCATTATTGGTGATATTGTTATCGGTGATAATGTAACAATTGGCGCAATGGCATTTATAAATAAAGATGTTCCTGCTAATAGCATAGTTTATTCAGAAAAATCAATGTTTATCCGCTCAAAATGAAGGCTACGGCATTATCAGGGGAGTGGTGAATAAAGAAATCTTGCCCTGATAATGACGCGGGAAACACTATTACGGAGAGCAGTAATGGGCGACAGAGAGCTTAATTTTTCAGGTTTTTTATAGAGGAGAGTCTCTGGAGCGTTTCATAAATGGCAGCCAGGTGCTTTTTCAGCGAAGCCGGCAAAGCGGCGGCGGGTATTGGCCAGGCTTACATATGACGGTGTTTTCATCATCGAGCTGGAAAAACCAACTTCACTCTACGAAGAAATAAAATACCTAATGCTCGCGAATGAGATAGCAAGTCAGAGCCATATTTTTGGCGATGATTTTCAGCTTGAGCCATGAAAAAAGCTCGTAGTTACGCAGGCTTTTGGAATCAGAAATAAAGCGTTGCAGATTCAATGCCGCACGCTTTAGCGTAGCGGGCGATTGTGTCGACGCTTGCCGATGTGATGTTTTTCTCCATCCGGGAAACTGTAGGCGGCTTCACGCCCATCCGATCGGCCACCTGTGCGCTGGTAAGCCCGGCGTGCTTCCGCCACTCCAGCAAGAGCCCTGTAAGCGCTCTTTACGCTCTTCGGCTTCATATACGGCGCGATACTCCGCATCTTGCATCATTTCATCATGGATCTGTCGGTGCGTTCTGTATTTCACTCTTCATTTCCTCCAGTCTCCGCCAGGCTGTTTCTATCTCAGCGGGCGGCGTTTTCTGTGATTTCTTGATAAAGATTCTCAGCATGTAGATTTTCTGCCCGGACTGATAAACCTACAGCCCCCGCGATATGTCTCCGCCCAAGGTTCGTACTTCGTAAAGACCGTCACCAATCGGCTTGAAGTGCGGCTCACGCAGCGATCGCGGGTCGACCTCCAGCTTTGTGACCAGCCTATCAAACTTGACGCGGACGGCCAGCGGGAGGCTTTTTAACTCAGCCTTGTCATGATAAATGACCTCAAACAATTCGCTTCCCTCCCTGAACCTAACATTAGCCTATGAGCTAAAGGGCTAATATCAGGCGAATAGATTTTTACGCAAAAACAGCCCTATTTAACATAATGGCTTTTGCGCATCGCCGCGGTTTATCCCCGCTGGCGCGGGGAACACTTTTAGCGGCTAAAATCATGCAATACAGCAAACGGTTTATCCCCGCTGGCGCGGGGAACACTTAGCTATCCAGTCTGGCTTAACTGATGATCGCGGTTTATCCCCGCTGGCGCGGGGAACACCTGATGTGAGGTCTGCATGAAATTTCTGAAAGGCGGTTTATCCCCGCTGGCGCGGGGAACACCGAGAGCAAAAACGCGAAGATAATGCTGCGTACGGTTTATCCCCGCTGGCGCGGGGAACACTTACAGAGATTACTACAGAGATTACTACAGATCGGTTTATCCCCGCTGGCGCGGGGAACACTGATAACGGGCTGATCTGGTTTAACCCGTCTGCGGTTTATCCCCGCTGGCGCGGGGAACACGCCACTATCCCCCAAGTAACTATGCAATAAGACGGTTTATCCCCGCTGGCGCGGGGAACACCGCTTCCGACCACAAGCCTAACAACTGTCGAACGGTTTATCCCCGCTGGCGCGGGGAACACGTAATCCCTATGCCGATCAGGTTCTGGTACGTCGGTTTATCCCCGCTGGCGCGGGGAACACTTTAGCTATTCGTGCTATCGCTCCACGATGTGCGGTTTATCCCCGCTGGCGCGGGGAACACATGTACCCGTCAGGGATGAAATCAGCAACGGACGGTTTATCCCCGCTGGCGCGGGGAACACTGGTTGACCGCACGTATAAAGTCCACCAGGATCGGTTTATCCCCGCTGGCGCGGGGAACACAGCGACGCCTCTGAATGGGTTTTGCCAGCAGCCGGTTTATCCCCGCTGGCGCGGGGAACACGTAGCCTGGAGAAAGATACGGGAACCTATTATCGGTTTATCCCCGCTGGCGCGGGGAACACGGGGCCTGGTGCCTCCGGGACCGCCGCCTAGCCGGTTTATCCCCGCTGGCGCGGGGAACACTCGAACATGCGCGGGCCGTTGTAGCCGCAACCCGGTTTATCCCCGCTGGCGCGGGGAACACTTCGTTTCCCCCATCATTTCGCCAAAGGCCATCGGTTTATCCCCGCTGGCGCGGGGAACACTTCAGTTGCACCTAATGTGTAATCGCCAATGGCGGTTTATCCCCGCTGGCGCGGGGAACACACAGTCCCGCTTTTTAGAATTTTCCATGTTCGCGGTTTATCCCCGCTGGCGCGGGGAACACGTGCCGGATACGGGGCGCAAATTAAGCAAAACCGGTTTATCCCCGCTGGCGCGGGGAACACGACTGACGACGGCGTATTTCTGGCGCTGCAAACGGTTTATCCCCGCTGGCGCGGGGAACACGATCGACCTGGCGGAGCGCATCGAGGATATAAACGGTTTATCCCCGCTGGCGCGGGGAACACGAGTGGATGGACTTCACCTGCTCCCACTTCACCGGTTTATCCCCGCTGGCGCGGGGAACACTCGCAGCAGGTCAGGGAACTACATGCCGGTTCCGGTTTATCCCCGCTGGCGCGGGGAACACCGCTCATTGGTGGGGTTAACCGTAAGCGCATGCGGTTTATCCCCGCTGGCGCGGGGAACACGGGCACTCTTTTTCTTCCTTGCCACCCTCACCCGGTTTATCCCCGCTGGCGCGGGGAACACGCTCCGCCCTCTATGCGCATACGCTTAGGCAACGGTTTATCCCCGCTGGCGCGGGGAACACTCGGACGGTCAACCAAAAAACCGTTGTCATCAAGGTTTATCCCCGCTGGCGCGGGGAACACTATACGCCGCTGAATTTGCCGGTCGCCTTACTGCGGTTTATCCCCGCTGGCGCGGGGAACACGGTGCGCTATGCGATAGGCGGGGCCGTTGTTCCGGTTTATCCCCGCTGGCGCGGGGAACACATTAACCGCTGAGCCGGTTAAGGTGCCGCTATCGGTTTATCCCCGCTGGCGCGGGGAACACTTGCGCGCGAATTTCTTTCAGGGCGCGTTTTTCGGTTTATCCCCGCTGGCGCGGGGAACACGACAACTCAACAGCGTACATTTTCCACGACCCCGGTTTATCCCCGCTGGCGCGGGGAACACGTTCCCGTGGTATCGGTGTATCTGAGCGTTTCCGGTTTATCCCCGCTGGCGCGGGGAACACATGAACCGCTCCCAGCCTGAGATTGTTAACGGCGGTTTATCCCCGCTGGCGCGGGGAACACTCAGCATATTGCTCCTGAAGCACACCAACTAACGGTTTATCCCCGCTGGCGCGGGGAACACGCCCACGTATGGCGTAATCTTCCGCCTGAAGACGGTTTATCCCCGCTGGCGCGGGGAACACAGTGGTTATCATGAAGGCACCTCGAAAGATGCCGGTTTATCCCCGCTGGCGCGGGGAACACTTTGAAAACTCCCAATCCAAATATGGCGCTACCGGTTTATCCCCGCTGGCGCGGGGAACACAGGAGGTATGGGCTTGCTTCACTCCCAGTAACCGGTTTATCCCCGCTGGCGCGGGGAACACACCTGGATCTCATCATCTTTGCAGGTGCCAAACGGTTTATCCCCGCTGGCGCGGGGAACACATTTTGCCGGTACTATGGACGAATTAGGGCAGCGGTTTATCCCCGCTGGCGCGGGGAACACCAACCATGCCCGCACTGCGGCGGGCGAGATCGCGGTTTATCCCCGCTGGCGCGGGGAACACTTTATACGAGGTTTGTTTCGGTATGCGAACACCGGTTTATCCCCGCTGGCGCGGGGAACACTCCATCAAAAACAACCACTTAACATTTTCAATCGGTTTATCCCCGCTGGCGCGGGGAACACCGTCTGGTTGGTACGTATTCCAGTGATGTTGGCGGTTTATCCCCGCTGGCGCGGGGAACACTGTGTGGCGTGGTTAAGGTACAACCACCCTGACGGTTTATCCCCGCTGGCGCGGGGAACACTCTAAAACTATATAACTGATTTATATGATTTTTTTTATCGAGTTAAATTCTACCAACTTCTCTCAAATTTTAAAGAACAGTAACTATTTGATTTTATTGAGGCAGGAAAGAAACAAGCCGTAGTCCATCGAGATCTACCGGAATACGACGGTTTTCACCATAGGTCTGAAACTCGAAACCGGATTCGGAATTTGTTGCCCAGGCCATCACTACATTTCCCTCATCCGCTAACCCGGAAATTTGTTCCCAGATCATTTCACGCATACGCGCCGACACATCGCCGATATAAACTCCCGCACGTATTTCAAGTAACCAAACAGCCAGCCTACCGCGTAACCGCGGCGGCACATTTTCGGTAACAACAACCAGCATACTCATGTCTAACGGCTCCGGTGACCAGCTTCTCCCAGCGAAACAGGAAGCGGAATGGCAACAGGCTGAGCATCTTCAGGTACTGGCGGCGGTTCAATCTCTCCTGCCGCCAGCACCTCCTCAATAAGCGGAATTAACCTGCTCAAGGTCTTACCACTGCGGAAAATATCGCGGCAAGCAATACGCACTTCCCGCTCAGGCTCGGCGGGATTACGACGGGCTATTTCAAAAGCCTTAGGTACAACGGTATCGAATTTGATGATATCAGCAATGTCATAAACGAAAGAAAGCGGCTTACCGGAATGAATAAAACCGATAGCTGGCACATAGCCAGCTGCCAGTACTGCAGCTTCCGTCACGCCATACAAACAAGACGTTGCCGCACTGATACATTGGTTAACAGTATCGCCCTTCGCCCAGTCTTTCGGATCATAACGGCGACCTTTCCACTTAACGCCGTACTGCTGCGCCAGTAATGCATATGTTGCCCGAACACGGCTGCCCTCAATACCCCTTAATTGCTCAACTGAACGGCGGGCTGGCGCAGGTTCACCAAAACGCAGCTCAAACATCTTACGTACTACCTTAAGACGCAGATCCGAATCCAGGGCCAGCTTCGCCTGATACAACAGCTTATCTGAACGGGCACCGCCGGGCTGACCAGAGGCATACACGCGAACACCTGCCTCCCCAACCCAAACCAGTAATGTTCCTACTGTCGCAGCCAGACGCACGGCGGCATGGGAAACTCGCGTTCCGGGTTCCAGCATAATGCAGGCAACGGAACCGACAGGAATATGTGTCCGTACGCCGTTTTTATCAATCAAGACAAACGCACCGTCGATGACATCTATTTGCCCGTACTGAAGGAAAATCATCGAAACGCGATTTTTTAATGGAACAGGATTAAGAGGAAGCCAGTTCATTAGCACTTTCTTCTCACCATTAACATACCGCAACCCAGCGCCTTGCTTTTGCCAAGTCCGTAAAACAATGCCTGTTCAAATAATGCCAGGTTGGTGATACGAAGCGTCCCTTCAAAATCAACACTGCTGAAAACAATGGGTTTTTCCTGGTTTTTACGGATAAAACGGTGCTGATGATACGCCTTTACGCAAGTGCTTCGAGCCAGTGATGCGGAATCCTCTCCCCCAGCCCATAGAGCGAAATCATCTTCCTCCGGTTCGATCAGGCAAAAGCCATGCTTCTGCCCTTGCCTCTCAAGCCACGCCTGCGCCGCTTGCTGCTGTAACATTCCCCATTGTTGCTGAGGCACGCCCTGCGCTTTCGCATGATATTTAGCATCCATCATCACATCGCTACGCTTGTTATTGCGCGTAACAACCGGATTAGCGCGTAGCTGAAAATCGAGCGTTGCGCCTTCTTTAAGCTGCGGTTGAAAACGCTTCGTTTCGATGCTGAACAACGCGTGCTGTGTTAACGGCGGCGTGGCCGACAGAGTAAAAAATCGTCCGTGATCGTCCTGCCGAAACAGAAACTGGCGCGCTTCCTGTTCAGGGAAAAGCTGCCATAGCCATTGATGGCTGGCGTAAAGAGCCGCTGAATTCCATTTAGCCAACATTTGCGGAGATAACTTGCTAAACAAAAGTTGAATACGCGACAGATACATTATTCTCTCCCCCGCAGCTGTCCGCAAAATCGTGTGTAGTTGCCAAATTGCCAGCGCTGACGACTTAATGGCTGGTTGCTGCTACGTTGCTTTTGCTGCCAGGCCAGGCTCTCTTCATCAGGATCGTCCCAGTAACAGACACCTTCGCTCAATGTAAAGCCATGCAATTCTTTTGGGGTCATTTCATTAGCTGCCCGACGAAGAACCTCATACAACGAACCTTTCATCAAACGTGGCGCCAGGGGTAACGCCAGAGGACAACATTTTCGCCCCAGATAGAGAGGGAAATGCGGAGCCAGTAGCCCATCGCATAAGGCATCGAGCGAATATGGCGCGCCGGGTGTAATACTTACTGCCACTTGCCAATAGCCATCACATCGATACTCTCGCTGCGAGATCAACGTGCCGACTTCCTCTGGCGCAAGGTAAAGCTCATCTCGCCGAGTGTAATAACCATGTTTTTTATTTTCACGTGGTGCGCTAACGGTGTGATAGTCCCGAAGCCAGCGATCCTGCGAAGCAAGTGCATGCACTGCCAGATGATAATGCTGGTTAAAAAGGTTCAGCTTGTCCTCTTCGTCGCGAGCTATTCCCATTGCTGCCGCCAGTAATCCCAACAGCGCGGAACGGCCGGGAACCGTAGCGGAATGGCGGATCTCGCCGACAGCCTCTTCCCCCCACGAGGCAAGCGGTGAATAGAGCTGGAAAACCAAATATTCCTTCATCGCTCATCCTCACTGGCTGACAAAAGCCAGTAATTCCGCCAGCGTTCCCTGGCTTTCCTGTACGTTTAGCTCTTTATGCGCATCCGTAGAGTGACCGTAAACTTGATCAAAATTGTCTCGCTGCTGTTTTAAGCGGGTAATTGCCGCCGGGATTTGATCGACATCGCGCACCGGCTGAAAGAACGCTGCCGCCAGTGAACGCGGCTGCCGCTGACCTATTTCAGCCAGGGCATAAGAAGCATAAGCGCGGGAAGCAAAGCTGTTTTGTTTACCGGTAGGCGATACCGTTAAGGCCGTTTCTGTCAACGCAGCGATAGTGCGTTTCGCCAGCGCCTCATCGCCGCCAAGATTTTTTACCAGCAGATCACGGCTGATGCAGATATAGGTATAGAAAAGCGCGGAAGCAAAGCCCTGCTCGCCCATATGGCCAGAGCCAGAGTCTTGTTTACTATTTAGATCGTCAACTGCAGTGAAAAAATCATCCTCAATAGTAACGGCACTAACGCCTAATGCATGGGATACCTGACAGGCAGCTTCAACGTTAAATTCGGGTGAAGAGGCCAGCATACGACCAAACAACGCCATATCTACGCTACGTCTTTCTTTGCGCAGCAATTTTACTTCTTCATCGCCAGGCTCGCGTTTGTCAGCAATGAGGGTATCGACCAGCTGCCTGATGAGATTAATTTCATGATTGCTGACATGGACAATTTGTTCAATTTCGAGTTTTTGCTCATCCGTTGCATTCTTATCTTTTTTAAGCTTCCCAAACTGGGCGGCGATTTTTTCCGCCGCCGCAATGGCTGTCTTAGAAGCAATGCCTGCGTCAATCATCGGCCTGTAAACATACTCCACGCCAATGCGACGTGTGCGTTTACCGATATAGCCATCCATCGCATCTTCGAAAGTTTCCGAACAACGCCATGCGCGCTTGAGGCTTTGCGATGAGACACGCAAACGCTCCACGCCCCCCATAAAAGCTGTTTTCGGTCTGCCGGAATCGTCACGGTTGAGGTTAGCGGGCGCGTATGCAGTAAGTAAGTGAAGCTGAATAAAGGTTGTCATGTTTAATTCCTTCTAAAAATGTCTATTTAGCGCGTGCGGTTGACAGGTATTCGCTTGCCCAACGAATACGGTTTCTGGCAAAGGGATTGTGATTTTCAGGTTGATGCTCTTCGCGTTGCTGCCACTCTTCCATCCATAAAAAAATGCTGTCGGCTAAAGAGAGAACATTAACGCCATTATCGGCACGGATTTTTACTGCTCGAATTAACAGTTGGCAAAACGCTTCAGGATCGCTGGCCTTTTGCAGGCGTTCAAAGCGTAAGGAGGAAAGAACCGGGGCCGCGCCATTTACTTTTTCGCCCAGCTGGGCAGCAAAACTTAACGTTTGTTTATTGCTTTTAATATGGGCCGCCACGCTGACAAATAATGCCAGCGCCATCTTATCAATGGCGCGCAGCGGCATATACTCCGTAAGCTGCTCAAGCAGTGCGCCATACCCTTCGCACATCATCGCGCCATAAGGTGGCTCCATACGTTTCATTTCAGCACGCCAGGCCCGGCCATTAACCTGCGGTTTACCGGGAGCTGCATAGCGCTCTGATAACATATCGAACCACTTGAGCAGCGCCTTTTGCGCCTCCGGGTGGGTAATTTTCCGCATCGCGGCGGTATTGCTGTTAAGCATGGTTGGCCTCCTTTTCTTCCCCTGCCTGTGCCAGTACATCCTTACGCGCTTTTAACTTGCGGTAGCTGCTATCCAGCACGCGCCGCGCCTCAATCTGACGCAGCAGAATATCGGTTGGGCTATCGGGATCGGTTAGTGCATCACGGTCAAACACCCGCAACGCATAGGTATGCATTTCGCTTTCCCACTGGCGCAATGCCCGACGCGCTGGCGGCGCTTTACGCTGTGGGTCTGCCATCAGGGCAGACAGCAAGATACGGAAGGCGGGTTCAGTTTCTTGCCAGAAAGCGGTATCTACCATACTGAAGTCGAATTTTGCCTCTTTCGGATTTTCGAATTTGGCGCTTTTTAATGCATTTCGCAGCAGCGTTAGCGTTTCTGATGCCAGTTGCAGGACCAAATGAATGACGTTCAGAAAGGGTTCTGGATCCGCAACCTGTATTAAAGGAATACGATGTTGATACCAGCAGCGCGCTTTGGCGTTATCCATATCCCAGGCAAAGCACCAAAGGCCGGTGTTTTTTCTTCGTCTGGCGGCGCGAACTACCTTCGCAGGCTGGCTTTTATTGAACTGATCAACACGCTCTAAAATCAGTCCCAGCCAGTCTTTATAGCTTAACCCGCCCGGCTGACCCTTTAACGCCAGCCAGGGCGCAGAGGGATCTTTTAGCGCCTGACGATAAGGTGAGAACGGATGCAGCCAGCCGTCATACTGGACGCCATAATTTTTTACGCGCATCTGCATCAACAATTTATCGTGGCTTTCTCCGCATAGATCGCAAACGCCAGCCTGAGTATGGATAAAGTCGAGTTCAATGCGACGCGGCATTCCCCAGTAAGCCTGTAGCGGATGGGCGTTTTCCGGCGTCACGATGTTGCCAGCTTTTTCACTGGTTTTTGTCGGGGCCATCCAGGGGAAAACATTGGGGAACTGCTCAGGATTAAGATGCTCTTCCTGCGGTAATACATTAAGCCAAAGCTTTTTCCACAGCGGGATTCGTTCCTCTTCCTGCGGGACGACAAGCGTGGTTAACGGCCCACCGCCGCGCATTCCAACGCGATAGCCTGCCCCGCCCGCTGGCGAGTTGGTTTGCACCGCAAACAACGCCATCACCGCACAACAAGAACAGATGCGCTCAATGCTGCCTCGTTTTACAAAATGATCTTTATTGAGCTTAAGCGTATTGCCGCCCGGCGCTTCAATGAGTAACCCGGAGATCGGGCTGCTTTCACTGCTCAGCGGTTCAAGGCTTTGCAGGAACGCGGGTTTTTCCGGGCCGAAATGTAAAGCAGAGGAAACAGAATTTAATGCCTGTGTCCAGCCCCCCTCATCGATCCCATCGTCCCAGCATTCTTGCCAGTCATCTTCATCCTCTGGCGCAACGGTACATTGCAGTACGCCAATCAGCATTTGCCATGCCGCGCCCTGAAAATCAGCCCTGGGATACGCGACATCAATAATATTGTCATTCAATAGTTCAGACAGAGAGATTCTGGTTTTCTTTCCATCAGCAAGGATGACAGGAAGCCATTTCTCCTGGGTTAAGTCCATAGCATTACTCCTGTAAGGCTGGCCCCTCCGGGCCAGCCGGACGTTAGTGCTTCAATCCCGAGAAAAGAAGCGCTAACAAAAACAGCACTTCTTCTTGAGTTAGCGCGAAAGAAATCACCATATTTTATCCTTACAAGATTGCTGGTGACCGAGACGTCCGTTAGAATTCAGTTACCACACTGCTCCAGCCGGACGCCTGCCTCCAACGGCGGGCATCCGTTCTGGATGTATTTCCGTTGTTATACGCATACTAAAGAATCACCCAACCAATATCAATAAGCTAGTACAGTTAAGATTACATTGAAAATATCTTTTTAAGTTGCTATATTTGGTTTGTTCCCTCATGTAGGGTGCAAACCACTAGTACAGTTTCTTAAGAGTACGTTCCCTGCGGCGGCAGGGATAAACCGCTAGTACAGTTCTTTAAATTACGTTCCCCACGTCAGTGGGGATAAACTTCTGCTCTCACAACGAAGACCTCCTGTTTAAAAATTATTTATTCCGCGTGTCATACCGCTTAGTATCCTTAATATTCTTCCTTTTTATGCCAGGATAAAACTATGACAACATTATCCACGCCGGACTTCCTCCGCTATTGGGGGAAAACTAACAAATCTGAAAATAATAAAAATGATCCTTATCATTTATTAGCCTTTCACTGTCTTGATGTTGCCGCATGTGGATACTTTATTGTTAAAAACAATATTTTCAATATTAATAATATGCTTCAAAAATGTGGCATTGCGGATAGAGATGGCGCGAACTGGATAGCCTGGCTTTTTGCCACGCATGATATTGGAAAATTCGCCAGAGGCTTTCAAAAGTTCGCTCTTTTCCCGGACGCACCTTTAGTTCCTCCTGTTAGCAATGTTTCCGCTATCGAGCGCCATGACACGTTAGGTTTTTATCTGTGGAATAAAATCTTTGAGAACTGGTGCAATAATAGTAATGACTTTATTCCCGGCATTGAACAAGAGACTCGCATTAAGTTTGAAACCGCATTAACTATCTGGATGTCCGTTAGCACAGGTCATCACGGCATCCCGCCGGATACATTAAAAAACGGCAGTTCCCTGGCATTTAATACGGAAGATATTGCTGCCGCCACTCATTATCTGGAAGCTTTAAATCAGCTATTCCCCTTCACATTGGTGCAAGAGTGGCAGAAAAAAGCCGGTAAGAAGAATCTAAGGCAGCAAAGCTGGTTTTTTGCCGGCGTGATGACGCTGGCCGACTGGATAGGATCTGATGAAACGCACTTTCCATTGATAAGTTCTCCAATGCCCCTAAAAGATTACTGGCCCCTAGCCTGTGAAAAAGCCCAGCGAGCAATTTTAACGCTTCCGTCTTTGTCAGAGCGTAGTCTTTATCAAGGTCATCAGACGCTGTTCCCCTTTATTAAAACGCTTACGCCACTTCAGCAACAGGCAACGATGCTCGATATTTCTGCAGCCGGACCGCAACTCATTATTATGGAAGATGTAACGGGCGCAGGTAAAACTGAGGCGGCGATGATTCTGGTTCATCGTTTAATCTCTGCCAGTAAAGGTAAAGGTCTGTATGTTGGTCTGCCGACTATGGCCACTGCAAATGCAATGTATACACGACTGGCGAAAGCTTATCGCGCGCTGTTTGCTGAAGAAGCCAGACCTTCGCTGGTGCTGGCACACGGCGGGCGTGAAATGTCTGCCTCTTTTCGTCAGTCGGTATGGCAACGAGATGAAGGCTCAGCGGAAAATTATACGCAGGGTGATGCCAGTGCGCTGGCAGAGTGCCACGCCTGGTTTGCTGACTCACGCAAAAAAGCGTTACTGGCGGAAGTAGGTGTCGGCACGCTGGACCAGTTACTGATGGCGGTTATGCCCTTTCGTCATCAGTCATTACGTCTGTTGGGTATTCAGGAGAAAATACTGCTGCTGGATGAGGTACATGCCTACGATGGCTATATGGTGAAATTACTGGAAGGATTGCTCCGCTTTCATGCTGCACAAGGCGGCAGTGCGATTATTCTGAGCGCCACACTGCCTGCTGCGTTGCGGGAAAAATTGCTTAATGCATTTAATGATGGGGCCGGATTTGCTGCACCAGAAATCGGCGAAGAGGCAGATTATCCCTGGTTGAGTCACCTTTCTTCCGCTGGTCTTACTGAACAACCTTTGACAACGCGCCCGGAAGTACAGCGTACGGTAACCATTAACTGGCTCCAGACGCGAAGCCATGCACTGGATATTATTTATCAGGTAGTAGAATCTGGCGGTTGCATCTGCTGGATACGCAATACCGTTGATGAAGCTATGGAAGTTTTTCAACAACTGCTCAATGAAGGAAAAATCCCAGCGCAAAACATATTGTTATTTCATAGTCGCTTTGCCTTTGCAGACAGAATGGCTATCGAGGAAAAAACGCTTAACTGGTTTGGCAAAGATGCGTTGGTTTCTGAGCGTCGGGGGAAAGTTCTGATTGCGACTCAGGTTGTTGAACAGAGTCTGGATTTAGATTTTGACTGGATGATTTCTGATTTAGCGCCCATTGATTTACTGATCCAGCGAGCCGGTCGTTTGCAACGCCATACCCGTAATGCGCAAGGGGAATGTAAAAATACCTTACCTGATGAACGTCATGCGCCGATCCTGCACATACTTGCGCCTGAATGGCAGCCTCATGCGGAACAGGATTGGTTGGGAGAAGAACTACGCGGCACCGGATTTGTTTATCCGGATCATGCCTGTTTATGGCGGACTCAGGCGTTATTAAGAGCGTCGGGAGAAATTCGTATGCCCGAAAATGCCCGGATGCTGGTCGATGGCGTTTATGAGCAAAAAATTGCTGCACCTGAAAATTTACAGTCTATTGCCGACATGGCATTTGGTAAAATACTAAGCCAGCGATCTGTGGCGGCACAAAATTTATTACAGCGCGATAAAGGTTATGACAGAGAAGCCAGCGATTTCTTTTGGGATAAAGATCGTGAATTCTCTACTCGCCTGGGTGAAGAAAGCATTGATGTTTATCTCGCCTGGCTGGATGAAAACAATGTATTACAACCGATAGTAAGTGAAGGCGAATTTTGTTGGGAACAGAGTCGGGTTTCAGTACGCCGATCCTGGTGGCAAAAACAGTGCGGGGCATTTACATGCCCGAAAGATGAAGCCCTTGAGCTGTTCCGCAAAAAGCAGCACCGTCCAATAGCACACGTTATTTTGGTAACGCCAGCTGGAGAATCACCTTATTACAGCAAACGGTTTGGGTTAACTGGCCGAGCTAAAAGCGAATAAATAGAACGAGCATGGCAAGCTGCCCCGTCACTACCGGAAGAGAATGAAAGATTACTGAAACCACAAAAGCTATCGAAGCCGATAATCACCGTTCAAATAATAATCCCCGCTGGCGCGGGGATTTTTTAAACCGGACAAAGCTAACAGGGAGCACTTATCCCGTTACATCTTGTGCAGAGGGACGCGGAGCCAGTACACGTTTACCCAGCTGAATACCCGGTTTTTCTACAAAGCGATACAGTAATGTAGCAATACCATAAGTAAGCGGCAGGCAGATGCCACAGATGATCGCAAACCGCAGCGGCGCACTTAACGCGTCCATATTATAGTCCCGCAGCAGCAGAGCGATGGCAGGCACCACAATCAACAAATGCACCAGGTAGACGGAGTAAGAAACATCACCTAACCAGGTACTGACACGATTCGTCAGAATGGCGCGCGGCAGTTTTATTAACTTTTCCATCAGCGAGCCTGGACGGTGTTGCCAGAGCACTGCCGTCATGCCAATAATCATGGCCGCCTCAAAGACAATCTGCAGTTTACTAACGCCGATGGCGATAATAGCGCTGACTACGGGTGCGATTAACGCCAGCAGCAAATAAACCAGCTGTTTTTTACGCACCGCTTCTGCCATCAACATTCCGGCAATAAACACATGCAGCTTAATCAGAATCATCGACGGCATAATAAAGGCTTCATAATAGCCTGCCAGCACAAAACGGCCGATGGTACATAACAGCATGATCAGCAACAGGGTTGGCACATATCCAAGCCGCAGCGTCAGTAACATAATAAACGGGAATAGCATATAAAACTGCATTTCCAGCCCGATGCTCCAGTCAGGAAGCACGGTATTGAAACCATATTCAGGTAATAAACCAAAGATAAAACTGATATGCGCAATTATATTGGCAACCGACTGATCGGAATAGCGAGATGTCTCTGTCGCGGTGCTAGGATAAAACTGAGCAATCGTATCGCGCATTTCACCAAACCACGGGCCGTAAGCCACAGCGATAACCAGCAATAAATAGTACAGCGGAGCAATACGGAAAAACCGTCTAATCCAAAATTTCTTAACGGTGTTTGCGCTATTCCACGGCTCTTTTTCCTGGCGCTCGATATAGTTTTTCGGCATCAGATAACCTGAAAGCAAGATAAACAGATCGACGCCAATACTGGGCATAGAAACGATAGGGATCGCGCAATGCACCAGTAGGCTGGCATGCCCCAGCAATACCCAGAGCGAAGCAAATCCGCGCAGGCCCTCTAATTCAGTTGACCACCCTCTTGTCGTTGACATTTTTACCTCTGGTTAAGCCTGGTAATAGATAGAGGAAGGGCAATGAAATAGGATTGCTAAACAATGTTAATGTATCCTAAAAGTAAATTATCAGAAAAAACTTAGCGCATGTGTGGTAAAAAAAGGCCTCTTAAGCCTGTAAAAATGCGGAAATAGAGCGGTAAAATAAATAATGTTATCTTGTAATTACCTAACACGGTTAAATTTCAATACTATAAAACTTAAGCCAGTGTAATTCATATTGTAAAACCGGGAGTTATGCACTGAAGGAAGCGTTAATTTACTGCACCCGTCATGCTTAAACTGAATTGTGGATCTTAAGTCAAATCCCTGCTGACGGCGGAAAACATGTCCTGATTGTCCATATAGTCATAATCAGAATCGGTCTCCCCCGTTAACGAGCAGAACGAAAAAGCTGTGCGGAAACCGCTAACGTTTCCTTTTAAAACGCAAAAAAAAACGGCCCCTTTCGGAGCCGTTAGCATTTTTCTTACCCGCAGAAGCGTTATTTTTTCTTCGCTTTCGGGTTAGGCAGATCGGTGATGCTGCCTTCGAAAATCTCTGCTGCCAGACCAACCGACTCATGAAGCGTCGGGTGGGCGTGGATGGTCAGCGCGATATCTTCCGCATCACAGCCCATTTCGATCGCCAGGCCGATTTCGCCCAGCAGCTCGCCGCCGTTGGTGCCGACAATGGCGCCACCGATCACACGATGAGTCTCTTTATCGAAAATCAGCTTGGTCATACCGTCTGCACAGTCAGAAGCGATAGCACGACCAGAAGCAGCCCACGGGAAGGTGGCCGTTTCATAGCTGATGCCTTGCTCTTTCGCTTCTTTCTCAGTCAGACCAACCCATGCGACTTCTGGCTCGGTGTAGGCGATGGACGGAATAACTTTCGGATCGAAGTAGTGCTTCTTACCGGCAATAACTTCTGCCGCAACGTGACCTTCATGTACGCCTTTGTGCGCCAGCATCGGCTGGCCGACGATATCGCCGATAGCGTAGATATGCGGTACGTTAGTGCGCATCTGTTTATCAACGCGGATAAAGCCGCGCTCGTCCACTTCTACGCCCGCTTTACCGGCATCCAGGTTTTTACCGTTCGGCACACGACCGATAGCAACCAGCACTGCGTCGTAACGCTGCGCTTCGGCAGGCGCTTTTTTGCCTTCCATAGAGACGTAGATGCCGTCTTCTTTGGCTTCAACTGCAGTCACCTTGGTTTCCAGCATCAGGTTGAATTTCTTGCTGATGCGTTTGGTAAAGACCTTAACCACGTCTTTATCGGCAGCCGGGATCACCTGGTCGAACATCTCAACCACGTCAATTTCTGAACCCAGCGCATGATAAACGGTGCCCATTTCCAGGCCGATAATACCGCCGCCCATCACCAGCATACGTTTCGGTACTTCTTTCAGCTCAAGCGCAGCTGTGGAATCCCAAACGCGTGGATCTTCATGAGGAATGAAAGGTAGCTGAATCGGACGTGAACCCGCCGCAATAATGGCATTATCAAAGTTGATGGTGGTCGCGCCGTTTTCACCTTCAACCACCAGCGTATTTGCACCGGTGAATTTACCGAGGCCGTTAACCACTTTGACTTTACGACCTTTCGCCATGCCAGACAGACCGCCGGTCAGCTGATTGATGACTTTTTCTTTCCAGGTACGGATCTTGTCAATGTCGGTTTGCGGTTCGCCAAAAACGATGCCGTGTTCCGCCAGCGCTTTCGCTTCTTCGATAACTTTCGCTACGTGCAGCAGCGCTTTAGAAGGGATACAACCTACGTTAAGGCAAACACCGCCAAGGGTGCTGTAACGCTCTACCAGTACGGTCTCCAGACCTAAATCCGCGCAGCGAAAGGCTGCAGAGTAGCCCGCAGGACCTGCCCCAAGCACAACGACCTGGGTTTTAATCTCTGTACTCATCATGACCTCTTAATTGACTATCCGGCGGTCAGACGTCACTTACCTGATTCACAGTACGCCCTTCATCCACCGGGACGCGTTCACCGCAAGAGTTTACAGAATTGTTAACAGACTGCAAACCGCTTCGGCTCAGTAAGATCCCATTTCCCAACTTCAGACCGGCTTAGCATGGAAAAGCTGGCCTGTTAAAAGGCCGGCATAAGCCGGCCTTTATTGTTACTACATCACCAGACGGCGGATATCGCTTAAGGTGTTGTTGATGATGGTGATGAAACGCGCACCATCCGCACCATCGATAACACGGTGATCGAAGGAGAGAGAGATCGGCAGCATTAAACGCGGCACAAACTCTTTACCATTCCACACCGGCTCCATTGAGGACTTAGAAACGCCCAGAATAGCCACTTCCGGCGCGTTCACAATCGGCGCGAAGTGGGTAGTACCCAGGCCGCCGATGCTGGAGATGGTGAAACAGCCGCCCTGCATTTCGCCAGCGGTCAGCTTACCGTCACGCGCTTTTTTGGAGATGGTCATTAGCTCGCGGGAAAGTTCAATGATGCCTTTCTTGTTAACATCTTTGAACACCGGAACCACCAGGCCGTTCGGCGTATCAACCGCCACGCCGATGTTGATGTATTTCTTCAGCGTCAGCTTCTGGCCATCTTCAGACAGTGAGCTGTTGAAGCGCGGCATCTGCTCCAGCGCGGCAGCAACAGCTTTCATGATGAAGACTACCGGAGTGATCTTCACATCCAGCTTACGCTTCTCAGCTTCAGCGTTCTGCTGCTTACGGAACGTCTCCAGCTCGGTGATATCGGTTTTGTCGAAGTGCGTAACGTGCGGGATCATCACCCAGTTACGGCTCAGGTTAGCACCAGAAATTTTCTGGATACGTCCCAACTCCACCTCTTCCACCTCACCGAACTTGCTAAAGTCCACTTTCGGCCACGGCAGCATGCCCGGCAGGCCACCACCGGTTGCGGCAGCAGGCGCGGATTCAGCGCGTTTCACCGCATCTTTCACGTAAGTCTGGACGTCTTCTTTCAGAATACGTCCCTTACGGCCGGTGCCTTTGACTTTCGCCAGGTTAACGCCGAACTCACGTGCCAGACGACGGATAACCGGCGTCGCGTGTACATAGGCGTCATTCTCAGCAAACTCATCTTTACCGGATGCTTTTGCCGGAGCGGATGCAGCCGGAGCCGCCTGCTCAGCTTTTGCTGCTGGCGCGGACGCTTCTTTCTGTGCTGCCGGAGCTGCTGCAGGCGCAGCGCCTTCCACTTCAAACAGCATAATCAGCGAGCCGGTGCTGACTTTGTCGCCGGTGTTGATTTTGATCTCTTTAACCGTACCCGCGAACGGTGCCGGCACTTCCATTGAGGCTTTATCGCCTTCAACGGTGATCAGCGACTGCTCGGCGGTGACTTTATCACCCGCCTTCACCAGGATTTCGGTCACTTCAACTTCATCACCGCCGATATCCGGTACGTTCACTTCTTTGGTAGCCGAACCGCCAGAGGCTGCAGGCGCGGTAGCCGCTTCCTCTTTTACCTGCGGTTTAGCTGCTGCCGCGTTACCGGAAGCTGCGGTTTCAAATACCATAATCAATGAACCGGTGCTGACTTTGTCGCCGGTGTTGATTTTGATCTCTTTAACCGTACCTGCGAACGGCGCCGGTACTTCCATTGAGGCTTTATCGCCTTCAACGGTGATCAGCGACTGCTCGGCTTCAACCTTGTCGCCAACTTTGACCAGGATTTCGGTTACTTCGACTTCGTCGCTGCCGATGTCCGGGACATTCACTTCTTTGCTTTCCGCAGCGGCGGCAGGCTGTGCATCAGCCTTTTTCTCGGCGGCCGGTGCTGGCGCTGCTTCTGCAGCGCCCTCCGCTTCAAAAATCATAATCAGCGAGCCGGTTTCTACTTTGTCGCCGGTGTTGATTTTAATCTCTTTGACCACGCCCGCCTGCGGCGAAGGCACTTCCATTGAAGCTTTATCGCCTTCAACGGTGATCAGCGACTGCTCGGCTTCAACCTTATCGCCAACCTTTACCAGGATTTCGGTCACTTCAACTTCATCTGCGCCGATGTCCGGGACATTAATTTCGATAGCCATTAATCTTTACCTCTTATGCCAGACGCGGGTTGACTTTATCTGCATCGATATTGAATTTGGTAATGGCGTCTGCCACTACTTTCTTATCGATTTCGCCGCGTTTAGCCAGTTCACCCAGCGCTGCTACTACCACATAGGATGCGTCCACTTCAAAGTGGTGACGCAGGTTTTCACGGCTGTCAGAACGGCCAAAGCCGTCGGTGCCCAGTACGCGATAATCGCTGGCCGGGATATAGCTGCGAACCTGTTCCGCAAACAGTTTCATGTAGTCGGTAGACGCAACGGCCGGTGCATCGTTCATCACCTGAGCGATATACGGCACGCGCGCTTGTTCTGTAGGATGCAGCATGTTCCAGCGTTCACAATCCTGGCCGTCGCGTGCCAGTTCAGTGAAGGAAGTCACACTGTAAACGTCAGAGCCGATACCGTAATCTTTCGCCAGGATCTCTGCCGCTTCGCGTACGTGACGCAGGATAGCGCCGGAGCCCAGCAGCTGTACTTTACCTTTGCTGCCTTCCAGGGTTTCCAGCTTGTAGATACCCTTACGGATACCCTCTTCTACGCCCTGCGGCATTGCCGGCATGCGGTAGTTTTCGTTCAGCGTGGTGATGTAGTAGTAAATATTTTCCTGCGCTTCGCCATACATACGCGTCAGGCCGTCCTGCATGATCACCGCGACCTCATAGGCATAAGCCGGATCGTAGGAGATACAGTTCGGGATCGTCAGCGCCTGAATGTGGCTGTGACCATCTTCATGCTGCAGACCTTCGCCGTTCAGGGTAGTACGACCGGAGGTACCGCCGATAAGGAAGCCACGCGCCTGTTGGTCGCCCGCCGCCCAGCAGAGATCGCCGATACGCTGGAAGCCGAACATTGAGTAGTAGATGTAGAACGGAATCATCGGCAGGTTGTTGGTGCTGTAAGAGGTCGCAGCAGCCAGCCAGGACGCGCCTGCACCCAGCTCGTTGATCCCTTCCTGCAGAATCTGGCCTTTCTCATCTTCTTTATAATAAGCAACCTGCTCACGGTCCTGCGGCGTGTACTGCTGGCCGTTCGGGCTGTAAATACCGATCTGACGGAACAGGCCTTCCATACCAAAGGTACGTGCTTCATCAGCGATGATCGGCACCAGACGATCTTTGATCGACTTGTTCTTCAGCATCACGTTCAGCGCACGCACAAAGGCGATGGTGGTAGAGATTTCTTTGTTCTGCTCTTCCAGCAGCGGCGCGAAATCTTCCAGCGACGGCAGCTCAAGCTTCTCGGTGAAGTTTGGCTGACGGCTTGGCAGATAACCACCCAGCTTCTGACGCTGGCCGTGCAGATAGGTGTACTCTTCAGAACCTTCTTCGAAGGTCACATACGGCAGCGTTTCCAGGTTTTCATCGGTTACCGGAACATTGAAGCGATCGCGAACGTAGCGCACGCCTTCCATGTTCATTTTCTTCACCTGGTGAGCGATGTTTTTACCTTCAGCGGTGTCGCCCATACCATAGCCTTTAATGGTATGTGCCAGGATTACCACCGGCTTGCCCTTGGTCTCCTGCGCTTTTTTAAATGCCGCATAGATTTTCTTCGGATCGTGACCGCCACGGTTCAGAGCGAAAATCTCGTCGTCGGACATATCTTTCACCAGCGCAGCGGTTTCCGGATATTTACCGAAGAAGTGCTCACGCACATAGGCGCCGTTGCGGGATTTAAAGGTCTGATAGTCGCCGTCAACGGTTTCGTTCATCAGCTGGATCAGCTTGCCGCTGGTATCTTTACGCAGCAGTTCGTCCCAACGGCTGCCCCAGATCACCTTGATCACTTCCCAGCCGGCGCCGCCAAAGATGCCTTCCAGTTCGTTGATGATCTTGCCGTTGCCGGTTACCGGACCATCCAGACGCTGCAGGTTACAGTTGATAACGAAAACCAGGTTATCCAGCTTCTCGCGGGTGGCGATAGTGATCGCGCCTTTAGATTCCGGCTCATCCATTTCGCCATCGCCAAGGAAAGCGTAAACGGTCTGACCAGAGGTATCTTTCAGACCACGATGCTCCAGATATTTCAGGAACTTCGCCTGATAGATCGCCGACAGCGGACCCAGACCCATAGAAACGGTCGGGAACTGCCAGAAGTCCGGCATCAGCTTAGGATGCGGATAGGAAGAGAGACCTTTGCCATGCACTTCCTGACGGAAGTTGTTCATCTGCTCTTCGGTCAGACGACCTTCAAGGAAGGCGCGTGAATAAACGCCCGGAGAGATGTGGCCCTGGAAATACACCAGATCGCCGCCGTCTTTATCGTTGCGCGCGCGGAAGAAATGGTTGAAACACACTTCATAAATGGTCGCCGATGACTGGAAAGATGAGAGGTGACCGCCCAGCTCCAGATCTTTTTTCGACGCACGCAGTACCGCCATCATGGCGTTCCAGCGAATTGCGGAACGGATACGACGCTCCAGAGAGGTATTGCCCGGATAGTCCGGCTCTTCTTCAACGGCGATAGAGTTAACATAGTTGCTGACAGCAGAGCCTGCAGCGACATTCACGCCGCCTTTACGCGCTTCACTCAGAACCTGATCGATCAGGAACTGCGCACGCTCAACACCTTCTTCACGGATGACCGATTCGATCGCCTGTAGCCAGTCGCGGGTTTCGATCGGATCCACGTCATTATGTAAACGTTCTGACATGGGGGTATTCCTTATCTGTGTCTAATTCGTTGAATTGTCTGGAGCCTGTCTCCCTGCATTCTGATTCAGTCCAAAATGCAAGGAGACAGGCCCGTCGTTAGTTGCCGCGTATCCCTTTTGTTTTACAGGTTGATGAGCTAACCCTGCAAAATATGTGGTTATATCAGTTTACGCGTTATTCCTTACGTTGCTGTAAACGACGCAGGGAGCGTTCACGACGCGTCTGCTCCCGACTTCTGTCCAGCAATATCTCCTCGATAAACGCCAGATGGCGGTGTGAAGCCTCGCGCGCCTTTTCCGGCTCGCGGGCGACAATCGCCTCAAAAATACTGGCGCGATGACTGCTTACCTGCGCCAGCATTTCCCGGCGTGAGTAGAGCAATTCAAAGTTTTGACGAACGTTTTTTTCCAGCATCGGGCCCATTGAGCGTAGCAAATGCAGCAGCACCACATTATGCGCCGCCTCTGTTACGGCAATCTGATACTGCATAACCGCATCGGCTTCGGCATCCAGATCGCCGCTCTGTTGGGTATGCTGGATAGCCAGATGGCAATCGCGTATGCGCTGCAAATCTTCTTCGGTTCCCCGCAGCGCAGCGTAATAAGCCGCGATACCTTCCAGCGCATGACGGGTTTCCAGCAGGTCGAACTGAGATTCGGGGTGATCGGCGAGTAACGCCACCAGAGGATCGCTTAGGCTTTGCCAAAGATTCTTCTGAACAAAGGTGCCACCGCCCTGTCGACGCAGCAGAAGCCCTTTTGCCTCCAGACGCTGTATCGCTTCACGCAAAGAGGGGCGAGAAACGTCAAACTGCTTAGCCAGCTCCCGCTCAGGGAGAAGCTTTTCACCCGGACGCAGCGTTCCCTCCATGATCAGGGACTCAAGCTGTTGCTCAATTGCATCCGAGAGCTTTGGTTGGCGAATCTTACTGTAGGCCATTGTCCCTTCTTCTGCCAGGCACCGAAGTCAATTGGTAATACCAATTGCAAAAAAGTGAAGCTAAAGTAACAAAGTATTCACCTTCTGTCTATATGGCATCTGCCAGAAGCAGGGTGAAGGTCACGTCCTTAAATGGACGAAAACAGTAACGAAAATGCGTTATTTCCGGTGGGATGCTAAATATCGCCGCTGATTTTTACCAAACCTTACACAGATTTAGATCCGAATCTCATTTTATGTCATAAGCGAAAGCTATTCGTCTTTATTCGAATTAAATGGCACAAAAAAGAAATTCTGGCGTGACGGCAGCAACGTTTTTTATGGCGCGCTGCGTACCGGCAGAGAAAGCAGGTGCATTCGGGCGCGCTTAACATTATTCTTGGCGTCGGGGTAGCATCGCAGGCAATTTGCACTAACCCAAACTGTAAAATAAACAATACAAAAAGCGTAACGGTATAAATACAAGCGTACCGTCTGTCTGCGGGCATTACAGCGCCAACTCTTCAGGGAAGGCGAAGAACTAACACGAGGGTTTTTATGGAACAACAGCAGGGCGATACGCTGAAGCGCGGATTAAAAAACCGTCATATTCAGCTGATTGCATTGGGCGGTGCCGTGGGTACTGGCCTGTTTCTGGGAATCGGGCAAACCATTCAGATGGCCGGGCCATCGGTCTTATTAGGCTATGCCATCGGCGGTTTTATCGCGTTTCTGATTATGCGTCAGCTGGGCGAAATGGTGGTGGAAGAGCCGGTTGCCGGATCCTTTAGCCACTTCGCCTATAAATACTGGGGCAACTTTGCAGGCTTCGCTTCTGGCTGGAACTATTGGGTGCTGTATGTGCTGGTTGCAATGGCTGAACTCACGGCTGTCGGCAAGTACATTCAGGTCTGGTGGCCTGACTTTCCCTCGTGGGCCACTGCCGCTGTGTTCTTCGTTCTGATAAACGCCATCAACATGACCAACGTAAAAGTTTACGGTGAGATGGAGTTTTGGTTCGCCATTATTAAAGTTGTCGCGGTTGTTGGCATGATCCTGTTTGGCGGCTGGCTGCTGCTGAGCGGTCAGGGCGGCCCGCAGGCTTCGGTCAGCAACATCTGGGCGCAGGGCGGCTTTTTCCCGCACGGCATTAGCGGGCTGGTTATGGCGATGGCGGTGATTATGTTCTCGTTCGGCGGTCTGGAGCTGGTCGGCATTACCGCCGCTGAAGCGGATGATCCGTCGAAAAGCATTCCGCGTGCCACTAACCAGGTGATCTACCGCATCCTTATTTTCTATATCGGTTCGCTGGCGGTGCTGCTGTCGCTCTATCCGTGGGTCAAGGTGGTTGGCGAAAGCAGTCCGTTCGTGATGATTTTTCACGACCTTGGTGAAACGCTGGTGGCCAACGTGTTGAACGTGGTGTTTCTGACGGCGGCGCTCTCGGTCTATAACAGCTGCGTCTACAGCAACAGCCGTATGCTTTATGGCCTGGCGAAACAGGGCAGCGGCCCGCAGGCGCTGCTGAAGGTCGACCGTCGCGGCGTTCCTTATGTTGCGCTGGGCGTATCGGCGCTGGCTACGGCGATTTGCGTACTGATTAACTATTTGATGCCGGGCGAAGCCTTCGGCCTGCTGATGGCGCTGGTGGTTTCTGCTCTGGTGATTAACTGGGCGATGATCAGTCTGGCGCATCTGAAATTCCGTAGAGCGAAAGATCGTCAGGGCGTGCAGACCCGTTTCCGCGCCATTCTCTATCCGGCCGGTAACTGGATCTGTTTGGTGTTTCTGGCCGCGATTCTGGTGATTATGCTGATGACGCCGGGCATGGCGATCTCCGTCTGGCTTATTCCGGTCTGGCTGGTAGTGTTGGCGATGGGTTACGCCATCAAAAACCGATCGCAGCGAAGCTGATAATTTACCGGGCGCATAAGCGCCCGGTTTTGTTTGCGCCAATAGTTACGCTCTTCACACTTTTCTCTTCGCAGTTATTTTGTCCATCTTGATGACCAACCTGTATTAGTGCCCGCAATCGTTAAGCCGTAATAATCATTCCAGTGCTCACAGGAGAATAAAATGATGAAAGGCTCTGCGCTTCCTTTTAGAGAAAAGCTGGGTTACGGCATGGGCGACGCTGGCTGTAATATGATTGGCGGCGCCATTATGCTGTTCCTTAGCTACTTCTATACCGATGTCTTTGGCCTGTCGCCTGCGCTGGTCGGCGTGTTACTGCTTTCCGTACGCGTATTGGATGCGGTAACCGATCCTCTGATGGGCGCGATCGCCGATCGCACCCAAAGCCGCTGGGGCCGCTTTCGTCCCTGGCTGCTGTGGGTATCAGTTCCGTATGTAGTATTTAGCGTACTGATGTTTACCACGCCGGACTGGAGTTATGAATACAAGGTGGTCTACGCCTTTGTCACCTACTTCCTGATGTCGCTGGCCTACACGGCAATTAATATTCCCTACTGCTCGCTGGGCGGCGTCATTACTAACGATCCCCATGAACGCGTTTCCTGCCAGTCTTACCGGTTTGTAATGGTTGGCATCGCGACGCTAATCTTGTCGCTTACCCTGTTACCGATGACCGAGTGGTTCGGCGGCGGCGATCGGGCGCGGGGCTATCAGATGGCGATGGGCGTAATGGCCATTATCGGACTGCTGATGTTCCTTTACTGCTTCGCTACCGTGCGCGAGCGTATTCGCCCTGCTGTGCCGAGCAATGACGACCTGAAAAACGACCTGCGCGATGTCTGGAAAAACGACCAGTGGGTGCGAATTTTGCTGTTGACCTTTTGTAACGTATGTCCGGGCTTTATTCGCATGGCGGCCACCATGTATTACGTGACCTGGGTGATGGGTCAATCCACCCACTTCGCTACGCTGTTTATCAGTCTTGGCGTGGTTGGCATGATGATCGGCAGCACGCTGGCGAAGGTCATGACCGACCGCTGGTGTAAGCTGAAAGTCTTTTTCTGGACCAACATCGCGCTGGCTATTTTTTCCTGCGGCTTTTATTTCCTTAATCCACAGGCCACGGTGCTGGTTACCCTGATGTATTTTCTGCTCAATATCCTGCACCAAATTCCCTCTCCGCTGCACTGGTCGCTGATGGCGGATGTAGATGACTATGGCGAATGGAAAACCGGCAAGCGTATTACCGGCATCAGCTTCTCCGGGAATCTCTTCTTCCTGAAGGTCGGTCTGGCGGTAGCCGGGGCGATGGTAGGTTTCCTGCTCTCATTTTATGGCTATGATGCGGGCGCTAAGCAGCAGGGCAGCAGCGCGCTGAACGGTATTGTGTTGCTGTTCACCGTGATCCCCGGCATCGGTTATTTGATTACCGCAGGCGTGGTTCGCCTGTTAAAAGTCGATCGTCATTTAATGCAAACCATTCAGCAGGATCTGGCGAAACGGCGTGAAAACTATCGTGAGCTGAGCGCGCTGCGCGAAGGCAATGCTTTTGATATTAAACCAGAAGGAACGGCATCATGACTCAGTGGCCCAACCCGTTAATTGAACAACGCGCGGACCCCTTTATTTTACGCTACGAGGATCGCTACTACTTTATCGCCTCCGTTCCTGAATACGATCGCCTTGAGCTACGCTGCGCCGACACCCTCGTCGATCTTGCCGCAGCGCAGCCGGTGGTAGTGTGGCGTAAGCCTGATGTCGGTCCGATGAGCGCATTAATCTGGGCACCGGAGATGCATCATATCGATGGGCAATGGGTGATCTACTTCGCCGCAGCACCAACGCGCGAGATTAAAGAAGGTCTGTTTCAGCATCGGATGTACGCCCTGACCTGTGATGATGCCGATCCGTTAAACGGCAACTGGCAGGAGCGTGGTCGTATCCGCACTCCTATCGACAGCTTCTCGCTGGATGCCACCACCTTTCATCATCAGGGCAAACAGTGGTATTTGTGGGCGCAAAAGGATCCGGCAATCCCGGGTAACTCAAACCTTTATCTGGCAGAGCTGGAGAATCCCTGGACGCTAAAAGGCAAGCCGGTGATGCTCAGCCGTCCTGAATATGAATGGGAATGTGCCGGCTTTAGCGTCAACGAAGGGCCAGCGGTAATTCGTCACGGCAACCGACTGTTTGTGAGCTATTCAGCCAGCGCAACGGATGAAAATTACTGCCTGGGGCTGCTGTGGATCGATGTGGATGACGACCCAATGCAACCAGCCAACTGGAACAAATCAGCCCGACCGGTCTTTTCCACCAGCTGGGAAAACCAGCAGTATGGACCGGGCCACAACAGCTTTACCGTAGATGAGGCGGGTAACGATCTGCTGGTCTATCACGCACGCAACTATACGGAAATTGAAGGCGATCCGCTGTGGGATCCGAACCGCCATACGCGCATTAAAGATATTCGCTGGGATGCTAACGGCATGCCTGACTTCGGCGTGCCGCCAGCCGATACGCTGCTAAACCAGCGTGCCGTAAATAGTCAGTAACGCGACTACGACCACGATCACCAGCGAGACCTTTTTGGCCAGCGCCACGGCTATCCGTGGCGTTTCCACGCTGTCCCACCGCTCGTCGCGCTCCAGCGAATACTGCGCCAGATGCGTTAACACCTGATACTGCGGGCGACGTAGGTCGCTCAGCACAGCAAACCAGGCCGGCAGCGCCCGCTCGCCATGTCCCAGCAGTGCATAAGCCGCACCAGCCAGCCGAACCGGTATCCAGTCGACCCAGTGCAGAATACGGTCGATCCCGGAGCGGGCACGCTCAAGCGGCGTATGGTGCTTTGCCAGCCAGCTCTGCCATGCACGCAGAAAAGCGTAACCCACCAGCAGCACCGGCCCGTAAGCACCGCCAACTACAAACCAGAACAGCGGCGCCAGATAAAAACGGTAATTGATCCACAGCAGCGCGTTTTGCAGCTCCTTCAACGTTTCCTGCTGGTTGCACTCCACCGGCATGCCGTGAATCAGCGTCAGCTCTTCCGCCATCGCGCTACAGGCATTGGCATCGCCATGACTGGCCGCCTTCAGATAAGCATGGTAATGCAGCCGCACCGAGCCCGCACCGATACACAGTATGCCAATCAGGATCCAGAACAGCAGTTGTACCATGCCAAAAAACAGTCCGCGCAGCGACAGAATCACCACCAAAACCACCAGCATCACCACCAGCGTCATGGCAATGGTTCGCCAGAGTGAAAAGTGACGGCGTTGACGGAAAAAAGGCTCCAGTCGATGGTCAAGCTGCCAGTGTTCGCCCATTTTAAACAGGCGCTCCCAACCTAAAACCAGTAACAAGGAAAAAAGCGTCATGCATTCCGCTCCGGTAAATGTAAGCTGGCGGCTTCCGGCAAGCCGCGCAGAAAGCGAGCCCAGTCAAATGCCGGGCCAGGATCGGTTTTACGCGCCGGTGCAATATCACTGTGCCCGGTAATTTGCGCAGGTGTAATCGGATAATGCTGCATCAGCAGATGCGTCAGGGCCTGTAAAGCCTGATACTGCGCGTCGCTGTAGGCCAGCGTATCGGTGCCTTCGAGTTCAATGCCAATCGAGAAATCATTGCAGTTATCGCGGCCCTGCCAGCAGGAGATACCTGCATGCCAGGCGCGCTTATCGAAAGGAACATACTGCACGATTTCCCCATCGCGTCGAATCAGGCAGTGGGCCGCCACGCGCAGATGCGCAATATTGGCAAACCAGGGATGTGCCTCAGGGTCGAGCGTGCCGGTAAACAAAGCATCAATCCACGGGCCGCCAAACTCGCCGGGCGGCAGGCTGATGTTATGCACCACCAGCAGGCTGGGAGCCTCTCCCTGCGGGCGAATATTGAAATGCGGCGACGGCACATGGCGAACGCCCATTAGCCAGCCATCTTTTAACTCCATGCCTGGGTCTCCTGTTCGTTTTTTTCCACAGCCTAACATGAATTTGTCACTCTCTTTACATTCCTTGTGCCACTGTTAAAAACAGGTCTCCAGCGCCGGTAGGGAGACATCAGTTAACAGGTGCCGTCCGGTAACCGACAGGCCTTTTGTGGGCAGGTTAAAGAGAACATTTACCGTTTCCTTTGCAACCAATTTATTCACCAATACCCTGGCGATAACAAAAGCGCCACCATAAAAACCTTTGTAGCAAAAAAGTTTAGTGCACTAAACTTTTTCACGCTCTACTGGTGCCAGCCAGCCGTCCAGGCTACATTAAGCCCACACTAAAAACCATGACGGGAACCCTATGACACAGCGACGTTATAATCCAGAGAGCCGACGGGCGGCGCTGCTTTCACGTATCGAAGATGACATTCCAGGTAGCGTAGAGCAAGCATTACGCGAAGATCTCGGCGGCGAAATTAATGCAGATAATGATATTACCGCCAGTCTGCTGCCTGCCGATAAACAGGCACAGGCCACCGTTATCACGCGGGAAGCCGGTGTTTTCTGTGGTAAACGCTGGGTAGAAGAAGTGTTTATTCAGTTGGGCAATCAGGCGCAGCTAACCTGGCATGTTGCTGACGGTGACACCATTGAGCCGGAACAAAAACTTTTTGACGTTGCCGGTCCGGCGCGCCTGTTGCTTACCGCTGAGCGTACCGCGCTTAATTTCGTACAAACGCTTTCCGGCACCGCCAGCGAAGTAAAGCGCTATGTCACGCTGCTGGAAGGCACACAAACCCGGCTGTTGGATACGCGCAAAACCCTGCCAGGCCTGCGTACTGCCCTGAAGTATGCGGTTTTATGCGGCGGCGGCGAGAACCATCGCCTGGGCTTATCCGACGCCTTTCTGATCAAAGAGAACCATATTATCGCCAGCGGCTCGATTCGCCAGGCGGTTGAAAAAGCGCTCTGGCTTCACCCGGATGTGCCGGTTGAGGTAGAAGTGGAAACGCTGGATGAGCTGGCGCAGGCGTTGGCCGCCGGGGCCGATATTGTGATGCTGGATAATTTTACCGTTGAGCAAATGCGCGAAGCGGTAAATATCAACCAGCGCCGCGCGCTGCTGGAGGTTTCCGGCAATGTTACCGACCAGACGTTACGCCTGTTTGCAGAAACCGGCGTTGATTATATTTCGGTTGGCGCCCTGACCAAACATGTCCGCGCGCTGGACCTTTCAATGCGTTTTCATTAATTCCGCCTGTGGCGCCAGGTTTGCGCGCCACCTTCCCTCAGCCAGATATGCGATCCCGCTTCCAGCCTGCGAGCCATCCAGAGTAACAAACTCATCTTTTTTCCAGTCCTGCTTCCTGTTTGTTTATCCCGTTCTCGCCTCGCCTTGCTCTGTAAATTAACGTCTGCCGGGTTATCAACATGGAGGGTTACATATGCAACAACAAGGTTTTACGCTAATTGAGCTGATGATTGTTATTGGGATCGTCGCCATACTCAGCGCTATCGGCATGCCGGCTTACCAGAGCTATCTGCAAAAGGCAGCCCTTACCGATATGCTGCAAACCATGCTGCCTTATAAAACGGCGGTTGAGCTTTGCGCCGTTGAGCATGGCGCAACGTCTGGCTGTAGCGCGGGCAGCAATGGCGTTCCCACCGCGAAGGGCTCGCGCTATGTCTCTGCGGTAAGTGTGGCATCTGGCACCATTAAGCTGACCGGACAGGAGAGCCTGAATGGCCTGACCGTAACGCTGACGCCGCAGTGGCAAAGCAATGAGGGCCAGATGAACTGGCAACGCAGCTGTGACAGCAGTAACGGCAGCCTGAAAGATAACTGTCGCGCTGTTTTCCGCTTTGATGATATTGAGAATCCATGATGAGAGAGCCAGAAAGCAATCTGCGCGAGCTATGTCGTCAATATCAGGCGGTGCTGCTCAATGAAGACGAGAAAACCATTACCGTTGCGCTGGCTGGAGTGCCCTCTGCCGAGATGCTGGAAGCGCTGCATTTCACCAGCCAGCGGCGCGTGCAAACCGAACGCTGGCCGCAGGCGCGACTGGAGCAATATCTTCAGTCAGAGGGCGACAACGCAGAAAAAGCGCAGGAGCCGATTACGCCGCTGGTCAATCATCTCCTGTTGCAGGCTTTTCAACGCCGCGCGTCAGATATTCATATTGAACCCTGTGCTACAGGTATGCGGGTTCGGCTGCGTATTGATGGAGTGCTGCAGCCGCTGCAAAACATTAGCGAAACCCAGCAGGCGGCGCTGATCGCTCGCCTTAAAATTCTTGGCAACCTTGATATCGCCGAACGACGACTGCCGCAGGATGGACAATTTACCCTGCAGCTGCAGGGCTTACAGGCAGCTTTTCGGCTTTCAACCCTGCCCGTGCGTACAGGAGAAAAAGCGGTGATCCGCCTGCTGCAAAGCGAAGCGCAGGATCTGGCGCTGGACAAGCTGGGTATGCCGCCAGATGCCCTTGCCCATTTTCGCCACGCGCTGGCCCAGCCGCAGGGCTTGATTCTGGTTACCGGCCCTACCGGCAGCGGCAAAACCTTTACGCTCTACAGCGGGTTGCACGCGCTGAATCAGCCGGGAAGAAACGTGTGCAGCGTTGAGGATCCGGTGGAGATTCCCCTGCCGGGCGTTAACCAGACGCAAATTAACCCGCGTGCCGGACTCGATTTTCAATGCGTATTGCGCGCCCTGCTGCGCCAGGATCCTGATGTTATTATGCTGGGTGAAATCCGTGATGCGGAAAGCGCCGGGATTGCGGTTAAGGCGGCGCAAACCGGTCATCTGGTGCTATCCACGTTGCACACTAACTCCACGACAGAAACGCTGACCCGACTGGGGCAAATGGGCATTCCAGGCTATCTGCTGGCCTCAGCGCTGCGCCTGGTCATTGCGCAGCGTCTGGTGCGCCGTCTTTGCCCGCACTGCCGCGCTCCGGCAGAAACCCTCCACGATTTGCCTGAGCAGAACAGGACTGGCCCACTGCAGACCTGGCAGGCGGTGGGCTGCGATCACTGCTTCTCTGGCTATTATGGCCGGCTGGCGCTGTTTGAAATGCTTCCCATAAACAGTGAGTTACAAACGGCTATTGCCGGAAACGCCAGTAGCGAAGCCTTAAGCCTGCTGGCTCAGCGACAACAGCTTAACAGTCTGTTTATTGAAGGGCTGAATGCAGTCAATCGGGGAGAGACCTCACTGGCGGAGGTTTATCGGGTAATAGGTGTCGGCCATGGCTAACTGTCGTCTCTGGCACTGGCAGGCGATGAATCAGCAAGGCGAAATCGTTGCGGGAAGCTGGCTGCTGTCGGAAGAGCAGCAAATTATGGCCATTATGGCGCAGCAGCATCTCCTGCCGCTTTCCTGTAAACGCGGCAGATATTACCGCTCAAGAGACTGGAAAACGCCGCAAAAAATCGCGTTGATGCATCAGTTGGCAACGCTGTTAAAAGCGGGCTTAACGCTTTCCGTGGGGCTGCATCTGTTAAGCGAAGGCGAGACACATGCTGGCTGGCGCGCCCTGCTGCTGGCGTTGCAGGAAGAAGTAGCGCAGGGAACACCTTTTTCTGCCGCGCTGGCAAAGTGGCCGATGATCTTCCCGCCGCTCTATGCGGCCCTGATGCAGGTTGGCGAGCTGACTGGTCAGCTGGATCGCTGCTGTTTACAGTTGGCGAGCCAACAGGAGCGGCAGTTGCGCTTACATAAAAAGGTCGTGACCGCATTGCGTTATCCAGGATTTATTTTACTGGTTGCCCTGACGGTGGCGCTTGGCATGCTGTTACTGGTGCTGCCGGAGTTCGTGGCTATTTATCGTGCGTTTAATGCGCCGCTGCCCGCGTTTACCGCCGCCGTGCTGGCTCTCTCCGCCGCGCTGCAACGGCTGTTTGTTCCACTGGCGCTCGCTATAGCGTGCCTGTTTGCCGCATGGCGCTATCTGCGTCAACATCGGCCCGGCTGGCAACGTCGTGAACAACGCTGCCTGTTGCGTACGCCTCTGCTGGCAACCTTGTGGCGCGGTAGCCTGCTTAGTCAGATCTTTACTACCCTCACTTTAACGCAGCAGGCAGGGCTGCCCTTGCTGCAAGGGCTTCAGGCGGTTGAAGATACCCTCACGCCGTTACTGTGGCGCGAAGCAATGCAGCAGCTACAGAGAAAGATTGCTGACGGTACCCAGCTACATCAGGCGATTGCGGATAGCACGCTTTTTACGCCGCTTTGTCGTCAACTGATAAAGGTAGGTGAGGAAGCCGGGGCGCTGGATAACCTGCTGGCACGCCTGGCGCAGTGGCATGAAAACCAGACGCATGAACTGGCGGATACGCTGGCAGCGACGCTGGAACCGGTAATGATGATCATTACCGGTTCCATTGTCGGAACGCTGGTGGTTGCAATGTACCTGCCCATCTTTAACCTGGGCGAGGTGATTGGTTAGCGGTTAAAAACGCGGTTTTCCTGCTCCGCTACGCGAATAAAAGTCGTGCGCTTCGTCAGCTCTTTTAGCCGCTCCGCGCCCACGTAAGTACAAGCGGAACGCAGGCCGCCCAGAATATCGCGCGCCGTTGCCTCTACCGGGCCGCGCAACGGGAGCTTAACCGTCTTGCCTTCGGCCGCGCGATACTCCGCTACGCCGCCAACGTGGCGCTTCATAGCGGATTCAGAACTCATGCCATAAAACAGCATGAATTTTTCACCGTTTTCTTCCACTACGCGCCCTTCGCATTCATCATGCGCGGCCAGCATGCCGCCGAGCATCACGAAATCTGCGCCGCCGCCGAAAGCTTTCGCCACATCGCCCGGCACTGAACAGCCGCCATCGCTGACAATTTGCCCGCCCAGACCATGAGCGGCATCGGCACATTCAATCACCGCCGACAGCTGCGGATATCCTACGCCGGTTTTTACCCGCGTGGTGCACACCGAGCCGGGGCCAATCCCTACTTTCACGATATCCGCACCCGAGAGAATCAGCTCTTCGACCATTTCACCGGTCACCACATTACCAGCGCAGATGGTTTTATCCGGGCAGGCTTCGCGTGCGCGCTGCAGGAATTGTACGAAATGTTCAGAATAGCCGTTGGCCACATCGATACAGATAAATTTGAGTGCGGGAGAAAGCGCCAGTATCGCCTGCAGTTTAGTGAAGTCCGCATCCGAGGTTCCGGTGGATACCATGACATGCTGCAGTACCTGTTCAGGCACGCGTTGAACAAAGGCACGCCACTCATCAACGCTGTAGTGTTTATGCACCGCAGTCAGGATATCAAAGCTGGCCAGCACTTCCGCCATGCGAAAGGTGCCCACGGTATCCATATTGGCGGCAATGATGGGAATACCAGACCAGGCGATGCCGGAGTGTTTAAAAGTAAACTCACGGCTCAGCTCCACCTGCGAGCGGCTTTTCAGAGTAGAACGCTTGGGACGAATCAGCACATCTTTAAAACCAAGCTTTAGATCTTCTTCAATACGCATAACATCATTCCTGGGTTTTTGGCGACGATCTGACGATCGGGTGCTGCTGCCAGCTCCAGTGACGTTATCATACGCGCTAAAAACGCGCGTACAAGACTGCGAAAATGGCTTTAATTACGCTACAATCCCGTAAATTTACCTGAAGATAGTTAATGTGATCGCCACGGCAAAATTTATAGCTGTCGCTAGCGGTTAATCGCAGGCAACCAGGTGTTTACAGGCGAAGCAGGAACTGAACAGATGTCTTATACAGTCGCGCTGACCGGTGGAATCGGCAGTGGAAAAAGTACCGTTGCTGCCGCCTTTGCCGGGCATGGCGTGGAAATTATTGATGCGGACATTATTGCCCGTCAGGTAGTAGAACCAGGCCAGCCCGCATTGCAGGAAATTGCGACGCGCTTTGGTCCAACGATTCTCCATGCGGACGGTACGCTAAATCGCGCCGCGCTGCGTCAGACTATCTTTAACTCCCCGGCTGAGAAAGCCTGGTTAAATCAGTTATTACATCCACTGATCCATGCCGAGACGCGCCGACAGCTGGCGGCAGTCCGCTCGCCCTGGTGCTTATGGGTGGTGCCGCTGCTGGTGGAAAACCGGTTGGAAAAACTGGCCGATCGGGTACTGGTGGTTGACGTTGAGCCTGAGGTTCAGATTCAACGAACCATGGCCCGCGACCAGATCACGCGCGAACAGGCTGAAAAAATCATTGCAGCCCAGGCCACGCGTGCGGCGCGGCTGGCCGTAGCGGATGACATCATTGAAAACAGCGGGCAACCTCACGAAGTGTTGCCGCTGGTCGCCGAACTGAATCAGCGCTATCTGGCGCTGGCCGGAGCGATAAAACAGGATTAACAGCATGAGCAAAATCGTTCTTTTTGAACACCCGTTAAATGAGAAAATGCGTACCTGGCTAAGAATTGAGTTTTTGCTCCAGCAGCTGCAGGCCAGTATCAATATCACCAGTCACCTTACCGCTCTGACATTTTTCCGCAACATCAGTGAGCTGTTGGATGTTTTTGAACGTGGAGAGCTGCGTACCGAGATCCTTAAAGAGCTGGAGCGCCAGCAACAAAAACTGCTGGCCTGGAGCGATGTCCCGGGCGTGGATATCCAGCGTGTAGAAGCGCTGCGTCAGCAGCTAAAATCATGCGCCAGCGAGCTAATGGCTGCGCCGCGTATTGGTCAGGCCTTACGAGAAGATCGCCTTATTGCGCTGGTGCGTCAGCGTTTAAGCATTCCCGGCGGCTGCTGCAGTTTTGATTTGCCAACGCTCCATGTCTGGCTGCATCTTGATCAGTCGTTGCGGGATACGCAGGTCGCCAGCTGGATGGAAACGTTGGATCCGCTACGCCAGGCATTGTTTATGATTCTGGAGCTGATCCGCCAGTCCGGCGTTTTCCGCCATCAGACCAGCCTGAACGGCTTTTATCAGGATAACGCTGAAGGTGCCGATTTGCTGCGCCTGCAGCTACCGCTGGAAGTCAGTCTGTACCCGCAGGTTTCGGGCCATAAAACCCGTTATGCGATTCGTTTTTTACCGCTCGACAGCGAACGTGGCGAAATTCCGGCACGTCTCGATTTCGAGTTGGCCTGTTGTTAGAGGTGTAATGATGAACAATGATGTGACTACCGTCGCCTGCCCAACCTGCGGCAAGGCGGTTATCTGGGGTGAACAGAGCCCGTTTCGGCCTTTCTGCTGTAAACGCTGTCAGCTTATCGATTTAGGCGAATGGGCTGCTGAAGAGAAACGTATCGCCAGCAGTAACGATCTGTCAGACAGCGATGACTGGAGCGAAGAGGATATTCCCCGTCATTAATTGTCAGGGCAGCAAAGCTGCCTCTGATTACGGGCGCGCCTCGGCCAGCAGGCGCGCAACCAGCTTGTGATTGGCTGGCGGAAATTCGTCAGCAATCAGCTCACGCTGTGGCACCCAACGCTGCGGCTGCCCTTCCCGTCCCCACGGCTCGCCTTGCCACTGTTCAACCAGAAAGAAGTGCAGCGTGACGCGCACATCCTGGTAGGTATGATCGGCATTGCCAAATGCGGTAGCCGCGATGACGGCAATGCCGGTTTCTTCCAGCAGCTCACGCTTCAGTGCCTGCTCAGGCGTTTCGCCTGGCTCGATTTTGCCGCCTGGGAACTCCCACATATTCGCCATATGGGAATTGGCCGGACGACGCGTCAGAAAGATTTCCTGCTGCGCATTACGGATGATGCCAACAGCTACCTGAAGATGTTTCATTTTCGCATCCTTGTTAATGGAATGAAGGGCAGTATAGCTTGATTTTGTTACGCTTTATACCGTTCCGGCTGCGGATACGAGCGGCTCATCTCGCCTCTCCACCGCCCTGTTCTTTGCGCTTTCTGTTATTTAACGCCACGCCAGAACAGGCCTTGTTAACAGGTCAATTAATGCGCAACTGTTTTCAAGCGGTTATAATGCCAGCGTTTGTTTTATTATGGATGATAAACAATGAATGCTTCGCTTTATTTAAAACGGCAATTACTCGCCGAGAGGAAAATAGCGCAATCGCTGGAAAAAGGCATGCGAGCATCCTTTATTTCGGCGGAGTAAACGCTGGATGATATTTATCATGGCGCGGAGCGTATCTCCTGGTACTCAAGCTGCTTTATCGAGAAGCATCATGATGTTTGCCAGCAGCTAAAAACGGAAGATGTAAGGATGTGTAAAGCCTTACTGTCACTTTACAAAAGAAAGGATGTGATCGCCGAACTATTTCAATATTACATTGATTATGTTTTACAAAACATGGAAGTTGAGCAGGCTAAAGTTATTGCGTTAAAGACATTCGGCTTTAATACAGAGAGGCTTACCGCAAAACAACTAATAAAGCACTGGCTTACTCATTAGCGAAAGGAGTTTCTGAATCTCTTGTTATTAGTGCCACCGTAAGAAGCGTATTAAACACAACGGCTTTTAGTGGTTTCAGCATTATTCAATTTTATGGCAAAGCTCAGAAATCAGCCTTAGCTGCGCGTCGATTGAAAGTATTGGAGCCAAAATTTTATAACATTCTCTATCAGGCAAATATAGAAATGCTTTATATCTATGTGGAACCGGTTCTCTATAAAACAATAACAGAAATAAAGGCGTTATCTGAGCCCCACCTGGAAGATATCATTGATATTTTAAGAAGGAGCGTTTCATGATAAAGTTTTTAAAAAAAGCGCTTTTAGAATTTGTTTTACTGGAAACCGTGCCCATTATTGCTATTATCTTGCTTGGTATTTTCTTTTCTGCATATTTCCCCGAACATTGGGGGAAACTGATGCTGCTTAGCATTATGTTTGTTTTTTACTTTTTCATAAAACTATTTACCCGCATGGATAAGTAAATGACCCTTTTACAATTGAAGCGATAGCATGATTCGCACAAGACCATAATTAATGATTAAAACTCTAAAAGCAGATCTATTGGCCCATTAATGTAATTTATCTTTTTTATATTAATCATAATAGCATCTGTTTTATTGCTGCCAGTTACCGGAGGAAATTAACAATAGTAACTATCCCAGCCCTCTGTTGTTACTGAGCCGATTTACATATGTCATCAAATAAGAAACGGCGTCCTTTTGCTCAAAAAACAGAATGATGATTTTTAATATCCCAGCCGTAGCGGGTTTCCGCGCCTTTGCCGCCTTTGGCCGTCTGCTCCCAGTACTGCATTTTCACCGCATCCGCTTCAAACTGATATTCTATGCTGCCCAGATCGTCACCGTCATTTAGCACCACCTGAGCGACAAATACATTCTCCAGCGTAATACGATAGTATTCGATACCACCAGAACCCGCTTTGCAGGCTGACAGCTCTACTTTACGGATCCTGCTGCCGTTAGATGCATAAAGCAGCAGCGTTGGTGTGGCTTTATCTATCAGCGCATGGACCGTTAAATTTCTATACTCAACCAGGGCATTGCCTGCGGCACTTCGGCGGTTTCCCCAATTATGGGAAAGTACATCGATCCAGCCTGCATGATGTGCGTCCTGTGATTCTCCAGCTACGTGTTCAACTTTGAGATAAAGACTGCTCATAACTCTGCCATCCTTAAGCGGTTATACTCTGAGCAGGCGAGTATAGCTTTCCTGATTTATAAAATCTTTAACGGTTCAGTTAATTACACTGCTGATTTACAAAGATTTTTCACCAGCAAGATATTAAAAATTTATTAGATCGCAGCGCTACCAACTAATGCACCCAATAAAAAAGGGAGCCTTTTGGCTCCCTTTTCGCATTCGCGTCTATCAGGCCAGGCGGCCGTGACACTGCTTGTATTTTTTACCGGAACCACATGGGCAAGGATCGTTACGTCCAACCTTACGCTCGCCGGTTTCAGCAGCCAGTGCGGCGGCCGCTTCCGTAGCATCATCAACGTGGCTTAACTGCTGCTGCTGTGCCAGACGCTCTGCATCTTCACGGCGCTGTGCTTCCATCGCCTCGACTTCTTCCGGCATACGCACCTGTACTTTGCTCAGGGTGCTGATCACTTCATATTTCAGTGATTCCAGCATGGCAGCAAACATAGCGAAAGATTCACGCTTGTACTCCTGCTTCGGATCCTTCTGTGCGTAGCCGCGCAGATGAATACCCTGACGTAAATAGTCCATCGCCGCCAGATGCTCTTTCCACAGCGAATCCAGCGTTTGCAGCATGACGCCTTTTTCAAAGCTGCGCATCATCTCGGCGCCGACCACTTCTTCTTTACGCTGATATTCTTCTTTCGCCTGCGTCATAATACGCTCGCGCAGCGTTTCCTCATGCAACTCAGGCTCTTTATCCAGCCACTGGCGAATCGGCATATCCAGATCGAAATCGTTTTTCAGGCGCTCTTCCAGCCCGGCAACATCCCACATCTCTTCCAGCGACTGCGGCGGAATATAGCTGTCGATGGTGGACTTAAATACGTCCTCGCGAATGCTGTTGATGGTTTCGCTAACGTCAGCCACGTCCAACAGTTCATTACGCTGTGAGTAAATAGCACGACGCTGATCGTTGGCAACATCATCATATTCCAGCAGCTGCTTACGAATATCAAAGTTGCGGCTTTCCACTTTACGTTGCGCGTTGGCAATGGCCTTGGTAACCCAGGGGTGCTCAATGGCTTCGCCCGGCTTCATCCCCAGCTTACGCATCATATTCGATACGCGATCGGAGGCGAAAATACGCATCAGCGCATCTTCCATCGACAGATAGAAACGGGATGAGCCCTGATCACCCTGACGACCTGAACGGCCGCGCAGCTGGTTATCGATACGACGCGACTCATGGCGCTCAGTACCGATAATATGCAGGCCGCCCGATGCCAGTACCGCATCATGACGCGCTTTCCAGGCCGTCTTAATGGCAGCAATCTGCTCTTCGGTCGGGTTTTCCAGCGCAGCAACTTCTGCCTGCCAGCTACCGCCCAGCATAATGTCAGTACCACGACCCGCCATGTTGGTGGCGATGGTCACCGCGCCCGGCTGACCAGCCTGCGCCACGATATCTGCCTCACGCGCGTGGAACTTCGCGTTCAGTACATTGTGCTTGATACCGGCACGCGTCAGCTCGTTAGATACCACTTCCGATTTTTCGATCGAAATCGTACCAACAAGGATCGGCTGACCGTTGGCGGTACGCTCACGAATATCCTCAATGATCGCATCGATCTTCTCTTTCTCAGTCATGTAGACCAGATCGGGCAGATCCTTACGCACCATCGGGCGGTTGGTGGGGATAACAATCGTATCCAGTTTGTAGATAGAGCTAAATTCAAACGCTTCGGTATCCGCTGTACCGGTCATCCCGGCCAGCTTCTCATACAAGCGGAAGTAGTTCTGGAAAGTGATCGAGGCCAGCGTCTGGTTTTCATTCTGAATCTCAACGCCTTCTTTCGCTTCAATCGCCTGATGCAAGCCATCTGACCAGCGGCGGCCCTGCATAGTACGGCCGGTATGCTCATCGACGATAACCACTTCGCCGTCTTTAACGATGTAGTCAACGTCACGCGTGAACAGCACATGCGCACGCAGGGCAGCAGTAACGTGGTGCATCAGCATGATATTGGTCGGCGAGTAGAGTGATTCGCCTTCCGCCATAATGCCTTCCTGCACCATCAGCTCTTCAATAGCGACCAGACCACGTTCGGTCAGGTGTACCTGACGGGCTTTTTCATCTACCGAGAAATGGCCTTCGCCCTGGAAAGTGTCAGAATCTTCTTTCTCCTGACGGATCAGGTTCGGGATGATTTTGTTTACTTTGATATAAAGTTCAGAGCTGTCTTCTGCCGGGCCGGAGATAATCAGCGGCGTACGCGCTTCATCGATAAGAATGGAGTCCACCTCATCCACCAGCGCATAGTGCAGTTTACGCTGAACGCGCTCTTCCGGGCTGAACGCCATGTTATCGCGCAGATAGTCAAAGCCATATTCGTTATTGGTGCCGTAAGTAATATCGGCGGCGTAGGCTTCACGCTTGGCGGGCGCGGGCATGCCCGGCAGGTTGATGCCCACTGACAGACCAAGGAACTCAAACAGCGGACGGTTGTTTTCCGCGTCGCGCTGCGCCAGATAATCGTTGACGGTCACCACGTGTACGCCTTTACCGCTCAGCGCATTCAGATAAGCAGGCAGCGTCGCGGTCAGGGTTTTACCTTCACCGGTGCGCATTTCAGCGATACAGCGATCGTTCAGTACCATGCCGCCAATCAGCTGCACGTCAAAGTGGCGCATGCCGAATACGCGCTTGCTCGCCTCGCGAACGGTGGCAAAGGCTTCCGGGAGCAGGCTGTCCAGCTCTTCGCCTTTTTCCAGACGAGCGCGAAACGCCTGGGTTTTCGCTTTCAGTTCATCATCAGAGAGCTTTTCGAAATCGGGCTCCATCTTGTTGATGATTTCTACCGTTTTACGCATGCGGCGCAGCGTACGGTCGTTACGACTGCCAAATACCTTGGTTAACAACTTAGTTAGCATAATAAATACATTCTCATTTTTACCGCCGTGTTTGCGGTTCATTTTTTTATAGTATATGGATTAGGACTGCTCAGGCTTCAGCTGAGAATGTAAGGTCCGGCGCGGATACCCTGTACCTGGGCCAGCCAGATGCCGATATGATAATCTGGCGTAACAGAAACGGCAGGTTGTTGCGTATGGCGGATAATAACCGGCTGACGCGGCTCGTGCGTGAGCAGTGCGTTAAGCGTATCTAACAGCGCCATTTTCTGCACGGCGAGCGGCAGGGTCTCTTCCGCATCAGGCAGATTTTGTGGCGTAAGCGCAAAGGAGAGGTGGCGAATGACGGTGCGGATCGCATGCTGATGCCAGTAATCCACGCTGAAGTTGGCGCGACGGACATTCCCCTGCAGCAGCACGAGATTATCAACCCGTACAGCGCTACCGGTAATCAGTTTTTTCGCTGTGGCTTCAGGGCGACTATTTTGTTCAGCATTCTGGGCGTGCGCAGCAGGCAGGCCAAGGCTTGCCGCCACCATGCCAAATAACAGATGCGGCCAAAAGTAACGCCTGCCTAATTGTCGCCAACGGTGAAAAATAGCGATCACAACGGTTTCCGTCTGGCAGGTAGCGACCTGCCCTTCTTCAATGAATAATTAGCGGCTTTGTTCCATCTGGCGTATCAGGCCGGTTGCCGCCTTTAGCAAGGGCAAATCTTATCATCATTGCGTGCGTTAAACATCAGATCGTAGCGGGAGGAGAAGAAAAGAGCGACAGTCTGAACGACAACGGCGCAAATAATGCGCACCGCAATGCAGAAACAAAAACGACTGGCTTTGCTGGCCGGAGAGAGTGAGCCAACGCTACCAGTCGTTTTAAAAGGTTATAGCCTGTTAAGCCAGAACCAGATTTGTTGCCTTGAACGCCACCGGCAGTTCAGCTTCGTCTTCAAAGGTCGCCCATTCCCAGGCTTCCTGTTTCGCCAGCACCGCCTGCAGCAGTTTATTGTTCAGCGCATGGCCTGATTTGTAAGCGGAAAACGCACCTACAATATTATGGCCGCACATGAACAGGTCACCGATAGCATCCAGCATTTTATGGCGAACAAATTCATCTTCGAAGCGTAAACCTTCTTCGTTCAGTACGCGGAAATCGTCTAAGCCTATCGCGCAATCTAAACTACCGCCCAGGCACAGGCCTTTGGACTGCAGGTATTCGATTTCACGCATAAAGCCGAAGGTTCGCGCACGGCTGATCTGACGCATGAACGCTTCCGTAGAGAAATTCAGCTGATAACGCTGTGAGCTGGAATCAATCGCCGGGTGTTTAAAGTCAATGGTGAAATCGAGTGAGAAACCGTTATAGGGTTTGATCTCAGCCCATTTGTCGCCATCTTCAACACGCACAGCCTGTTTAACACGCACGAATTTCTTCGCGCTGTTCAGCTCTTCAACGCCCGCGTCAACCAGCAGGTAGACGAAAGGCGCGGCGCTGCCGTCCATAATCGGCACTTCAGGCGCATTCACTTCGACAATGATATTGTCGATGCCAAGGCCAGCCAGCGCGGCGTTCAGGTGCTCTACGGTGGAAATACGTACGCCTTCATCATTCACCAGGCAAGTACTTAGCATGGTGTCGCGCACGAATTTTGCATCAGCCGGGAAATCAACCGGTGGATTCAAGTCAGTGCGACGATAGATGACCCCGGTATTAGCCGGCGCAGGGCGTAACGTCAGAGAGACTTTCTTGCCGGTATGCAAACCGACGCCAGTCGCCTGAACAATACGTTTTAATGTCCGTTGTTTGATCATCGTATTATCTCGCAAAATCATCATCCGACCGTCAGTCTATATCACTGACGGGCGAATATTTTAGCACAAAGAGCGGAGAATCCCAATTCTCGGGTTATTCCTAATCCGCCTGCTTGCGCAGGAAAGCAGGAATATCCAGGTAGTCAGGCTCTTTGCCAGGCTGCGAGCTTTGATCGTTGACCACTTTCGCAGCGGGCTTTTGCTCTTGCGGCAGCGGAGACATGCCGTGCTGCTGATAGCGATGATCCATTACCGGCTGGCTGCTTGCCTGCTTGTTGGTTACCAGGGTGATTTCCGGACGTTTGTCCATGCCAATCCCGGTAGCCACCACGGTAACACGCAGTTCATCGTTCATTTCCGGATCCAGAGAAGTACCGATAACCACGGTAGCATTATCAGATGCGAAAGCACGAATCGTGTTACCTACGGTCTCGAACTCATCCAGACGCAGGTCGAAACCAGCGGTGATGTTTACCAGCACGCCGCGAGCACCGGAAAGATCGATATCTTCCAGCAGCGGGCTGGAAATAGCCATTTCTGCCGCTTCTTCAGCGCGATCTTCACCACAGGCCACGCCGGAACCCATCATGGCATAACCCATTTCGGACATCACGGTACGCACGTCGGCGAAGTCGACGTTCATCAGACCCGGACGGGTGATCAGCTCGGCAATACCCTGTACCGCGCCTTTCAGTACGTCGTTAGCCGCACCAAACGCATCCAGCAGTGAAATGCCACGGCCCAACACTTTTAACAGCTTATCGTTGGGGATGGTGATCAGTGAATCAACGTGCTTGGAAAGCTCGGCGATGCCCTGCTCGGCAAACGCCATACGCTTTTTGCCTTCAAAGTTGAACGGCTTGGTCACCACCGCAACGGTCAGAATGCCTAACTCTTTCGCGACTTCAGCCACGACCGGCGCTGCACCAGTACCGGTACCGCCGCCCATGCCAGCTGCGATAAAGACCATATCCGCGCCGTCCAGCGCAGAACGCAGCGCTTCACGATCTTCTTCTGCAGAAGTACGCCCTACTTCAGGGTTCGCGCCTGCACCCAGACCTTTAGTAATGTTGGTACCGATTTGGATAGTCTGGCCAACTGCAGTTTTGCGCAACGCCTGCGCGTCCGTATTCACCGCGAAGAACTCAACGCCTTCGATACGCTCGCGGACCATATGCTCGACGGCGTTGCCACCGCCCCCGCCGACGCCGATGACTTTAATCACCGCGTCGTTGGTTAATTCCATAGGTTCAAACATAATTTCTCTCCGTTATGTGCCTGTCGCCTGGAGATCATAAAATAGTGCTAGCATGATCCCCTTTTAGAAAAATTAAAACTCTTTTTTCAGCCAGCTGTTGATACGTTTAAACCAGTTGCCAACTGAAGCACGTTTTTCAACATCCGCCTCACCGCTCAGGTGAGACTCTTTTCCATAGTGCAGAAGACCTACAGCCGTTGAGTAGTAAGGCTCCTGCGCATAATCCGTTAATCCGGTAATGTTCAGCGGCTGACCGATGCGCACCTGCGTATGAAACACACGTTGCGCGCAGGCGGCTAACCCTTCAATCTGCGCCGCGCCGCCGGTAAGCACAATCCCTGCTGCCAGATGATGCTTAACGCCCTGCTGGCGTAACTGTTCCTGCAACTGCAAAATTTCGTCGTTAACCAGATTCAGCAGCTCGGTATAACGTGGCTCAATCACCTCGGCTAATGTCTGACGCTGTAGACTACGCGGCGGGCGTCCGCCCACGCTTGGCACCTCAACGTTCTCATCCTTGCCGACAATCGAGCCCAGCGCGCAGCCATGACGAACCTTGATTGCTTCCGCATCGGTCGGCGGCGTGCCGAAGGCATAGGCGATATCGCTGGTTACCACATTCCCTGCATAGGGAATGACTTTGGTATGGCGCAGCGCGCCGCCGGTATATACGGCGATATCCATCGTACCGCCGCCGATATCAACCACACAGACGCCCAGCTCACGTTCATCTTCGGTCAGCACTGCAAAGCTGGATGCCAGACCGGCAAAAATCAGTTGGTCCACTTTCAGGCCGCAACGTTCAACAGCCTTAACGATATTTTTCGCCATATCGTTGTGACAGGTGATCAAATGCACTTTTGCCTGCATGCGCACGCCCGACAGCCCAACCGGGTTTTTAATCCCTTCCTGATAATCGATCGCGTACTCCTGTGGAATCACATGCAGGATGCGATGCTCATCACGCACGCGCACCGACTTAGCGGTATGCACAACGTTTTCAACATCTTCCTGTGTCACTTCCTCTTCAGAAATCGGAACCATCCCGATTTCGTTCTGGCAACTGATATGTTTACCGGATAAAGCAAGGTAAACGGACGAAATCTGACAGTCCGCCATCAGCTCCGCCTGATCGATAGCGCGCTGTACGCATTTCACTACCGATTCCAGATCGTTTACGCCGCCTTTATCCATACCGCGGGACGGACAACTGCCGACCCCAATAATATTGACCATGCCATCGGGCAGAATTTCCCCTACTAAAGCGGCGACCTTGGCGGTGCCTATCTCAAGTCCTACTACCAGTTTTCTGTCCGTCGCCTTGATCATTGTTGTTTAGCCTGTGCCTGATTCTGTTGCTGATTACTGTCCTGAGGCTCAATAAATGCCGGAGCCCAGCCAACGGCAGCGCCGGAGTCATAGCGCAAATCGACATAACTGACGCGCTTGTTTTCCGCGGTGGCCTGCTGCTGGAGCATCGGCCAGAGTTCAATAAACCGCTTAAGACGCTTCATGTTATCGCTACGGCCCAGCTCAATACGTACATCGTCGCCCGTGACCAATTGCCAGGAGTGGCGAGCAGTCATTGATGCTGCTTTTACGCTAAACTTGCTGGCCGCCAACATTTCATTCATTTGACGATAGCCAGCCAGTACATCCTGCTCGTTTCCTTCAGGGCCATACAGCAACGGTAGCGTTTCTTTGCCGATATGGTTAGCTGGCACGCTAAAAGATTTGCCTTCCGCATCAACCATATGTAAATCATTCCACCGTGCTACCGGCACATACTCAACCAGATGAATCTTTAATTCGTCCGGCCATTGCTTGCGTACGCTGACCTGTTTAATCCACGGCAGACGTTCAATCTGCTGCTGTATCACATTTACATCTTGTGACATAAAAGTGCCGGGCGCGCCCAACGACAGGATGGCCTGACGGATATCGTCGTTGGTGGTGTAATGCGTTTTTCCCGTCACCACCAGTTTTGAAAGCGGCAGACGCGAAGCATCATTCATCCACTTCAGCACCACGAAGCCGCCCGCCAGCATCGTGCCGATCACCAACAGCAGAAACAACATTCCTGCTAACCGAGAGCCATTGCTGCGGCCGGTGCGCGCTTTCGCTTTCTCCTGCGCGTCCCGACGTACGTTCAGAGCCGCCTGCGACATCTTAGTCGGCCAGCTCCAGAATACGCGCCACCAGCTGGGAGAAGCTCATCCCTGCCTGCTTCGCCGCCATTGGCACCAGACTGTGGCTGGTCATGCCAGGAGAGGTATTCACCTCCAGCAGATAGAAGGTGCCGTCACCGTCCATCATTACATCCACACGTCCCCAGCCGCTGCAGCCCAGAGTACGCCAGGCATTCAACACCAGCGCCTGCAGCTCCGCCTCTTTTTCCACGCTCAGTCCGGCCGGGCAGAAGTACTGTGTATCGTCAGAAATGTATTTTGCTTCATAGTCATAGAAGTCGCTGGCTGGCTGAATACGGATCGAAGGCAAAATTTGATCGCCAAGAATGCCCACCGTGTATTCAGGACCGCTAATAAACTTTTCAATCAGCACATCATCATCATGACGAAACGCTTCTTCCAGCGCCGCTGGCAGCTCTGCAGGCTGATTAACGCGTGAAATACCCACGCTGGAGCCTTCGCTGCTGGGTTTAACAAACAGCGGCATACCCAGCTGGGCGATACGCTGCACCAGCGTCTCATCCAGTCCAGCTTCCATCTGCTGGCGGTTGAGCCACACATAGGGCGCAACCGGCAGGTTAGCGCCCTGCCAGAGCAGCTTAGAGCGCCATTTATCCATAGTGATCGCCGAAGCCATCACGCTGCTGCCGGTATAGGGGATCTGCAGGAAATCCAGAACGCCCTGTAAAGTACCATCTTCACCGCCACGACCGTGCAGGGCGATGAACACTTTTGTGTAGCCTTCTTCTTTCAACCGCATAACGGGGAAATCGCGCGGATCAACGCCATGCGCGTCAATACCCGCCTCTTTCAGACCCGCAATCACCGCCTCGCCAGACATTAACGAGACGTCGCGTTCAGCGGAGGTACCACCCAGCAGTACCGCTACTTTATCAGCCATGATGTTCCTCTTCATTGGTCTGCGGTTTCAGTTTTTGGTCAGCCAGTCGACGAGCAATCTTACCAATGTTACCCGCGCCCTGAACCAGGATCAGATCGTTGCCGCTTAATGTCGGGGCAAGGAAATCGAGGATCACATCATGATCTGGCACCAGGATCGGATCCACCTTGCCACGTCCCCGGATCGTCCGGCACAGCGATCGGCTGTCTGCGCCAGGGATCGGCGTTTCACCGGCGGAATAGACATCCAGCATCAGCAATACATCTACCTGCGACAGTACATTGGCGAAATCATCATAAAGATCGCGTGTGCGCGTATAGCGATGCGGCTGGAAAATCATCACCAGCCTTTTATCCGGCCAGCCTGCTCGCGCCGCCTTGATGGTGGCATCCACTTCGGTCGGATGATGGCCATAATCATCAACCAGCATGGCGGAACCAACGGTGCCGTTTACCTGCTGCAGTGGGAACTCGCCGAGGAAGTCGAAGCGACGCCCGGTGCCCTGGAAGCTTTCCAGCGCGCTGAGGATCTCTTCATCATCAATGCCCTCTTCCGTGGCAACGGCAACCGCCGCCGCCGCGTTTAAGGCGTTATGACGACCCGGTGCGTTGAGCGTCACGCGCATCAGCGGCTTGTCATGACGCACCAGCGTAAAGTGCCCTTGCGCGCCGTGCTGCTCGTAATCTTCGATGCGCACGTCAGCATCTTCGCTAAAGCCGTAGGTGGTGATCTGACGTCCCACTCGCGGGATCAAATCGCGGATCACCGCATCATCCACGCAGAGTATGGCCCGGCCATAAAACGGCAAATTGTGCAGAAAATTAATAAAGGTCTGCTTCAGATTTTCGAAGTCGCCCTGGTAGGTATCCATATGGTCAGCTTCGATATTGGTTACAATCGCCACCATCGGTTGCAGATGCAGGAAGGAGGCATCGCTCTCATCCGCTTCCGCAATCAGGTAACGGCTACTGCCCAGACGCGCATGCGTTCCCGCCGCTTTAACCAAACCGCCGTTAACAAAGGTGGGATCGAGTCCGCCTTCGGCATAGATGCTGGTCACCATCGCCGTGGTGGTGGTTTTACCGTGCGTACCGGCCACGGCGATCCCGTGACGGAAACGCATCAGCTCAGCCAGCATTTCAGCTCGACGGATCACCGGAATACGCGCTTCACGCGCGGCGATAATCTCCGGGTTATCCTGCGTAATCGCACTGGAGACCACCACGACACTGGCATCGCTGACGTTTTCCGGGCGATGGTGAAAATAGATGGTGGCGCCCAGCGCGGTCAGATGCTGCGTCACGGCATTAGGCGCTAAATCGGAACCGCTAATCTGATAACCTTCATTGGCCAACACTTCGGCAATACCGCCCATGCCGGCACCGCCGATGCCGACAAAGTGAATGTGCCGGACGCGACGCATCTCGGGCACGATAGAACGCAGTTTCGCCAGTTGTTGAGTATTCATCTTTTCTTTTGCCTGTCGGTACCGCAGTACCTTCTCTTAATTCTGTTAGCGCGCTACGGCGCTGACTTCTGCCGCTACCCGTTCGGTGGCATCGGGAATCGCTACCTGACGCGCCTTTTGCGCCATCAGCAGCAGCGTGGGTCGATCCCACTGCTTTAACGTTTCCGCCACCCCATTCGCAGTAAACTGCGGCTGCTCAAAAATTTTGGCTGCGCCCGCTTTTTCCAGCGGGAGCGCATTCCAGTACTGCTGACGATCTTTATGCTGAAAAGGCACAAAAATAGCAGGAAGGCCTGCAGCAGCGACTTCGCTTACCGTCAGCGCGCCGGAGCGGCATACCACCACATCGGCCCACGCATAGGCCGCCGCCATATCGTCAATAAACTCAGTGATTTTATGCTGATGCGCACCATCCGCTGCGGCATAAGCGGCCAGAACATCGCTCTGTGCCCCTTTCCCGGTCTGATGCCACAGCGTAATGCTATCGCCCATCAGCGCCGCAACCTGCGGCATCGTCTGGTTAAGCACGCGCGCGCCCTGACTGCCGCCAACGACCAGAACCCGAGTCGGACCTTCACGGCCAGCCAGACGTTGCTCCGGGCGGCTGAGTGCCAGCACATCGGTGCGCACCGGATTGCCCACTACCTCGGCATGCGGAAACGCGCCGGGAAATGCCTGCATCACTTTCGTTGCCAGCTTCGCCAGCCATTTATTGGTTAACCCGGCAATGCCATTCTGTTCATGCAGCACCACCGGAATACCGCAGCTCCAGGCCGCCAGCCCGCCGGGCCCTGAGACATAGCCGCCCATGCCAAGCACGACATCAGGCTTCCAGGCTTTCATAATACGGCGGGCCTGACGCCAGGCGTTGAAAATCCGCACCGGCGCAGCCAACATCGCTTTAAGCCCTTTGCCGCGCAATCCGCTAATGCGGATAAAATCGATTTCGATACCGTGTTTCGGCACCAGCTCGGCTTCCATACGATCGGCGGTTCCCAGCCAGCGTACCTGCCAGCCCTGCGCCATCAGATGATGCGCAACGGCCAGGCCCGGGAACACATGTCCACCGGTACCGCCAGCCATTACCATCAACCGCTTTCCACTCATCGCGCACCTCGGGTAAACGCCTGCGCTTTGCTCAGACGCGTCTCATAATCTATGCGTAACAACAACACGATGGCCGTCGACATAATGATCAGACTGGAACCACCGTAACTAATTAACGGCAACGTCAGGCCCTTAGTAGGCAGCATACCCGCTGCCGCGCCGACGTTCACCAACGCCTGGAAGCTAAACCAGACGCCAATCGAGCAAGCCAGAAAGCCGGAAAAGCGCTGATCGATCTCCAGCGCACGTCGGCCAATCGACATCGCCCGAAAAGCGACGAAGAATACCATTAACAGCGCTAAAACCACACCGATATAACCGAGTTCTTCCCCGATAATGGAGAAAATGAAGTCGGTATGCGCCTCTGGTAAATACTCCAGTTTTTGCACAGAGTTACCTAATCCCTGCCCCCAAAACTCACCGCGTCCGAACGCCATCAGCGACTGGGTTAACTGGTAGCCGCTGCCAAACGGATCTTCCCAGGGATCCCAGAAGGAGGTGACGCGGCGCATACGATAGGGTTCGGCAATGATCAACAGGATCACCGCAAAGATACCGGATCCGATAATTGCCAGAAATTGCCACAGCTTGGCACCAGCCAGGAACAGCATCGCCAGCGTAGTAACAAACAGCACCACCACCGTTCCCAGATCCGGCTGGGCCAGCAGCAGCACCGCCAGCACCACCATCACGCCCATCGGTTTACAAAAGCCCCAGAAGTTATTACGTACCTCTTCGACTTTGCGCACCAGGTAGCTGGCGAGATAGCAAAACAGCGAAAGCTTGGACAGCTCGGCTGGCTGAATACGCAGTGGTCCCAGCGCAATCCAGCGCGATGCGCCGTTTACCGAGCTACCAACCACTAATACAATCAACAGCATCAATACCGAGGCCAGTAGCATCATATTGCTGTAACGCTGCCAGACCGCCATCGGGATACGCAGCGTGATCAGCGACATCCCCAATGCCAGCAGCAGATAAAACGCATCACGCTTGGCAAAGTAAAACGGATCTTCTGACAGGCGCTGTCCTACCGGCATAGAGGCGGAAGTCACCATCACAAAGCCGATAATCGCCAGCCCGAAGGTCAACCACAGCAGGGTACGGTCATACAGCACCATGGTGGCCGTATCGCTATTTTCCCGGCTGCCCATTACCCATTCGCGCAGACGCACCGCTACGCCGCCCGCCAGCCCTAAGCCTGGAATACGCATCAGCCCAGCTCCCGTGCCAGCTGGGCGAAACGATCGCCGCGCTGTTCAAAATTACGGAACTGATCAAGACTGGCGCAGGCCGGAGACAGCAGAACGATATCGCCCGGCTGCACCTGCGGCGCGATAGCCCGCATAGCCTGCTCCAGCGTTTCTGTCTGGCTGGAAATTTCCGGGCGCAGCGCCGCCAGTGCCGCACCGTCACGGCCATAACACCAGACACGGATAGCATCACCCTGCAAATAACGCGTCAGCGAGGAGAAATCGGCAGATTTGCCATCGCCGCCCAACAGCAGCCACAGCGTACCCTGCGCTTTTAATCCGCTGAGCGCCGCTTCCGTGCTACCGACGTTGGTCGCTTTAGAGTCATTGATCCAGCGTACGCCGTTGCGTTCATGCACCAGTTGAAAACGATGCGCCAGCCCACGAAAAGTGGTTAAGGCTTTCAGACTGCTGGCGCGAGGAATGCCGACCGCATCCGCCAGCGCCAGCGCAGCCAGCGCATTGGTATAGTTATGCAGCCCAACCAGCGTCATCTCATCGGTATTCAGCACCTTTTCACCCTGCACCCGCAGCCAGATGCTGCCCTGCTGGCGGTTGAGATGATAATCACCTACGTCAACGCCGAAGCTAACGCAGCGCTTATCGGCACCGCGTACCGGCATGGTTAACGCATCATCAGCATTCACTACGCAAACCGCCGCATTTTCATAAATACGCAGTTTGGCGGCACGATATTGCTGCAGCCCCAACGGATAGCGATCCATATGATCTTCACTGACGTTCAGAATGGTTGCCGCTGCCGCTTTCAGGCTGTGGGTGGTTTCCAGCTGGAAGCTGGAAAGTTCCAGTACATAAAGCTGGGCCGGCTGCTGCAACAGACTGAGCGCCGGCAGGCCGATATTGCCGCCCACGCCTACGGCCCAGCCAGCAGCACGCGCCATTTCCCCTACCAGGCTGGTGACAGTACTTTTTCCGTTAGAACCGGTGATCGCCACCACTGGCGCCTGTGCTTCACGACAGAACAGTTCAATATCACCAATAATTTCAACGCCCGCCTCTGCCGCTTCCATCAGTAGCGGATGCGCCAGGGCCATGCCCGGACTGGCGACAATCAGATCGGCCGCCAGCAGCCAGTCGCCGTTAAGCGAGCCCAAATAGCGCTCCACGCTATCAGGCAGCTTATCCAGGCCAGGCGGTGACACTCGGGTATCCATCACGCGCGGCGTTACGCCCTGCGCTAAAAAGAAATCAACACAGGAGAGGCCGGTCAGCCCCAGCCCGATAATGACCACTTTTCTACCCTGATAGTCAGCCATAGTTAACGCACCTTAAGGGTTGCCAGGCCAATCAGCACCAGCATCAGCGAAATGATCCAGAAACGCACGATGACACGCGGCTCCGGCCAGCCTTTCAGTTCATAATGGTGATGAATGGGTGCCATACGGAAAATACGCTGGCCGCGCAGCTTAAAGGAGCCTACCTGCAGAATCACCGACAGCGTTTCTACTACAAACACGCCGCCCATAATCACCAGCAGAAACTCCTGGCGCAGCAGCACGGCGATAGTGCCCAGCGCGCCGCCTAAAGCCAGTGACCCCACATCGCCCATAAACACCTGAGCGGGATAGGTGTTAAACCATAAGAAGCCCAGCCCGGCGCCCACAATAGCGGTGCAGACAATCACCAGTTCACCGGCGTGGCGCAGATAAGGAATATGCAGATAGCCAGCAAAATTCATGTTACCGGTGGCCCAGGCCACCAGCGCAAAACCGGCGGCCACAAAGACCGTTGGCATAATTGCCAGGCCATCCAGCCCGTCGGTCAGGTTAACCGCGTTGCTGGTGCCAACGATAACAAAGTAGGAAAGCAGAATATAAAGCAGCCCCAGTTGCGGCATCACATCTTTGAAAAACGGCACCACCAGCTGTGTCGCCGGTGTATCTTTCCCGACAGCATACATGGTGAAGGCTACCGCCAGCGCAATCAGCGACTGCCAGAAATATTTCCAGCGGGCGATCAGGCCTTTGGTATCTTTACGCACGACTTTGCGGTAATCATCCACAAAGCCCACAATGCCATAGCCGATCAGCACTGTTAACACGCACCAGACGTAAGGGTTAGAAGGATAGGCCCACATCAATACTGAAATGGTAATGGAGGTCAAAATCATGATGCCGCCCATGGTCGGCGTGCCGCGCTTGCTAAAGTGCGACTCCGGCCCTTCGCTACGCACCACTTGTCCAATCTGCAACTTTTGCAGCCAGGCGATCAGGCGCGGCCCCATCCACAGCGAGATAAACAGTGCGGTCAGCAGGCTGACAATGGCGCGAAACGTCAAATATGAGAAGACGTTAAAGCCGGAATAAAAAGCGACCAAATGTTCGGCCAGCCAAACTAACATGTTCCTTTCTCCTGTAAGGTTTGTATTACCTGCTCCATGGCGGCACTACGAGAACCTTTAACTAAAACGGTAATCACCTGATGCTCAGCAAGCAGCGATAATAAACGCGCGCTCAGCGCCGCTTTATCGCTGAAGTGTTCGCCGACACTGCTGGCATCGCTGATATGCTGGCTTAACGATCCCACGCTCAGTACCTTATCGATACCGGCATGACGGGCGGCCTCGCCAACCTGACGATGGCATTCAACCGCCTCCTCGCCCAGCTCCGCCATATCGCCGGTAACCATCACGCGATAGCCCGGCATATCCGCCAGAACCTGCGCGGCGGCGGTCATTGATCCGACATTGGCGTTATAGCTGTCGTCCAGCAGCAGCTTTTGCGGACCGAGAATAATAGGGAACAGACGCCCGGGCACCGCCTGCAGCGTGGCTAACCCCTGAGCAATGGCCTCAAGCGGCGCGCCAACCGACAGCGCCAGCGCACTGGCTGCCAGTGCATTAGCGACATTGTGGCGTCCCGGAAGCGGCAGCAGCACCGCCACATCGCCCTGCGGCGTATGCAGCGTAAAAGCCGTTCCCTGTGATTTCACCATCACATCGGTGGCGCAGAAATCTGTGGTTGCCCCTTCGGCGGCGGAAAATCGCCAGACGCGCTGCTGGGTTAACTGGGTTTGCCAGCGCGGCCAGTCATTGCTGTCGGCATTGATAATGGCTGTGCCCGTTGGCGGCAGCCCAAGGAAAATTTCGCCTTTCGCTTTCGCCACGCCCGCCAGAGAGCCGAAGCCCTCCAGATGCGCAGCGGCGAGGTTGTTGACCAGCGCGCTTTCCGGACGCGTTAATCCGGTTGTCCAGGCGATCTCGCCCTGATGATTAGCGCCCAGCTCAATGACTGCGTACTGGTGCGCCGCAGTAAGACGCAACAGCGTCAGCGGCACGCCGATATCATTGTTCAGGTTGCCTGCGGTATAGAGGGTTTCGCCGCACTGACGCAGAATGGCAGCCGTCATCTCTTTTACCGAGGTTTTACCGGAGGAGCCAGTCAGCGCCACCACGCGGGTATTGACCTGTTGGCGAACCCAGGCAGCCAGCTCGCCCAGCGCGATACGCGTATCGCTTACCACCACCTGTGGCACATCAATTTGCAAGCGCTTACTCACCAATAATGCTGCCGCACCTTTAGCAACCGCTTCGCTGGCAAAATCATGCGCATCAAAGCGCTCGCCCTTCAGGGCGATAAACAAACAGCCCGCGCTGACCTTACGCGTATCGGTGGTCACTTCGGCAATCTGCAGATTGCCGCCGATCAGCGTGCCGTTAGCAATTTGCGCCAGCGTTTCCAGGGAAACCGGAATCATGCCATCACCCCCAGCAAACGTGCGACGGTAACGCGGTCGGAATAGTCCAGACGGCGATTACCGACAATCTGATAATCTTCATGTCCTTTACCGGCAACCAGTACGATATCCTGCGGCCCGGCCTGCATAATGGCGTTGGTTACCGCTTGTGCGCGTCCCGCCATTATGCGAGCACGGCCCGGGTCGAGCAGACCGGTGAGAATATCTTCAACAATCGCGCCCGGATCTTCGCTGCGGGGATTGTCGTCCGTGATCACTATAATATCGGCAAACTGTTCAGCAATGGCGCCCATTAATGGCCGTTTGCCTTTATCGCGGTCGCCACCACAGCCAAAGACGCACCAGAGCTGCCCCTGGCAATGCAGACGCGCCGCTTCCAGCGCTTTTTCCAGCGCATCCGGCGTATGGGCATAATCCACCACCACCGTTGGCTTGTCTGGCGCGCTAAAAACTTCCATCCGTCCGCAAACCGGCTGCAGCTGACGTGCGCTGGCAATTAACAGCGCCAGCGGATAATTCAGCGTTAACAGCGTCGCTAACGCCAGCAGCAGATTGCTGACGTTGAAAGCGCCCATCAGGCGGCTTTCCAGCTCGCCATCGCCCCAGCTGGAAGCGAAACGAATCGTGGCACCGTTATCGTGATAATGAATGTCGGTGGCTTTCAGCCAGCGGCCATGTTGAGCGGGCAGTACGTTGTCAGCCATGGTGACGGCAACCGCATCGGGCAGCCTCTCCAGCCAACGCCGCCCCACCTCATCGTCGGCATTGATAATCGCTTCGCCCACCTGATGCTCGGAAAACAGCAGCCACTTCGCAGACTCATAGCGAATCATATCGCCATGGTAATCCAGATGATCGCGGCTCAGGTTGGTAAACACCGCTGCAGCAAAAGGCAGCGCCGCTACACGATGCTGCACCAGCCCGTGAGAGGAAACTTCCATCGCTGCCAGGGTCGCTCCCTGCTCAACCAGCGAGTTCAGCATATGCTGCACATCAACCGCCGAGCCGGTGGTATTTTCAGTGGGGATCAGATGACCATACAGGCCGTTACCCACGGTGCCCATTACCGCGCCGGTTTCGCCGAGCAGATTCGCCCACTGCGCCAGCAGTTGCGTGGTAGTGGTTTTACCGTTGGTCCCGGTTACGCCGATTAAACGCAACTGCTCGCCAGGCTGCTGATAAAAACGCCCGGCAAGCGCCGATAAACGCTGCGGCAGCTGCGACAGATAGACAACCGGTACGCCATGCATTTCGCGAATTTCACCATCCTCCGCCTCGCCGGCGGCTTCAGCGATAACTGCCGAAACGCCCTGAGCGATAGCCTGAGGGATAAAACGTCGCCCATCAACGTTATGGCCGGCAACAGCCACAAACAGATCGCCGGACGCCGCCACGCGGCTGTCCAGTGTCATTTCACGAAGCGGACGCTCCGGCGCGCCAGGCACCCACGGAGCCAGTAAGTCGCGCAAGTTACGATCTGTCACTTGATTCCTCTTTCTTGTTGTTGACAAGGTCATTCTTTTCAACCGGGGTCGGCAAGGCATCTGGCTCAATATTCATGGTGCGCAGAACGCCGCCCATGATGGCGCCGAATACCGGTGCCGACACCGCACCGCCATAATATTTACCCGCCTGGGGATCGTTGATGACCACCACCAGCGCAAAGCGCGGCTGGCTGGCTGGCGCCACGCCAGCGGTATAGGCAATATATTTATTCACGTAGCGGCCATCAGGACCGACTTTTTTCGCGGTCCCGGTTTTGATGGCGATACGATAACCTTTGATCGCGGCTTTGACGCCGCCGCCGCCGGGCAGCGCGACGCTTTCCATCATATGAACCACAGTTTTCACCACCGATTCAGGGAAGGCGCGTTCGCCCGGTACCGGCGGATCCACTTTCGTGATTGAGAGTGGACGCGCAATGCCATAGCTGCCGATGGTGGCGTAAACGCGCGCCAGCTGTAACGGCGTTACCATCAGCCCATAGCCGAATGAGAAGGTGGCCCTTTCAATATCGGACCACCTTTGTTTATGGGGATACAGGCCACTGCTTTCCCCGACCAACCCCAAATTGGTTGGTTTGCCCAATCCAAAGCGTGAATAGGTTTCCACTAGTGCTGAGGAGGGCATCGCTAACGCCAGCTTTGATACACCGACGTTACTCGACTTCTGCAGAACCCCGGTCAGGGTCAGTTCGTTGTAGCGCGCCACGTCTTTGATTTCATGACCATTAACGCGATAAGGCAGCGTATTCAGCACGCTGTTTTCGCGCACGACGCCGCGCTGCAGTGCGGTCATCACCACCATTGGTTTCACGGTGGATCCGGGTTCAAAGATGTCGGTGATAGCGCGGTTGCGCATCACATCTTTTGGCGTATTGCTGAGATTGTTGGGGTTGTAGGCCGGGCTGTTAGCCATCGCCAGCACTTCGCCAGTGTTGACATCAACCAGCACCGCCGTGCCGGATTCCGCCTTGTTGAAGGCCACGGCATTGTTCAGTTCGCGATAGACCAGCGCCTGCAAACGTTCATCGATACTGAGCGCCAGATTATGCGCTGCCTGACTGTCTACCGAAGAGATATCTTCAATCACGCGGCCAAAGCGATCTTTACGTACCGTTCTCTCGCCTGGCTGGCCTGTTAGCCAGCGGTCAAAGCTTTTCTCGACGCCTTCAATGCCCTGTCCATCAATGTTGGTAAAACCGATAAGATGAGAGGTCACCTGACCTGCAGGATAGTAGCGGCGGGATTCTTCCCGTAAGTGGATACCGGGCAGCTTAAGCTTTTTGATATAGTCGCCAATCGCCGGATTGACCTGGCGGGCCAGATAGACAAAGCGGCCTTTAGGATTGGCATTTACGCGGTTAGCCAGCTGATCGAGAGGCACAGAGAGAGCGTCGGCCAGCGCTTTCCAGCGGCTGTCGAGCGTGATGCCGCCGCGATCGTGCAGCTCTTTCGGATCGGCCCAGATGGCGTTAACCGGCACGCTAACAGCCAGCGGCCTGCCGGCACGGTCAGTGATCATTCCGCGCGCGGTAGGAATCGACTGAACGCGCAGAGAACGCATATCACCTTCGCGCACCAGCCTGTCGGGATTAATGACCTGCAAATAGGCAACACGCAACAGTAGTCCGATCAACGCAAGTAAGATGCCGCCGCACAGCAACGCAAAACGCCAGCTGACAAAGCTGGCCTGATCTTCCTGTTTTTTCAACTTAAGCGCTTTGGTAGCGGATCTCATGGAGTCCGGAATTCCTTATTGCTGTACCACAATATTTTCCTGTGCCGGGTCGACATGCTGCATCTGCAATTTTTCCGTCGCCGTGCGCTCAACGCGGCTATGATCGCCCAGCGCGTTCTCTTCCAGAATCAGGTTACGCCACTCAATATCCAGCGCGTCGCGTTCCAGAACCAGCTGTTCACGCTGAGCGGTCAGCAAACGCGTTTTATGCGCGGTTGTAACCACCAGCACCGCTGAAATCAGCACAGCAACCAGCAGCAGCAGCGGAATCTTAGCGTGCCGCAGCAGATCGCCGCCGATAACGCCGGGCAGGCTATGACGTTCATTGCCGATCATGATGCGGTGCGCTCCGCAATACGCAGCACCGAGCTACGCGCACGGGGGTTTTCAGCCACTTCCGCTTCACCGGGCATCATTTTCCCCAGCGCTTTTAACTGGCGACCACCCAGCTTTTGCAACTGCGCTTCCGTCATTGGCAGCCCTGCTGGCACCTGCGGTCCACGGCTCTGCTCACGCATAAAGCGTTTTACCAGACGATCTTCCAGTGAATGGAAGCTGATAATTGAGAGACGTCCGCCCGGCGCCAGCGCAACCAGCGCGCCTTTTAATGCCTGCTCAATCTCTTCCAGCTCGCTGTTAACCCAGATGCGAATAGCCTGAAAGCTCCGTGTGGCCGGATGCTTGAATTTGTCCTTGATCGGCGTTGCGGCGGCAATCACCTCCGCCAGCTCTTTGGTACGAGTCATGGGCTGCAGGCGGTTACGCTCCACAATGGCGCGTGCAATACGTTTAGCAAAACGCTCTTCGCCATAGGTTTTCAGCACAAAAGCGATATCGTTCTCTTCCGCCTGCTGCAGCCACTCGGCGGCCGAAAGCCCGCGCGTTGGATCCATGCGCATATCCAGCGGCCCATCGCGCATAAAAGAAAAGCCGCGTTCGGCATCATCCAACTGCGGCGAAGAAACCCCTAAATCCAGTAAAATACCGTTGATTTTGCCGGTTAAATCACGCGCTTCAACGTAATCCGCCAGCGCGGAAAACGGACCGTGAATAATGGTAAAGCGCGGATCGTCAATCTCTGCGGCCGCGGCAATGGCCTGCGGATCGCGATCGATGGCAAACAGTTTGCCCTGCTCTCCCAACTGAGAAAGGATCAGACGTGAGTGTCCGCCCCGACCGAAGGTACCATCGATGTAGATGCCATCTTCTTTAATATTGAGCGCGTTGACAGCTTCATCCAACAGCACCGTGGTATGTATAAAATTATCCATAGTTATAACGACAAATCCTGCAACCGCTCTGAAAGCGGCTCCTGAGCGGTTTGCTCAGCGTCAATATCTTCCCTGACTTGTTGATACCAGGTCTGTTCATCCCACAGTTCAAACTTATTAAACTGTCCAACCAGCATCACTTCTTTTGTCAGACTGGCATGCTGGCGCAGCGTACCGGCCAGCAACAAGCGCCCCGCGCTATCCATCTGACATTCGCTTGCATGTCCTAACAGCAACCGCTGCACACGACGCTCTGCAGGGTTCATGCTGGATAAGCGAGAGAGTTTTTGTTCAATAATTTCCCATTGGGGTAAGGTATAAAGCAGCAGGCAAGGCTGATGGAGGTCAATGGTGCACACCATTTGGCCTTCCGACTCCTCAATCAGCGTTTCGCGATACCGCGTAGGCACAGCCAGCCGCCCTTTGCTATCGAGGTTGACTAAGGTGGCGCCACGAAACATGTCAGCAAATGCCCTCAGTTACCCTTTTTTGCCACTTTATCCCACAATTTCCCACGAAAGGAGTTTACGGAGCGGAGGAAATCATTGTCAAGCCACGCAATGGGCGAAGCGAAATTATTTCTTAAGGAATAAAAGGAGCAAAAGTTAAGAATGAACTGACTTCGCTAACATCTGAAAAAATAAACTAATGAATAGTGGTAAAAAAATCAGAGATAAAATAAAAATGGGCAAAAAGAATACAATGTTTATTGCCTGTCAGGCAGGGGGACGCTTTGCGACACAGGCGACATTTTAGGGACATTCTGATAAAGCTTGCATGACCCACCTGACGTCTGGCGCGGCGGTTGGCCTGCTGAAGGAAAAGAGAATAAGTGAAGTGGTAAGAGAAAAAAGCCCCCAGCCGCTTTACTTTAATTTACTTAATATGGCTTCAGAGCGCTTTAAAATAAGCCTGTTTTTTATTAGTGGCGATTTTAAAAGCAAAAATATTTAAATATGTAAAAAAGGCAGCAGCGCTGCCTTACAATTAACTATTCATGTTACGCGCGGCTTAATTTTCCGCGTCGAACCAGATTGCGCCTAATCCGGGTTAAACCTGGTTTTGGCCTGCGCGGTTCATCCAGACTTGCCAATACTAATTCCAGTACCCGCTCCGCAACATCGCGGTGACGCTGCGCCACCGCTAATACCGGGCACTCAAGGAAATCGAGCAGTTCATGATCACCAAAGGTGGCGATAGCCAGATCGGTTGGCAGGCGCCCTTCTCGCTGCAGCGTGACATCCATTACGCCCTGCAACAGACCAAACGAGGTGGTAAAAAGCGCCTCAGGCATTGGATGATCTTCCAGATAATTTTCAAACAGCGTCGCAGCCGCTGCCCGCTCAAAACTGTTGGCATAGATGAAATCAATAGGACGCTTATCATCACGCCAGGCCTCGCGGAACCCCATTTCACGCAGGAAACTCACTGAAAGTTCAGGTAGCGCGCCAAGATAAAGCACGTTTTTTACAGGCAGCTGACGCAATTCAGCTGCCAGCGCCTGCGCATCTTCCTGATCGGCGCCAACCACGCTGGTAAAGTGTTCACGATCCAGCGCACGGTCCAGCGCAATAATCGGCAGCGAATTATTCGCCCAGCGCTGGTAGAAAGGATGCTCCGGTGGCAGAGAGGTGGAAACAATGATGGCGTCGACCTGACGCTGTAACAGATGTTCAATGCAGCGCATTTCGTTATCCGGCTGGTCTTCTGAACAGGCGATAAGCAGCTGATAACCGCGCTGACGCGCCTGACGTTCCAGATAGTTGGCAATGCGCGTATAGCTGGTATTCTCCAGATCGGGAATAACCAGCCCGATTGAGCGCGTTCTGCCCGCTCGCAGCCCGGCAGCTACCGCGTTTGGATGGTAATTATGCTCGCGCACGACCGCCATCACTTTCTCCACGGTTTTATCGCTGACACGATACTGCCGGGCCTTGCCATTGATGACATAGCTGGCGGTAGTACGCGACACGCCGGCAAGACGCGCTATTTCATCCAGTTTCACAATCACTCCACATCGGTAATGCCATGGCGCAGGCCAATAGCCGCAGCATAGCTAAAGGTAAGCTTTTTTTACATCTAACCGCAGAAAGCGCCAGCGGGCAACCGCTTTTAATGGCAAAAATGAGGCATATCAGAAAATAAAAAAACCCGGCAGAACGCCGGGTTAGCAACAGAATGGATTATCACCAAGGATGATTAACGCATAATACGATCGCCGCGTGAAACGCCTACCACGCCGGAGCGCGCAACTTCGACAATTTCCGCTACGTCCCGCAACGTACTAAGAAACGCATCCAGCTTATCGCTGGTGCCGGCCAGCTGAACCGTGTAAAGCGTTGGCGTCACGTCAACGATCTGCCCACGGAAGATCTCCGCGCTTCGCTTTACCTCTTCACGCCCATAGCCGCTGGCCTGAATTTTCACCAGCATAATTTCCCGCTCAATATGCGCCCCCTGCCCCAGCTCGGTAACGCGCAGCACATCCACCAGCTTGTGCAGTTGCTTTTCAATCTGCTCCAGCGCCTTTTCATCGCCAACGGTCTGAATCGTCATGCGTGACAACGTAGGATCGTCAGTCGGCGCGACCGTCAGACTTTCAATATTGTAGCCGCGCTGTGAAAACAGACCGACCACGCGGGACAATGCGCCAGATTCGTTTTCCAGCAGAACCGATAAAATACGACGCATAATTAAGTCCTCTCCGTTTTGCTTAACCACATTTCGTCCATACTGCCACCGCGGATCTGCATTGGATAAACATGCTCGCTGCCGTCCACGTTAACATCCACGAATACCAGACGCCCCTGCGCGACCGTTTCCAGCGCCAGCGCCAGTTTTTCTTCCAGTTCAGCTGGATGAGAAATAGAGATACCCACATGACCGTAGGCTTCCGCCAGCCGCACGAAATCCGGCAGCGATTCCATATAAGAATGGGAGTGGCGACCAGAGTAGATCATATCCTGCCACTGCTTAACCATGCCCAGATAGCGGTTGTTCAGGTTCAGCACCAGAACCGGCAGGTTGTACTGCAGCGCAGTGGAAAGCTCCTGAATATTCATCTGGATACTGCCGTCACCGGTAACGCAAACCACCGTTTCCTGCGGCAGCGCCAGCTTAACCCCAATCGCCGCAGGCAGGCCGAAGCCCATGGTGCCGAGGCCGCCAGAGTTAATCCAGCGGCGCGGCCGCTCAAAAGGATAGTAGAGCGCAGCGAACATTTGATGCTGGCCAACATCAGAGGTGACATACGCCTCGCCTTTGGTCAGACGCCACAGTGTCTCGATCGCCGCCTGCGGCTTGATCTTGTCACTGTTGCGATCGAACTCCAGACATTTACGCGCGCGCCAGCCTTCGATGCTCTGCCACCAGTCGCGCAGGCTATCGAAATCCTGACGCGTATCCCCTTCCGGCAGCAGCTCCAGCATCTGTTGCAGCACCTGCCGCGCATCGCCGACCACCGGAATATCCGCCGCAACGGTTTTTGAAATCGTCGTCGGATCGACATCGATATGCAGCACGGTAGCGTCCGGACAATATTTCGCCAGATTATTGGTGGTGCGATCGTCGAAACGTACGCCAACGGCAAAAATAAGGTCGGCGTTGTGCATCGTCATATTGGCTTCATAGGTGCCGTGCATTCCCAGCATTCCCAGATTTTGACGATGCGTGCCCGGAAATGCGCCCAGCCCCATTAATGAATTCGTAACCGGCAGATTGAGTTTTTCCCCCAGGGCTTGCAGCTCTTCATGACAGCCGGAAAGAATGGCACCGCCGCCCACGTACATTACCGGCCTTTTCGCCCCCAGCAATGCCTGAACCGCGCGTTTGATCTGCCCTTTGTGCCCCTGAGTGGTCGGGTTATAGGAACGCATGCTGACGCTTTCCGGCCAGACATACGGCAGCTTATTGGCAGGGTTAAGAATATCTTTCGGCAGATCGATCACCACCGGGCCAGGACGGCCGCTGGCCGCCAGCCAGAACGCTTTTTTGATGATGGTCGGGATCTCTTCGGTCTGTTTCACCAGAAAGCTGTGCTTTACGATAGGGCGTGAAATACCCACCATATCGCACTCCTGAAACGCATCGTAGCCGATAAGCGAAGAAGGAACCTGGCCGGACAGCACCACCATTGGAATAGAATCCATATAGGCAGTGGCGATGCCGGTGATGGCGTTGGTTGCGCCGGGGCCTGAGGTGACCAGCACCACGCCGACGTCCCCCGTTGCGCGCGCATAACCGTCGGCCATATGCACTGCGCCCTGCTCATGACGCACCAGTACATGGTCAATGCCGCCTACGGTTTGTAGCGCGTCATAAATATCCAGCACTGCCCCGCCGGGGTAACCAAAAACATGCTTTACGCCCTGATCGATTAACGATCGGACCACCATCTCAGCTCCTGATAACATCTCCATTTTTGCCTCCCGGCTTTCAGTTTGCTTTCTACTCAGGCCGTTACCCACCATCGTCGCGCAATGCACCAGCGCCTGGCGATGGCTCTACGCAGAGTTAAACAGTGTGTTAATGCTCAAACCCTGAAATGCATTTTCAGGGGCAGGTACAGGGGGAATAAAGCCCTTGCAGATTTTTATCTTGGCTTTGGACAATTAACATAACCGCAGAAATCTTGTTGGGTAAACCCTAAACTTGTCGACAGGTTCGCAGTGGTTTTCTTAATTTCGCTGTTAACCAGACCGATTGACAGAAAAAACGCTGAAGCTGCCGCTTAGTATCAGCGCATTATGCTGTGTATCGGTTTATTCATAGCAAAAACTTATCATTATCAGTTTTTTTAGCGTAACCGAAGCCGTAAAAGAAAAAACGGGAAATTATCGCTGGTAAGATATTCTGCCATACCCAATAGATTTGCTATTTTGTCCGGCAAATGTGCCGACGTTTCGGGATAAAAAATTCTGCCTTGGCCTTAACAACGCCTTATCAATCAATACCCTTTACATACCCAACATATTTAACCTTTTGATTTAAAAGAATTAAGTAAAAGTAAAAATCAACAAATATCATATATTCTGTTGATAACATCTGCTGTGATATTTATCTCTTTTCCATCAACCCTTTTTATGCAATTTACGGCTCCCCTCAGGGTTGACATCACTCACGCGATCAAGTACCAATAAAAACAGCACAGAAATTAATGGAGCCTGATTCAATGATTCGTTCATTCCGCCTACTCGGACTACTACTAAACGCATATCACTTGCGCGGTAGTCGTGTGGGCGGAATCAGTCACTGATTCAGGCTAACAAAACGAAAAAACCCGCGCCAATGCGCGGGTTTTTTTATGCTCGTGACACAGGCGAACCGGTAAAAGCCAACTGAAAGGAAAAATACGATGAGCCAACAAGTCATTATTTTCGATACCACTCTGCGCGACGGCGAGCAGGCTTTGCAGGCCAGTCTGAGTGTTAAAGAAAAACTGCAGATTGCACTGGCGCTGGAGCGTATGGGCGTTGACGTCATGGAAGTCGGCTTTCCGGTTTCCTCTCCTGGTGACTTTGAGTCCGTGCAGACCATCGCCCGCACCATTAAAAACAGCCGCGTCTGTGGGCTGGCACGCTGCGTGGAGAAAGATATCGATGCTGCTTATGAAGCGCTGCGCGTGGCGGAGGCTTTCCGTATTCACACCTTTATCGCCACTTCGCCGATGCATATCGCCACCAAGTTACGCAGTACCTTGCCAGAGGTGATTGAGCGTGCGGTCTATATGGTAAAGCGTGCGCGTAACTACACCAGCGACGTTGAATTCTCCTGTGAAGATGGCGGTCGTACGCCGATTGATGATCTGTGTCGCGTCGTGGAAGCAGCAATTGATGCTGGTGCCACTACCATCAATATCCCGGATACCGTTGGCTATACCCTGCCGCACGAATACGCGCATATTATCGCTTCGCTGCGTGAGCGGGTGCCCAACATCGATAAAGCGATTTTATCAGTGCATACCCATGACGATTTAGGCATGGCGGTTGGCAACTCCATCGCGGCAGTCATGGCTGGCGCGCGCCAGGTTGAGGGGACGCTGAATGGATTGGGTGAACGCGCCGGTAACTGCGCGCTGGAAGAAGTGATTATGGCAATAAAGACCCGCGCCGCCATGATGGACGTTCACACCAATATTCATCACCACGAAATCTGGCGCACCAGCCAGACCGTTAGCCAGATCTGTAATATGCCGATCCCGGCGAATAAAGCAGTGATTGGTTCCAATGCTTTCGCCCACTCCTCTGGTATCCATCAGGATGGCGTGCTGAAAAATCGTGAAAACTACGAAATCATGACGCCGGAGTCGATTGGTCTGAATCAGGTTCAGCTGAACCTGACATCACGCTCCGGCCGCGCGGCGGTAAAACACCGCATGGAAGAGATGGGTTATCAGGAAAGCGATTATAACCTCGATTCGCTGTATGACGCCTTCCTGAAACTGGCGGATAAAAAAGGTCAGGTATTTGACTATGACCTGGAAGCGCTGGCCTTTATTAACAAACGAAACGAAGAGCCGGAATATTTCCAGCTGAAGGATTTCAACGTCCAGTCAGGCTCCTCCATCACTGCCACCGCCTCGGTGCATATGATCTGCGGCGATGAGATTCAGTCAGAGGCCGCCACCGGCAACGGCCCGGTAGATGCCGTTTACCAGGCGATTAACCGTATCACCACCTTTGATACTGAACTGGTGAAATATCAGCTCACCGCAAAAGGCCACGGCGAGAATGCGCTGGGCCAGGTTGATATCGTGGTTGACTACAACGGGCGGAAATTCCACGGCGTGGGCCTGGCGACCGATATTGTTGAATCCTCCGTTAAAGCGATGGTTAACGCATTAAATACTATCTGGCGCGCCAAACAGGTAGAGCAGGAACTGCAGCGTAAATCGATTAAAGAACAGAAGGAAACGGTATAACCATGACGCAAACTCATCATATCGCAGTATTACCGGGCGACGGTATTGGTCCTGAAGTCATGGCTCAGGCGATAAAAGTACTGGAGGCGATTCGTCAGCGTTTTGGCATGCGCATTACCACCAGTGAATATGACGTAGGGGGCATTGCCATCGATCGTCACGGTGAACCGCTGCCTGCCGCCACGGTGACCGGTTGTGAACAGGCGGACGCAATTCTGTTTGGTTCGGTCGGCGGGCCAAAGTGGGAGCATCTGCCGCCTGCCCAACAGCCGGAGCGCGGCGCACTGCTGCCCCTGCGTAAACATTTCAAGCTGTTCAGCAACTTGCGTCCCGCCAGCTTATATAAAGGTCTGGAAGCTTTCTGCCCGTTGCGCAGCGATATAGCCGCGCGTGGCTTCGATATTCTCTGCGTTCGTGAACTGACCGGCGGCATCTATTTCGGTCAGCCAAAAGGCCGTGAAGGCAGCGGTATGCATGAGAAAGCCTTTGATACTGAAGTGTATCACCGCTTTGAAATCGAACGCATCGCCCGTATCGCCTTTGAGTCGGCGCGCAAACGCCGCAGCAAAGTGACCTCCATTGATAAAGCAAACGTACTGCAAACCTCGGTTATGTGGCGTGAGATCGTCAGCGAAGTGGCGAAAGATTACCCGGATGTACAGCTGAGCCATATGTATATCGATAACGCCACCATGCAGTTAATTAAAGATCCGTCGCAGTTTGATGTGCTGCTCTGCTCTAACCTGTTTGGCGATATTTTGTCTGACGAGTGCGCAATGATTACCGGCTCGATGGGTATGCTGCCCTCTGCCAGTCTGAACGAGCAGGGGTTTGGTCTCTACGAACCAGCTGGTGGCTCCGCTCCGGATATCGCCGGTAAAAACATTGCTAACCCAATTGCGCAAATCCTGTCGCTGGCGCTGCTGCTGCGCTATAGCCTGGATGCGGATGAGGCAGCTAACGCCATTGAAAGCGCCATTAACCGCGCGCTGGAAGAAGGTTATCGCACCAGCGATTTGGCCGGTAACGGTCCCTCTGTAAGCACCGACGAAATGGGCTCGATGATTGCCCGCTTTATCGCCGAGGAAGTATAAAAATGAGCAAAACATTATACCAGAAGCTGTTTGATGCCCATGTCGTGCATGAAGCGCCCAACGAGACGCCGCTGCTGTATATCGATCGTCACCTGGTGCATGAGGTAACCTCACCGCAGGCCTTCGACGGGCTGCGCGCTCATGGCCGCAAAGTTCGCCAGCCGTCAAAAACCTTTGCGACCATGGATCATAACGTCTCGACGCAAACCAAAGACATCAACGCCTCCGGCGAGATGGCGCGTATTCAGATGCAGGAGCTGATGAAAAACTGCGCTGAGTTCGGCGTGCAGCTGTATGACCTGAACCATCCTTATCAGGGCATTGTGCATGTTATCGGCCCGGAACAGGGGATGACGCTGCCGGGCATGACCATCGTCTGCGGCGATTCCCATACGGCGACGCACGGCGCTTTCGGCTCGCTGGCCTTTGGCATCGGCACTTCAGAGGTAGAGCATGTGCTGGCGACACAGACGCTGAAGCAGGGCCGTGCCAAAACCATGAAAATTGAAGTCACCGGCCAGGCCGCGCCAGGCATCACGGCGAAAGATATTGTGCTGGCGATTATCGGCAAAACCGGCAGCGCGGGCGGTACCGGTCACGTTGTGGAGTTTTGCGGTCCGGCGATCGAAGCGCTGAGCATGGAAGGCCGCATGACCTTATGCAATATGGCGATTGAGATGGGCGCGAAAGCGGGCCTGGTTGCGCCCGATGACACCACGTTTAACTATCTGAAAGGCCGTCAGTTCGCACCGCAGGGCGAACAGTGGGAGCAGGCCGTTAATTACTGGCGTACCCTGAAATCAGACAGCGACGCGCATTTCGATGCCGTGGTGACGCTGGACGCCGCTGAAATAGCGCCGCAGGTTACCTGGGGCACCAACCCCGGTCAGGTGATCGCGGTTAATCAGCAGATCCCTGACCCCGCTTCTTTCACCGATCCGGTAGAGCGCGCTTCGGCGGAAAAAGCGCTGGCCTATATGAACCTGCAGCCTGGCATAAAGCTGACCGACGTGAATATCGATAAAGTCTTTATTGGCTCCTGCACCAATTCACGCATTGAAGATTTACGCGCCGCCGCAGAGATTGCCAGGGGGCGTAAAGTTGCACCGGGCGTGGTGGCTATGGTGGTGCCAGGCTCAGGCCCGGTAAAAGCGCAGGCGGAAGCAGAAGGACTGGATAAAATCTTTCTTGAGGCGGGTTTTGAATGGCGTCTGCCCGGGTGCTCTATGTGCCTGGCGATGAACAACGATCGCCTGAATCCCGGCGAGCGCTGCGCCTCCACCAGCAACCGTAACTTTGAAGGCCGTCAGGGCCGTGGTGGACGCACGCATCTGGTTAGCCCGGCAATGGCTGCCGCTGCCGCCATCGCTGGCCGTTTTGCTGATATTCGTGAACTGAACTGAGGAATCGATCGTGGCGAAAAAATTTACTCAACATACCGGTATTGTCGCCCCGCTGGACGCGGCTAACGTTGATACCGATGCGATTATTCCCAAACAGTTTTTGCAAAAGGTGACCCGTACCGGCTTTGGTCAGCACCTGTTTCACGACTGGCGTTTTGAAGATGATGCGGGTACGCAGCCGAACCCCAGCTTCGTGCTGAATAAGCCGCAGTTTCACGGTGCCAGCATCTTACTGGCACGGGAAAACTTTGGCTGTGGCTCATCGCGCGAACATGCGCCCTGGGCATTAACTGATTTTGGTTTTCAGGTGGTGATCGCGCCCAGCTTCGCCGATATTTTTTATGGCAACAGCTTTAATAATCAGCTGCTGCCGGTACGGTTAAGTGAAGAAGAAGTGGATGAGCTGTTCCGTTTGGTCGCGGCCCAGCCAGGCATTGAGTTTACGGTGGATTTAACCAGCCAGACGGTTAATGCCGGCGATAAAACTTACGCTTTTGAAATCGACAGTTTTCGTCGCCACTGCATGATTAACGGTCTCGACAGTATTGGCCTGACGCTGCAGCATGATGCGGCTATCGCCGATTACGAACAGAAACAGCCCGCTTTTCTGCGTTAATCAGTAACAGGCCTTCCGGCGGTTGGCGTCGGAAGGCCTGCTTTTCTATCCAGCCCTATGCGTTGCGTACCCGCGTCGCCAGCGCAAAAGACCCTAGCGCCAGCCCCAGTGCCAGCCAGTAAACCGTATAGTGTCCAAACGACTCCGCCAGCGTTCCCTGTAAGAGACCGGCGAGAATGGTGCCGGTTGAGATACTGTTAGTGAATAAGGTGGTTGCTGCGCCTGGTCGCCCTGGCATTAAATCCTGAAACCACAACATTCCGATTCCGGCGATAATGCCGATAAACAGCGCGTTAAAAACCTGCAAAAACATCAGCGCAGTGCGCGACTGAAACAGCACCAGCCCCAGATAAAACAGCACGCCGGAAGCGATGGCGATCAACATAATACGCCGCTTGCCGGTGCGTTTTACGTAATGTCCGGCTAACAGCATAATCGGGATCTCCAGCCCGGCGGCGGTGCCCATCAGCAGCCCAGCCAGCCGCTCGGGAAGCCCCAGCACCGTACTAATATAGAGTGGCATATCAATGATATACATGGTGTTGCAGGTCCACATCATCATGGATGCCACAAACAGCAGCCGCACATCTTTATTGCGCCAGGCGCTGATCTGCGTCAGCAGCACCTCCGGGGACTGCTCTACGCGCGGCACCGACGGCAGCGCAAAACCAACCAGCGCCAGACAAATCAGAAACAGGATCGCTGCCACCACAAACATCGTGGTAAAGCCGTAATTCAGCGCCAGCGCAAAAGAGAGCGGCGGCCCAATCACCCATGCCAGCGAAAGCTGGGCGCGCATGACCGAACTAAACATCACCACTTCACGCGCCGAACGGTCGGCATATTCCCGTGCCAGCGCAAAGATTTGCGGCATGGAAACGCTGGCCAGCGAAGAGAGCAGCACGCCAAGAGTAATCAGCGTCAGGTAATGACGGTTAAAGGCAAACAGCAGGGCATTCACCAATGCCATCGAGCAACAGAACAGGATCAGCTTACGGCGATCGCCCCGATTATCCGAGCGCTTCGCCAGCAGTAAACTGACCACAATCCCGGCTACCGCGTTAACGGTATAAAACAGGCCTACCCAAAAAGGCCGCACGCCGACTTCATGCGACAGGAACAGGCTCAGCGTTGGCGCCTGCAGAGCGCCAGCGATACCCACCATAAAAGAGACGGCCATAAAAGCGAGATAAACCGGATTCAGACGGCGGCGGCGCGTCAGCAGAAATTTCATAACGTTTCCTGTACCTGGAAAAAAAGAATGGTAAGCACCCGCAAAACAGACGCCGCAGGCAGACACACAAGCTGCATGGCTACGGTTATCGTTGTAGAAGAAAGCACAGGAAAACGAAAAAAGCCAGCAGCGTCAATGCCTGCTGGCGGTGTAATTGCACTCTACTCAGATGTTATAGCGGGGCGAGAGTTCCACAATATCGAACAGGCCCCGCCAGGATAAAAGTACGCCAGCCAATAAGGCTGCCTCCCGCACTTTTATCTGCCGTTATTATCGCCATAATAAGGAAATGGAAAAACTACCCAATCTTTTAACAGAGTTCCCCTTTTATGCCTTCATCACGCCTGCAACATCATTTTATTCGTCTGTGGCAGAGCTGTAACGGCCAGACGCAGGAAACCACGCTGCAAATGCTGGCGCAACAGATGCACTGCTCGCGTCGCCATATGCGTAACCTGTTAAATGCGATGCAGGCTGAAGGCTGGCTGCGCTGGGAGCCAGAAGCGGGACGCGGCAAACGTTCACAGCTGCATTTTTACGCCACCGGGCTGGCGCTTCGGCAGCAACGCGCCGAAGCGCTGCTGGAGCAGGATCGCATTGAACAGTTGGTGCAATTGGTTGGCGATAAAAACCAGGCGCGACAAATGATCACTTCGCGCCTGGGACGCAGCTTTCGTCAGGGCAAACATATTCTGCGCATTCCCTATTATCGTCCGCTGCTTAACCTGCTGCCCGGCTCGCCGCTGCGTCGTTCGGAAACCCATCTGGCACGGCAGATTTTCAGCAGTCTGCTGCGTATAAATGAGGAAAACGGGGAACTGGAACCGGATATTGCCCACCACTGGCAGTGCCTGTCACCACAGCACTGGCGTTTTTATTTGCGTCCCGCTATTCAGTTTCACCATGGCCGCGAGCTGGATATGACGGATGTGATCCTTAGCCTGCAGCGTCTGACGTCGCAGCCGCTTTTCTCCCACTTGAGCGCGATTGAATCGCCTACGGCCTGGACGCTGGATATTCACCTTAGCCAGCCCGATCGCTGGCTGCCGTGGCTGTTAGGCAGCGCCAGCGCGATGATTCTGCCCAAAGAGTGGCCAGAGCTGCCCAGCTACAGCCGCCAGCCTATCGGCACCGGTCCCTATTCGGTGGTTCAGAATCAGCAGTCGCAGCTTAAAATACAGGCGTTTGATGACTATTTCGGCTATCGCGCCCTGATTGATGAGGTCAACATCTGGGTACTGCCTGAAATCAGTGAAGAGCTGGTTTACGCAGGCGTTAAACTGCAGGGCGGCGGAAAGGATGAGAAATCGGAAGAGAGTCGGCTTGAAGAAGGCTGCTACTTTTTACTGTTCGATCAGCGTTCGGAAAAAGGACGCGATCCACAGATACGCCGCTGGGTCAGCACCCTGCTAAACACCATAACGCTGCTGAACAACGCAAGCGTCGGCTATCAGCGCTACTGGTTTCCCGCCTGGGGATTGCTGCCGCGCTGGCATCATCGCCCGCCACAGCATACCCTCGCCAAACCGGAAGGGCTGACTGAACTGACGCTGACCTGGTATAGCGATCATATTGAACATCAGGGCATTGCCAGGCTGCTGGAGCCATTGCTGGCGGCGCAGGGAGTCCGCCTGATTACGCAGGAGATCGATTACGCCAGCTGGTATCACGGCACGGCGAAAAGCGATCTCTGGCTGGGCAGCGTTAACTTTACCCTGCCGCTGAAGTTTTCCGTTTTTGCTCTGCTGTATGAGCTGCCGCTGTTACATCACTGCATCGATATTGACTGGCAGGCTGATGCCGGACGCTGGCGTCGGCAGGAACTATCGCTGGCGGAATGGTGTCAGGCGCTGGTGAATAACCATCACCTGCATCCGTTGTTTCATCACTGGCTGCTGCTGGAAGGAGAACGCAGTATGCGCGGCGTGCGGATGAATACGCTGGGATGGTTTGATTTTAAGTCTGCATGGTTTGCACCGCCGGAAACCTGATGCTTTCGTTAACCCACCGAAAACACTACACTAACAGCCGTTCTCAACGGGGTGTGGAAAACAACAAACTTTCCACTGAGAGAAACCCGTCGAACCTGATCCGGTTAATACCGGCGTAGGGATTTGAGATGCGGTATCCCCTCAGATCATGCGCCCTGTTATTTTTCCTCCTCAAGGAGCGCAACGTGTTGAAAAAATTTTTGCCCGTTCTGCTGTTGCTGTCTGCCCCAGTTTTTGCTGCCAGCCCCACGTTAACCGTTTATACCTATGACTCTTTCGCTGCTGAATGGGGCCCTGGTCCGGCGGTGAAGAAAGCATTTGAAGCGCAATGCGGCTGCGAACTGAAGTTTGTCGCACTGGAAGATGGCGTGTCGCTGCTGAATCGTCTGCGCATGGAAGGTAAAAACAGCAAGGCTGATGTGGTGCTTGGGCTGGATAACAACCTGATTCAGGCGGCGGAACAGACCGGCCTGTTTACGCCCAGCAACGTCAATACCGCCAGCCTGACGCTGCCGGACGGCTGGCGTAACCGCACCTTTATTCCCTATGACTACGGCTATTTCGCCTTTGTATACGATAAAAACAAGCTGAAAAATCCGCCGCAAAGCCTGAAAGAGCTGGTTGAGAGCGATCAACCGTGGCGGGTGATCTATGAAGATCCGCGTACCAGCACGCCGGGCCTCGGCCTGCTGCTGTGGATGCAAAAAGTGTACGGCGACGATGCCCCGCAGGCGTGGCAGAAGCTGGCGAAGAAAACCGTTACCGTCACCAAAGGCTGGAGCGAAGCCTACGGTCTGTTTTTGAAAGGCGAAGGCGACCTGGTGCTGAGCTACACCACCTCTCCGGCTTATCACCTGATCGCCGAGAAAAAGGATCACTATGCGGCGGCGAATTTTGCTGAAGGGCATTACCTGCAGGTTGAAGTTGCGGCGCAGCTGAAAAACAGCAGCCATCCGCAACTGGCGCAGCAGTTCATGCAATTTATGATCAGTGAACCGTTCCAGCAGGCGATCCCCACCGGCAACTGGATGTATCCGGTCACCAAAACCGCCCTGCCCGACGGTTTCAATACGCTGACGGTGCCGAAAACGGCACTGGAGTTTACGCCTCAACAGGTTGCGCAGCAGCGCGCTGAATGGATTAATACATGGCAACGCGCCGTCAGCCGCTGATCCCCGGCTGGCTCTGGCCTGGCCTGCTAACCGCCACGCTGCTGGTTACCGTGGCGCTGCTGGCTTTTGGCGCGCTGTGGTTTAACGCGCCGGAGAGCGACTGGCGCAGCCTGCTGCAGGATAGCTATCTGCGGCATGTGGTTGCGTTTTCATTCTGGCAGGCGCTGCTTTCTGCACTTTTGTCAGTGGTTCCGGCGATTCCGCTGGCACGGGCGCTCTGGCGGCGGCGTTTCCCTGGTCGCCAGCTGCTGCTGCGGCTATGTGCGATGACGCTGGTGCTGCCGGTCCTGGTGGCAGTGTTCGGTTTGTTGAGCGTTTACGGACGCGAAGGCTGGCTGGCGCAACTCTGTGCACTGTTCGGCGTCAGGTATGATTTCTCCCTCTATGGGTTACAGGGCATTTTGCTGGCGCATGTGTTCTTTAATCTGCCACTGGCGACGCGTCTGCTGTTGCAGGCGCTGGAAAATATTCCCGGCGAACAGCGTCAGCTGGCGGCTCAGTTAGGGATCGAAGGCTTTAATTTCTTCCGCCTGGTAGAGTGGCCCTGGCTACGCCGCCAGATTTTACCGGCGGCGGCGCTGATTTTTATGCTCTGTTTCGCCAGCTTCGCTACCGTGCTGTCGCTGGGCGGCGGACCGCAGGCGACCACCATCGAACTGGCGATCTTTCAGGCGCTCAGTTATGACTACGATCCTGCGCGGGCAGCCTTGCTCTCTCTGTTGCAGATGGTTTGCTGTCTGGGGTTGGTGATGCTAAGCCAGCGCCTGAGTAAGGCACTGCCTGGCGGCGATGTTTCTCTGAACGGCTGGCGCGCGGCCCATCGCAGCCTGGGCTCGCGGCTGCGGGATACGCTGTGCATTACGCTGGCGCTACTGTTACTGCTGCCGCCGCTGCTGGCGGTGATTGTTGACGGCGCGCGTCAGGGCTTTAGCAGTTTGCTGCACCAGCCGGCTCTCTGGCAGGCAACCTGGACTTCGCTGCGTATTGCACTGGCCGCCGGTCTGATTGCCGTGCTGTTAACCATGCTGCTGCTGTGGAGCAGCCGCGAGCTGCGTCAGCGTCAGCGTCTGCTGGCCGGGCAGGCACTGGAGATGAGCGGCATGTTGATCCTCGCGATGCCGGGCATTGTACTGGCGACCGGCTTTTTCTTGCTGCTTAACAACAGCGTCGGGCTGCCGCAGCAGGCAGACGGCATCGTGATCTTTACCAATGCGCTGATGGCGATCCCTTATGCGATGAAAGTGCTGGAAAATCCCATGTATGACATTACCGAACGCTATCAGCGTCTCTGTTTGTCCCTGGGTATTCGGGGCTGGCAACGGGTGCGGATGATTGAGCTGAAGGCGCTGAAGCGGCCGCTGACTCAGGCGCTGGCCTTTGCCTGCGTGCTTTCCATTGGCGATTTTGGCGTTGTGGCGCTGTTTGGCAATGCCGATTTCCGTACGTTGCCCTTCTATCTTTATCAGCAGATTGGCGCCTATCGCAGTGCCGATGGCGCGGTAACGGCGCTGCTGCTGCTGCTGCTCTGCTTTATTCTGTTCACTCTTATTGAAAAGCTACCGGGACGCCATGCTAACGCTGACTAATCTCACCTGGATGTATCACCATTTGCCGATGCGTTTTACGCTGTCGCTGCAGCCGGGCGAACGCGTCGCGGTGCTGGGCCCCAGCGGCGCCGGTAAAAGCACCCTGCTCAGTCTGGTAGCCGGATTTCTGTCGCCGCACAGTGGCACTATTGTACTCAACGGCGCGGATCATACGCATAGCGCTCCTGCCCAGCGCCCCGTATCTATGCTGTTTCAGGACAACAACTTATTCGCGCATCTGACCGTGGCGCAGAATATTGGGCTTGGGCTGCATCCGGGATTAAAACTGAATGCGGCGCAGCACCAGCAAATAGAGAACATCGCACGGCGGGTAGGGCTGGAAGCCTGTCTGGATCGTCTGCCAGGCGCGCTTTCCGGCGGGCAGCGCCAGCGGGCCGCACTGGCGCGCTGTCTGGTGCGGGAAAAACCGCTGCTGCTGCTGGATGAGCCATTTTCCGCGCTCGATCCCGCGCTGCGTAAGGAGATGCTGGCGCTGGTGGATGAAGTGTGCCGCGAACGCAAACTTACGCTGCTGATGGTGTCACACAGCCTGGAAGATGCCGCACAGATTGCCGCACGCAGCGTACTGGTGGTTGACGGGCGGATTTACTGGGATGGCGCAACCCATTCCCTGCTGCGCGGAGAAACTGAGGCGGCGGAAGTGCTGGGCATTCACTACCCGCGTAAAGAGTAGATAAGCACTACCGCTTTCTGTGTGAAGCAGCAGGCGAAGCGGGTTATCATGCCCGCTTCGTCATGTGTTGTGGATGAGGTAAGTAATTCTTATCCTACGAACACTTTCCATAGTAGCTGGCGGAAAATCGGCATCATTGGGTGGAACTGGATTGCCGTCAGGCTGCCCACGCCAAGTATAAAGCCCAGCGGCGCTAGCCAGCGCAGCCGCTCCACAGGCAGCCAGCGCGTCGCCCAGTCACGCTGTTTGTCGGCGCGCCACCAGCGCCAGCATAGCCATGCCCCCAGCCAAAGCAGCAGTGCCACCGCCAGCAGCAGCCAGATAAAACCGCCGCTCTGCGAATCCTTCGGCACATCGATCGCTACCCCGGCAAGGATGCCCGGCAACAGATAAAGCGGCGGCCATAAGATACTGCCAATGATGCTCGGCAGCAGAAACTTACGCGCCGGCAACTCCAGCATCCCTGCAGCCATCGGAATAAGCGGTCGCGTTGGCCCAACAAAGCGCCCTACCAGAATGGTAAACATGCTGTGCTGATGCAGCGCATGCTCGGTTCTGTCCAGCATTTTCTGGTGCTTTTTCAGATAGCTCCAGCGATGCAGTGGCCCCTGAAATTTCCAGCCAATACCATAGGAGATCCAGTCAGCCAGCAGGCAGCCCACCAGCCCTGCTGCCCAGGCGGGATAAAGCCCCAACTGGCCGCTGCCCACTAACGCGCCCAGGCTAGCCATCATGACCGTGCCAGGCAGCAGCAGGCCAACCAGCGCCAGCGATTCCAGAAACGTTACCAGTGCTACGGCAAATAGCGCCCATTCAAGCGATTGGGTAATCAGGTGTTCCAGCCAGGCTTCCATAAGCGTCCTCTGAGTCATCTTCGGCTGGATTGTCCTGAGCGGATGAGATAGCGTCAAGTAGGGATTTGTATGGGGATATTGACATGAATTGACAACGACTTTACCGCTGTCAAAGAGGCGTAGCGCTCTGCCCTGCCACAGAAAAGCACGCTGGTCGGAATGATGGCAGGCTGGCGGCTCCGCCTTCCTGATTTAGTTAAATCCCACTTCAACCAGCTCACCATTCGCTTTTTGTATGTAGCGGGTATTATTCAGCCAGTAACTGACTTCACCGTCACGGGTTAAGGTGATATACATTAACCGGTCCTTTTCGATACAGTTTTTTGGCGGTGGCATATCATCAAAACAAAGACGATCATATTTTTCCAGCGCTTTATAACCCTCGCCGAAGCGCCAGATAGCGATACTATAGCTACCGGTTTTATCAGACTTAGGAATGCCATAGTTCCTCTGTAAAAAAACTTTATTTTTCTCCCACCATTCTATTTTACCTTTATCACTCCACGGATAACGATCAACTAAAATATCGCTTCTATTAAGATGCTGATGAATAGCGATGATTTTAATTGGTTTCAAGGAGTAAAAAAAACCACCAACAATTGCAATAATAAAAACTGAAAATAAAAATATAAAAAAGCATTTTAATCGGCAGTTCATTTCTTGCCACCACTCAGGTTGATCACAGCACGCATATTAGTGAAAAAAGGTTTATAGCCATACTTATCATAGTGTTGCAATACAAACCAGATTTTAAAAAACCTAAACTGCCGAAACTTATCTTTCATGATATCGTTATCGTCAAGACCGAAATGATCCTGAGCCACATATTCAACCTTAGCTTCCCATGAATGGTTAAGCACCTGCAACGACAATACTTTAATTTCTATAGAGTGAATATCATGTACGGTTATTCCCAGCCCATTAATACTGTCTTGTTTTCTGGCAAACTTTGGCAATATAGTTGTTTGAATAGCGGTCCCAAACTCGTTGAATTTTTCCATAGGGAAATTTCTCTCTTTATAAATCAGGTTATTATTAATAACAGATTCGATTATTTTCAGAGAAGATTTACCTGAGTTATCTTCCAGTAGCTGATTCCTTAGCGCCATATCCAGCGCCGCATCGCTAAAAGGCGTGCCATCGGCGTACTGCATATGGTCAATCATCTTATTAATCAGCTGGCGATAAGGGCTATAGATGGAGAAAGGCCAGCTCAGGCTGCGCATTTCATCAAACAACAGCTGCGCGCAGGCTTTATGCGAACAGCTTCCCGTGTTGTTAACGGCGTGAGGGCGATAAAAGCGTGACTGCGGCAAATTGAACGGAGTAAGCCGTACGCCGGTGTAAGGGTTAACTTTCTCTGATACATCGGTAAGACGGTAGCGCTTTTGCAGCTGGTCAGCTGTCAGGTCGCCATATCGCATATCCGCAGCCGCCCTGTCATTCATTTTTCGCTGAGTGGAGAAAATAGTACATGGAAAGGTTAAAGCTGTCATTTATCGACTCCCTGCCAATGTTGCTTTTATACAGCCGCATCTGGTGCGGTATCGTTAAGGACTCACTGATACCTCTGAAAATAGAAACATGATGCAAGACCTGTCCCGAATTAGGTGCTCCGTGTCCATACTCAACGCGCCTCAGGCACTGGATAAATAACCATGTTATACTGCCCTTTGTTTCAGATAAGAGGGCTTCTGGTGAGCAACATCCGCGCAGGCTTTTTGCTGACGCGCCACTGGCGCGATACGCCCAACGGCACCGAAATCGTGCTTTGGCTGGCCACTGACCAGGGGCCGCAGCGTGTTGTATTGCCGCCGCAGGAATCCGTCGCCTTTTTGCCCGCCGAATATCAGCAGCAGGCGCAACGGTTGCTGGCCGATGAACGCCACTGGCGGCTTACGCCGCTCGCGCTGAAAGACTTTCGTCAGCGCCCGGTGCTGGGGCTCTACTGCTCGCAGTATCGTCAGCTACAGCGGCTGGAAAAGCTGCTGCGTGAAAACAACATTCCACTCTATGAAGCAGACGTGCGCCCGCCGGATCGTTTCCTTATGGAGCGCTTTATTACCGCACCGGTCTGGTTTAGCGGAGAGTCCGCAGGCAACGATCTCATCAATGCCCGCCTTAAACCGCACCCCGACTACCGTCCGCCGCTGAAGTGGGCCTCGCTCGATATAGAAACTACCCAGCACGGCGAACTCTACTGTATTGGCGTTGAAGGCTGCGGCCAGCGCATTGTCTGGATGTTAGGGCCGGAAAACGGCGATGCCAGCCAGCTCGATTTCGAGCTGCACTATGTCGCCAGCCGCCCGCAGCTGCTGGAAAAGCTGAACGCCTGGTTCGCCAGGCAGGATCCTGATGTGTTGATTGGCTGGAACGTCGTGCAGTTTGATCTGCGCGTGCTGCAAAAGCATGCTGACCGCTACGGCATTCCGCTGCGTCTGGGCCGCAATCAGCAGCCGCTGGAGTGGCGCGAGCACGGCTTTAAGCCGGGCGTGTTTTTTGCCCAGGCGGCGGGCCGCCTGATTATCGACGGCATCGAAGCATTAAAGTCGGCGTTCTGGAATTTTGACTCTTTTAGCCTGGAGTCGGTGGCGCAACAGCTGCTGGGCGAAGGCAAAGCGATCAACAATCCGTGGCAGCGCATGGAAGAGATCAATCAGCGTTTCGCCAACGATAAACCCGCGCTGGCGCGCTATAACCTGAAAGACTGCGAGCTGGTCACGCGCATTTTTGAGAAAACCGAGCTGATGCCCTTTTTGCTGGAGCGCGCCAGCGTCAACGGTCTGGCGGCGGATCGCCACGGCGGCTCGGTGGCCGCTTTCAGCCAGCTCTATTTTCCGCGTATGCATCGAGCCGGCTTTGTCGCACCGAATCTCGGCGAGATTGCGCCGGAAGCCAGCCCCGGCGGCTATGTCATGGATTCACGTCCCGGCCTGTATGATTCAGTGCTGGTGCTGGATTATAAAAGCCTCTATCCCTCAATTATCCGTACTTTTTTGATCGATCCGGTTGGACTGATTGAAGGGCTGGCGCATCCGCAGGATGACGCCTCGGTGCCCGGCTTCCGTCACGCGCGCTTCTCCCGACATAATCACTGCTTGCCTGCGATGGTTAATCAGATCTGGCAAGGGCGGGAAGAGGCGAAGCGTCAGGGCAATAAGCCCTTATCGCAGGCCTTAAAAATTATTATGAACGCCTTTTATGGCGTACTGGGCACCAGCGCCTGTCGTTTTTTCGATCCGCGTCTGGCCTCTTCCATTACCCTGCGCGGGCATGAAATTATGCAGCAGACGCGCCAGCTAATAGAAGCACAGGGTTTCGAGGTGATTTATGGCGATACCGATTCCACTTTTGTCTGGCTGAAATCGCCCCACGACAGCGCCAGCGCTGATGCCATTGGCCGGGAGCTGGTGAACCATGTTAATCAGTGGTGGCGCGTCCATCTACAGGCGGAATACCAGCTAGAGAGCGCGCTGGAGCTGGAATATGAGACGCACTTTGTTCGTTTTCTGATGCCAACCATTCGTGGCGCGGAACAGGGCAGTAAAAAACGCTATGCCGGTTTGATTCGTGAAGGCGATCGGGAACGGATGGTATTTAAAGGGCTGGAAACGGTACGTACCGACTGGACGCCGCTGGCGCAGCAGTTCCAGCAGGAGCTGTACGGACGTATTTTTCGCGGCCAGCCCTGGCAGGACTATATTCGCACCAGGGTACAGCAGCTGCTGGACGGCGAGCTGGATGCGCAGCTGGTCTATAAAAAGCGGCTGCGTCGCCCTTTGCATGAGTATGAGCGCAATGTGCCGCCGCACGTGCGTGCCGCGCGTCTGGCTGATGAGCATAATCAGAAGCTGGGCCGTCCGCTGCAGTATCAAAAAGGCGGTTCTATCCGCTACGTGATCACCACTTCCGGCCCGGAGCCGCTGGAGGCGCGAACGTCAACGCTGGACTACGATCACTATTTATTTAAGCAGCTACAACCGGTGGCTGACGGGATATTACCCTTTGTGCAGGATGACTTTGCTACACTGATTACCGGGCAGTTGGGGCTTTTTTGACAGGTGACGAATCCATTACCTTCCAGTACCATAGCGCCCTTCCTGAACTTCACCGCTCCTGAGCATCAGCCAGACACCCTATTGCCTGGCCGCAACGCTATTGTCCGAGCGGGAGCATGACATCTGTTATTACGAGAATCGAGCTAAATATCTATGCCTTTTACACTTGGTCAACGCTGGATCAGCGACACGGAAAGCGAGCTGGGGCTGGGAACTGTGGTTGCACTGGATACCCGTATGGTTACCCTGCTTTTCCCTGCTACCGGTGAAAACCGTCTCTATGCGCGAAATGATTCTCCCATTACCCGTGTGATCTTCAATCCCGGCGATACCGTGACCAGTCATGACGGCTGGCAGCTGGAAGTGGCCGAAGTGCGCAATGATAATGGCCTGGTAACCTATATCGGTACCCGTCTGGATACTCAGGAATCCGTAGAGCTGCGCGAAGTGCTGCTCGACAGCAAGCTGGTATTCAGCAAGCCACAGGATCGTCTGTTCGCCGGTCAGCTTGACCGTATGGATCGTTTTGCGCTGCGTTTTCGCGCGCGTCGCTATCAGAGCGAGCAGTATCGTTTGCCTGTTAGCGGTTTGCGCGGAATGCGTACTAACCTGATCCCGCATCAGCTGCATATCGCTCACGATGTGGGCCGTCGCCATGCGCCGCGCGTACTGCTGGCGGATGAGGTTGGCCTGGGTAAAACCATCGAAGCGGGGATGATTATTCATCAACAGCTGCTGGCTGGCCGCGCCGATCGCGTGCTGATTGTGGTGCCGGAGACGCTGCAGCATCAGTGGCTGGTGGAGATGCTGCGCCGTTTTAACCTGCGCTTTTCGCTGTTTGACGATGCGCGCTATGCCGAAGCACAGCACGACAGCGACAACCCGTTCGATACCGAGCAGTTGGTTATCTGTTCACTGGATTTTGTGCGCCGTAATAAGCAGCGTCTGGAGCTGCTGGCGGATGCCGAATGGGATCTGCTGGTGGTGGATGAAGCGCATCATCTGGCCTGGAGCGAAGGCGAACCGAGCCGCGAATATCAGGTGATTGAGCAGCTGGCGGAGCAGATCCCTGCCGTGCTGCTGTTAACGGCAACGCCCGAGCAGCTGGGCATGGAGAGCCACTTTGCCCGTTTGCGTCTGCTGGATCCCGATCGTTTCCACGATTTCGAGCAGTTTGTCGCTGAGCAGCAAAATTACCGTCCGGTGGCCGATGCGGTTGCCATGCTGCTGGAAGATAAGGCGATCGGCAACGATGAGATGAACGCGCTGAGCGAGCTTATCGGCGAACAGGATATTGAGCCGCTGCTGCAAACCGCTAACGGCAAGGGCGAAGGCAAGCAGGCGGCGCGCGAAGAGCTGATTCGTATGCTAATGGATCGCCACGGCACCAGCCGCGTGCTGTTCCGCAACACCCGTAACGGGGTAAAAGGTTTCCCGCAGCGCGTGCTGCATCAGATCCGTTTGCCGCTGCCCACGCAGTATCAGACGGCTATCAAAGTTTCTGGCATTATGGCGGCGCGCAAGTCAGCCGAAGAGCGCGCGCACGATATGCTTTATCCAGAGCAGATTTATCAGGAGTTCGAAGGCGACAGCGGCACCTGGTGGAACTTCGATCCGCGCGTTGAATGGCTGATGGGCTATCTGACCAGCAACCGTGATGAGAAGGTTCTGGTGATTTGTGCCAAGGCGGCGACCGCCCTTCAACTGGAGCAGGTGCTACGCGAACGCGAAGGTATTCGCGCTGCGGTGTTCCATGAAGGTCTTTCGCTGATCGATCGCGATCGCGCCGCTGCCTGGTTCGCCTCGGAAGAGAATGGCGCACAGGTGCTGCTCTGCTCTGAGATTGGTTCAGAAGGTCGTAATTTCCAGTTCGCAAATCGGCTGGTGATGTTCGATTTGCCGTTTAACCCCGACTTGCTTGAGCAGCGCATTGGGCGTCTTGATCGTATCGGCCAGGCGCGTGATATTGAAATCATGGTGCCTTATCTGGAGAAGACGGCACAGTCGGTGCTGGTGCGCTGGTATCACGAAGGCTTAAATGCCTTTGAACAGACCTGCCCGACCGGTCGTACCGTATACGATAGCGTGCACGATCAATTGATCGGATATCTGGCCGCGCCGGAGAATAGCGAAGGTCTGGACGCGTTTATCCATGCCTGTCGCAAGCAGCATGACACGCTGCGCTCTCAGCTGGAGCAGGGCCGCGACCGTCTGCTGGAGCTGAACTCTAACGGCGGCGCGAAGGCCGAGGCGCTGGCCGATGAGATTAGTCAGCAGGATAATCATATTGAGCTGGTGAATTTCGCGCTTAATCTGTTCGATATTGTCGGCATTAATCAGGAAGATCGCAGCGATAATTTGATTGTGCTGACGCCTTCCGATCATATGCTGGTGCCTGATTTCCCGGGGCTGCCGGAAGAAGGCTGTACCATAACTTTCGATCGTGCGCAGGCGCTGTCGCGTGAAGACGCACAGTATGTGACCTGGGAGCATCCGATTATCCGTAATGGTCTCGATCTGATTCTGTCCGGCGATACCGGCAGCTGCGCCCTGTCGCTGTTGAAGAACAAGGCGCTGCCGGTGGGCACGCTGCTGATGGAGCTGATTTACGTGGTTGAAGCACAGGCGCCGAAGCATCTGCAACTGACGCGTTTCCTGCCGCCGACGCCGATGCGTCTGTTGGTGGATCGTAAAGGCACCAATCTGGCCGATAAGGTGGAGTTTGAGAGCTTTAACCGTCAGCTGAACGCGGTGAATCGTCATAACGGTAGTAAGCTGGTGAATGCGGTGCAGCAGGATGTGCATGCTATTCTTCAGCTGGCGGAGCCGCAGGCAGCAGAAGCGGCGCGTAAGCTGATTGACGCCGCACGTGTTGAAGCCGATGAGAAGTTGAGCGCCGAGCTGGAGCGTTTGCAGGCGCTGAAAGCGGTTAACCCGAATATCCGTGAAGATGAGATCGCCGCGCTGGAGAGCAATCGCAGCGAGGTGCTGGCCAGCCTGAACGATGCCGGCTGGCGTCTGGATGCGCTGCGTCTGATCGTGGTTTCTCATCAGTAAGCTAACCGGAGAACGCACAGGCTATGGAACCCTATAACCCGCCGCTGGAACCCTGGCTGCATATTCTGTATCAGGACGATCACATTATGGTGGTCAATAAGCCGAGCGGGTTATTGTCTGTGCCTGGGCGTCTTGAGGAGCATAAGGATAGCGTGATGACGCGTATTCAGCGTGATTTTCCGCTGGCTGAATCGGTGCATCGTCTGGATATGGCAACCAGCGGGGTGCTGGTTGTAGCGCTGAATAAAGCTGCAGAGCGCGAGCTAAAGCGTCAGTTTCGCGAGCGTGAGCCGGAGAAGAGCTATGTTGCCCGAATCTGGGGGCATCCGCAGAAAGACGACGGTCTGGTGGATTTGCCGCTGATTTGCGACTGGCCAAATCGTCCAATGCAAAAAGTTTGTTTTGAAACCGGCAAGTCGGCGCAAACGGAGTATCAGGTGCTGGAGCGGGCGGCAGATAATAGCGCCCGTATTCAGCTGAAGCCGATCACCGGACGTTCGCATCAGCTCCGTGTGCATATGCAGGCGTTAGGTCATCCAATTTTAGGCGATCGTTTTTATGCGCATGAGGCGGCGCTGGCAATGGCATCTCGCCTACAGCTGCATGCGGAGTGGCTGACGATTACGCATCCCGCATTTGGCAATAAGATGACGTTTCGCCAGCCCGCCGATTTTTGATGCGTCAGCGGCGGTTTGATGCAGTCTGGATGCGCGCGCCGACGTCAGCGGCAGACGGGGCGCTCCGTAAAGACGTCGTTAACCTATCCCTGGGGCCTCCGCCGCGTCATCTCTGACGCGGAGGCTTTACTCCGGCCCCGTCTGCCGCCTCCCTGAGCTTCCGGGTTGTCTGCTCGCCGCTGATTTAGCTATTGTGAATCCTGTTTGCCAATGACTTAAATAAGGTGTTACCTGCCGCCGCTTCTCATATTTCCGCGTCGCCTGCCCGCTACTGATTTAACTATCGTGAATCCTGTTTACCGCTTCCCTGAGCTTGCGGGTTCTCTGCCGCTGATTTGATCATCGTGATATCTGTTTGCCGTTGGGTTGGCACGATGTGGTTTACAAAGGTTAAGTATTGCAAGCGCGGGCTCAAGGGAGTGGGAGGGCCGGGGCCGTGAGGCGGACCTCCCGCGCCAGGGATGGCGCGGGCGGAGGCCCCAGGGATGGGTGCATGCCGTGCCGCCGATGGCCCCGGCCCTCACGCAACCAGCACGGAGCTGCCCTCAGGTTATCCGCTGGCTATCCGGCAACCAGCACGGAGGTGCCTTCAGGCTATCCGCTGGCCTTCCCGCGTTCAGCGCGAAAACAGCTTCAGACCGATGCCATACTCTGCCGCGCCGGTTCAACAAACTATTTAAAATTTCGTTCCTTGCGAATCAGATCCCACGCAGCCTGAATCTCCTGCGCCTTCTGCTTCGCCATCTCCATCATCTCCGGCGGCAGCCCTTTCGCTACCAGCTTATCGGGATGATGTTCCGCCATCAGCTTACGCCAGGCGCGTTTAATGGTCATATAATCATCGGTGGGTTTCACGCCTAACACCTTACAGGCTGCCTCCAGCGTGGGTCCCTGCTGCGCGCCATAACCTTGCCCGCCCTGCCCGCTACCGCCCCACGAATGATATCCGCCGCCAAACTGCTGGCCGCCTTCCATCATGCGCAGAAACTGATCGAACTGCGTGCGCGAAATACCTAACTCTTCCGCGATCACATACAGCACCTGACGCTCGTTAGGATGCAGGGAACCATCGGCAAACGCGGCCTGAATCTGAATCTCTAAAAACATCCTGATCAGATCAAAGCGCCCAAAACAGGCGCTGCGTAACTCACGCAGCTTATGGCGCAGCGGATAATCGCTCTGCTTGCCTTCACGAAACGCCTGCTGCGCCTGGGCGCGCGCCGTACCGTGCAGCTGCATGCGATCCATCTGCTGAGAAGCGATCTGAATATCCGCTTCGGTTACCCGGCCCTTGGACTTGGTAAGATGCCCCATCACCTGAAACGTGGTGCGGAAAAAAATCGACTGTCGGGTCTGATTGTTAGAAAACCAGGCTTTTCCCTGTGTCTCACGGATTTTATCGACTAAGTGGCCCAGCACCAGCCCTAGCAGCAGCCCCCAAAAGCCTGCTCCGGATAACAATCCCAGCAGTAGACCAATTACTTTTCCCCAATAGCGCATATACTCCTCAATTCGCCATGCCGAAGGCTAAAAATTGCATTATCATACCTGTCATTTATCTCACTGCCTAACGGCAACGCGGACAGACAAGGATTAACACTGGCGCAACGCAGTTCAGTACGTTAGTCTCTGACCGTTTTGTCGGCATGATGCCAGTAATTACGGAATTCTCGATACCGCGTATGAAAAAACGTATACCCACACTGCTGGCCACGATGATTGGCGCAGCGCTTTATAGTCAGCACGCCCTCGCCGACGATTTAATGTCGCAGTGTATGCTGGGCGTACCAAACTATACCCGTCCCGTGGTTCAGGGTGACGCCAATCAACTGCCGGTAACGATACATTCTGATGATGCGAAGGGTAACTATCCCGACGATGCGGTCTTTACCGGCAAAGTGGATATTCAGCAGGGCAACAGCCGCCTGCGTTCCGACGAAGTTCAGCTGCATCAGCGTCAACAGCCTGGCCAAACCACCCCGCTTCGCACCGTCGATGCGCTGGGTAATGTGCACTATGATGACAACCAGGTCATCCTGAAAGGTCCGAAAGCCTGGTCTAACCTGAACACCAAAGATACCAACGTCTGGAACGGCGATTATCAGATGGTGGGGCGTCAGGGGCGCGGCACCGCCGATCAGATGAAACTGCGCGGCAACAACCGCTACACCATCCTGGAAAACGGCACCTTTACCTCATGTCTGCCAGGCAGCAATAGCTGGAGCGTGGTCGGCTCGCAGGTTATTCAGGATCGTGAAGAGGAAGTGGCGGAAATCTGGAACGCACGTTTTAAAATTGGTGCCGTTCCGGTTTTCTACAGCCCTTACTTGCAGTTGCCGATCGGCGATCGACGCCGCTCTGGTTTCTTGATCCCTAACGCCAAATATAGCAACAATGATGGCTTCCAGTTTGCGCTGCCCTATTACTGGAACATCGCGCCGCAGATGGATGCCACTATTACGCCAAACTATCAGAGCAAGCGCGGCCTGCAGTGGCAGAACGAATTCCGCTATCTGACCACCGCCGGTAGCGGCCTGATTGAATTTGACTATCTGCCAAGCGACGACGAATACAAGCGTGACGAAGCGACGCGTAAAAGCAAAGATGGCGACTCTAACCGCTGGCTCTTCTTCTGGCGTCATTCAGGGGTGTATGAACAGCACTGGCGCTTCAACGCCAACTACACCAAAGTCAGCGATCCTTACTATTTCAAGGATCTTGACTCTAAATATTATTCCACGACCGACGGCTACGCTACGCAGAAGTTCAGCATCGGCTATGCGGATACCAACTGGGACGCCACGCTCTCCAGTAAAGACTTCCAGATTTTTGATACCAACAGATCAAGCAACGTTTACCGTGCGCAGCCGCAGTTCGACTTTAACTACTACAAAAATGACCTTGGGCCGTTCGATACGCGCCTTTATGCCCAGGCGGTGCAGTTCACCAACGTAAACGACAATCTGCCGGATGCGGTACGTTTGCACCTGGAGCCAACCATTAACCTGCCGCTGGCCAACGAATGGGGTAGTCTGAACACCGAGGCAAAACTGCTGGCGACCCACTACCAGCAGAGCAATGTTGATTATTATAACTCCCGCACCGGTAACGCAGATAATCAGTTAAAGGGAAGCGTTAACCGCGTTATGCCACAGTTTAAAGTGGATGGCCGCATGGTGTTCGAGCGCAACATGAACTGGGCGGAAGGCTATACCCAGACGCTTGAACCACGCATCCAGTACCTCTACGTTCCGTATCGCGATCAGAGCCATATCCAGGCGTATGACTCTACGCTGCTGCAAACTGACTATACCGGCCTGTTCCGCGATCGTACTTACAGCGGCCTTGATCGTATTGCTTCAGCCAACCAGGTCGCCAGCGGCCTGACCTCGCGGATTTATGATACCGATCTGGTTGAACGTTTTAACGTATCCGTAGGTCAAATCTACTCGTTTACCCCGTCGCGTACCGGGCTGAACAGTACCAGCGATGAAGATGACACCGGCAGCCTGATCTGGGCCGGTGACACCTGGTGGCGCGTTAGCGACCGTTGGGGCGTACGCGGTGGCCTTCAGTACGATACGCGTCTGGATAATATTGCGCAGGGCAACGCGGTGGTGGAATACCGTCGTGACGCTGACCGTATGGTGCAACTGAACTACCGTTACATCAGCCCGGAATATGTCGCCAGTGCGCTGAGCAGCCGTAATATTACCGGCGATCCGATTTACGAAAACGGTATTTCGCAGGTTGGGATGACGGCCAGTTGGCCAATCGCCGACTCCTGGGCCGTAGTGGGCGCGTACTACTACGATACCAAGGAGAAAAAGGCGGCTGATCAACTGGTAGGCTTACAGTATAGCTCCTGCTGTTATGCCATCCGCGTGGGTTACGAGCGTAAAATCAATGGCTGGGAAAACAGCGAAAGTAAGTACGAAAACCAAATCTCATTCAACATTGAGTTGCGTGGCCTGAGCCCGAACTACGGACTGGGCTCCAACCAGATGCTACGTGAGGGCATTTTGCCTTACCAGCGCGCTTTTTGATGTTGTAATGTTTGACAGGCAAACCCGCAGTGCGGAAAGAAAATGGAAAAAGTATGAAGAACTGGAGAATGCTGATACTGGGTGTGGCGCTGGCCGCTAACACCGCGATCGCAGCCCCGCAGGTAGTTGATAAAGTCGCCGCCGTGGTGAATAACGGCGTCGTTCTGGAAAGTGATGTTGATGGCATGATGCATTCGGTGAAAGCGCAGGCGCAGCAGGCTGGACAGCAACTGCCTGATGACCGCACACTGCGCCATCAAATTGTTGAACGTCTGGTGATGGATAACATTATCCTGCAGATGGGCAAGCAGATGGGCATACAGATCTCCGATCAACAGCTGGACCAGGCGATAGCTAACATTGCCGCGCAGAACCGGATGTCGCTGGATCAGATGCGCAGCCGCCTGGCCTATGACGGCGTTAATTACAACGCCTACCGCGAGCAGATCCGCAAAGAGATGCAGATTGCGGAAGTGCGTAACAATGAAGTACGCCGTCGCGTAACCATTCTGCCGCAGGAAGTCGAGACGCTGGCCAAACAGGTTTCTGCACAAAATACGCAGGGCACCGAACTGAATATCAGCCATATCCTGCTGCCGCTGCCGGAAAACCCGACGCAACAGCAGGTTGACGATCAGGAAACGCTGGCGAAACAGCTGATGAGCGAACTCAAGAGCGGCGCTGACTTCGGTAAGCTGGCAGTCACCTACTCCGCCGATCCGCAGGCTTTAAAGGGCGGCAACATGGGCTGGGGCAAAATTGAAGAGCTGCCGACCCTGTTCGCTCAGGCAGTAAGCACTGCGAAAAAAGGTGATATTGTTGGCCCTATTCGTTCCGGCGTTGGCTTTCATATCCTGAAAGTGAATGACCTGCGTGGTGAAAAACAGAATATTTCAGTGACCGAAGTTCATGCGCGTCATATTCTGCTGAAGCCATCGCCGATTCTTACCGATGACCAGGCCCGCCAGAAACTCACGCAGGTTGCTACCGATATTAAAAGCGGCAAAATCAGCTTTGCGGCAGCAGCCAGGCAGTTCTCTGACGATCCGGGTTCAGCGAACCAGGGCGGCGATTTGGGCTGGAGCTCACCGGAAATTTTCGATCCAGCCTTCCGTGATGCGCTGCTTCGTCTGCAGAAAGGCGAAACCAGTCAGCCGGTTCACTCCTCTTTTGGCTGGCACCTGATTCAGCTGCTGGACACGCGTCAGGTTGATAAAACCGATGCGGCGCAAAAAGAGCGCGCTTACCGTCTGCTGTTTAACCGTAAGTTCGCTGAAGAAGCGCAAACCTGGATGCAGGAACAGCGCGCCAGCGCCTATGTAAAAATTCTGGATGCCAATGCTCAGTAACGCTCGCGTTGTTATCACTCCCGGCGAACCCGCCGGGATTGGTCCCGATGTTACATTGCAGCTGGCGCAGCGCGACTGGCCGGTTGAACTGGTGGTTTGCGCCTCGCCCCAGCTGCTGATGGAACGTGCCCAACAGTTGGGTTTGCCGCTGACGCTACGCCAGTATCAACCGGGCACCTCTGCACAGCCGCAGCGGGCCGGTACGCTAACCGTTTTGCCGGTTGAACTGGCTGCGCCGGTTATGGCCGGAAAGCTGGCGGTAGCTAACAGCCACTACGTGCTGGCAACCCTTGCCCGTGCCTGCGATGGCTGTCTCAGCGGTGAGTTCTCTGCGTTAATTACCGGCCCGGTGCATAAAGGCGTTATTAACGACGCCGGTATCGCCTTCAGCGGCCACACCGAATTTTTTGCCGACCGCGCCGCCTGCGAACGCGTGGTGATGATGCTGGCTACCGAAGAGCTACGGGTCGCGCTGGCTACCACGCATCTGCCGCTAAAAGCGGTGTCAGACGCCATTACCGAAGCCAGCCTGCATGAAGTGATCTCTATTCTGCATCAGGATTTACAGCGTAAGTTTGGCATTAGCCAGCCGCATATTCTGGTTTGCGGCCTGAATCCGCACGCTGGCGAAGGCGGACATATGGGTCGTGAAGAGCTCGATACCATTATCCCGGCGCTGGATAAGCTGCGTCAGCAGGGCATGCAGCTCACCGGCCCGCTGCCGGCGGATACGCTGTTTCAGCCCAAATATCTTCAGCATGCCGATGCGGTTCTGGCGATGTATCACGATCAGGGCCTGCCGGTTCTGAAATATCAGGGCTTTGGCCGCGCGGTGAATATCACCCTTGGCCTGCCCTTTATCCGTACCTCCGTTGACCATGGCACCGCGCTGGAACTGGCCGGTCAGGGTAACGCTGATGCGGGAAGCTTCATCACGGCGCTTAATCTCGCCATCAATATGATCAAAGAAGTCAATGAATAATCGTGTCCACCAGGGTCATTTCGCCCGCAAACGTTTTGGACAAAACTTCCTTAACGACTCTTACATTATCGACAGCATCGTTGCGGCGATTCATCCGCAGCGCGGCGAAGCGATGGTAGAGATCGGTCCCGGCCTTGGCGCCCTGACTGAGCCCGTCGGCGAGCGCCTTGATGCGCTGACCGTTATTGAACTGGATCGCGATCTGGCTGCGCGTCTGCAAACCCATCCGTTCCTCGGCCCCAAGCTGACTATTTTTCAGCAGGATGCCATGACCTTCGATTTTGCCCAGCTTGCAGCTGAGCGCGGTCAACCGTTGCGTGTCTTTGGCAACCTGCCCTACAACATCTCTACGCCGCTAATGTTCCACCTTTTCAGCTATACTAGTGCGATCAAAGATATGCACTTTATGCTGCAAAAAGAGGTGGTCAATCGCCTGGTTGCTGGCCCGGACAGTAAAGCCTATGGACGTTTAAGCGTGATGGCGCAATATTATTGTCAGGTGATTCCAGTACTGGAAGTACCGCCGGAATCCTTTACGCCAGCGCCTAAAGTGGATTCCGCCGTGGTTCGCCTGGTGCCGCATGCTGTGCAGCCACATCCGGTTGAGAGTGTTCGTGTGCTGAGCCGCATTACCACCGAAGCCTTCGGCAAGCGCCGTAAGACACTGCGCAATAGCCTTGGCCACCTGTTCAGCGCTGAGGTCATGGAAAATCTGGGCGTTGATGGCAGTCTGCGTGCGGAAAATGTCACCGTTGCGCAATATTGCCAGTTAGCAAACTGGTTATCTGCGCATCCCGAGTCGCAGGAGAGCTAAACGCATGATTGAGTCGTCCCGAGTTTGTGTTCAGGTACAGAGTTTTTACGTCGAATCGCAATCTGCCCCGGATGAAGATCGCTACGTATTCGCCTATACCATTACCATCCGCAATTTGGGGCACGAAAAAGTGCAGCTGCGTAGCCGTTACTGGTTAATTACCAACGGCAACGGGCGCGAAACGGAAGTTCAGGGCGATGGCGTTATCGGTGAACAACCCTCTATTGCGCCAGGCGATGAATTTCAATATACCAGCGGCGCAGTACTGGAAACGCCGATGGGCACTATGCAGGGGCACTATGTGATGATTGACGAACGAGGCGAACAGTTTCATGTCGACATTCCCGTCTTTCGCCTCGCGGTGCCTTCGCGCATTCACTGATGAGAAACCCGGCTATGGCCGGGTTTGCCATTTCTTCTCCGGATAATTATTTCATGAGTACATACCTTATTGGCGATGTTCACGGCTGCTACGATGAACTGCACTCTCTGCTGCAACAGGTCGCCTTTGATGCTGAAAAAGATACGCTGTGGCTAACTGGCGATCTGGTCGCTCGCGGACCAGGCTCGCTGGAAGTGCTGCGCTATGTACGTTCGCTGGGCAGCGCGGTACGCATGGTGCTGGGCAATCACGATCTGCATCTGCTGGCGGTTTTCGCGGGCATCAGCCGTAATAAACCGAAAGATCGTCTCACTCCGCTGCTGGACGCGCCTGACGCGGATGAGCTTATCAACTGGCTACGCCGACAGCCGCTGCTACAGGTAGACGAAGAGAAAAAGCTGGTGATGGCACATGCCGGCATCACGCCGCAGTGGGATATTGAAACGGCAAAAATGTGCGCGCGAGAAGTTGAGTCTGTGCTCTCCAGCGACAGCTATCCGCTCTTTCTTGATGCGATGTATGGCGATATGCCGAATAACTGGACGCCCGAGCTCACCGGCCTGGCACGCCTGCGCTTCAGCACCAACGCGCTGACGCGGATGCGCTACTGCTTTCCGAATGGACAGCTGGATATGATTTGCAAAGACGCGCCCAATTCAGCGCCGCCACCGTTAAAACCCTGGTTTACTATCGCAGGCCCGGTAGCACGCGATTATACGATTATTTTTGGCCACTGGGCTTCGCTGGAAGGCAAAGGCACGCCGGAAGGGATTATCGGTCTGGATACCGGTTGCTGCTGGGGCGGCACGCTGACCATGCTGCGCTGGGAAGATCGTCAGCTGTTTATTCAGCCTTCTAACCGCCTGCAGGCCAGTGAAGCCGTAGAAACCACCCCAGCCGCGCTGCGCTCCGAATAATAACCGGGCCAGATGGCCCGGCATTGATTCTTATGCCCCGACAATACCGCCATCTTCGCGAGTGATCATGATCACTGAAGAGCGCGGACGCGGGCTGTTATGAGGGAAGTGAGAATCGCCCTCTTCTCCTGGGTGCTGTACGTTAACAAACAGGGTGCGATAATCTGGCGTAAAGGTGATGCCCGTTAACTCACAGGATTTCGGCCCTACCATAAAGCGCCGGATTTCGCCGCTGTTTGGATCGCCAACCAGCATCTGATTATTACCCTGTCCCTGATAATCGCCCTCATTGCTGTATTTCCCGTCGGTCAGGATCCACAAACGTCCGGCGCTATCAAAGCCCAGCCCGTCCGGGCTGTTAAAGGTATTGTCTGCCGTGATATTAGGCGTACCGCGCTGCACTCCCTGCGGGTGCGCTATCGGGTTGCCGCACAGCACAAAAATATCCCAGCTGAACTGCTGCGCCGTGGCGTCGCCCTGCTCATCCCAGCGAATAATCTGGCCATAAATATTGTCGGGACGCGGGTTAGCCGCATCCACCGGCATCTTTTCATTACCGCGCTTGTTGTTATTGGTCAGTGTACAGTAGGCGCGACCGTCGTGCGGGTTCACCGCGATCCACTCAGGACGATCCATACGCGTGGCTTTCACCACATCCGCCGCCGCGCGCGCGTTAATCAAAATATCCGCCTGACTCTGGAAACCGTTTTCTGCAGTCAGTCCGTTTTGTCCGTGAACCAGCGCCAGCCAGCGGCCCGAGCCCTTCAGCGGCGTACCGCTTTTATCACCTTCGAACACCGCAACGTACAGCGTTCCCTCATCCAGCAGCGCTTTATTTGCTGCTGGATTAGCGTGATCAACTTTGCCCGTGGAGACATATTTATAGATATATTCGCCACGCTCATCGTCGCCCATATAAACCACCAGCTCACCGCTTTTTGCTACCGTCACCGCCGCGTTTTCATGTTTGAATCGCCCCAGCGCGGTTCGCTTTACCGGCACCGAGGCGGGATCGAGCGGATCTATCTCTACGATCCAGCCGTGGCGGTTGAATTCGTTGGGATTTTTTGCCACGTCAAAACGATCGTCAAAATCGGACCAGTTGCGCTCCGGCTCGCTGGCGTTGAGCGTATAGCGTTTCTGCTGCGCTGTGGGTTTGAAATCAGCGGCTTTGGTGCCGAAGTAAGTATCGAAGTTCTCTTCGCAGGTGAGGTAAGTTCCCCAGGGGGTTTTGCCGTTGGCGCAGTTGCCAAAGGTGCCCAGCACCGTTTTCCCTTCAGGATCGGCTGCGGTTTGCAGCGCCGCATGGCCTGCTGCCGGTCCGGAAAAATGCATCAGGGTGTTGGCAGTAATACGACGGTTATAGCGTGACGGACGCACCACGCGCCAGCGATTATCTTCGCTACGTGCAACCTCAACGATCGATACGCCATGCCCCGCCTGCGATTTTTTTACATCTTCCAGGCTGGTCGCTTTGCTGCCGCCGTGAGGGAACAGGTACTGTTCGTTTACATACTCATTATTGATCGCCATTACGCCACGGTTATCATCCAGGGCGAAAAAGCTCATACCATCATTATTATCACCGAACTGCTTTTCCTGATCGGCAGCGCTGTTATTTCCCTGAGGATCGAACGCAGGCGCGCCATCCACCAGCGGCTCGCCCCAGGAGATAAGCACTTCAGCCCGATAACCCGGTGCGATAGTAATTTCATCAGCGGTAGAAGCAGGAACCGCCTTAAATCCCAACAGCGGGCTACCGTTTGGTGCTGACTGCACTTTAGCCAGAGCAGAAAAGCTGACGCCGCCGCCAAGAAAGCCTGCCAGCCCTAATGCGCCGGTTCCGGCCAGCAATTTACGACGCGCCGGGCTTGGCAGTGATTCCATGTTTAATTCAAGGATTTTATCGCTCATTTTGCATTGCTTCCCGTTATAGTTTCCCAGACTGGAAGCAATGCTAGAGGGCAAAAATGACAGCAATGTTACAGCTGGCGGATAAGGAAGCTTTTAACCGACGTTATCAGCGGCGCTCAAGAATTTCAAAGCAGTAGCTGTGGGAATTTTTCTCATCAGCGTCATGAAATTCACTGAATACCGACTGCCATTCATCCGGTTCGTAGTCCGGGAAGTGCGTATCGCCTTCTACTTCCGCATCAATGTGCGTCAGATAAATACGATCTGCGCGGTCCAGCATCTGCTCATAAATACGACCACCGCCAATGACCATGATCTCTTCAACGTCGCCCGCTGCTGCTAAGGCATCGTCCAGTGAGGTCACCCAGGTTACACCATCCGTTGCTTTTCCTGGCTGGCTGCTGACCACAATATTATGGCGTCCCGGCAACGGGCGGCCTATCGATTCCCAGGTCAGACGCCCCATAATCACGGGTTTATTCAATGTATTACGCTTAAACCAGGCTAAGTCCGCAGGCAGATCCCACGGCATAGCGTTTTCCATCCCAATAACGCGATCGGCTGCTAAAGCCGCTATCAGGCTTATCATCATAAATTCTCAACAGGGTGTAAAATTGGCGCCATCATACGTAAAGGCGAAACTTTCGTCGATAGCCTGATTAGTGGATTTACGTAAAGGTTTTTAAACCGTGACTGATGGTGACAAAGGCGGCTGTTCCAGGCCGATTCGGCACTTTTTCAGGAAAACGCAGCGGCGCATTGTCCTGAAGACATCGGCGAACGCCCTCTTGTTATAGTAAGCAATAATTTGGCTCATTGTTATGCGTTCAGAGCACTTATGCTATTCAACGGGGCTGGATATGCGGGCGATTATTTCTGTGCGGCGCGACAAGAAGTGGTATAACTTCCCTTGAATACTTCCTGAAATATCGATAACTTTAAGTTCAGTTCAATTGTTATTTCCTGTTTAATCTTTAATTCCCGGAATAGCCATCAATTTAAGGCCTACTCTTTGTAATTAAAAATATCAGGATATAGTATATTCCCTAATATAATTTTCTCTACAACCATTTAATAACAAATCAGTACGAACTCTTCGCCAGACGCTCTGCCATTCCAGGAAGAGATAGTCCCGGATGAATATGCTGTTCTTCATCTTATCGCGTGTCGGTTAAATAATTAACACAGACATGGCAGGCACAGGGAGTCATAACAGACTAATATGGACAGGAAATATATTTTCTTTAATGGCGGGATCTGCTGCTGGCTGCTGGGGTTGGTAGCAAGCTTTTTTTCTTTGACCTGGGCGGGGATTTTTGGCCTCCTGGCTGTCGGGTCCTTTTTACTTTACGCATCACAACGGAAGATTGTCACTATGTTTAAAAAACAAAATAAATCAGCAGAAATAGCGTCAAAAAAAGAGCCTGTTACCTCAACGGGATTGCTGGATAAAGCCGCGCCGCATGTGGACGAGCAAACAAATAATACGGTCATTGCTCGTGATGTCTGTTTTGAGGGTAATTTAAAAGCGGTAGGTCAGGTTTATATCTATGGCGAAGTACAGGGAAATATTATCGCTAACGAAGGTGTAGTAAAAGTCATGCGCAGCGGGCTGGTCAACGGCAATATTAGCAGCCAGGAATTAATAATCAACGGCACTGTGAAAGGCGAATGCAAAGCAGAATCGATGGATATTGGCGAACATGCCAATATTAACGGCGCGCTCGATTATGTCACGCTGTCGGTGAAAAAAGGCGCCATGTTTGTAGGCAGCGTGGAAACCTCCAGGAAGCCTGACGCTACGCCTCAAACAAATATTATCGGGCTGGCATCTGCCGCAGCCGCTATCCCCAGCGATCCCGTAATCAACGTAGAAAAGGCAAACCTGCCAACCGGTAAAAAGCGCCCCTGAACGTGGGCTGCCTGCCATAAAAAACGGCTCCCGCAGGAGCCGTTTACGCTATCAGCCGGTGCTCAGGCTGACGTTATTTAGCCTTAAGCTGAGCGTGCATCTCCTGTACGGAAATCACTTTCTCCGTTGGGTCAGCATTCAGCGCCATCGCAGTAGCAAAGCCGCCGTTCAGCGTGGTGTCATAGTGCACTTTGTACTGCAGCGCGCTACGGCGAATGACGCGTGAATCCTCAATGGCCTGCCGTCCTGCAGTGGTATTGACGATATAGCTGTATTCGCCGTTCTTCAGACGGTCCTGAATATGCGGGCGTCCTTCATGCACTTTGTTCACCAGACGGGGGTTAATGCCTGCTTCACCCAGCACAACCGCCGTACCGTGCGTAGCATCAAGCTCAAAGCCGAACTTCAACAGTTTGGCAGCCAGGTCAACCACACGTTTTTTGTCGCCTTCACGCACCGACAACAGCGCCCGGCCCTGCTTTTTCATGTTGGACTGCGCGCCCAGCATCGCCTTGGAGAACGCTTCGGCAAAGGTGCGGCCAACGCCCATCACTTCCCCCGTTGAGCGCATTTCCGGTCCAAGAATCGGGTCCACGCCAGGGAACTTGTTAAACGGCAGTACTACTTCTTTCACTGAATAGTAAGGTGGGATAACCTCTTCAGTTACGCCCTGCTCCATCAGCGTTTTACCGGCCATTACGCGCGCGGCAACTTTTGCCAGCGGCACGCCGGTCGCTTTAGAAACGAAAGGCACGGTACGTGCGGCGCGCGGGTTAACCTCAATCAGATAAACTTCGTTATCTTTTACCGCAAACTGCACGTTCATCAGACCACGTACGCAGAGCTCAAACGCCAGCTTCTCTACCTGCTGCCGCATGACATTCTGAATTTCCTTGCTTAGCGTATAGGCGGGCAGTGAACAGGCGGAATCACCAGAATGCACCCCGGCCTGCTCGATATGCTCCATGATGCCGCCAATCAGCACGCGCTCGCCGTCGCAAATCGCATCAACATCAACTTCTACCGCGTCGTCCAGGAAACGATCCAGCAGCACCGGCGCATCGTTAGATACAGAGACAGCCGTCTGGAAGTAGCGCTTCAGATCCTGCTCGTCATACACAATTTCCATCGCCCGGCCGCCCAGCACATAAGAAGGACGCACCACCAACGGATAACCAATATCTGCTGCTTTCTGTACCGCCTGTTCCAGCGCCGTTACCGTGGCGTTCGCAGGCTGCTTCAGGCCCAGGCGGTCTACCGCCTGCTGGAAGCGCTCGCGATCTTCCGCACGGTCGATAGCGTCCGGGCTGGTACCGATAACCGGTACGCCAGCTGCTTCCAGCGCACGCGCCAGCTTCAGCGGCGTCTGACCGCCGTACTGTACGATAACGCCTTTCGGCTGCTCAATTCGTACGATTTCCAGCACATCTTCCAGCGTTACCGGCTCAAAATAGAGACGGTCGGAGGCATCATAATCGGTTGAAACGGTTTCCGGGTTGCAGTTGACCATGATGGTTTCATAACCATCTTCGCGCAGCGCCAGCGCAGCATGAACACAGCAGTAGTCAAACTCAATGCCCTGACCGATGCGGTTTGGTCCGCCGCCCAGCACCATGATTTTTTCACGATCCTGGTTTGGATTCGCTTCGCACTCCTCTTCATACGTGGAGTACATATAGGCGGTATCGGTCGAAAACTCGGCGGCGCAGGTATCAACGCGCTTATAAACCGGATGCAGGTTGTACTGCTGGCGCAGTTTGCGTACTTCTGCTTCGCTCACGCCGGCCAGATCCGCCAGACGCGCATCGGCAAAGCCCTTGCGCTTGAGCGTGCGCAGGAAATCGGCATTCAGGCCGTTAATACCTTCCTGAGCAACCTGCTCTTCCAGACGCACCAGCTCTTCAATCTGTACCAGGAACCAGCGATCGATATTGGTCAGGTTAAATACGCCGTCTACCGACAGGCCAGCACGGAACGCATCGGCTACGTACCAGATACGCTCGGCGCCTGCATCTTTCAGCTCGCGGCGGATACGCGTCAGCGCATCGGCATCATCCAGATGTACTTTCGGGTCGAAGCCGTTAGCGCCGACTTCCAGTCCGCGCAGCGCCTTCTGCATTGACTCCTGCAAGGTGCGGCCAATCGCCATCACCTCGCCAACCGATTTCATCTGGGTTGTCAGACGATCGTTGGCACCGGCAAATTTTTCAAAGTTAAAGCGCGGGATTTTAGTCACGACATAGTCGATCGAAGGCTCGAACGAAGCAGGCGTACGGCCGCCGGTAATGTCGTTCATCAGCTCATCCAGCGTATAACCTACCGCCAGCTTCGCCGCGACTTTAGCGATCGGGAAGCCGGTGGCTTTGGAGGCCAGCGCCGAGGAGCGGGATACGCGCGGGTTCATCTCGATAATAATCAGACGGCCATTTTTGGGGTTCACCGCGAACTGCACGTTAGAACCGCCGGTTTCCACGCCGATTTCACGCAGTACCGCCATCGAGGCGTTACGCATGATTTGGTACTCTTTATCGGTCAGGGTTTGCGCCGGCGCAACGGTGATGGAGTCACCGGTGTGGATGCCCATTGGATCGAAGTTTTCAATGGAGCAGACAATGATGCAGTTATCATTCTTATCGCGCACCACCTCCATCTCATACTCTTTCCAGCCAATCAGCGATTCATCAATCAGCAGCTCTTTGGTAGGTGAGAGATCCAGACCGCGTTCGCAAATCTCTTCGAACTCTTCGCGGTTATAGGCGATGCCGCCGCCGCTGCCGCCCATAGTAAAAGAGGGACGGATAATGCAGGGGAAGCCGACATCCGCCGCAACCTGCAGCGCTTCTTCCATATTGTGCGCAATGCCGGAGCGTGCCGTTTCAAGGCCAATTTTCTTCATGGCCTTATCGAAACGCTGGCGGTCTTCTGCTTTATCAATCGCGTCCGCCGTGGCGCCAATCATGGTCACGCCGAACTCCGCCAGCACGCCCTGACGCTCCAGCTCCAGCGCGCAGTTCAGCGCTGTCTGGCCGCCCATAGTAGGCAGCACCGCATCGGGACGCTCTTTCTCGATGATTTTACGCACCACTTCCCAGTGGATCGGTTCGATATAGGTGGCATCCGCCATTTCCGGGTCGGTCATGATGGTTGCCGGATTGGAGTTAACCAAAATAACGCGATAGCCTTCTTCACGCAGCGCCTTACAGGCCTGCGCGCCGGAATAGTCAAACTCGCACGCCTGGCCGATAACAATCGGGCCAGCGCCCAGAATCAGGATGGATTTTAAGTCAGTACGTTTTGGCATTATCTCTGTTCCTTTCCTGAAATTTATTTCTGGCCGGCACGGGCCGCTTCAATCAGTTCGATAAAGTGATCGAACAGCGGCGCCGCGTCATGCGGGCCTGGGCTGGCTTCCGGATGTCCCTGGAAGCTAAACGCGGGTTTATCTGTGCGGTGAATGCCCTGAACCGTCTGATCGAACAGTGAAACATGGGTCACGCGCAGGTTGGCAGGCAAATCGTTTTCATCAACCGCGAAGCCGTGGTTTTGCGCGGTAATCATCACGGTGTCGTTATCAAGATCTTTTACCGGATGGTTGCCGCCGTGATGACCCAGCTTCATTTTTACCGTTTTTGCTCCGCTGGCCAGCGCCAGTAGCTGATGACCGAGGCAGATACCGAATACTGGAATCTCTGTTTCCAGGAAACGCTGAATCGCGCGGATAGCATAGTCGCACGGCTCCGGGTCACCCGGTCCGTTTGCCAGGAAAATACCATCTGGATTGAGCTTCAGCACCTCTTCCGCCGGCGTCTGTGCCGGGACCACTGTCAGGCGGCAGCCGCGATCCACCAGCATGCGTAAGATATTTCTTTTTACGCCGAAATCGTAAGCGACCACATGGTAAGGCAGCTCTTCTGCAGTTTTTGCAGCAGGCAGGCCTTCATCCAGCGTCCAGCTTCCCTGCGTCCAGCTGTAGGTTTCGCGGGTACAAACCTCTTTTGCCAGATCCATACCTTTCAGGCCAGGGAACGCCTGCGCTTTTTGCAGCGCCAGCTGCGCATCCGGCGCGTCGCCCGCAATGATGCAGCCATTCTGCGCGCCCTTTTCACGCAGCAGACGCGTGAGTTTACGCGTATCGATATCGGCGATAGCGACGATATTGTTGCGTTTCAGGTAAGCCGACAGCCCTTCTTCGTTACGATAGTTGCTGGCGATCAGCGGCAGATCGCGAATAACCAGACCCTGCGCATGTACCTGAGAGGATTCTTCATCAGCGACATTGGTGCCGACATTACCAATATGGGGATAAGTAAGAGTGACAATCTGGCGAGAATAGGAAGGATCTGTGAGGATTTCTTGATAACCGGTCATTGAAGTATTGAAAACTACCTCTCCCACCGCCGATCCTGTCGCCCCAATGGCCCGACCGTGGAATTGGGTTCCGTCTTCCAGAACCAAAATCGCTGACTTATTCAAAACGTCCTCCAGGGAATAAACAGTCATAATATTTGCATATTAATTCATAACGCATCGATGAATCAATGCAAAAACCGCTGTTATTGTCGATTTTTGGCAAATTGCGCGCATTCTAATGATCGACTTATGGAATGTCTACCCTAAAGGCTATTTTTTATGTCTGTTTTAGCCATCACAGGCTAAAAAGATAAGATTCCCCCTAAAACCGAGTCTATTCCTGGCAAGAAAACCGATTGCATCCAGCAGGCAACAGTAAAAAAGACGTTGGCGTGTGAAAAAGTGGACCAAATGGTCAAATTTAGCTTTAGCAGCACAACGGGAAGCAGTAAAACTTATAGAAAAAGCAATTAGAGCAACATAATAGATCAAAGGCATTATTATTCAATTAAAGCAAAAAGGGCTAAGAAATAGCCCTTTAAATTCAAATATTTAAATTAAAACAAATTTTATATATATTACAAATCATCAAGGTTAAGCACGCTTCTCATATCATAAAGGCCTGTATTTTTCCCGCTAACCCACTCAGCCGCCTTTACCGCGCCTTTTGCAAAGGTCATACGGCTGGAGGCTTTATGAGTTATCTCCAGGCGTTCACCAATATCTGCAAACATAGCGGTATGCTCGCCTACAATGTCACCTGCACGTACGGTGGCGAATCCGATAGTTTGCGCGCTGCGCTCTCCGGTATGGCCTTCACGCGCGTAAACCGCATGATCATTAAGCGACCAGTTCATTGCATCAGCAATCGCTTCCCCCATCGCCAGCGCGGTGCCGGAAGGAGCGTCAACTTTATGGCGATGATGCGCTTCGATGATTTCGATGTCCGCATACTCGCCCATGACTTTCGCCGTTTTTTCCAACAGCTTCAGCATTAAATTTACGCCGATGCTGAAGTTAGCGGCAAATACGATGCCGATCTCCTGAGCCGCCTGTTTAATCGCCGCCTTACCTGCATCGTCAAATCCGGTGGTGCCAATCACCATCCCTTTGTTATGACGGCGGCAGAAATCAAGATAGGTCAGCGTTGCTTCCGGGCGGGTAAAATCTATCAGGATATCGAAATGATCTACCACCGCCTCAAGGCTGTCACTTATTGCCACCCCAAGCGTCCCGATACCTGCCAGTTCGCCAGCATCGCTACCTACCAGTGAAGAACCTTCTCGTGCCAGCGCCGCGCCAAGCGAGACACCTTCAGTCTGCTCTATCGCCTGAATTAACTGTCGTCCCATCCGTCCGGGCGCGCCGACGATAGCTATGCGGATATCATTGCTCATATTTATTCATTCCTGACTCAAGTCTGTGCATACAAAACGCAATTAGGTTAAACAGCGGGTGCGGGACGCGCCACCATTAAGTTGGATAATAAGAATTTTAGGCTGCGGGCAAGAAATTATCAGAAAAGCAACTTATGCGGATGAGAAAAGGGAAAATGCGCCGCAAAAGGTTTACGGCGCGCTGAGCTAAACCGCCCGACGATTAACGATCACACCTCACAGAAAAGGTTATTCCACTGGTGTAACCGGTTCAGGCTTGTTTTTGCCTTTGCTGATAGCGGACATAACGATACCCATAATTGTCATCCCGCCTGATATCGCCGTACCGACAATACCGGCTGTCATAGCGACAAAACCCAGCCCAAGGGTAGGCACGCCAAGAACGGCACCGCCAACAATAACGGGAATGTTTAACGCCAGGCCAGCATAGCCCATGCCAAGCATGGCATCGGCAGGCATAAGCGCACCGCTGACGGCCTGAATCTGATTGATTTGCAACTCTCTCATTTGTAACTCCTTTTAACTTTATTATCAGAATGCTACACGCAGTCTGCATCCCTTCGAAATCAACAGGCGTTTAACGCAAAGAATAAAAGCCTGCGTGTAACAGAAAAATGCTACTGCAAGCCTCTTGCTAACTCAATGCAGCCAGAGGACATGAGTAAAATCTAACACTTAAAGGATTAGGCTGGCGGGAAGAGAGATGAAAACGCCCGGAACGGGAAAGCATTCCGGGCGATGCAGATCAACCGATCTGGCGGGTTTCGAGACGTAACTCTTTGGGCACCTCAAAAACAATATTTTCTTCACGTCCGCTCAGTTCAGTGACCTCTTCGCCACCAAACTCGCGTAGCCGCTGAATCACTTCCTGTACCAGGATATCGGGTGCAGAAGCGCCTGCGGTAACGCCAACGCAGTCAATGCCCTGTAGCCAACTCTCCTGGATATCAGCGGCGGAATCGATCAGCTGTGCACGCTTACCGGCACGCTGAGCCAGCTCTGCCAGCCGGTTGGAGTTAGACGAGTTTTTAGAGCCGACCACCAGCACCACATCCGCTTCGGCAGCCAGACTGCGTACGGCTTCCTGACGATTAGTAGTGGCATAGCAGATATCATCTTTGCGCGGCCCAACGATATTCGGGAAACGCTGGCGCAGCGCATCGATCACCGCAGAGGTATCATCAACCGACAGCGTGGTTTGCGTCATAAAACACAGGTTATTTTCATTTTTCACCTGTAGTTTAAACACATCCTCTGGCGACTCGACCAGATACATGCCGCCCTGAGCGTTGCTGTATTGTCCCATGGTGCCCTCCACTTCCGGATGGCCCGCATGACCGATCAAAATCGCTTCGGTGCCTTTGCGGCTGGCACGTGCCACTTCCATATGGACTTTAGTCACCAGCGGACAGGTGGCATCAAACAGCATAGTCAGTTGACGCGCTTTCGCCTCGGCCCGTACCGCCTGAGAAACGCCATGTGCAGAAAAAATCAGGATCGCACCATCTGGCACTTCGGTAATTTCTTCAATAAAAATCGCACCGCGCTCACGCAGACTGTTGACGACGTAGCGGTTATGCACCACTTCATGACGCACGTAGATCGGCGCGCCATACATTTCCAGCGCCCGCTCGACAATGCTGATGGCACGGTCAACGCCAGCGCAAAAGCCACGCGGATTAGCTAACAGGATCCTCATGCGCCGTCCTCCAGAACCGGGTTAACTTCCAGTACTTCAATATCGAAATGAACCTTATGGCCCGCTAAAGGATGGTTAAAATCCACGGTGATTGAATCTCCGGCGATCTCGCGGATCACGCCGGGCATCTCGCTACCGTCCATACCGGTAAACAGCATAATGGCTCCAATCTCCGGCTCGCCCGCCTGCATAAAATCACGACGGGAAAAGTATTGGATCAGATCGGGAATAACGTTGCCAAAAGCCGCCTCCGGCTCAAGCGCGAACGCTTTCTTATCGCCGGACTGCAACCCCAGCAGCGCCGCTTCCAGTGGTTCTGAAAGGCTGCCGTCGCCAAGGCGAAACAGTGCCGGTTTGCCATTAGCTCGCGTGGACTCAGCCGTAGAGCCATCTTCCAGTTTTAAGGTGAAGTGCAGCAGCACCGCGCTATCGCGCTGTACAGAATCGGTCATGCCTTGCCCTTTTGCTTCGCCTGCTTGCCGGAAGGCGTGATAAAGCCCTCCAGCACGATCAGCGCGGCGCCAACGCAGATACCGCAGTCGGCAATATTGAAGGTGGCGAAATGCCACCCGCCAATATAGAAGTCGATAAAATCGACGACAAAGCCGTGCCAGGCGCGATCAAACAGGTTACCCAGCGCGCCGCCAATAATCAGCGCGTAGGCAATATTGTTAAGTTTTTGGCTGGCGGCAGTACGATACATCATTACCAGCAGCGCCACCGCAATCGCGATGGCGATACCCGCAAAGAACCAGCGCTGCCAGCCGCCTTTATCCGCAAGGAAGCTAAAAGCCGCCCCGTAGTTGTGGGCATAAAACAGGTTGAGATACGGCATAATCGGTATCGTTTCATGCAGCGCCATGTTGTTCATCACCCACAGCTTGCTGGCCAAATCGATACCAATGACCACCACCACCAGCCAGAGCCAACGCAGTCCGGTTGCAAAAAGAGATTTACGCATCAGGCAAACTTACGCTCTTCGCCGTTACCGGCAACGTTAGTGACGCAGCGTCCGCAGATATCCGGGTGTGCGGCGTCCAGTCCAATATCGGTAGTGTAATGCCAGCAGCGCGGACATTTCTCGCCTTCCGCTTTATGCAGCACGATTTTCAGACCTTTTAACGCTTCGCTCTGCTGTGCTTCTTCCGGCGCCAGTGCATAATCTGCAACCTGAGCCCCTGAGGTCAACAGCACAAAGCGCAGCTCATTACCCAGCGCGGTCAGTTTCTCTGCCAGCGCGGCATCAGCGTACAGCGTGACCGTTGCTTCCAGCGAACCGCCGATACGTTTGTCGCTACGCGCCTGCTCAATCACTTTGTTTACTTCGCTACGCACTTTCAGCAGCTCAGCCCAATAGGCATCATTCAGCGATTCGCCTTCATCCAGACCAAACAGGCCGTCATACCACTCTTCGGTAAAGACATACTGCGCGCGTTTACCCGGCAGATAGCCCCAGATTTCATCGGCGGTAAAGGACATAATCGGTGCCATCCAGCGCACCAGCGCCTCGACGATATACCACAGCGCGCTTTGGCAGCTGCGACGCGCCACGCTGTCGCTTTTCGCGGTGTACTGACGATCTTTAATGATATCGAGATAGAAAGAGCCCATCTCAATCGAACAGAACTGCATCAAACGCTGCACAACTTCATGGAAGTCGTAGCTGGCATAAGATTCAATAATATCTGCCTGCGCTGCCTGCGCACGACCCACGGCCCAGCGATCCAGCACAACCATCTCTTCCGGCTTCAGCAGATCGGTTTCAGGATTGAAGCCGTTGAGGTTCGCCAGCAGGAAGCGCGCAGTATTACGGATACGACGGTAAGCATCGGCAGAACGCTTCAGGATCTCATCTGAAACCGCCATTTCGCCTGAATAGTCGGTCGAGGCGACCCACAGACGCAGAATATCGGCGCCCAGCTTATTCATCACATCCTGCGGGCTGACGGTGTTGCCCAGCGACTTGGACATCTTGCGGCCCTCGCCGTCAACGGTGAAGCCGTGCGTCAGTACCTGACGGTAAGGCGCTTTGCCTTTCATCGCCGTGGAGATCATCAGCGAAGACATAAACCAGCCGCGATGCTGATCCGAGCCTTCCAGATACATATCGGCACTGTGACCGTGGAATTCCGGACGTACATCAACCACAGAAGCGTGCGTGGAGCCAGAGTCAAACCAGACATCCAGCGTATCCGGCACCTTCATATAGTTGTCGGCATCATCGCCCATCAGATCGCGCGGATCGAGATCCCACCACGCCTGAATGCCATCCTGCTCAACGCGCTGCGCCACTTTCTCCATCAGCGCCAGCGTATCCGGATGTAGCTGCTCGGTCTCTTTATGTACGAACAGCGCCATCGGCACGCCCCAGGTGCGCTGACGTGAAATACACCAGTCGGGACGGTTGGCAACCATCGATTCAATACGCGCCTGACCCCAATCCGGGATCCACTGCACGCCTTTGATCTCTTTCAGCGACTGCGTGCGCAGCCCTTTCTGATCCATGCTGATAAACCACTGCGGCGTGGCGCGGAAGATAATCGGCGTTTTATGACGCCAGCAGTGCGGGTAGCTGTGATGCATTTTCTCTACATGCAGCAGCGCGCCTTTCTCACGCAGCAGCTCAACGATCATATCGTTGGCTTTGAAGACATTGACGCCATCCAGCTCAGGATAAGTTCCCGGCAGATAGCGGCCATCCGGCCCAACCGGGTTAGCGGTTTCCAGATTATATTTCTGACCGATCACATAGTCGTCCGGGCCGTGGCCTGGCGCGGTATGTACCGCACCGGTACCGGCATCCAGCGTAACGTGTTCGCCCAGCACCACCGGTACGTCAAAAGCGAGGAACGGATGCTGGAAGCGCATCAGCTCCAGCGCCGCGCCGGTTGCATTGCCCAGCACGGCCCACTCGCTGACGCCTGCGCGTTGCATAACGCTTTCCACCAGATCTTTTGCCAGGATCAGCGCGCGGCCTTCAATCTGCACCAGCTGATATTCAAACTCAGGATGCAGTGAAATCGCACGGTTGGCCGGCATGGTCCACGGCGTGGTGGTCCAGATAACCAGCGCGATCGGTCCCTGAACCTGGGCTGCGCCGAATTTAGCCGCTACCGCAGCCGCGTCGATGGCGTTAAACATCACATCAATGGAAGGAGACGTTTTGTCGTAATATTCCACTTCCGCTTCCGCCAGCGCCGAACGGCAATCCAGACACCAGTGCACCGGCTTGGCGCCCTTGTGCAGATGACCGTTGCCGATGATTTTGCCCAACGCGCGGATAATATTGGCTTCGGTCTGGAAATCCATCGTGAGATAAGGACGATCCCAGTCGCCCAGCACGCCCAGACGGATAAAGTCAGTTTTCTGACCGGCAACCTGCTCCGCCGCATACTTACGGCACGCTTCGCGGAACTCCGCAGCGCTGACCTTTTCGCCCGGCTTACCGATCATCTGCTCGACTTTGTGTTCGATCGGCAGACCGTGACAGTCCCAGCCCGGCACGTAAGGTGAATCGAAGCCCGACAGACCCTTGGACTTAATAATAATATCTTTCAGAATCTTATTAACTGAGTGACCAATGTGAATGCTGCCGTTCGCATACGGAGGGCCATCGTGCAGGATAAAGGTTTTTTTCCCTTTTTTGGCGGCGCGGATGATGCCGTACAGGTTGTCATCAGTCCAGCGTTGCAGCATACCCGGTTCGCGTTTGGCGAGATCGCCACGCATCGGGAACCCCGTTTCCGGCAAATTCAGGGTAGATTTATAGTCACTCATCAGATTCTCGATTCCGTGTTTCGGTTGTTACACCGGTGTTTTAAGCCCAAAAAACTCGCGGGCAGTCACCACATCTTTAGCAATTTGCTCTTTAAGCGCATCCAGCGAGGGAAAACGCTGCTCGTTACGTATTTTTTGGCGCAGCACCACGTCAATATGACGCCCGTACATATTCATTGATATATCCAGCAGATGCACTTCCAGCTGCTGACGCAGGCCGGCAACCGTAGGGCGCGTACCTATATTCGCCACGCCAGGCAGCGGTTGCTCGCTAAGTCCATGGACCTCTACGGCGTAAACGCCTTTAACCGGCGATACCATGCGCCGCAGCAGAACGTTAGCGGTAGGAAAACCGATAGTGCGGCCCAGCGCATCACCATGCACGACACGCCCGGAAAGCGCAAATGGATGGCCCAACAGCGACTGCGCCAGCGACAGGTCATCATTCGCCAGCGCCTGGCGAATCGCCGTGCTGCTGATACGTTTGCCGCCTTCACTGAAAGTTTGGGTGCTGATGACATCAAAGCCATACTCCACACCCGCTTTCTGTAATAACAGGAAATCCCCTTCGCGACCAGCGCCGAAACGGAAATCATCACCAACGGCAAGAAACCGGACGCCAAGCTTATCAACCAGCAGATCGTTAACAAAGCTTTGCGCGCTAACGGCGGCGAAACGGCGGTCGAAGCGCACGCACAGCACGGCATCGACGCCCGCCTGCGCCAGATATTTCAGTTTATCACGCAGACGCGTCAGGCGCGCCGGCGCTTTATCAGCGGCAAACAGCTCAAGCGGCTGCGGCTCGAACAGCATGACCACGACCGGCAGATGACGCTGCCGCCCCTCTTCGCACAGGCGAGCCAGCAGCGCCTGGTGGCCCCGATGTACTCCATCGAAATTGCCGATAGTCAGCACACAGCCGTCAGGCTGCGTCCGGAGATTATGAATGCCGCGTATAAACTTCATGGCTGACTCAAGTTGGTGGAAATCGGCGGATTATACCTTGTACAACCGCCAAGGTTAACCCGTCACGGCGCCTTTCCCGCTTTCCGGCGGCGATTTCCGTGCGGTAATGGCCAGGCGGCGGGGATAACGCTTTTTTTCTTGCGAAATACTGTATTCAGGCTGGGGAAACTGGTAGAATCTTGCGCCATCAATTACGTAACCGAGCGTTGTTTGTAAAACGGCGCTTATTTGCACAAATCCATTGACAAAATAAGGCGTAAAAGGCATAGTCCTCGGCCTTTGATTTGTCCGTATAGAACATATTTGGGAGTTGGACCTTGGCTAATATCAAATCAGCTAAGAAACGCGCCGTAACATCTGAGAAACGTCGCAAGCATAACGCAAGCCGTCGTTCTATGATGCGTACTTTCATCAAGAAAGTATACGCAGCAGTTGAAGCTGGCGATAAAGAAGCTGCACAGAAAGCATTTAACGAAATGCAACCGATCGTGGACCGTCAGGCTGCTAAAGGTCTGATCCACAAAAACAAAGCTGCACGTCATAAAGCTAATCTGACTGCACAGATCAACAAACTGGCTTAATCGCCACTTGTTAATCAGCTTTGAAAGAACCGGCCAGTGGCCGGTTTTTTTTCGTCCTGATTTTACGAGTCCCAAATCGCTCCGTAAGCGGCGATGCCCTGCGCTTCACACCCTTCCACTACATAATCGGTTAACGGGCGGTTCGCAATACAGATTACCGCTTCCGCATTAATCTCTTTGACCTTCTGACAGGCCAGCAGCAGCAGATCCGGTTTGCCGTGCGCATCGGTATCCCAAATCAATACGCCTGGGTGGGCCGCAATAATCTCATTAACGAACGCTTCGCCATAGGTCACAACCGGATTACGGGTTGACCAGATCAATTTACAGGGACGCGGATTGTTCACCAGATGCGGCAGCAGCGGACCAATTCCACTTCCGGTGGCGACATAGACTACCGAGTTAAATAGCTTGTTCATGCTGCCAACGCCGGGCGTGGGTATGCCCTTAAACCAGACGTGTGACGGTGGATTATCGATAAAGCGCGAGGTCCAGTCTCCGGCACGGGAGATCAGCATCCGGCAACCAGGTCGTTTTACCAGCGGAATATTGGCAAACGCATGCCATTCCGTTAGCGGATGCAGGCTAATGGCCAGCGTCGAACCAGGAAAGGGATCCTGCGGCAAAGCAAACTGAATAATTACCGCATGGGAAGAAGGCCGCGTCACTTCGATAGGAATGCGCCGTAAACGCAGCCAGGGAAGCAGAATGCTACAGGTAATAGCCAACAGTCCCCAGAAAGCGAAAGCGTGGCTGAGATGATGCCAGCGCCACTCACCGTGATGGCTGTCACGCACGAACCATAAAACCTGTAGCCATGAGAGCGCAAGCGAGCTCCAGCCAACGTAGCGATGCATATGTTCAAACAGGTTATGATAGCGTCGTCTCACCTGCGGCAGCGCCGTCAGGGAAATGGCACACAGCATCAGCACCAACAGGATATTGACCGTAAGAAGCTGAGTGGATAGCCCGCCCTGCGCCTGTTGTTGACAAAAAGCAGCTAACGTAAAAAGCAGCAACCACAGACAGCTAAAGGTGGCACAGCCAGAGTGAAGCCCGCCGAACTGATAAACGTTAGCCAAATGACGCCGCAACCGTAGCGGCCAGTGTACGGGCACACGCCATACCAGCTGAAACAGCCCGTTGATAAGGTATTGCTGACGAATCAGTACCGTCACGCAGAGGTTAGCGATCACCATATTGCCAAAGTTGCCAAGCAAAATATGATTTTCGTCCCACCAGCTACCGCTGACCAAAGCCCAACTCATTATTGACAGATTGATCATGCTGACAGTAATAAACAGCATTTGATAATGAGTAAGAACCGGAGAAGAAAATTGCTGTGTTAATTCCTGGTGAAGAACAGGTAATACCGACGCCGTTTTATTTTTTTCGTTCTGCATACTTCGCTCCTGAGATGACCTTATTCCGTCCGATGGATGGACGCCATACTCCGCCGTCAGCGCGCCGGGGAAATATGGTGGTCCTCAAGGTGGTTGGTTGACAGCGCGTAGCGTAAAGAAAGGTAAAATGGCAGTAAATGGGAAACGGAAAAATGAGACTTTTGCCTAATAGCCCGTTTTTGAATTATTGTTGGTAAATTCTTAATTATTTTATTAATGGCTGGATCGAAGAGTTTCCTCCGCTATTTCTGTTGCCGCCACCAGGCGGCAACAGGAAATAAACACAGCGCTGGAATTAGATCCAGCAAAACTATCAGTTTCTATTTATCACTAAATAAAGCGGTAAAATCTTGATTGCAGATGCGCTGCACCGCAGGATGCTGAATCATCCGCTCGGCGAAGATCACGTAATACTCTTCCATGACATCTTCCAGCCGTCCAACCTCTTTGATAGCGCCATCCTGATAAATCTCCTGGCCGTAGAGCGTCGGGGCCACAAAAATAGCGTGGTTAGCGGCCCCAAATGCTTTCATCAACGCCGCATCATCAAACTCGCCAAGGATCTCTATCTGCAGCTCCTGGTTGCTGATCCACCGTTGCAGCTGACGCCCTAACATTGAGCGACGGCCCGGAATGAGTAGGCGTCGCTCCTCCAGGCAGGCGGGAAAAGGTTTCTGCGGCAGCGGCGGCGTACACCAGAAGCTGATGCCACACTCGCCCAGCTTCACGGAAAACAGCCCCTCCTGCTGAGTCGAATCAACCGGACAATCAGATAAAATCATATCCAGCTTGTGCTGACTCAGCTGCTCCAGCAACATCTCGTGCGTAGACTCAAAACAGCGCAGGTGAATGCGCTCATCATCCTGCACTGCCGTTTCCAAAACTTTACTGACCAGCTGTTTCGATAAGGCATCCGCCACGCCGACATCAAACAGCAGATGCGACTCCTTGCGGTAGTTAACGATATCCATCATCTCCTGACTCAGCGTAAACATCCGATCGGCGTAGCGAAAAACCAGCTGTCCCAGTTCCGTTGGCACGATTCCCCTGCCCTGACGTCGAAAGAGCTTGCCCTGGAGTCGCTCCTCCAGGGACTTGATCTGGCCGGTTATGGTTTGCGGCGTTAAGAAGAGTTTCTCCGCCGCGTTAACAATCGATCCCTGCTTACAAACGTGCCAAAAGTAGTAGAGATGATTGTAATTAAGATGTGTCATGCTCAGGTCTTCTTCAGGCTGTGCGGCTGATTTAACTTAACGCGTAACAGCGAATAGCCCACCACAGCAGAGAGCAGCGATCCGATCAAAATAGCCAGCTTAGCCAGTACCATCAGTTCCGCGCTCAGGTCGCCGTAGGCCAGCGAGGCGATAAAGATAGACATGGTAAAGCCGATTCCGCACAGCACGCCTACCGCCATAATGCTGCTCAGGCTGGCGCCTTGCGGCAGTTTCGCCACACCCAGTTTGATGCTCAACCAACAAAGCAGCGTAATTCCCAGTGGCTTACCGATAAACAGTCCCAGTATTATGCCCAGCGGCAACATGGAGAACAGCGAATTGAAAGAAACACCATCCAGCGCAACACCAGCGTTAGCAAAAGCGAACAGCGGCAAAATCAGCCAGGTCACCCAGGGATGAAGGCCATGCTCCAGGGCTCTGGCAGGCGATTTCCCATGCTTTTCCGCTAACGGCACAAAGAAGCCTATCACTACGCCTGCCAGCGTGGCATGAACACCCGATTTTAATACCGCCACCCACAACACGACGCCAACCACCATATAGAGCGAGGTGCGGCGGACGTTAAACAGATTTAACAGCGCCAGCACGATAATAGCGCCAGCGGCAACGCTCAGAGAAAGCAGTGACAGTTCGTGGGTATAAAACAGGGCAATAATGACAATTGCGCCCAGGTCGTCAATGATTGCCAGTGCCATAAGAAATACTTTTAGCGCGGGCGGCACCCGGCTGCCTAACAACGCCAGCACGCCAAGCGCAAAGGCAATATCGGTAGCGGTAGGCACCGCCCACCCGTTACGGGTAATTTCATCGGCACCATTAAATGCCAAAAAAATCAGCGCCGGAGCCACCATACCGCCGATAGCGGCGATCAGTGGAAACACAGCTTTATCACGGCTGGCGAGCGATCCTTCAATTAACTCGCGCTTAACTTCCAGGCCGATGACTAAGAAGAACACGGCCATTAGCGCATCGTTAATCCACAACAGCATATTTTTATTGATATGCAGGTCGCCAAAGTGAAACTCTACCGGCATCGCCAGCAGCGAAGCATACACAGGCTGGGTAGCATCCATATTCGCTAACAGCATAGCCAGTATTGCCGCCACGATAAGCACAATGCCCCCGGTTGCCTCATTGGCCAATAAGCGTTTAATCATTTTCCATCTCCTTGCTAAAAACATCGCATTAAGCTTAAGCATACTGGCTTTAACGATTCGGTAAAAACAGGTTATTTGGCATAAATAACTCGGAAAAAGCGAATCATCATCAAGTAATGTTTAACTTACAAGGATAATCATATGAATGATAAAGTTATCGCGCCGAAAAAATCGGTAATCGTTAGTGGCAATTGGCCCGTGGGCCGCCTTTGGCTGGCTGTAAGATACGGTGAAGGGATGGACAAACGCCCCTGAGCGGGGCGTCTGGAGGTGCGCGTTTTAACGCGTCAAATCATCAAAAAATTTCTTCACGCCGTCAAAAAAGCTTTTCGAGCGTGGGCTGTTTTTCTCGCCGCTGGGGCCGCCGAAACTTTCTTCCAGCTCACGCAGTAGCGCTTTCTGTTTTTCATTCAGACTGACCGGCGTCTCAACCACTACGCGGCATAGCAGATCGCCCTGCACGCCACCACGTACTGATTTCACCCCTTTGCCGCGCATACGGAACAGTTTGCCGGTTTGGGTTTCTGCCGGCACCTTCAACTTCACGCGGCCATCCAGCGTCGGCACTTCAATTTCGCCGCCCAGAGCCGCCATCGCAAAGTTAATCGGCACTTCGCAGTAAAGATTATTGTCTTCACGCTCAAAGATTGGGTGTTTTTTCACCGAAACCTGAACGTAGAGATCGCCGGCCGGTGCGCCATGGTCACCTGCTTCGCCTTCACCACTGAGGCGAATACGATCGCCGGTATCCACGCCTGCCGGGATTTTTACCGACAACGTTTTCGATCTTTCTACGCGGCCATGTCCGTGACAGGCGTTGCAGGGATCTTTAATGATAGAGCCGCGACCATGACAGCTCGGACAGGCCTGCTGCACGGTGAAGAAACCCTGACGCATCTGTACCTGGCCTGCGCCATGACAGGTTGGACAGGTTTGCGGCTGCGTACCTGATTTGGCTCCGCTGCCGTGGCAAACGTCACATTCCTGCAGCGTAGGAATACGGATCTCTTTGGTCACGCCGCGCACCGCTTCTTCCAGCGTCAGCTCCATGTTGTAGCGTAAATCGGCGCCACGGGCTGCGCGCTGCCGACGGCCGCCGCCAAAAATATCGCCGAACACGTCGCCAAAGATATCGCTGAAATCTGCGCCGCCGCCGCCAAAGCCGCCACCGCCAAAACCACCGCCCATGCCGCCCTGTTCAAAGGCTGCATGTCCATACTGATCGTAGGCGGCGCGCTTTTGCGCATCGGTCAAAATTTCGTAAGCCTCTTTCACTTCTTTGAATTTGGCTTCGGCTTCCTGATCGCCCGGATTGCGGTCAGGATGGTACTTCATTGCCAGGCGTTTATAAGCCTTTTTGATTTCACGCTCATCCGCAGACTTTGGGACGCCTAAAACCTCGTAATAGTCTGTTTTCGCCATTGTTATCTTTCCTGCCCTTAACATGCGTGCACGGGCGTGGAGAAACTCCTACGCCCGTGCTGGTTACCAGCGGTTGTCAGGGCAACCGCCGCGCCCGGTCAGGGGCAATTATTTTTTGTCTTTTACTTCTTCGAACTCAGCGTCGACAACGTCGTCTTCTTTCTTCGCAGAAGCGTCACCGGCGTCAGCTGGCTGGCCCTGCTGCTGAGCGAACTCCATCAGCTTGCCGGAAACCTGTACCAGCGCCTGGATTTTCGCTTCGATCTCAGCTTTATCTTCGCCTTTCAGCGCCGTGTTCAGATCGTTAAGCGCAGATTCGATCGGCGCTTTGTCGTCAGCAGAAAGTTTATCGCCCGCTTCGTCCAGCTGTTTACGGGTGCTGTGGGCAATCTGATCGCCCTGGTTACGCGCCTGTACCAGCTCTTCGAATTTACGATCTGCTTCTGCGTTAGCTTCCGCGTCGCGTACCATTTTCGCGATCTCTTCCTCGTTCAGACCAGAAGAAGCCTTGATAGTGATCTTCTGCTCTTTACCGGAGTTTTTATCTTTCGCCGATACGTGCAGGATACCGTCCGCATCGATATCGAAGGTCACTTCGATCTGCGGCATGCCGCGTGGTGCCGGCTGGATCCCATCCAGGTTAAACTGGCCCAGTGATTTGTTATCCGCTGCGCGTTTACGTTCACCCTGCAACACATGAATGGTTACCGCAGACTGGTTATCTTCCGCAGTAGAGAACACCTGGCTGTGTTTGGTCGGGATAGTGGTGTTTTTGCTGATCAGCGCCGTCATCACGCCGCCCATGGTTTCGATACCCAGAGAGAGCGGAGTCACGTCCAGCAGCAGCACGTCTTTCACGTCACCCGCCAGCACGCCGCCCTGTACCGCAGCACCTACCGCTACCGCTTCATCAGGGTTAACGTCTTTACGCGGCTCTTTGCCAAAGAACTCGGCAACTTTCGCCTGCACCATTGGCATACGCGTCTGACCACCCACCAGGATCACATCATTGATGTCAGATACCGACAGGCCAGCGTCCTGCAGAGCAACTTTCAGTGGCTCAATAGAACGGGCAACCAGATCTTCAACCAGTGATTCCAGTTTCGCACGGGTCACTTTGATGTTCAGGTGTTTCGGACCGGTAGCGTCAGCCGTGATGTACGGCAGGTTAACGTCGGTCTGCTGAGCAGAAGAAAGCTCGATTTTAGCTTTCTCAGCGGCTTCTTTCAGACGCTGCATCGCCAGCGGATCGTTGTGCAGATCGATACCCTGATCTTTCTTGAACTCTGCTACCAGATAGTTGATCAGACGGCTGTCGAAGTCTTCACCACCCAGGTGGGTATCACCGTTGGTAGCCAGAACTTCAAAGGTTTTTTCGCCGTCAACTTCATCAATTTCGATGATAGAGATATCGAAAGTACCACCACCCAGGTCATAAACCGCGATAGTGCGGTTGCCCTGGCCTTTGTCCAGACCGTAAGCCAGCGCAGCAGCGGTTGGTTCGTTGATGATACGTTTAACTTCCAGACCCGCGATACGACCTGCGTCTTTGGTTGCCTGACGCTGTGCATCGTTAAAGTAAGCCGGTACGGTGATCACAGCTTCAGTTACCGGTTCGCCCAGGTAATCTTCCGCCGTTTTCTTCATTTTTTTCAGCACTTCCGCAGAAATCTGCGGCGGCGCCATTTTCTGGCCTTTTACGTCCAGCCATGCATCGCCGTTATCGGACTGCGTGATTTTGTAAGGCATGATTTTAATGTCACGCTGTACTTCTTCGTCCTGAAAACGACGACCAATCAGGCGCTTGATTGCAAACAGGGTGTTCTGCGGGTTAGTCACGGCCTGACGTTTAGCAGGCTGACCCACCAGCGTTTCACCATCCTGGGTATATGCAATAATTGACGGTGTGGTGCGATCGCCTTCGGCATTTTCCAGCACGCGTGCTTTGGTGCCATCCATAATCGCAACACATGAGTTGGTTGTACCGAGGTCAATACCAATAATCTTACCCATCTAAACGTCTCCCACTTAAAAACGGTCTCAATTAGGGTTGTGAATCAGTTAATGCGGACGATTTGTGTATTTTCAACTGTCCGCCTGCGCGCTTTGCGCTTCACAACACTGGATGACTTCAAAATGGGGCCGCTTCGCAGCGCATCAAGGGTTAAGTAAAAAAAAATTTTTAGCGACCTGATGGCTGCGATGGTTTTTTTGCCACTAATCAGGCATTCACCTGCTGCAGAATTGCGCCGCGCCGTCCGGCCCAGGCCAGCCACAGCCCGGTCAGGAGGCCGATAAACGCCAGTGCCAGTACGTACCAGGCAGGTGCCAGCGGTGAGAACCTCATTAACAGCGTGACGCAAACGGGCGTCAGTCCGCCAAAGATGGCGTAAGCAAGATTGTAAGAGAATGAGATACCGGTAAAGCGTATCGCCGCAGGAAAAGCGCGCACCATAACAAAGGGCACGACGCCTACCACACCGACGCTTAAGCCTGCCAGCGCATAGGTGATAAACAGTGCCATGACCGAGCTGGCGGCCTGAGTAAAGAAAATCCAGCTGCACAGCGCCAGCAACAAACAGCCGAACGTTAAGACTTTGGCCGCGCCCAGTCGATCTGCCAGCAGGCCAGCAATTATACAACCCGCCAGCAGCATTATGGTCGCCACGCTATTGGCCTGCAGCGTAAGCGCCGCCGACAGCGCATACTGTTTCTGCAACAGGGTTGGCGCCATCAGGATCACTACCACAATGCAGGCTGAGAGCAGCCAGGTCAGCAGCATGGACACGATTACCGCCCGCTTGTGGTGTTGCAGCACGGTCCGCAGCGGCAAGCCGCCAGAAAGGGTTTTGCGCGCCTGCATCTGCTGAAAAACCGGCGTTTCATGCAGCCAGCGCCGCAGATACATCGCCAGCAGGCCGAAGAAACCGCCCAGCAGGAACGGAATGCGCCAGCCGCCCGCCGCGATGGTTTCCGGCGACAGCAGGCTGTTAATCAGCGTGGCTACCAGCGAACCCAGCAGAATGCCAGCCGTCAGGCCTGCAGTTAAGGTGCCGCAGGCGAAGCCTGTGCGTTTTTCCGGCACATGTTCCGCTACAAATACCCAGGCTCCCGGCACTTCACCACCAATCGCCGCGCCCTGCAAAATACGCAACAACAGCAACAACAGCGGCGCTGTCAGACCAATAGCGTGATAATCGGGCAAGGCGCCCATCGCCAGCGTGGGTAAAGCCATTAACAGAATGCTCAGGCTAAACATTTTCTTTCTTCCAACCCGATCGCCAAAGTGCGCCATGACAATGCCGCCAAGCGGGCGCGCCAGATAACCGGCAGCAAAAATGGCAAAAGTCTGCAGCTGGCGCAGCCAGTCAGGAATATCAGGTGGGAAGAAGAGTTCGCCAATTACCGCAGCGAAAAAAACAAAGATGATAAAATCATAGAATTCCAGCGCGCCACCAAGCGCAGCCAGTGACAACGTCTTGTAATCCTGCCGGTTAAGCCGGCGAGCCTGTGGTTGATCCATGTTTTTTTCGCGCTTCCAGAGGTGAGAAGAAAGTCAGTAACGTGAATTTGTAAAATTCACGTTACTATAGCGTCAACTTTTCTCGCCACACCAGCGGCGCTGGATCTTATGCCTGAAAAAGTTGTTTTTCAGGAGTTTGTATCACGTCTGGCGCTTTTAGGGCGAAATGCTGCTACAACATCCGGGTTGGTCTCAATGTAAGGGCCTTCCAGCAGCTGAATACAGTAAGGCACGCTGGCAAAAATACCGGCTACCTGCACCTTACCACTCTCATCTTTTAACCCTTCCAGCGTCTCTTTAATCGATTTCGGCTGGCCCGGCAGGTTAAGAATTAAAGATTGCTTGCGGATCACGCCAACCTGACGTGAAAGGATTGCCGTCGGCACAAACTGCAGGCTAATCTGCCGCATCTGCTCGCCAAAGCCCGGCATTACCCTGTCGGCTACCGCCAGCGTTGCGTCCGGCGTTACGTCGCGTCGTGCCGGGCCGGTACCGCCGGTGGTTAAAACCAGATGGCAAAAACGCTCATCCACCAGCTCGCAAAGCGTCTCTTCAATCAGCGGTTGCTCATCCGGTACCAGCCGCGTTTCGATAATAAAAGGCGTAGTCAGTGCGGAAGAAAGCCAGGCTTCCAGAGCGGGAATGCCCTGATCCTGATAAATGCCATTAGCGGCGCGATCTGAAACCGAAATGAGTCCAATGCGTAACGTATTCATAGTGATATTCATGACAGAAACTGTCGCAACGCGAACAGTTAAGGTTTGGGATTAATGGCAAGAATACTACAGGGTGGGAAAGGATGCCTAACGTGAGCTGCCGCAGCCGGAAACCGGGCTGCGGCAGCTTTGCGATTACAGCAGTTCTGCAATCATTTTTTCCAGCTTGCCCTGGTCAACCGCAAAGTTACGGATGCCCTGCGCCAGCTTGTCTACCGCCATCGGATCCTGGTTATGCTGCCAGAGGAATTCCGCTTCGGTCATTTTGGCCGGACGCGCTTTCACTTCACCGCTGAAGGAGAGCTTACGCTCAACGCTGCCTTCGCTTTCCGCCAGCTCTTTCAACAGCGACGGAGAAATGGTCAGGCGGTCGCAGCCTGCCAGTTCCAGGATCTCGCCCACGTTGCGGAAGCTGGCGCCCATCACCACGGTTTCATAACCGTGCTGCTTGTAGTATTCGTAGATTTCACGAACGGAAACCACGCCCGGATCTTCGTGCGGTGCGTACTCTTTCTTATCAGTATTGGCTTTGTACCAGTCAAGGATACGGCCAACAAACGGGGAGATCAGGTACACGCCCGCTTCTGCACAGGCGCGCGCCTGGGCAAAAGAGAACAGCAGCGTCAGGTTACAGTTGATGCCCTCTTTTTCCAGTTGCTCCGCTGCGCGGATGCCCTGCCAGGTAGAGGCCAGTTTGATCAGAATACGATCGTTGCTGATACCGGCATCGTTATAGAGTTTAATCAGGCTGCGCGCTTTTGCGACGCTCGCTTCGGTATCGTAAGAAAGACGTGCATCCACTTCGGTAGAGATACGGCCCGGGATCAGCTGCAGAATTTCCAGACCGATATTGACCGCCAGTTTGTCAGAAGCGTACTGAATTTGTTCTTCTTTATTGCTGCTCTGCTGACGCGCCCAGGCGATGGCTTCATCGATCAGCTTGCGGTATTCAGGGATCTGCGCGGCGTTAAGAATCAGAGAAGGATTGGTGGTAGCGTCCTGCGGCTGGTACAGCTTCATTGCGGCGATGTCACCGGTATCGGCAACAACGGTGGTCAGCTGACGTAAAGAAGTAAGTTTGTCCGTCATGATGGGTTCTCTTGATATGTAACTTTCAGGGGTAAAATCTGTTGCGATAATATCACGCACGTGCCGACGCGCAATGCGCTGATGGTGCGAATCAAAAGAGGTCAGGCCGATAGTAATGATTTGCCTGGGCTGTGCGCTTTTTTGTTAAAATCAGCGGCCAGAATCAAGAAAAGTTTAAAAACCTGCGGGTTACGCTAAGGAACTATCGATGTTAATGGTCATCTCGCCGGCCAAAACGCTGGACTACACCACGCCGCTGGCGACGCTTCGTTATACGCAACCCGCACTGTTGGAAAAATCACAGCAGCTGATCGCTGTGGCGCGCGATCTGTCGCCCGCACAAATCGCGTCGCTGATGAGCATCAGCGATAAGCTGGCCCTGTTAAACGCGCAGCGTTTTAACGACTGGCACCCTGATTTCACGCCGGAAAATGCACGACAGGCGATTCTGGCCTTTAAAGGCGATGTCTATACCGGCCTGCAGGCGGAAAATTTCAGCGAAGCGGATTTCGATTTTGCTCAGCAGCACTTACGTATGCTTTCAGGCCTGTATGGCGTATTGCGGCCGCTGGATTTAATGCAGCCTTATCGTCTGGAAATGGGCACCAGGCTGGCCAGCCCGGCGGGTAAAGATCTTTACAGCTTCTGGGGCGATACCATTACCGAAGCATTGAATGAGGCGCTGGCTGCTCAGGGAGATGATTTACTGATTAACCTGGCGTCGGATGAATATTTCAAAGCGGTACAGCCGAAAAAGCTGAATGCACGCCTGATTAAACCGGTTTTTCTTGATGAGAAAAACGGCAAGTTCAAAATTATCAGTTTCTATGCCAAAAAGGCGCGCGGCCTGATGTGCCGTTATATCATTGAAAATCGTCTGCAGGCGGCGGAGCAGCTAAAGCAGTTTAACCTTGAAGGCTATTTCTTCGATGAGGCGAGCAGCCATGGTGACGAGCTGGTGTTTAAGCGTCACGAACAGGCCTGATCTGCGGATAATAAAAAGCCATCTGCCAGCGAACGGGCGCCCCGATAAACGAGGCGCCCTTCACCGGCAGGCGGCTTTTTTATGACTTAGCCTCAGAACTGAGTAAGAAACGCGCGCAGCTCAACAAAGTCCGGCTTCATTTTATGCGACAGCAGCGGCAGATCGGCGCGCTCTGCCAGCTCATCAGGCAGCGGCAGCGTCTGCTGCAAGATCTCTTCAACGCTCTCTTTGAATTTTGCCGGATGCGCGGTACCAAGGAACAGACCAAATTCGCCCGGCTGCAGTTGATCGCGCAGCATACGGTAAGCGATAGCGGCATGCGGCTCGGAGATATAGCCCAGCTGCGCCAGCTCTCGCATCGTGCTACGGGTCGTTTCATCATCCACGGCACCAAAACCGAGATCGTTCAGGCGCCAGGTTTTCCGACGGAACAGCTCTTCGACGCGCGGCCAGTTATTCGGCTGGCTGACATCCATCGCGTTAGAAAGCGTGGCGACAGTGGTATTCGGCTGCCATGCGCCGCTGGAGAGAAAACGCGGCACGGTATCGTTCTGGTTGGTGGCGGCGATAAAGCGTTTCACCGGCAGCCCCAACGATTTTGCCAGCAGGCCCGCCGTCAGATCGCCAAAGTTACCGCTGGGCACTGAAATCACCAGCTGATTACGTTTTTCCTGCGGCAGTTGCGCCACCGCCTCAAAGTAGTAGCAAATCTGCGCCAGCAGGCGGCTGATATTGATCGAATTCGCGGAATTCAGGCCAATGGCTTTCTTTAACGCCTCATCATCAAACGCCTGCTTCACCAGCGCCTGGCAGGCGTCAAAGTCACCGTCGATAGCGATGGTGTGAATATTGCCGCCCAGCGTACAGAACAGCTTCTCCTGCAGCGGGCTGATTTTGCCCTGCGGATAGAGGATAACCACGCGCACATTTTCCATGCCGTAAAAAGCATGGGCCACCGCCGCACCGGTATCACCGGAGGTGGCGGTAAGAATGGTGATCTCTTCATCTGAGCCGCTGATATAAGAGAGCATCTGAGCCATAAAGCGGCCGCCGAAGTCCTTAAAGGCTAACGTCGGCCCGTGAAACAGCTCCAGGCAGGCGATATCTTCTGTTACCGGCGCTACCGGCGCAGGAAACGCAAAAGCGGCCTTCACACGCTCCGCCAGCTGGTGCGGTTCAACTTCATCGCCAATATAAGCAGAGAGGATTTTGCTGCTGCGGGTGACGAAATCCATCTCCAGCATGGCATCAATATCCGTCAGCTCAAATTCGGGCAGCTCCAGTGGAAAAAACAGCCCCTGCTGCGAACCCAGCCCCTGCTTCACCGCCTGCGCAAAGCTTACCTGTTCGTTGTGGTCCTTAAGATTGTAGAGTTTCATGCGTTATCCCAGTTTTCGTGCGCCCGCCGTGTCGGCACGGCAAATATGGACGAAGCCTTCATCATTTTGCAGATAGTTTTGCTGCAGCCAGTCCGCCATGCGCTGCGCCGTTTCCTGATTATCACAAACGGCGAACAGCGTCGGCCCAGAGCCGGAAATACCACAGGCCAGCGCGCCGATATCCTGCGCGGCCTGACGTGCCGCGGCAAAGCCGGGCAGAAGTTTCGTACGGTAAGGTTCGGCAATAACATCGCGCATCAGCTTCGCCGCCAGCTGTGGCTGAGCGGTATGACAGGCATGAATAAAGCCTGCCAGATAACGCCCGTGCTTAATGCAATCCTCTTTACGATACTGCGCCGGCAAAATCGCCCGCGCCTCAGCGGTAGAAACCTTGATACCCGGATAGGCCATTACCCACAGCCAGTCATCGAAACAGGGTACCGCCTGGCTAATAATGCCATTCTCTTCCAGCATCAGCTGCAGGCCGCCCAGAAAACAGGGCGCAACGTTGTCGTAATGCACGCTGCCGGAGATGCGCCCTTCCAGCTCGCCCATCAGCGTCAGCAGTTGAGTATTGTCCAGCGGCCTGCCGCTGAACTCATTCATCGCCATCAGCCCTGCCACTACGGAACAGGCGCTAGAGCCAAGCCCGGAGCCGATGGGCATGTTTTTCTCCAGCGTCATGCGCACCGGAACGCTTTTTCCCGTGGCTTCGCAAAAGCGTTTCCAGCACTGGTAAACGATATTCTCCTGCGGATCGGCAGGCAGTTTGCTGACAAAGCGTCCCTGATTAATCAGGCTGAACGTATCAGCTGCTTCAACGGTCACGCAGTCGCCTAACAGGGAACCATCCACCGGCGACACCGCTGCGCCCAACACATCAAAGCCGACGCTGACGTTGCCAATTGAGGCCGGCGCATAAATTTTTACCATGTTTAGACTCCTAACTTCCATGACAGGGTGCGTAACAGATCGGCAAATACGCCTGCGGCGGTAACATCATTACCGGCGCCGTAGCCGCGCAGCACCAGCGGAATCGGCTGATAGTAACGGCTGTAAAACGCCAGCGCGTTCTCACCGTTTTTCACTTTATACAGCGGGTCATTGCCATCTACCGCATCGATTTTCACGCGGCAGCGGCCCCCTTCTTCAATCGCGCCAACAAAGCGCAGCACTTTGCCTGCTGCACGCGCCTGCTCAACCCGATCGGCAAAGACTTTATCCAGCTCAGGCAAGCGTTGCATAAAGGTCCCGACATCGGCAATTGCCGTAAATTCTTCAGGCAGTACCGCTTCAATTTCAATATCGCTCAGCTCCAGCTGGTAACCCGCCTCGCGGGCCAGGATCAGTAACTTGCGCGCCACATCCATACCGGAAAGATCGTCACGCGGGTCGGGCTCGGTAAAGCCCATTTCACGCGCCAGCTTTGTGGCTTCGGAGAGCGTCATGCCCTCATCCAGCTTGCCGAAAATAAAAGAGAGCGATCCAGACAGAATGCCAGAGAAGCTGATTAACTCATCGCCCGCGTTCAACAGATTTTGCAGGTTTTCAATAACCGGCAGGCCAGCGCCGACGTTGGTATCGTAAAGGAACTTGCGACGTGATTTGGCTGCTGCCGCACGCAGTTGCTGATAATAGTTCCACGAAGAGGTATTGGCCTTTTTATTCGGCGTCACCACATGGAAGCCGTCCGTCAGGAAATCTGCATACTGATCGGCCACCGCCTGGCTTGAAGTACAGTCTACAATTACCGGATTCAGCAGGTGATATTCTTTTACCAGACGCAGCAGGCGGTCCAGCTTAAACGGCTCATTTGCTTCAGAGAGCGCGCTTTTCCAGTTGCTGAGATCGATGCCATGCACATTGGTCAACAGCGCTTTGGAGTTCGCGATCCCGCATACGCGCAGGTCGATATGCTTGTTCTTCAGCCATGCCTGCTGACGATGCAGCTGATCCAGCAATGCGCTACCCACGCCGCCGACGCCGACAACAAACACTTCGATCACCTGATCGGTATTGAACAACATCTGGTGAACCACGCGCACTGCGGTGGTGACTTCATCATTATTGACCACCACGGAGATAGAGCGCTCCGATGAACCCTGGGCAATCGCAACGATATTGATATTGGCTCGCGCCAGCGCCGCAAAGAATTTCGCTGAGATGCCGCGCTGGGTACGCATGTTATCGCCAACAACGGAGACGATCGCCAGTTGCTCCATCACATCCAGCGGCTCAAGCAGGCCATCTTTTAACTCCAGATAGAACTCATCCTCCAGCACCCGACGCGCCCGCGCCTGTTCGCCCTGCGGCACACAGAAACTGATGCTGTATTCAGATGAGGACTGGGTAATCAATACCACAGAGATGCCCGCTCGCGACATAGCGGCAAACACGCGCGCCGCCATCCCGACCATGCCTTTCATGCCTGGCCCGGAGACGTTAAACATCGCCATGTTGTTCAGATTGGTAATGCCTTTAACCGGATTGGCATCGTCGCTGGTGTCGCCGCCGATCAAGGTGCCGGGCGCCTGGGGATTGGCGGTATTTTTAATCAGACAAGGGATCTGGAACTGGGCGATGGGAGCAATGGTACGGGGATGTAGCACCTTAGCGCCAAAGTAAGAAAGCTCCATCGCTTCCTGATAAGACATCGATTTCAGTAAACGCGCATCGGGCACCTGACGCGGATCGCAGGTATAGACGCCGTCCACATCCGTCCAGATTTCACAACAGTCAGCACGCAGGCAGGCAGCCAACACCGCTGCGGAATAGTCAGAGCCATTACGACCCAGCACCACCAGCTCGCCGCGTTCATTACCGGCGGTAAAACCAGCCATTAAAATCATGCTATCCAGAGGAATTTGGCTGGCGGCAATACGGCGCGTAGACTCAGCGATATCAACCGTGGATTCAAGATAATGACCATGCGCCAACAGCATGCTGACCGGATCGATAACGCTGACGCGATGACCGCGCGCCTGTAGCAACGCTTCCATGATGGCGATGGAGAGCTTTTCACCGCGGCAGATAATTGCGGCGTTAACGCTGTCCGGACACTGCCCCAGCAGGCTGATGCCGTGCAGCATTTGCCGGAGCTGCGTGAACTCTTTATCAACCAGCGCCTGTAGCCGCTCCCAGGCAAAGCCCGGCTGCGCGCGCTGCAATCCCTGCAGCAGCGCAGCAAAAATCTGCTCTGCGTCGCTGATATTCGGCAAGGCATCCTGACCGCTGATGGTTTTTCCAATCATCGCCACCAGGTGGTTAGTGATTTTGGCCGGGGCGGAAAGCACGGTTGCAACCTGTCCCTGCTTCGCGTTGCTTTCAAGTATATCGGCAACCCGCAGAAAACGTTCCGCATTTGCCACTGATGTTCCGCCGAATTTCAGCACTCGCATGGTTAAGGATCTCCTGAATTTAAGCCGAAAAAAAAGCCCGCACCTTATCAGGTGCGGGCTTTTTCTCTTTTTCCTGTATGCGTCAGCCCGCACCGTTACCTGTGGTAATGGTGGTAGTAATAATGATGGTGTTCAGGCTGTTTGTACGCATGTCGATTTTATCTGTCTGTTTCTGTGTCTGTCTGCTTTTCAGAAGTAAAGCAATCTCCTGATGAAGTCAATGGATTTATCGCCGCCGCAAAACCACTGCCACCACAGCGGAAACGTTAAATTCCGCCGCACCCGGATAAATCTGTTACGCCCTTTTCGCATGATGGAATCATTAACCAGTTTCCCACACGTAATCCAAATTTTCCTCTAGAGATTTTTTTCAATGTCATGCAGCAATCGGTGCAGCATAGCGCTATCGCGTTGTTCCAGCAGACCGATTCGTTGTTGTATCCAGTCTGCCAGCTTTTCATCATCGGCGACCTTCAGTCGCTCCAGCAGCGCCGCTAAACGCTGGCGCAGCGCATCAAGCTGCTGATGATCTGCCGCGACAGCTGCCGTCGCAGCCACTTGTCGTAACGAAGCCAACTGATAGCAATAGACCATGACCGCCTGCCCCAGATTCAACGAAGGATAATCGTTGGCCATCGGAATGCCGGTTAATAAATCTACCTGTTCCAGCTCTTCATTTGTTAAACCGCTATCTTCACGACCAAAAACCAGTGCCGTACTGCCTGTCCATTGCTGTTTTTCGCGCAAAATCGTTTCTACTTGTTGCGGTGTTGCGTAATAACGGAATTTGGCCCGGCTGCGTGCCGTGGTGGCTACCGAAAAATCGATATCGGCCAGCGCAGCGGAAAGAGAGGAGTAGTGTTGAATATTATCAATGATATCTCCCGCCCCATGCGCCACGATGCGCGTCGCCGGATCGCGCCAGGCTTCGCTCTGAACAATACGTAGCTCAGAAAACCCCATTGTTTTCATTGCACGTGCGGCCGCGCCAATATTTTCCGGGCGGGCCGGGGAAACAAGAACAATCGGAAAATTCATATAAACCCTGAAGATAAATTTATGGAAAGCGATACTGTGACATGACGACATGTTAAATAACAGCATCAACCACATAACATACAATTAACTTATTAAGTTTTAGCGGTAAAAAGTAAGATTTAACGCCTTTAAAGTCTTTAATTAATCAGAACATTAATAACAAAGAAATATCATAAATAAGATCTTATAAATCAAAATTGTCTTTTAATAATTAACTTAGTAAACTTTTGTCCACTATCAGTTGGCTCAGACATGGTTTAAGGACCGATAATTGTGAGCTAAGCTGGCATTCTGGTGAGCATTTTTCACAAAAGTGTTAACGTGCTACACTTGATTTGATATAAGTCAACGAAGCGTTGTTTTAATGCTTATTGGTTGTAGCCTGTGCTGTTATCTTGCTGTTAATGCAGCTAGGATAACAGCCATTTGGCACTGCCGGGGCATGCAGGATTTATCCTTATGGCTGAGCTGACAATGTTGTTGACGTTGATGGATGGTGCATCAAGAACATAATTCTGTACTTCAGTTATCCGGGCAAACGTCTTTTTCACCGCGTTAACGGCAGTACATCCTGTTTCCGATTTTGTTGGCAAATTTTAGGTAGCGAACTCATGCAGATCCCGCATATTCTTATCGTTGAAGATGAACTAGTCACGCGTAACACTCTAAAGAGCATTTTTGAAGCCGAAGGCTATGAAGTGTTCGAAGCGACGGATGGCGCAGAGATGCATCAGGTATTGACCGAAAACGATATTAATCTGGTGATTATGGATATCAACTTGCCAGGTAAAAATGGTCTTTTACTGGCGCGTGAGCTACGCGAGCAGGCAAACGTTGCCCTGATGTTTTTAACCGGGCGCGACAATGAAGTGGATAAAATCCTGGGCCTGGAGATCGGCGCGGATGATTACATCACCAAGCCTTTCAACCCGCGTGAATTAACCATTCGCGCACGCAATCTGCTTTCCCGCACCATGAACCTCTCCGCCATTAGCGAAGAGCGTAAGCAGGTTGAAAGCTATAAATTCAATGGCTGGGAGCTGGATATCAACAGCCGCTCGCTGATCAGCCCGAATGGTGAGCAGTATAAGCTGCCGCGTAGTGAATTCCGCGCCATGCTGCACTTCTGTGAAAATCCTGGCAAAATTCAAACGCGCGGCGACTTGCTGAAAAAGATGACTGGCCGTGAATTAAAACCGCACGATCGTACGGTTGACGTCACGATTCGTCGTATTCGCAAGCACTTTGAATCAACGCCAGATACCCCAGAAATCATCGCGACCATTCATGGCGAAGGTTACCGTTTCTGCGGCGATCTGCAGGAATAATGCTTTAAAAACGGCGAGGCGACTCGCCGTTTCTTCTTTTAGTGCCCCCACGGCATAATGGGAACCGCACTCAGCGCATTTTTAGGCGAGCCTTCCACCACTTTATCTGAATATGAAAGATAAATAAGCGTGTTCCGCTTTTGATCGTAGAAGCGCACCACCTGCAACTTTTTAAACAAGAATGAAGTGCGCTTGCGGAAAACTGTTTCGCCCTGCGCTTTGCCCTGCGCAATGCGATCGCTTAAGGTCACCGGCCCCACCTGCTGGCAGGAAATTGCGGAATCAGACGTATCTTCTGCCAATCCTAACCCCCCTTTGATCCCGCCCGTTTTAGCACGGCTCACATAGCAGGTCACATTTTTCACGTCTGGATCGTCAAATGCCTCAACCACGATTTTATGGTCAGGACCAAAGATCTTGAACACCGTATCTACCGACCCGATCTCTTCAGCGGCCACGCCAGCAGAGAATAAGGTTGCCATTGTAATTATTAATAATTTTTTTATTATCATACCGTTACCATTGTATATTATTAAAGTTGTTCGCTATTACGTCCCGCTAAGGATAAACCGGGCCAATTCTATTGCTCCTCATTTGCATGGGGTATAGCACAATCTAACAAGTAAAACCTTCAGCGGCTTTTGCGCATTTAGTGCTATGATCCCGCGACTTTGCGTTGCCTGCGCCAACTAAGTACAAGAGGATGTTTTATGGACCAAGCTGGTATCATTCGCGATTTGCTTGTCTGGCTGGAGAGCCATCTCGACCACCCCCTGTCACTGGATAATGTGGCGGCAAAAGCAGGTTACTCCAAATGGCATCTGCAAAGAATGTTTAAAGAGGTAACCAGTCATGCGATTGGTGCCTATATTCGCGCCCGACGTTTGTCAAAAGCGGCGGTAGCGCTACGTCTTACCAGCCGTCCGATTCTGGATATCGCTTTGCAGTACCGTTTTGATTCACAGCAAACCTTTACCCGCGCCTTTAAAAAACAGTTTAATCAAACACCGGCATACTATCGCCGTGCATCAGAGTGGAACGCATATGGTCTGCGTCCGCCGATTCGCCTGGATAATTCTACGTTGCCGGAAGCGCGCTTTGTTACGCTGCCGGAAACCGTACTGGTGGGGCAAACGCAAAGCTATACCTGTACGCTGGAGCAAATTTCCCTTTATCGCGACGAGATGCGCATCCACTTCTGGCAGCAGTTCCTGCTGGAAACCGATACGGTTCCGCCCGTGCTGTATGGGCTGCATCAGGTGCGTCCGAGCCAGGAAAAGGACGACGAACAAGAGATACTCTATACCACTGCGGTGCCGTCGGATCAGCTGGCTAAACCCATGCAGTCAGCGCAAACCGTACTGCTGGAGGCTGGCGATTATGTCCAGTTTAATTATGAAGGCCCGCGCAGCCAGCTTCAGGATTTTATTCTGATGCTTTATGGCACCTGTATGCCGACGCTACAGCTGACACGCCGTCAGGGACAGGATATTGAGCGTTTTTATACGCATGGCGGAAAAAAGCTTTCCGAGCCGCCGAAAGAGATCCGCTGCGAATATTTGATCCCCATTCGCCGTACCGACAGCTGATCATTTCGGGCCCGCATTGCGGGCCCGTTTGTTTAGCGCTGCAGTTCATCCAGCGCGGGCAGATCGAGATGCGAAATATCGCCTGCGGTTTCCACTACCCAGCCGCTTGCCAGCCAGGCGCTTTGCTGATGATCGACGCGTGAAAGCGAACAGTTACGCAGCCGCAGCCGCCGTTCCGCATGTGCAGGCAATCCCAATAGTGTGCTGACCAGCACGCCCAGCGCCATGCCATGACTCACCAGCAGCGGACGACTTCCCGCTGGCAGCTCCAGGCAGGCATTCAGCGCCTGATGCATGCGCTCCGCCAGTTCCGTCATACTTTCGCCTTCCGGAATACGGCCATTTTCCGTCCCGTTAACTAACGTACGCCGCCAGCCCTCTTCTTCAGCGCTCAACGTATCGATCGGACGCTGTTCCAGCACGCCCATATTCAGTTCTCGCAATCGTGCGTCAAGCGTAACGCTACAGCCGCAAATGTCTGCGATAATTTCCGCAGTACGACGCGTGCGCCCTAAATCACTGCTGATAACGTGGGTGATCCCCAGCGACTTCACCCGCTCGCCAACCTGACGAGCCTGCCGCTCTCCTTTTTCAGTCAGTGCGCTATCCGACTGCCCCTGAATGCGCCTGGCCGCGTTCCAAACTGTTTCCCCGTGGCGAACAAGATAGACCTGTAACATGCTTTTTTTCCGTTATACTGCGTCAAAATTGCGTAGAAGGTTCAGATAATTATGTACCATGTTGTCGCTGCTACCACCAATCCGGCCAAAATTAGTGCTATCTCTCAGGCATTTCATGATGTCTTCGGCGAGGGATCCTGCCACATTGAGGGCGTTGCGGTCGACAGCGGCGTAGCCGCTCAGCCGTTAACGAATGCAGAAACGCGAACTGGCGCACGCCAGCGGGTGATGAACGCACGTAAGGTCAGGCCTGAAGCCGATTTCTGGGTCGCGATTGAAGCGGGTATTGAAGGCAACGACGCTTTTGCATGGATGGTGGTGGAAGATCACAAACAACGCGGTGAATCCCGCTCGGCCAGTTTTACTTTGCCTGCGCCTGTCATGGCGGGCATCCATGCCGGTCACGAACTGGGTGAAGAGATGGCGCGCCTTACCGGCATTGACAATATCAAGCACAAAGGCGGAGCGATTGGCGTGTTTACTCAGGGTTTGCTGACGCGTAGCAGCGTCTACCATCAGGCGTTAATTCTGGCACTTTGCCCCTTCCATAACGCTATCTATCAGCAGCCGCTTTCCCCGCCGCAGTAAGCCGTATCATTTCACGGATAGCTGCACGTCCAGCCAGGCCTTTAACGCAGGCGGCGCGGCGCGCAGGCTGTTGGAACCACGCGTAATTGTCGCAATACCCACGCCAAGATCGTTTTTCAGCTCACGCTGGCTCATCTCGCCGCGTAACAGCTCCTCAATAATGCGCAGACGTGTGCCAAATGCTTCGCGCTCGTCTGGCGTCATCATCAATTGCAGCAGCGGCAATTGTAAATCCTGCCGGAACGCCTCCTCTAACAGGCTAACAAAACGTAGCCAGTTTTCATCCTGCGGCTCGGCAGTGATCGGGATTGGGGAATGTGGAGTCATGAAATTCTTCCGTACTCATTGGCGAGTACGGAAGAGTAACATATTCAGTAGCGACGCTGCCACTCGGCATCAGAGAGAAGTTTATCCGGCTGCCCCAGGAAATAGCGATAGTAAGCGTCATAGGCGAGTACGTTTTTCACATAGCCGCGCGTTTCTGAAAAAGGAATGGTTTCAATAAAAGCCACCGCATCCAGCTGACCGTTACTGATGCGCTGCCAGGTGCGTACCCTGCCCGGCCCGGCATTATACGCCGCCGAAGAGAAGATACGGTTCTGGTCAAATTGCTGATAAACATGATCCAGATACTGAGTACCGATCTGAATATTGGTTTGCGGATCCAATAGCTGGCTGCTGTTTACATAGCCCGGAATGCTGTACATCTTCACCGTATGGGTCGCGGTAGCGGGCATCACCTGCATTAATCCAGCTGCGCCCACCGGCGAACGCGCTTTAGGATTCCATGCGCTCTCCTGCCGGGCAATAGCCATCGCGTAGCTTGGCGGTATGGTTTTACCACGCGTGTTTTGCGTGAACTGCTCCTGCCACGCCAGCGGGAAGCGCTCGGTGAGATTATTCCACAGCTTGCCGGTTATCGTGGCCTGCACGCTCAGATCCCACCAGCCATGGTTCAGCGCGTAACGCGCCAGCATTTGCTGTTGCGATGCGGTTTTGCTGGCAACCAGTCGGTTCCATTCGCTCCGCGCAAGGTTATCCATTCCCCAATACATCAGCTCACGCACGCGTGCGATTTCCGGGCCGTTATCAAGCGTGCTATCCGGACGTGGCGCTTCATCTACCCGCAGCGGATATTTCTCTCCCAGACGCTGCGCGGCTACCATCGGATAGAAGCCGCGTTCCTGCATAAGCTTACGCAGGATCTCCTCCGCTTCCTCTTTGCGTCCACGCTCCAGCAGCAGATCCGCCTGCCAGTATTGCCACTCATCTTTCTGCTTCGCGTCAGGATCCAGCCGCGCAATCCAGGTGTTTAATCCACGCCGATCGTTATTACTTAATGCCAGACGAATACGGCGTTCCAGCAGCGACACCGAACCGCTGCTCATTACCGTGTTATCACGCCAGCGCGCCTGTTCGGATGTGACCTCTCTGCTCATTAACTGCCATGCCACCGCCTCCTTCATCTCCTGGATTTCCTGCTCGCTCATCTGCTGTAAGCGTGCCAGCCCAGGGATCATCGCGCGCGCATTCTCCCCATCTTCACGCGCCAGTCGCGCCAGCGCTAATGAGGTTGCCTGTCGGGTAAAGTTTGTTGGCCCAACGCTGCGGGCGAATGCTTCTACCGTGGCGGGATCGTTTTGCAGCGCCATGATGGCGTCGGCCATGGTTTGGTAATTGGAGGGCAGCTGTTTAGCAAGGAAATTAACCAGGCTGGTATTGCCTGCGATCATTGCCAGGCGGATACGCTCCAGCGTGGTAATTGGCGTTTGTTCACCCGCGGCTTGCCAGACAGAAAAAAGTTTGTCGCAGCCGCTTGGCAGCGAGCTTCCACGCAGCCAGATTGTCTTCGCCCCTTCCCAGGCAACCTGTTGCTGCCCGGTTGCCCATTTAGCGTAATACCAGTTGCAGCGAGCAGCGACTGGCTGCGGCTCCTGCGGGCTAAATACCAGCAGACCGCGCCAGTCCTCACGGCGCGCCAGCTCATTAACAAAGCGTGACGACAGCGTGCGCACCGGCGGCAACGTGGGATAACGTTTAATAAAAGCGTTAACCGCCAGGCCGGTTTCCTGATCGAGATGCTGCGACAGCTGGCGATATTCCAGATAAGGATAAAGCGGATAATCTTTCAGCGTGGGCATCAGCTGCGCCACCACATCCATCTGATTATTATCCCATGCCTGTTTGATTTGCTGGTAGCGGCTGCGCTGTTCATCCAGCGAATCCGCCAATACGCTGCCGCTGGCGGCAAGCAGGCATAAACCAGCTAACCAGTAACGCCCCCTCTCCTTGCTGTGAGTCACCACACGCTCTCCTCTTACTGTTATCCGATCCGGCCGGATGGCCTGGCTCTCTTCATGCTAACCAGGCGGTTGGCGTCGTGCCACGTTCTTCACAAAATTTACTTTCTGGTCGGGGATCACAGTGACCGCCAGGCAGCGGCTGACGCTTCACTTTTTTAGCGTTAACATAAGGAGAAACAGACCAACAGGGAACGCGATAATGGAAACCCGGCGCGACGAGCGAATTAATAAACTGGCGCAGGCGCTCAAGCGCATCGATAAAATTCATTTGAAAGAGGCGGCGCGGCTGTTAGGCGTTTCAGAAATGACGATTCGTCGCGATCTTAACGAGCCGCCCTCCAGCCTGGTTTTACTCGGCGGTTATATTGTGAGCGATCCGCGAAATGCGCACGGGCACTATTTTGTTTCCGATCAGCAACTGCATAACGTCAATAAAAAACGCCAGCTGGCACAGCGGGCGGCCAGCCTGATTAAACCTAACGATACGGTTTTTTTCGACTGTGGCACCACTATGCCGTGGGTGATCGATGCGATAGATGAAGGCTTGCCCTTTACCGCAGTCTGCTGCGCCATTAATACCTTTCTGGCGCTTAAGGAAAAAAGCGCCTGTCGCGTTATTCTCAGCGGCGGCGAGTTTCATCCTGACAACGCGGTGTTTTCTCCGCACGGCAACCTCTCTATTCTGGATGAGATCTGCCCTACGCTGGCGTTTATTTCCGCTGCCGGTATCGACCCACAACAGGGCGTCACCTGCTACAACTTCAATGAGTTACCCATGAAGCTTCGGGCGATGGCACGCGCGCAGCGCAAGGTGTTGCTGGCTGACAGCAGCAAGTTTAATAAGGTTCTGCCGGCGCGCATTGGCGAGCTGGATCAGTTTGATATGCTGATCAGTGACAGCGCGCCGCCGCAAGCGCTGGCTGAGCACCTGCAACAGCAGGCGGTTACGCTGCTGCTGCCCTGAAAAGATCCTGGCACCTGCCAGGCAAACAATCGCCCAGGATGATGGCTGTGATTAAGCAAGGAAAACCGCTAAACTTGCAGTTCTGAGCGGGCGATGTGCCCCGATTACCACACAGACCATAAGAGGCTCATTTCACGTGGCTCAATTCGTCTACAGCATGCATCGCGTCGGAAAAGTTGTTCCGCCGAAGCGTCATATTCTTAAGAACATCTCCCTTAGCTTTTTCCCGGGCGCAAAAATCGGCGTACTGGGCTTAAACGGCGCGGGTAAATCTACGCTGCTGCGCATTATGGCGGGCATCGATAAAGACATCGAAGGCGAGGCGCGTCCGCAGCCTGGCATCAAAATCGGCTACCTGCCGCAGGAGCCGCAGCTCAATCCGGAACATACCGTACGTGAATCGGTAGAAGAAGCGGTAGCTGAAGTGGTTGGCGCGCTGAAGCGTCTCGATGAGGTTTACGCGCTGTACGCCGAACCGGAAGCCGATTTTGACAAGCTGGCCGCTGAACAGGGCAAGCTGGAAGAGATTATTCAGGCACACGATGGCCATAACCTGAACGTGCAGCTGGAGCGCGCCGCTGATGCGCTGCGCCTGCCGGACTGGGAGGCTAAAGTGGCCAATCTCTCCGGTGGTGAGCGCCGCCGCGTGGCACTGTGCCGTCTGCTGCTGGAAAAGCCGGACATGCTGCTGCTCGACGAACCCACCAACCACCTGGATGCTGAATCTGTCGCCTGGCTGGAGCGCTTCCTGCATGATTTCGAAGGCACGGTAGTGGCTATCACCCATGACCGTTATTTCCTGGATAACGTCGCAGGCTGGATCCTGGAGCTGGACCGTGGCGAAGGCATTCCATGGGAAGGCAACTACTCTTCCTGGCTGGAGCAGAAAGATCAGCGTCTGGCGCAGGAAGCTTCTCAGGAAGCGGCGCGTCGTAAATCGATTGAGAAAGAGCTGGAGTGGGTACGTCAGGGCGCGAAAGGCCGTCAGTCAAAGGGCAAAGCCCGTCTGGCGCGCTTTGAAGAGCTGAACAGCACCGAATACCAGAAACGTAACGAAACCAACGAACTCTTTATTCCACCGGGTCCGCGCCTGGGCGATAAAGTGGTGGAAGTGAACAACCTGCGTAAATCGTACGGCGATCGTCTGCTGATTGACGATCTCTCTTTCTCCGTGCCGAAAGGCGCAATTGTCGGGATTATCGGTCCGAACGGCGCGGGTAAATCCACACTGTTTCGTATGATGTCCGGTCAGGAACAGCCGGACAGCGGCAGCATCACGCTTGGCGATACGGTGAAACTGGCCTCTGTGGATCAGTTCCGTGACAGCATGGATAATTCAAAAACCGTCTGGGAAGAAGTTTCCGGCGGGCTGGATATCATGAAGATCGGCAATACCGAAATGCCAAGCCGCGCCTACGTGGGCCGTTTTAACTTTAAAGGCGTCGATCAGGGCAAACGCGTTGGCGAGCTTTCCGGTGGTGAGCGCGGTCGTCTGCACCTGGCAAAACTGTTGCAGGTCGGCGGCAACATGCTACTGCTGGATGAACCAACCAACGACCTGGACATCGAAACCCTGCGCGCGCTGGAAAACGCCCTGCTGGAGTTCCCGGGCTGCGCGATGGTGATCTCGCATGACCGCTGGTTCCTTGACCGTATCGCCACCCATATTCTCGACTATCAGGGCGAGGGTAAGGTGGAGTTCTTTGAAGGTAACTTTACCGAATACGAAGAGTACAAGAAGCGTACCCTCGGTGCGGAAGCGCTGGAGCCGAAACGCATCAAATACAAGCGTATGGCGAAGTAAATCTGAAAGCGGCCTGCGGGCCGCTTTTTATTAGCGATAAAACGCCCGAAACGCCGTGCTTTGCTGGGCGAAGTCGATAAAGCGCGCCAGCGCAGGTGAATTCAGCTTGCGCCCCGGCCAGACCAGCCACAGCTCATTCCCTTCCGTTTCCCACTCCGGCAGAACCTGCACCAACTCTCCACTGGCAATCGCGGCTTCCGTCAGAAAACGCGGCAATAGCGTAATGCCAGCATCGTTGATAGCGCATTCGCGCGCATAAAGCAGGTTATCCGTTAAATGCATAGAGGGCAGCAGCCAGCGATAGTGCTCTTCTTCACGGCGCAGCAACCACTCTTTCCAGGCTCGGTGGGCGATACAGCGATGCGTCGCCAGCTGTTGCGGATGCGTGATCGGCGGATTTTTTGTCAGGTAGTTTGCTGAAGCAACCAGTAGCCGCTGACAAAGTCCAACACGTCGGCCGATGAGCGACGAATCCTGCGGCTTGCCGGTACGCAGCGCCAGATCGAATCCTTCCTGCACCAGGTCGCGCATATCATCAGACACCGACACTTCCAGCGTAACGTCCGGATAGCGCTGCTGGAACTCAGCGTTACAGCGCGCCAGCAGCGTCGCCCCAATACCGGCGGGCGTGGTGATCCGCAATCGGCCGCTTGGGTTGTCGCGCAGGCGCTCAATAGCCAGATCTGCACGTTCGCTGGCCTGTATCATCTCCTGACAGTGAATAAGATAGCGTTCACCTGCGAAGGTCAGGTTGAGCTGGCGCGTTGTGCGATTAAGCAAACGCAAACCTATCGCCTGTTCCAGCTGGCTAATGCGCTGGCTGACGCTCGATTTTGGCAGACCGGCGCGCCGGGCAGCGGCAGTAAAGCTTCCGCTTTCAGCCACCAGCGCAAACAGCGCCATATCCTGTAACCGCTTTAACGCCATTGTTCACCTGTTACGAACACTGTATGAGTTATTGTCCATCTTATCACTGTTGCTCTGGCCTATTACACTGACTCCATCAACTAAGGAGAAATCATATGACTATGCGTGCTATTGCTGTTAATCCTCAAAACCCGGCGCAGTTCACAGAAATTCAGTCGGAAAAACCCACTCCTGGCGAGTACGATCTGCTGGTGGAAGTTAAAGCCGTATCAATCAACCCGGTCGATACCAAAGTGCATAAAGGCGTACAGAAGAGCGGTCTGCAACAGCCGCGTATTCTGGGATGGGATGCCAGCGCAGTAGTGGTTGAGACAGGCAGTAAGGTGACGCAGTTTGCGCCCGGAGACGAGGTTTACTACGCGGGCGATATTACACGTCCGGGAAGCAACAGTACCTTTCAGCTGGTAGATGCGCGCATTGTGGGCCGTAAACCGCAGAGTCTTGACTGGGGCGCAGCGGCAGCCATCCCGCTAACGGCATTAACCGCCTGGGAAGGCCTGTTTGAGCACCTGCGTATACAGCAAGCAACCGAAGAGCAAACCCTGCTGATTATCGGCGGCGCTGGCGGCGTGGGCTCGCTGGCCATCCCCTTTACCAAACTGCACAGCAAAGTTCGGGTCATCGCTACCGCCTCACGTCCTGATTCGGTGCAATGGTGTAAAGAGCGCGGGGCTGATATCGTGATCAACTATAAAAATATGCCGGAGGAGCTGGAGCAGCACGGTATCAAACAGGTGGATTATATTTTCTGTCTGAACGATACCGACGGTCACTGGGATACCATCGGCAAGCTGATTGCGCCGCAGGGCCAGATCTGCACCATTGTTGAGAATGCGCATCCGCTGGATATGGAACAGTTGAAACTCAAAAGCGCGGCGTTGCACTGGGAATTTATGTTCACCCGCAGCATGTATCAAACGCCGGATATGGCTCGTCAGGGTGAGATCCTTAACGAAGTGGCTCAGCTGCTGGATGCAGGAAAAGTAGAGAGTACGCAGAACGAAACGTTACACGGATTAAGTGTTGAAACACTTACTCAGGCACATGCGCGTGTCCTTGAAGGACATATGCGTGGCAAAGTAGTTATTACTTACTGATTGCCGCTGTTCTGCTGCATTAATAGTGCAAAACGTTAAATGTTTCATTAAAAAAGTAAGTGAATCGTAGAGATTAAAAAACGCCCCTGAATCGGGGCGTTCATTTGCGTTAAATAGTTATTATTTTAAGTGATTTCGAAACCGTTTCCTTAACCTGTTTCAGCCCAACCCATTTTACTCCCGCCACCCTATTGCGCAGTTAAATAATGCTAACAGATAATATCTGTATTACCTCTGGTTAAATTTAACTGATGATATTTTTGTTTACTGTTTCGCCATAGATAATTTCTAACAAAAATAAAGACAGCTTTCTTAGACTGTTATTTTTAATAAACCTGCTCTGCTGCTGAGGTTAGAAATCGAGCAAATCTTTCGAGATATCACGCAGCCATTTATGAGAAGAGCAGTTATGATAGCGAGGATGCCATGCCTGAATAATACGCACTTTCGGCAAATCAAAATCGGGCTTAAAAAAGTCCACATCAAGGTTCATTCGCTGTAAAACATCAACAACATACATCGGAACGATACCCAGACTGCGAGTTTGAATAATATTTTCGATAATAGGCAGGTATCCTGCGCTGATACCATGAATTTTGCGTTTATAGCCGCGCTCGCGATAAAGGCTTTCCATCTCTTCTTTCAGCCTGTTTTTGGGCACGATAAGAATAAACTCTTTTAGGTTTTTCAAAGACTTTTCCATCAGAAAAACAGGATGGTCTTTGGTGGCTATCAATACGCATTCACTGTGGCCGATAGTTCGTATCTTCACCTCCGGGCTGAGGCTTTTATCCTCCCCGATATAGAGATCAATATCTTCGCTGCGCAGCACACAGGATGTCGCGTTGTCATAGTTAAAATTAAAGATGTGGTTGGTATTCTCCTGAATGCTTTTTTTCATCAATTTATAGCTAAGCTTAGACATCAGGATATCATTGGTAACGATGTTAAAAGAGCGTGGCAGCTCTTTGCCGTTGAGCTCAATATTTTGGTGCAGAACATTTTGGATATTATCCAGCAGCTCTCTAAGCTGAGGTTTAAGGCGTACCGCTAATGGCGTCAGCTCCAGACTCATGCCAGAACGAACCAAAAGCTGATCCTGAAAGGTGTCTCTGATTTTATTCAATGATTTACTAATTGCGGGCGGAGTCACATTAAGTTTGTCCGCCGTTTTGCTGACACTTTTTTCGTTAAGCAAAGTATCCAGGATAGGCAGCAGGTTTAAATCCATTCTTACCAAATGATTAATATCTTTATGCATATTTTACACTCCCTTGATTCTTCCCGGTTATCTCTGCGCCCAAAATATAAAATTACAGGCTGATTTCACCCTGAAGATAATGTACATGATGCCGTCTCGCATAGAATGACTTCAAAAAATCCACGAACCTGTAACGCTATTAACAACTCCAATTAAAGCAATCCAAATAAAGTAACCTGTTTTCCAAAAGCCGAGAAAGCCACTGTATAGTTAACAATACATGTACTGTGTCTTCATATAATGAAAAGGAAAATTAATATATACAGGCACCTTAGTTAATGAAACCCTGACAATATATAAGCTATGTCTCAAGTTGCCGCTATAATTTCACCCTCCATATCAAGTCAATTTCAGTTTAGCCAATAGCTTAAATAAATAACCTGAGGTTAATTATAAAAATAAACATTAAAATCAACAAGTTAAAGCAAAAAATGCATAAATACTTTCTATTAAGCGTGATAATTCATGGCTTCTTTTAAAGAAACCCTTAAATTAAACTGCAAAAAGTTAGCCTGCCTTATTAAATAACTAAGCTGATTTACTTCGGGAGAGATAACAATGAGAACATTCCGAATAAAATGGCTGACGGTATAATATCGCCATCAGCCGCCCTGCCTTTTTACTTTCCGTTTTCCAGCATATTTCTTACCAGTTCAACACAACGCAGAAAACGTTGGTCATAACTGTCTTCAGTAACATGCTCATATTTTATTTGATTTTCATCTAACATTTTGATTAACAATTCCTGAAACTCACGTCGATCGACGGAGCTACCCAGACTGCGCAGGCCATCTGCGACCCAGGGCACATTGTTTTCCAGCAGGATGACTAAATCGAAACGGTATTCGTCAATCAGCGCCTGTACAAACGGGTGTTCACGCCCTTCGTACTTTTTACAAAATGCCTGGGTAGTCACAAAATCGGTATCGATAAAGGCGACCTTGTTGGCATATTTCACTGCAAAATCAATATACTGCGCCTGCCCTAACGCAATTTTGTCATAGTCGGAATACTGCAACGCCATCTCATCTCCGCCAAGATGCGAGAATACGTAATCCCGTCCATACTCCCAGGCGCTGGAAGTATTAAAAATATTAGCCAGCTTATTCACTAATACTGATTTACCGCTCGATTCCCCGCCCAGTATCGCAACGGTACGTACGAAAAAAGGTTTTACTTCGGTAGGGATATACTCCCAGTATCGAAAAGGATTCTGGCGAATTTGCGCGCCGCTGATATTCATAAAAGAGCGCTGCGGATCGATCACGATGGTTTCAATGCCCAGATGCTCGCGATACTGCGGCGCGTCCAACTCTTCGCTGGTATACACACAGCCTGGCTCAATTCCCTTTTCCGCCATAAAGGCCGTAATGCCCCGACTCCAGACATCCCAACCGTGCGGATAAGGCTCCATCCCCTCTTCATTAAAGGCATGAATGCGAATATTTTTTTGATATTTAAACGTCTGCAAGAGCCAGCGCAGGCGATCGCTAACGGTGGGCTGCTGTGACATGGCGCTGTTTTCAAACAGCTGGCGATCGCGCGGTTCATCATGTCCCATAATAATATGCAGCTCATCAACCTGGCTGCAGGCGCGCTGAATCAGATAAATATGGCCGGTGTGCAGAGGATAGAACTTGCCGAACACCACGCCAATGGTTTTCTCGCGGCGGGGAAATTCCAGACCCAGAAAGCGATGCAGCGCCTCCAGCTTTTGCGCGCTGGGGCTTTTGATTTTGGCATTGAGCAACTGGCTCAGGTAGCCTTTCGTCATTCCGCTGGCGTCTGCAACCTGCTGCAACGTATGTCCCTGCTGGCGAATGGCGGTTTTTAAATATTCGAATGATGACATAATGCCTCCTGCAAAAAGGGGTGGGCAGTGCCCACCCCAACGACAGGTTAACCTGCGCTAAAATTATAACTCATCCAGGATCGCCAGCGCGTCAGCCAGCTTTTTCACCGGGTAAACTTTCATGTTCTCCAGCGCCTTTTTCGGCGCATTAGCCGCCGGGACAATAGCGCGTTTAAACCCATGCTTAGCGGCCTCGGAAATACGCTCCTGACCGCTCGGCACCGGACGAATTTCACCGGCTAACCCCACCTCGCCGAAAATCACCAGATCGTTGGGCAAGGGCCGATCGCGCAGGCTGGAAACCATCGCCAGCATCAATGCCAGATCGGCGCTGGTTTCTGTAACCTTTACCCCGCCGACAACATTAACAAACACATCCTGATCGGCCATCTGTAACCCGCCATGACGATGCAGTACCGCCAGCAGGATCGCCAGGCGATTCTGTTCCAACCCTACCGCAACGCGACGTGGGTTAGACATCATTGAATGATCCACCAACGCCTGGATCTCTACCAGCAGCGGACGCGTGCCTTCCCAGACTACCATCACCGAACTCCCGGCGGTAATCTCATCGCCGCGCGACAGAAAAATCGCCGAGGGATTGCTGACTTCACGCATGCCCTGCTCGGTCATGGCAAACACGCCCAGTTCGTTCACCGCGCCAAAGCGGTTTTTATGGCTGCGCAGCGTGCGGAAACGGGAATCCGCGTCGCCGTCCAACAGCACTGAACAGTCGATGCAGTGTTCCAGTACTTTGGGACCAGCCAGGGAGCCATCTTTGGTGACATGCCCAACCATCACAATCGCTACGCCGCGCGTTTTGGCAAAGCGCGTTAAATAAGCTGCGGTTTCGCGCACCTGCGCCACGCTGCCCGGCGAAGACTGAATATCCGCCATGTGCATCACCTGAATAGAGTCGATCACCATCAGCTTCGGCTGTTCCTGCTCGGCAATCATGCAGATCTGCTCAATGCTGGTTTCCGACAGCATATTCAGGTTCTCGGTAGGCAAACCAAGACGATGCGCGCGCATGGCAACCTGCTGCAGGGACTCTTCGCCGGTGACATACAGTGTTTTCATATCCACTGACAGCTTGCACAACGTTTGCAGCAGCAGCGTACTTTTCCCGGCGCCGGGATTGCCGCCAATCAGAATAGCGCTGCCGGGGACTACGCCGCCGCCCAGTACGCGATCGAACTCTTTAAAACCGGTTGAGAAGCGCGGCAACGCTTCCAGGCTAATTTCTGACAGCTTCTGCACGCGGCTGACGCCGGCGGTGCCGGAGTAGCCAGACAGACGCTCATTACGCGCCGCAGCCGGCGAGGCCGCCAGCCGCACTTCGGTGATGGTATTCCAGGCGTGACAGGCGCTACATTGCCCCTGCCAACGCGGATAGTCTGCGCCACATTCGTTGCAGACAAAGGCACGTTTTACCGCTTTAGCCAACTCAGTTCCTCAATTATCGCGTCTCGTGATGCAGGCTGCCGCTGAGGATGCAAAATACGCCCATCAGATCGGCATGCCGAATCGTCACTTCAGTTTGTTCATTAACTTTCGGCTTGGCATGGTAGGCGATGCCTAACCCGGAAGCCTTAATCATCAGTAAATCGTTAGCGCCATCGCCAATCGCTACCGTTTGTTCAACGGGGATATCAAAACGCTGCGCCAGCTTCGCCAGCATATCGGCCTTATACTTCGCATCCACTACCGGGCCAATAACCTCACCGGTAAATTTACCGTCACGGATCTCCAGCTCGTTGGCAGCGATAGCGGCAAGATGCAGCCGGTCACGCAAATATTCGGCAAAGTAAGTGAAGCCGCCAGAAGCGATAGCTACCTGCCAGCCTAACGCCTGCAGCTTCTGCACCAGTGTGCTTAACCCTGGCATTAACGGCAGCGTATCACGCACCTGCTTCAGTATATTGGCGTCAGCGCCTTTCAGCGTAGCCACGCGCTGACGCAGGCTGGCAGTAAAATCCAGTTCGCCGCGCATCGCGCGCTCGGTCACCTCGGCCACCTGCTCGCCGCACCCCGCCAGACGCGCAATCTCATCGATACATTCGATCTGAATCGCGGTGGAATCCATATCCATTACCAGCAGGCCCGGCGCTTTCAGATAAGGAATTTTACCCAGCGACGCTACGTCCAGTCCCCGTTCGTGAGCCAGACGCGCCGCACGCGGCGTCAGCGAGCCCGCCAGACGGATCACCTGATAATCATCCACGCTCCAGGCGCTGACAATCACCATCGCGGCACCCAGCTGGTGTTGATAAGCCGTCAGCGAATCTTTATCCAGCTGATGCCCGTAAAGCAGCCAGCCGGTACGCCCGGCACGATAATCCAGCGGCATCACTTCGTCACCGCTCAGTGAAAGAGGCAAGCCCGGCCAGAGAGAAACATCGGAAGGCAGGTCGCACCAGGTCAAACGATTAGGCATTACAGCTCCTGTCGGAAAGATGATCGGCTGCCGCCATCAAAGGACGTTCTGTTTGACATCCGTGCCGGGCCACAGCCTGTAGAGAAAACCTCGCAAGAGGCTACCCTGTCAGCCGCGCTTCTGGCAACATAAAGTCGCAAAAACAGACTACCGTTTGTTGATTACGTTTTAAGGTTGCCAATGGCTAAATCCAGGCTCAAATTCCGTCTGCACCACACAGCGATTGTGCTGATCTGTCTGACGCTGCTGGTCGTCCTGATGCAGGGCGCTTCATGGTTCAGTCTGGGCCATCAAATGGCGCGCTCTGAACAGGTAGAAGATCTGGCGCGCACCCTGACACGTCAGGTTGCATTTACGCTTACGCCGCTTATGGACAGCCCGGACGATAACCGCACACAAATCGCCGCCATTCTCAAACAGATGACGGATAACAGCCGTATCCTCGACGCCTCGGTTTATGACAGCGAAGGTTCGCTGGTTGCGCGCAGCGGCGAAGGCATCAGCGTGCGCGATCGTCTGGCGCTGGATGGCAAACGCGCGGGCAGCTACTTTAACCATCAGCTGGTGCAGCCGCTGGAAAACAGCGACGGCCCGCAGGGCTTTTTACGCGTCACGCTGGACACGCATGTGCTGGTAACCGAAGCGAAGCAGGTGGATAACACCACCAATATTCTGCGCCTGATGATGCTGCTGGCGCTGGCTATCGGCATTATTCTTACCCGTACGCTGTTGCGCGATCGCCGTACCCGCTGGCAACAATCCCCTTTTCTGCTGACCGCCAGCACGCCGGTTAAAGAAGATGATGACGAATCTGATGAGGCGTCAGACGAGGCTAGAAAAAGCTGAGGCGTAGCGTTGTCGGCAGGGGCAAGGCGCTGAAGAAAGCGTAATACAGAAGGCGCAGACGGGCGGAAGAAAATAACCGGACGAGGCAGCCTCGTCCGGTAAATCAGTCAGGCTTTGTCGCCCAACAGTACCGACTCCAGCGCGATTTTAACCATATCGCCGAAGGTGGTTTGACGTTCCGCCGCCGTGGTCTGTTCATGCGTGCGGATATGGTCGGAAACGGTACAGATGGTCAGCGCTTTCGCGCCAAACTCTGCCGCCACGCCATAGATGCCCGCCGCTTCCATTTCCACGCCGAGAATGCCATATTTTTCCATAACGTCGAACATTTGCGGGTCCGGCGTATAGAACAGGTCGGCAGAGAAAATATTGCCTACGCGCGCCTCAATACCCAGTGCTTTCGCCGCGTCTGCCGCGTTACGCACCATGTCAAAATCGGCGATTGCTGCAAAATCGTGATCCTTGAAGCGCATACGGTTCACTTTAGAATCGGTGCAGGCGCCCATGCCGATAACCACGTCGCGCAGTTTCACATCGGCACGTACCGCGCCGCAGGAACCCACACGAATGATTTTTTTCACGCCGAACTCAGTGATCAGCTCTTTTGCGTAGATGGAGCAGGATGGAATGCCCATACCGTGACCCATAACGGAAATGCGACGACCTTTATAGGTGCCGGTGTAACCCAGCATACCGCGCACGTTGTTCACTTCTACCGCGTCTTCCAGAAAGGTTTCCGCGATATGTTTAGCACGCAGCGGATCGCCCGGCATCAGCACCACGTCCGCGAAATCACCCATCTCAGCATTAATATGAGGCGTAGCCATTGTCGTTATTCCTTGAAAAAATGAAACACGCCAGCCCGGCGGCTGGCGTTAAATGAAAGCCGCGTATTACAGCATGCTTTTGCCATATTCCATATCGGAAAGGCCGAAGTATTTTGCTACCGTCTGCCCGATATCGGCAAAGGTATCGCGTCCGCCAAGGAAGCCCGGTTTAACGCCTGGGCCATAGATCAGAATCGGGATATGCTCACGGGTATGATCGGTGCCGTGCCAGGTGGGATCACAACCGTGATCGGCGGTGAGGATCAGAATATCGCCCTCTTTTACCTGCGCCATCAGCTCTGGCAGACGGCGGTCAAACAGCTCCAGGCCACCCGCATAACCGGCAACGTCGCGACGATGTCCCCAGGCGGAGTCGAAATCCACAAAGTTGGTGAAGACGATGGCGTTATCCGGCGCCTGCGCCATCTCTTTAACCGTGGCATCAAACAGCGCATCAAGGCCGGTCGCTTTGATCTTTTTGGTAATGCCGACGTGCGCGTAGATATCGGCGATTTTACCCACCGAGATCACCTCACCCTGCTTCTCTTCCACCAGCTTTTTCAGGATGGTGGGTGACGGCGGCTCAACGGCTAAGTCGTGACGATTGCCGGTACGTTCGAAGTTTCCGGCTTTATCGCCGACAAACGGACGCGCAATCACGCGACCAATGTTGTAATCACCTTTATCCAGCTCTTCACGGGCGATTTCACACAGATCGTACAGGCGTTGCAGGCCGAATGTCTCTTCATGACAGGCAATCTGGAATACCGAGTCGGCAGAGGTATAGAAAATCGGCTTGCCGGTTTTCATATGCTCTTCACCCAGTTTATCCAGAATCACCGTCCCGGAAGAGTGGCAGTTGCCGAGATAACCCGGAAGTCCGGCACGCTCCACCAGTTTATCCAGCAGCGCCTGCGGGAAACTGTTTTCCGTATCGCTGAAATAACCCCAGTCAAACAGCACCGGTACGCCAGCGATTTCCCAGTGGCCTGACGGCGTATCCTTACCGGAAGAGAGCTCCTGCGCCCAGGCATACGCGCCAATGATCTCCGCCTGCGGATCCAGGCCCGGCGGGAAGGTGCCGGTAGAGGCTTCCGCCGCTTTTCCCAGCCCTAACGCGGTCAGGTTCGGCAGATGCAGCGGCCCCTGACGCCCTTTATCCGCCTCGCCGTTGAAGCAGGCCTGCGCAATATGACCCAGCGTGTCTGAGCCTTTATCACCATATTTTTCAGCGTCTTTACTGGCACCGATCCCAAAGGAATCCAGCACCATGATAAATGCACGTTTCATGTTACTCTCCTGCGCTTACGCGCGATGAGAAAAATAAAAAAGCGATCAGAACAGTATGCCGTCTATACCTGTGGTACTTCAAGCCGCAGATGCGTAGGCTGCGCTCATCATTCCGGTCAGTGAGACCTTCAGGCTTTCAGGTTCCCCTTGCCGCCTTCCTGCTGCATGAGATAGTCGGGCGTTAGCTGCTAATTCTGCGATAGATAACCGGCGTTGCAGCAGGTTGACTGTCACCAAGCTTAACCGCCGCTTTGACCGCCTGTGCCGCTTCCTGCCAGCTGGCCTCGCTGGCGGCATGGATCACCGCCAGTGGACGTTCCGCGTCTACGCGATCGCCCAGCTGCACCATCTCATTCAGGCCTACGCTGTAATCGATGCTGTCGCTGGCGCGACGACGTCCACCGCCCAATGCCACGACCGCCAGGCCAAGCGCGCGGGTATCCATTTCATTAACGATACCAGGCGCATCGGCATACACCGCCTTGCTCAGCATCGGGGCCGGCAGGTAGCTGTCCATCCTTTCAATAAAGTCTGTCGGGCCTTTTTGCGCCGCCACCATACGCGCAAATACCTCAGCGGCGCTGCCGTTATCCAGCACTTTCTGCAACTGCTGTCGGGCCGAGGCATCGTCCTGCGCCAGGCCACCGGAAATTAACATTTCACTGCAGAGCGCCAGCGTCACTTCCAGCAAACGCGGATTGCGATAACTGCCGGTAAGGAACTGAACCGCTTCACGCACTTCCAGCGCGTTTCCGGCACTGGAAGCCAGCACCTGATTCATATCCGTCAGCAGCGCGGTGGTTTTACAACCCGCGCCGTTGGCCACGCCCACGATCGCCTGCGCCAGCTGCTCTGACAGTTCAAAAGTCGGCATAAAAGCACCGGACCCCACTTTCACATCCATCACCAGCGCATCCAGCCCTTCGGCCAGCTTTTTCGCCAGGATCGAGGCGGTGATCAGCGGAATAGAGTCGACCGTTGCGGTAATGTCGCGCGTGGCATAAAAACGCTTATCCGCCGGTGCCAGCGAATTGGTTTGGCCGATAATGGCAACGCCGGTCTGTTTAATAATTTCCCGGAAACGGCTATCGCTGGGGAAAATATCAAAGCCGGGGATCGCTTCCAGCTTATCCAGCGTGCCGCCGGTATGACCCAGGCCGCGCCCGGAGATCATCGGCACATAGCCGCCGCAGGCCGCGATCATCGGCCCCAGCATTAGCGAAGTCACATCGCCCACGCCGCCGGTAGAATGCTTATCCACCACCGGGCCGTTTAAATTCAATGATTTCCATGACAGCACCGCGCCGGAATCACGCATCGCCATGGTCAGCGCCACACGTTCCGGCAGCGTCATATCATGGAAAAAGATCGCCATCGCCAGCGCGGCGATCTGCCCTTCTGATACGCTGTTATCACGAACCCCGTTAATAAAGAAGCGGATCTCTTCTTCACTCAGCGCATGGCCGTCACGTTTTTTTCGAATAATTTCTTGTGGTAAAAACAAGGTAACCCCCTGTTTAACGGATCAATAAATCAGGCCTGGTGTCCCGATCCAACGGTGCAGAAAAATTATTTTTAGCGGACGGCAGGCGCCCGCTATGGTGAAAGGAAACTCAGTAGCTGCTGGTGCTGCGCGCGCTTTCATAGCCCGCCGCGTTCAACAGGCTTGCCAACAGGCTGGAGGCACCGAAACGGAAATGACGCGCGTCCGCCCAACCGCTGTCCAGAATGTCATCAGCAAGCTGCAGATAGAGCGTCGCATCTTCTGCGGTACGCACGCCGCCCGCAGGCTTAAAGCCAACGCGATCCTGTACCCCTTTATCACGGATCACTTCCATCATGATTTTTGCCACTTCTGGCGTGGCGTTTACCGGCACCTTACCGGTAGAGGTTTTGATAAAGTCAGCGCCCGCATCGATAGCGATTTCAGAAGCCTGACGGATTAGCGCTTCCTCTTTCAGTTCGCCGGTTTCAATGATCACTTTCAGTAATACACTGGCCGCCGCGCAGGCTTCCTTGCATGCCTTGACCAGTTTAAAGCCGGTTTCGCTATCGCCAGCCATCAATGTGCGATAGGGAAAAACCACATCCACTTCATCCGCGCCATAGGCAATGGCCGCGCGCGTTTCCGCCAGCGCGATCTCAATATCGTCATTGCCGTGCGGGAAATTGGTCACGGTAGCGATACGAATATCGGGCGTGCCCTGCTCACGCAGCGTTTTACGTGCGATGGGAATAAAACGGGGATAGATACAGATGGCGGCAGTATTGCCTGCCGGGGATTTAGCCTGCTGACACAGCGCAATCACTTTGGCGTCGGTGTCATCATCGTTAAGGGTGGTTAAATCCATGAGTTTCAGCGCACGCAGCGCGGCAGCGGTTACATCAGTCATAATGCTCTCCAGAAAGATTCAGTGAGCCTCCGCCAGTGGAAGACTCAACACGAGGTCTTGGTTCCTTGAAGAGGGTTGAGATCCATCTCACCTTGCCAGCGATGCTGATTCGCTTTGATGTTACGATTTTAACATCACGGGCAAACTCTTTATTGTGCGTAAGCTCACATTTAATTAAGAAACGCTACCATCAAGTCTACATTTGATGTGACGTCTATCGCATTAAAAGCGCCACAGCCGCAGGCCGGAAGCGCTTTATGCGCGCTATCATACCGCAGAAGCGCAAATGTGAGAATTATCACATTCGCGCTTTACCTGTTCTTAAGATCCCTTGTGATGCGGTCGTCTTGTTAACATAGCTGAAACAGTTTCTCACTGTTACTGGCAAGGGTGGCCGCGATCTCTTCCGGCGCTTCCTGACGCAGCTCGCATAATGTTTGCCATACCTTTACCACTTGCTCTGGCCGATTGGGCTGGCCCTGAAAGCCGTTCAACGGCATATCAGGCGCATCGGTTTCCAACAGCAGCGCTTCAAGCGGGAGCTGCGCAATGGTATTGCGCGTTTTGCTGGCACGGGGATAGGTAATGGTGCCGCCTACGCCGATAGCATAACCGGCAGCAATAAACGCCTGCGCCTGCTGCACGCTTCCGGCAAAGCCATGTACCACGCCACGGCGCGGCACCTCGATACGTCGCAGGTGCTGCGCCAGTTTGTCATGCGTGCGCCGGGAATGCAGGATCACGGGAAGATCGTATTTCCGTGCCAGCCGCAGCTGCGCATCCAGAAAATATTGCTGGCGATCGAACTGAGGATCTTCCATATAGAGATCCAGCCCGATCTCACCGATCGCCACCAGTTTTGCGGATCGCTGACGTAGCTGCTGCTCCAGCTGCTCCAGCGCCGCATCATTGTGCTGCTGAATCACAATGGGATGCAGTCCCAGCGCGGCATAAAGCGGTGCATGCTGGCGTGCCAGCTGTAACACCCGAGCAAAGCGTGTAGCCTCCACCGCCGGAACGATAATTTTCTCTACGCCTGCCTGAGCGGCGCGTGACAGGCTTTCCTCCTCGTGCCCGGTAAACGGAGGAAAATCGAAGTGGCAGTGGGTATCAATAAATCTCACGTCAGCGCTCCTCAACATATCTTAGAGATTATTCTGCGCTATTTTATTTGCCGCTGCATTGCAGGATACGTAACGCGGCCTTTTATTCTGGAATGGCAGAATAGTAGCGTAAAAGAGGTGTTTCAGAGGGGGAGGAACAAACAGGTGACGGGGTTAGCCGCGCAGAGACAGAGAAATAACAGAGGCCGGCACCGCCCTCTACAAAGAAAGCGGGCCAGCTTATAGCAGATCAGCGCAGGGATTTATCGTTTGTGGCATCGTCGTGCTGCTCACGCCCGTAATCTTCCTGCAAAATACCGGAGAGCCAGTCATTGTTTCCTGCCATCCAGGCGTCGTCGTTATCAAACCACTCCGCCCACATTAGCGCCATCTGGCCTTTCCATTGTTTCCATTTGCCTGCAACGATGTCGCTATTCATGACTGGTCTCCGCTAAATTCACTGGATCTGTCTGTTTAGCTGGTTACCTAGGGTCGACGACGACCGGTAAACAGGCTGACGAGGAACAGAATGATACCGACCACGAAGACAATCTTAGCTGCCCATGCGGCTGTACCAGCCAGACCGCCGAAGCCTAATGCCGCCGCGATCAATGCAATTACCAGAAAGATAATACCCCAACGAAACATAAGCCTCTCCTTTACCATAGTTAAAATCGAACTGCTTAGCTCAGCCAATTCATGGACAGTAAACCCATGAACTTTATTTTTTTAACGGGTTAGCTGCGGCACAGACGCCAGAGGTTGACCGTGCCGCAAAAACATTAAGGTTTAACCGTCAGGTCATTCTTAACGCTTTTTACGCCTTCAATAGCTTTGGCGATACTTTCCGCACGTTCTGACTGTGCTTGTTTTTCTACCGTACCAGAAAGCTGGACCACGCCGTTGGTGGTTTCAACTTTAACGTTCCGGGACGGTACAATGTCATCCGCTAATAGCTTAGCTTTGATTTCGCTGGTTGTAGCGGCATCACCTGCATAACCGCTAACTGACTGTTTTTCGCTGTCTCTGACGTGTAGTTTATCGCTGACGGATTTTACGCCCTCAACTTTCTTCACCAGTGCCACAGCCTTTTCAGCCTGATCCTGCGAAGAAACGAAACCGCTCAGGGTCACAACGCCCTTCTGAGTTTCTACTGAGATATCCGTACTTTTAATCGTTTCGTCATCTACCAGCGCAGCTTTCGCTTTAGCGGTGATGGCGCTGTCATCCATAAAACCATCGACTTTTTTCATAGAACTATCGATTGTGGACCCTGCGCTATCCGCGGCATTCTGCGTTTTCTGTGATACAGATTCATCTGCCAGAGCAGAGCCGCTCAGCAGCGCAGAACCCACCATCACAGCCATCAGAGTCTTGGTAATCTTAGTCTTGTTCATCGATATCTTCCTTCTTATACGTTATTCCACTCACAACCGTAAGCGTAGCGGCAACAACCCCATGTGCCGCTTAAATGGATGTCGGGAGGCTTTCGCCGCCGCTTTTTGCATCCGACAAACTAAGCATAGTCAAGGATTGGCATTCGTCGCGTTTTTTTGGTTAAAAAACAGTTAAGAAGGCGTTTTTGAGGACTTTTTAAGAGGAGTCTGTAGCGAAGGCGGATAAATTTGCGCTGGTACTATAAAAACGCATCGCGAAGGAGAGTACGGCCTCCGCGATGCGTGAACAACGCTGATTAATGTTCGCGCGTTTTGCGGAACAGCACTTCAGGATAGCGCTCCTGCGTGAGGTTGAGGTTAACCATGGTCGGCGCGATGTAGGTCAGGTTATCGCCGCCATCCAGCGCCAGATTGACTTCATTCTTACGCTGGAATTCGTCGAACTTTTTCACATCGTCGCATTCAACCCAGCGCGCGGTCGAAACGTTAACCGATTCGTAAATCGCTTCCACGTTGTACTCGCTTTTCAGGCGCGCCACGACCACGTCAAACTGCAGCACACCTACCGCACCCACAATCAGATCGTTATTGGATACCGGACGGAACACCTGTACCGCACCCTCTTCTGACAGCTGCACCAGCCCTTTTAACAGCTGCTTCTGCTTCAGCGGATCGCGCAGGCGAATACGACGGAACAGTTCTGGCGCGAAGTTCGGAATACCGGTGAACTTCATGTTTTCGCCCTGCGTAAAGGTATCGCCAATCTGAATGGTGCCGTGGTTATGCAGACCGATAATGTCGCCGGGGAAGGCTTCTTCAACGTGCGAACGGTCGCCCGCCATAAAGGTAAGCGCATCGGAAATGACCACATCTTTACCGGTACGCACCTGACGCAGCTTCATGCCCTTCTCGTACTTACCCGAGACAACGCGCATAAAGGCGACGCGGTCGCGGTGTTTCGGATCCATGTTAGCCTGGATTTTAAACACGAAACCGGAAAACTTCTCTTCGCTGGCTTCAACGCTGCGCGTATCGCTCTGGCGCGGCATTGGCGCAGGCGCCCAGGAAACCAGGCCATCCAGCATATGATCAACGCCGAAGTTGCCCAGCGCGGTACCGAAGAACACCGGCGTCAGCTCACCCTGCAAAAACGCTTCCTGCTCAAACTCATGCGAAGCGCCCTGCACCAGCTCCAGTTCGTCACGCAGCTGCGCTGCCAGATCTTCGCCGACCGCGCTGTCCAGCTCAGGGTTGTTCAGCCCTTTGATGGTGCGCACTTCCTGAATGGTATGGCCTTTACCGGTCTGATACAGATAGGTTTCATCGTTATAGAGATGATAAACGCCTTTGAACAGCTTGCCGCAGCCGATTGGCCAGGTAATGGGTGCGCAGGCGATTTTCAGCTCGTTTTCAACTTCGTCCAGCAGCTCCATCGGATCGCGGATATCACGGTCCAGCTTGTTCATAAAAGTCAGGATCGGCGTATCGCGCAGACGCGTAACTTCCATCAGCTTACGGGTACGATCTTCAACCCCTTTCGCCGCGTCGATTACCATCAGACAGCAGTCAACGGCGGTCAGGGTACGATAGGTATCTTCAGAGAAGTCTTCGTGCCCCGGCGTATCCAGCAGGTTGACCAGGCTATCGCGGTAGGGAAACTGCATTACCGAGGTAGTAATCGAGATCCCGCGCTGTTTCTCCATTTCCATCCAGTCAGATTTGGCATGCTGATTAGAGCCACGGCCTTTTACCGTACCGGCGGTCTGGATCGCCTGTCCGAACAGCAGGACTTTTTCGGTAATGGTGGTTTTACCGGCATCGGGGTGAGAAATGATAGCGAAGGTACGACGACGCGACACTTCTTGCAAAAATGTGGTATTAGACATCGGAGTTCTTCTGTTGATGCCGTGACGCGACATTATTGCAGGCGTCACAGCCGTTAATTCATGAGGGCCTGCGACATTGCCAGGCCCGGCACCGGAACCATGCAGCGCACCTGAAGCCTACGCGATGTAAGCCTGGTAAATGCTGCAAAAAGACATGATGGTCTACATTGGATCCAGCCCCGTGTAACAATGTTGAAAAGTCAGGCAATGAGGCCGCATAGCTTACCTTAAGTACATAAAAAAAGCAGGCCGAAATCGCGCGTTTTCCGCAGCGGCGCGAAAAGCCCGGGCTTTATTGCACAGCATCCCGATCGGCCTGCAAATGACTAAGCCGGATAAGCGTTATCAGGCCGTTGCTGATGCGCACCGAGAGCACATTATCGCCCTGCTGCCAGCTAAGCCAGCTTTCACCGTTACGCTCATCCGCCTCGCCGGGGCCGTACTTGCGCTCAGCCTCATCAACTGTCATCCCAACATGCACCCCACGATGCGTCGCCAGCGTTGGGTTCACCAGCATGATTTCGCCCAGATAGTTGTCGTCCGGGCTGTGCTGTTTTTGCTGCCAGTTTTCATTGCTTGCCACCAGCATTAACGCATCATAGCGGTGCTGAAAGTAACGGTAAGCGGCATCGGCGTTAGGCTTTTCTTGCTGTGGCTGCAGGCGCTCCGGCGGCAGACTCATCATAATATCTTCATTCCATACCTGCCCCAACGTCAGCGCAACGCCATTGACCTGTACGGAAAAATCTTCCGCCGTGAGTTCGGCCACCGCAGGCTGCTCACTGTTTTCCAGCGGATAGAAATCGTCAGGCTCCACGCCCGCATCGGTTTGCAGCGTGCCATTGATTTTATTGGCTTTCATGAAAAACAGGTGCGGCGACGTTTCCGGATCGCCGCCGCAGGCCGGATGGTTACGGTTTTCACGCACGTCGATCAGGTAGTTTTCCGGATCATCACTGTCATCAACAAAACTCATGCTCAGGCACTCCGTGGAGAGCGGCGTAAGCTGACGCTGACGGATAGCCTGCAGGGCTGCGCTGATCACCGCATCCTGCTTTATCTCATCACTCTCTGCAGGCGCAGGCGTAACCGCGTCAGCAGCCGACTCCGGCGATAGCGTTGGCGTGCCTGTTGCTGGTGATGAGGTCGCAGGGCCTTCCGGTCCGGATAATTGATTATCTGTTGCAGAAGCGGTGGGCATCATAGAGAACTGCTCAGCCGGCGGGGTCAGGATCGCGCCGTTAATATCAGGCAGCCCGGCGGCCAGCGCGTAGCTGCCAGTTACCGCCGTGATGATCAGCAGTCGTGTTAAACAGGAAAGAAACATAGCTGTGCTCGTCAGAGTCAAAGCGCAATCCGCGCAGAAAGAGGGTTATCATTGTTATCGGCCCGCCAGGAGCCAACTGGAATTTAACAATGGCTTGCCGGAAAGAGTCAAAGAAGATCGGCGCTGTCAGCAGCTTTTTACTTTAGTTACCGGCCTTTCGCACAGAGTCATTGTTCTCAGGACAGGCATCCTCTATCTTGGTGAGTTAGTTCACTAACAGGAAGGCATCCCATGAACGACAAGAAAATGATTTCAATCGATCAGTTTAATGAAAATGAGCGAGCCGTTATAGATGAAACGTTCAGGGGGCTGGTGCAGAAATATAAACTTCGTACCGGCAAAGAGCCTGATGGTAAAAAAGAGAAAGAGTTCACCACCGAAGCCAGACAAATGGTGATGGCCATCAAGCAGAATAATGAGAAGGAAAAAGCGCTGGCGGAGAAAAAGCCGGTGCGTAGAAAGAAACCTTCTGCGCTGGCTGAAAGTGAAGTGGCAGATTTTAACTGGTCCGCCTCAATAAAACGCGGCAAAAGATAAAACTGTAGTATTGATGACTTATTGTTGTTTTCCAGGGAAGAGAGTATGCAGAACCGCCTCACCATCAAAGATATCGCGCGCTTAAGCGGCGTGGGAAAATCGACCGTGTCGCGGGTACTGAATAATGAAAGCGGGGTCAGCGAACGCACGCGTGAACGTGTTGAAGCGGTAATGAATCAGCACAGCTTCGCCCCTTCCCGCTCCGCGCGAGCCATGCGTGGACAAAGCGACAAGGTGGTGGCGATTATTGTCACCCGCCTCGATTCCCTGTCGGAGAACCTCGCCGTTCAGACGATGCTGCCCACCTTTTATGAACAGGGTTATGACCCGATCATGATGGAGAGCCAGTTCTCACCGCAGTTAGTGGCAGAGCATCTGGGCATGCTGCAGCGTCGCCATATTGATGGCGTAGTACTGTTTGGTTTTACCGGCATTGATGAGGAGATACTCACGCCGTGGCAATCTTCCCTGGTGCTGCTGGCCCGGGATGCCGCTGGCTTCGCCTCCGTCTGCTACGATGATGAAGGCGCTATCTTTACCCTGATGCAACGCCTGTACGAACGCGGGCACCGTCATATCAGCTACCTCGGCGTACCGCATAGCGATGTCACCTCAGGACAGCGCCGTCACCATGCCTATCTGGCCTTCTGTCGCCAGCATAAGCTTTCTGCCGTGGCATCGTTACCCGGACTCAGCATGAAGCAGGGTTACGAGCAGGTAGCCAGCGCACTGACAGCGCAAACCACGGCCTTGGTCTGCGCCACTGATACGCTCGCACTGGGCGCAAGTAAATATTTACAGGAACAACGCATCGACAATTTACAGCTGGCAAGCGTAGGTAACACGCCGCTGATGAAGTTCCTGCATCCAGAAATTATTAGCGTCGATCCCGGCTACGCTGAATCAGGTCGTCAGGCTGCCATGCAGCTGATAGCCCAGATCAACGGCCGCAGCGAACCGCGCCAAATCATTATTCCCGCCGCGCTCTCCTGACCACCCAAACAGAAATTATTGTGATCCCCGGCCGGTTTCGGGAACGTTCCCGTTTTACCCGTTGTGCTTAAAGAGTAGGCTTGCGCTCACCCTATACCCCCTCCCATCAGTCATGAGGTTTCATGATGAGCAAAGTAAAACAATCGGATATCGACCAGCTGATCGTGCTGGTTGGCGGGCGCGACAACATCGCCACCGTCAGCCACTGTATTACCCGTTTACGCTTTGTGTTGAACGATCCCGCCAAAGCCGATCCCAAAGCCATAGAGACACTCTCGATGGTAAAAGGCTGCTTCACTAACGCCGGACAGTTTCAGGTGGTAATTGGCACTGACGTCGGCGATTACTACAAGGTGCTACTGGCAACCACAGGCCATTCACGCACGGATAAAGAACAAGCCAAAAAAGCGGCGCGTCAGAACATGAAGTGGTATGAGCAGCTGATTTCGCATTTCGCAGAGATTTTTTTCCCGCTGCTGCCTGCGCTGATCAGCGGAGGTTTGATTCTTGGCTTTCGTAACGTCATTGGCGATGTACCACTCAGCGACGGCAAAACGCTGGCGCAGCTCTATCCGGCGCTGCAGAGTATCTATGATTTCCTGTGGCTGATTGGCGAAGCTATTTTCTTCTACCTGCCGGTGGGGGTTTGCTGGTCAGCAGTACGTAAAATGGGCGGCACGCCTATCCTTGGCATCGTACTGGGTATCACGCTTGTCTCTCCGCAATTAATGAACGCATACCTGTTGGGCCAGCAGGCGCCGGAAGTATGGCATTTTGGCCTGTTCACTATTGCTAAAGTAGGCTATCAGGCGCAGGTGATCCCGGCCTTACTGGCGGGCCTGACGCTGGGCTTTATTGAGATCCAGTTAAAACGCATCGTGCCGAGCTATCTCTATCTGGTGCTGGTGCCGGTCTGTTCATTGCTTATCGCGGTGTTTCTGGCTCACGCCTTTATCGGCCCGCTGGGACGTATGATTGGTGACGGCGTTGCCTTTGCGGTACGTCACCTGATGACCGGCAGCTTCGCGCCGATTGGCGCTGCGCTGTTTGGCTTCTTGTATGCTCCGCTGGTGATCACCGGCGTGCATCAGACCACTCTTGCCATTGATATGCAGATGATCCAGAGCCTGGGCGGTACGCCGCTTTGGCCAGTGATTGCACTGTCGAATATCGCCCAGGCCTCGGCGGTAACCGGTATTATTATTGTCAGCCGTAAACATAACGAACGTGAGATCTCGGTTCCGGCGGCAATTTCTGCTTACCTCGGCGTCACCGAACCGGCGATGTACGGCATCAACCTGAAATACCGCTTTCCTATGCTCTGCGCGATGATCGGCTCGGGGCTGGCAGGGCTGCTGTGCGGGCTGAACGGCGTGATCGCGAACGGTATTGGCGTCGGCGGCTTGCCGGGCATCCTCTCGATCCAGCCAACCTACTGGCAGGTGTTCTCTATGGCAATGGCAGTGGCGATTGTGGTTCCGATGGTGCTGACTACGGTGATCTATCAGCGTAAATTTCATCAGGGCACGTTACAGGTTGTCTGACTTTTTCAGGGCGCAGTTGCGCCCTTTTTGCATTTGCAGGAATGAATAATGAGTACATATCCCCACTGGTGGCAGAACGGCGTTATCTATCAAATTTATCCCAAAAGCTTTCAGGACACGACCGGACGCGGTACCGGCGATCTGCGCGGCATTCTTTCACGCCTCGATTATCTGCAAACCCTGGGCATTGATGCCATCTGGCTGACACCGTTCTATATCTCTCCGCAGGTAGATAATGGCTACGATGTGGCGAACTATACCGCCATCGATCCCGCCTACGGCACGCTGAACGATTTTGATGAGCTGGTGGAACAGGCACATGCCCGGAACATCCGCATCGTACTGGATATGGTGTTTAACCACACTTCTACGCAGCACGCGTGGTTTCGCGAAGCGCTGAACAAAGAGAGCACTTACCGCGATTTCTATATCTGGCGTGACGGTACGCCGCAGACGCTGCCGAATAACTGGCAATCTAAATTCGGCGGCAACGCCTGGCGCTGGCATGCGGAGAGCGGCCAGTATTATTTGCACCTGTTTGCGCCGGAGCAGGCGGATCTTAACTGGGAGAACCCAGAAGTACGCAGCGAGTTAAAAAAAGTCTGTGAGTTCTGGGCCGATCGGGGCGTGGATGGCCTGCGCCTTGATGTGATCAATCTTGTTTCTAAAGATCAGGATTTCCCCAGCGATCCGCTCGGCGATGGCCGCCGCTTCTATACTGACGGACCGCGCATTCACCAATACCTTCAGGAGATGAGCCGCGACGTATTTACCCCGCGTAACCTGATGACCGTAGGTGAGATGTCTTCAACTTCGCTGGAGAACTGCCAGCAATACGCTGCGCTGGACGGGCGGGAACTGTCGATGACCTTTAACTTTCATCATCTGAAGGTCGATTACCCGGGCGGCGAGAAGTGGACACTGGCAAAGCCTGATTGCATTGCGCTGAAAACCCTGTTCCGCCACTGGCAGCAGGGAATGCACAATGTCGCCTGGAATGCGCTGTTCTGGTGTAACCATGATCAGCCGCGCGTCGTATCGCGTTTCGGCGATGAGGGAGAGTATCGGATGCAGGCGGCAAAGATGCTGGCGATGGTGCTGCACGGTATGCAGGGCACGCCCTATATCTATCAGGGCGAAGAGATCGGCATGACCAACCCGCACTTTAGCCGTATTACCGACTATCGCGATGTGGAAAGCCACAACATGTTTGCCGCCCTGCGAGCACAGGGACGGGATGCCGACGAACTGCTGGCGATTCTGGCAAGCAAGTCGCGCGATAATGGTCGCACGCCGATGCAGTGGGACGCCTCGCCCAACGCAGGCTTTACCAGCGGCGAGCCGTGGATTGGATTATGTGATAATGCGGCAGACATCAATGTTGAAGCCGCGCTTAATGATCCAAATTCGGTGTTTTATACCTATCAGCGGTTAATTGCATTACGCAAAACCTTGCCGGTGTTAACCTGGGGCGATTACCAGGATCGGCTGCCAGACCATCCAGCGCTATGGTGCTATTGCCGCCACTGGCAAGGAGAAACGCTAATGGTAGTGGCGAATCTGAGCCGCGAGTGCCAGCCATGGCAGCCGGATCCTGTTGAAGGTGAGTGGCAGATGCTGATAAGCAGTTATGCCGAAACCGCCGCCCGACCTGACGCGATGACGCTACGCCCGTTTGAGGCAGTGTGGTGGCATCATTGTTGCGCTAATAGCGGAAAAGCACAGCGGTTGTTGGAATAATGCAGGAAGGGAAAAAAGAGGCATGGAATCTATCCCACACAAAACATAAATAGAACTTTTTTAGTTCCATGTATTTTTATACCTCCCGGCCAAATGAAGTTGTCGGCGGTATTCCTGCGGCGTCAGATTATTCAGTGATTCATGTGGCTATTCACAGTTATATTCTGACAACTATCTTTCAGTGATTCCCCGTACTTCATTCAATGTTCTGAACAGATAAAAATCCAGAACCTCTGTCCGGTACGTCTGGTTAAACCTTTCGATAAAGGTATTCTGCGTCAGTTTTGCTGGCCTGATAGATTTTAGTTTTGCAGCGTGCTCTTCTGCCCACAAGCAAGATGATCATGTCGGAAGATCTCCAAATATCAATGGCACTATTATATGAGATACTTGCAGGTCACCACTTAGTTTTTGATGGTTGAAAAAGATACAATGACTTAACGCCCTGTCTGGGAAGTTGAAAATTTCTTTTCCCCTTAAAGATTTGTTACCCGAGGATTGCGACCCAATATTTGTAACGCATCGACTGGGATATCAATGAGCAAAGATTTCATTGATTTCCCGGTTGCTTTATCCAGCAAGAAGCTCAGATTACTCAAATTAGGTGCAAGCTGCTCGGCTTCCCAGCCGCAAGCTCGTGCGATTGCGCAATAATCTAACCGCTTGAGGCAGGCATGATAATTTTTTTCTTCAATTTCCGGCAAAATGATGGGCAGACCCTGTTCGACGATCGAGAAACTGGCGTTATTGATAAGAAAAATCACTAATCCTAATTCACTCGCTTCCCCCAATGAACCGGAAAATAGCCGGAAGCATCCATCATCAGTAAAAAGAAATACTGGACGTGTTGGCAATGAAAGTTTCGCCCCAACAGTTGCGCCGAACGCGCCGCCCATAGCTGAACCGCGGTAGAGCGAATAAAAGTGAATATTGTTATTTGGACGCTGGGTAACATATTGCCTGTCTTTGTAAGACAGGCAATCATCATCAAACCCAATAGAACCCGCTGGCCACCAACGATCAAGTTGTTGATAAAGAACGGCCATGTCAACATAACCAGAGCGGGGAGGCGTATATTGGCAGTGGTTAAGATTATTAGGGGCTAAGGGAGAGGAAATGTTGCTGAATGGCCGTTGTTGTGCCGCAGCCAGAAGGCTACGCAATTATAACTATTAGTTAGCGCCTAAATAACCATCAACAGATTTTTCTATGTTATTTAAAACACCAGTAATAGGATGGAGGTAATCGTTATACATTTCTGCATATTTCCGGGAAAAGCCCCGCAGAGGATTATTGAATAAATCATCATCAACAACTTTTAATTTTAGCCTATCAAGGTCAGCAATTAAATCTTTCAAACCTCCTTTTTTTTCATTATTCATTACATTTTCAATATAAGCAGTTGTTTTATCTATTTCGCTTAAAAGATTGAATTTTTTCATTATTTTATCAAAGATAACGGAACATCCCTTTTCGGAAGGCAATAATTTCAATGCCCCTCCCTTGCCATACTCAGAATATACACTGGTAAAAAAGTTCATACCTTAGTTCTTTGCCACCATTAGCAAGTGGGACTTTTACTTGAGGAACACCCTCCGTCTTTTGCCATCAATCCCAGAAGCTGCTCTCCAAAATTTGGCATTAAAATAAAGGCTTATACTTTTGTTCTCTGTTTTGTATTTCGATTATAACTTCATAGGCATCCTGCGGACTTTTCATAGCTTTAGTAACCTCCTCTTCGCTAATTTCAGATTGTCTTTCTTTACCGGCTAATTCACCTGAATCATATCTTATATAGAATCTATTATCTGTCCTTATAATATCTATACCATATTTGCTAAAAGTCATTTTTTCCATTTTCCTTCTCATCAAAATTATAATTTAACTTTAGTTAGCTTGTTTATTATCGCCTCGGAGGCAGGCGTCTGGTCAATAACTTTTTCTGGAATCCCTCCTGAATTTTTTCCGCCCGGAAGCCAGAATCCGTTTGCTCCTGGCTCATTACCAGAGGGCATTAGTAATCCTGTAGGATTCGGAATATCAATCCTTACACGTGCATAGCCAAGGTCTCCGGGGCTTAGGCCAAGCAAATGTTCAAGCTTAGAAACATTCCCTCCTGATTTCGCAATAAGATCATCTGCAACATGTTTCGGCATGACAAAATGCCCACCGGAAGGGCTAATTTCAGCGCGGTTAACCCCCCACGTGATCTTTGATACTCCGCCACTAAATTGTCCTAAATGCTGCCTTATGTGCGATACATCTAAATATGATGCCGGGTTTGGAAAGTTTGGCTTTATCTTCCCTTTTACTGATCTATAGGCCTTAGCAGCGGCTCTTCTAGAGGAGAAAATCCCTTTTGTTTTGCTCTGAAAATTATTCCAACTGTTCTTGCATGACAATCCTAACGGGTCGATCCACCCCAGCGCATTCGGCGCATACTGATACAGGTTCAGCCCGCCCGCCCGCCCTATCGGGTCGGGCTGGGTAAACCGGCCGCTGTCCGGGTCGTAGTACCTGAACAGGTTATAGTGCAGGCTCGCCCTTTAATATTAGTAAATTACAGACTATTGAAATTTTTTCTATCTAATTACTGACTAATCTTAAAAAAATCATCACTATATCCTTCTGGATTACATAAAATCTCAAAAATTGCTGAAGCTTATATTATAAATACCCTTACCCAAAAATACCAATAAGGTTAGAAATATACCTGGCAGGCTGGACCTCAGAGAAAGTAAAAAAAATAAAAAGTTTATGTTTATGAAGGGAGCATTCGCTTTCAAAAAAATTTATTGCCTCGCCTTTATAACTATAGTAACCATTTTTTTTTGGATTCTCTTTTACTCCTTTGATACGCTTAGCAATTTCTTTTTTAAATGACTCATTTTCTAAATCAAAGCGCTTAGAATTAAATAGCGTAAAAATCACTTGGCTGCCGCAAAATGGGCAATCAATAAAGTTTTGCTTATGGACAAAATCGCTTTCAAACCCATCATGCAATAATAAGCTTTTTCCCATAAAGTTTTTTATTAACCTGAATTCACTCATAGCTTTTTTAATACTCCATCTTTTATAAGGTCTTCAACGAAATCATGTGTTTCATATTGCCAACCCATACCAGCTTTCCCAAACCAAGGTATCGCAGGTCCAGCATCAACCTCATAATGTTTCAATACCACATAAGTAGATAATGGTTTTTTTAGCGTATTATCTGGAAGGGCACGCCCTCCAAATGAGGAGCCTGCCGGTGACAAGAAGGTGCCTGTATCCCGAAAACCACTTTCATCAGTCCAGCCACCATAACGATCAACTTTAGTTCCGGGCGTAAGTGTTATTTTCGTCGCATTAACGAAACCGCGATTTGGTGGCCAAGCACCCTCGCCCATAAATTTTTCTAACGCTGGCCAATCTTGATTTTTCCATAGTTTATAGGCCTTAGAAGCCTCGGTTCTTGAAGCAAATTGACGTTTATTTGATTTCGCCTGAAAATCATTCCAACTATTTCTACAACTCAGCCCCCACGGGTCGATCCACGACAACGCATTCGGCGCATACTGATAGAGATTTATCCCACCCACCAGCCCTATCGGGTCGGGCTGGGTAAACCGGCCGCTGTCCGGGTCGTAGTACCTGAACAGGTTATAGTGCAGCCCGGTGTCACGGTCAAGATACTGTCCCTGCATCCGCAGGTTCTGTGCGAACCCCGGTCCCTGCAGCGGCGTTTCCCGCAGCAGCTTACCCCAGGCGCTGTTCTGTACTTCCCAGCGCAGCTCCCCTTCCGCATCCGTCAGCCGCTCCGGCGTGCCGTTCGGCTGGCAGTGGAACCAGTAAACCTCCGGGTCCGTTACGCCATCAATGCGCGCCAGCGGTTCATAACTTCCCTCATCGCTGTAGACATACGTCAGCGGCACCCCGTCATGGATTTCCTGCAGCAGCCGGAAGCCGTCCCACACAAAGCGCGTGGTCACCGCCTGGCCCTGCGGCTGTCCGTTCAGCAGCTGGCGGCGCGTTTTGCTGATGCGCCGTCCCAGCGGGTCGTAGCGGAAGCTTACCTGCGTCTGCGGCCTGTTACGGTCCTTTGGCTCACACAGCACTTCCGTCAGCCGGTGTTCGCCATCGTAACGGTAGCGCCAGCGCATCCGCGCGCTCTCTTTCTCCGTGGTGCGCCCGTGAAGGTCATAACGCCAGCGGATGCCGTTCAGCTGTGTCACCCGGTTATGGCGCACCGGCGGCAACGCTGCCTGCTCTAGCGGGTTGCCCGCCGCATCCCAGCACCACTGCTCCTGCTGCATGCCATCCTGCGTCAGCAGCCGTCCGCTGCCGTCATACTGCCAGCGAGTGGCATTAAACGGATTATCGTCGCGCTCTTCACGCACCGGCTGGTTGCGCCAGTCATAGTCCCACCGCCGTGACCAGCGACGCGGAGCCGGACGCTGCGCATGTCCGGTAAACACGTCCCGCCGCTGTAGCCGTCCCAGACGGTCATACGCCGTGCGGCTGGTCAGCAGCCCCTGGGTCCGGCTCACCTCGCGGTGCAGCTCATCGCGCGTGAAGTCGCTGACCGGCAGGCCGTCCAGCGCAATGCTCAGCAGGTGGCCGCTGCCGTAATAAAGGTGCTTGAGCTGACGCCCGTCCGGCAGCTCAAGCACGGTGCGGTTACCCAGGGCATCGTAAGTGCGCTTCAGCGCGCCGTTTTCGCCCTGCTCGCTGATAACGCGCCCCAGCGCATCATACTCAAACGTCAGCTCCTGCTCGGCTTCGCGGCTCCAGGCATTATCGCCCAGCGCTGCATGCTGCGTAATGCGTCCCGGCAGCCCGCTGCCGGTATAATGCCAGCGCGTCTGCCCTTCCGGCGTGGTGCGCGCCAGCAGCTGACCGGCTGCGCTCCAGGAAAAAGTGTGGGTAATGGCTTCGGGATGACCGGCTGCAAAGGTACGCGAAACCGTGCGCCCGCAGGCATCATAACCGTAACGGGTGATCATCCCGTCCAGCCCGGCCTCTTCCAGCAGCAGCGAGTCAGCACCCCAGCGAAAGCGGTAAGCTTCACCGTTCTCGTTATGCAACGCCGTTAGCCTGCCGCGGCTGTCCCAGCTGCGGCGGACCTCTTCGCCCAGCGCATTACGCGTGGCAATCAGACGCCCGGCTGCGTCATAGCTGAACTCGCTGCGTTTTCCGTCTGCGGCTTCATGTGCCTGCGGCAGGCCGTTGCTGCTCCAGCTGAGCGACTCCTGCCAGCCCTCCGCACGTTCAAGCTGCACCGGGCGTCCGGCTGCATCATAGCGATAACGCGTCTCTTCGCCGTCAGGGGTAATTACCACTTCAGGCCAGCCGAGCGGATGGTAACGCCAGCGCGTTATGCGACCGGAACAGTCGGTGGCGCGAATAACCTGCCCCGCCTCGTTATATTCCTGATAACGCGTGTTACCAGCCGCATCAACCTCCTCGGTTACCTGACCATAGTCGTCACGACGGTAAAGCGTGCTCTGTCCCAGTGCATCGACAATTCGTGCCAGGCCATGGTGTTCATCATAATAAAACCAGGTGGTTGCGCCATCCGGCGCGCTGATGGAGGCGGGCAGCGCCCGGTGTTCCAGCCAGCGAGTCGTCTGCGTATTGCCGTCAGCGTCCGTTTCCTGTACCCGGTTACCCATTTCGTCATAAACAAAACTGACGACATTACCAAGCGGATCGATGCGCCGCGTCAGCTGCTCGTTCTCATCCCACTCGTAACGCCAGCTCTCGCCGCGCTCATCGACGAAACGGGTAATCAGTCCCTGCGCGTTCCAGTAGTGCTGACGAGTCTCTCCATCATACTGCGTGACGGTAGTCAGCCCTGCGGGGATGTCATAGGCGATATGGCAACCGTCGCCGGTGCTGGTACGGTTTTCCACCACCCGCCAGTGATCGAACTTTTCCCAGCGATATTCACTTTCCAGCCCGCCCGGCAGGCGATGCCAGATCATCAGCCCCTCATCGTTATAACGATATTCACGCGTGATCACGCCGCTGGCATCGGTGGCGGCGGCCAGTTGCCCGCGCACGTCGTATCGCCAGGTCATCAGCGGCCAGTGGTGCGTTCCGTCAAAATGTCTGGCAGCGGTGACACGTTCAGGGAAGCGCTCATCCTCATAGGCCAGCGTAACGTCAATGGCGCGAGGCTCATCGTGGATACGCACCAGCCGTCCGTGCTCGTCCCAGCCGGTTTCCAGACTGTTGCCATACTCATCACTGAGCGAGGCCAGCTTCAGCACGGCAGGGTTAGCACGTGTGGGCTTGAACAGCCGCCACGTCGCCCCGTCGTCATCCGCAATGGCCACGTCGCCGCTCTCATTGCGCCGGACAATGATCCCTTCACTGATGCTGTAAAAAGCCTGGTTAACCACAGGAAGCGTAAAGCGCAGCTCACGACCGGTTTCATCGAACCAGGTGACTTTGTCCCCTTCCAGCTTCAGCCAGCTGTCAAAAGCAGTGGCCCAGCCAGGGCCAAACAGTCCGCTACGCGTGGTAAGGCTGTTATAACTACGTTGCCAGCGCAGCGGAAAGCGTCCCGGCAGGGAGAAATCGAGTTCGTTCTCGTCATTCAATACCTTCACGCCCGTTGCTGCATGTACCGGATGCGACGAAGCAAATACCGCATTAACAGCCATATCCGCCAGCATGCCGCCGCCCGCTGCCGCCAGTGCGCAGGGCATGTTTTTCAGGATTGTACCGGGACGACCACGGATCAATGAAAGGGCGATCATGGTCATCGCCAGCCCGGCCATTTTACCGCTCTTGATATCGCGTACCGTCAGCGTCTCGCCGCCGATAATCACATCAGGCGAGACCTTATCCGAGACAGTGGCTTCACAGGTGGTGCGATCTTTCGCACGGACGGCGGGCTGCCCGTTAATGAAAACGCTTTTAGATCCTTCCGCCAGATACTGCGGGCCAGCATGTTTATCACAGGCGACTTTATCCTGCTCCAGCGGCGAAGCGCCTGCAGCTGCTGATGCGACGGTCGGCTGCCACATTTCACTGCCAAACTGCTGAGCAGCAGAGAGCAGCATGCCGCCATAGTCGGCAAAGCTACCTGGCGGCTGCGGTTCAGGCGGCGGCGTATTACCTGCCACAGGTGCCCCTGCTGCACGGGCTGCGGGCAGGCTGTTAATCAAAACATTGCTGGCGCCGGTAATAATTTTTCCTGCCGGAGATGGCGGAAACAAAAAATTACCGATGCCGTCGGCGGCCGTGCTGATGTCATCGGTGATGCCGGCCACGTTCGCCAGCACGCCGCCAATAATACCGCTCAGCACGCAGCTGGATCCCACGGCAGCAACGCCTGCCGCCGCCATGCCAGCCCCCAGCGCAGGTGCGGCGACGGTTGCCGCCGCGGCTACAGCCGCACCGATTAACGCATAGGCGGCACCTTCCGCCACGATACTGGTGATATCAGCAAAAACACTGGAGTGGATGATTTCGTCGCCCTGACGGGCCGCATTGTTGTCACTCATACCTTACGAATTCCGGTTAGCGTTCAGCGTCAGGCTTTGTTTAATCGCGTTCCAGAGCGGCGTATCTTCTTCACTGAAGGGGCGCTGAGCAGAAAGCGTAAAGATCAGCATCACCGGCTGGCCGCTTACCTGTACCGCCAGCTGTTTTTGCCACAGCTGCTGACCGTTACGGGTAAACGCGGTTTCCACTTCCACGGCGCGAATGTTGTTTTCCGGCCCGACGCTGACACGTTCAAAGGCGCTTTGCTGCACATCGCCCATCTGCGTACGCAATGTTTCCCACTGACGATGAAATTCCTGTTCAAAATCACTTTCGTCGGGTATCGGGCCACGGCTAATTACCAGCGACAGGCCGCTTTCTTCATCACGCAGGATATTAATAGTGGCGTCCTGCCATGCTGTGGGGAATAAGGAAAAAGAGGCTTCCTGAAGAGAATATTTCATAGTGGATCCTTGCAATGCATAAAGACCATTGTGCGGCAATGATTGAAAAACATCTCATGCGCAGTATGAGTTAATCGTTTATTTTTAGGCGTACAGTGTGGTAACTGCCATAGCTAAAATTATTCCACAATGTATTTCTTAGGGATGAAGTACTTAGAGAAACACATAATTCCGAAACTATATTAAATCTTGCGGGAATCATACTATTCAGTAGGAATTTACCTACTAATAAGAAAACCCATAAAATTATTCAAAAATGTGCCAGCATAAAAACCATTTGATTTTATCGGCACATTTCACCTGATATATTTTTACTTATTCTTTCTGCCACTTTCCATACTGCTCAACTAATATTTTATCTTCTTGCTTTACTAATAGTCGGGCAGAATTAAAGTCGACTCGATATTCAACATTACCGTTTTTGAAAGCAGCGCCAATGACCTTTTTTGTATCGATATCACTCACGGTTTTACCGGTTAATGTTAAAACACTGTTATCTTTATTCCTTACACCCAGATAATAAACCTTATCGCACACCTGAAGAAAATCACCACAACTATTGCGTATAGTGACAGTGAACTTATCAGTTAATAATGTTTTACTTACACCATTGGTGCCGCTTATTTCTTTGTCTTTATGCAGAATATAACTATCAGGGGCAGTATAATCCCCACCTTCAGGTTGTTTTAGAAGTTGCCATGACATAACACCCTGATTAATAGTAAGCTGAGCTTTGCCGCCTTTCCCTCCGAAGGATGAATTGAACTCAACAAGTGCGGAGTCACCCTGAACGATGCCAGACAGGTTGCTATCTGCCTCTTCAGGACAGTCTATGCGTGCCCCACGTCGGCTAATATAACAATAGCTTCCACTAATATTCTGTTGCGCCTGCTTTATATCCAGCGACAGGGTAGATAACGGTTGATTCTCCGTATCATCTTTTTCACCAGACCATACGCCAGTGAAAGAAGAGGAAGCAAAGGCAGATACGCTTAAAAGCACCGAGAAAAATAATGCCGATTTTAGATATAATCTCATTCCAGTTCCACCTGTGAGCAGCGATCTACACGATTAAGCCATCCCGTTAAAAATTTTGCATTCGTAGGCTTACTGTCAGCAAGACTACGGTAATACGCCTTTCTAATATCTGCAATTCTTTCGGTTAGTCTCGATGAATCCGGCACACTGTTCATCGCATCTATTGTTTTAGGCCCAATCGCACCATCAATGTTTAGATTTTGTCCAAATTCACTGTTAAGCAATTTTTGTATTTGTTTTCCTGCCCCACCTGAAGTAATAGTCCAGTCATATGACATCAATGCCAGTTTCGGATCGTTAAGATTATTAAAGCCTGATGGTTGCCAATAGCGTTTACGATAGATTATCTCTGCCTGCTCATTAGTTAGTTTTTTCAGATTAGCTAATGTAGGATCTACATTCAGATCTTCTTTTGCATACCGCTGCCAGGTTGGCCAGGCGATACCTTTATTAGTTGCACCGCCAGCATCATCAGGATCATTTACATAACCGCCTTCATTTTGGAAAATAACTGGCGATATTTTTGAAAAATTATCGCTGCTGCTTTTAGAAGGAATTGGGGAAACAAGCGTAGTCACTGCCTGATGGGCAATGGTTTCTTTCTTTACAGAGGTTGCCCCCTTACTCTGCTTTCCCGGCGTAAACTTTGCCTCCACTGCCTGTTTGATATCCTGCTTGTGATTCGGCCCTGGCGCAGAGGTGCCTGGCTGCGCGCCCGCCGTGTTCAGATTTAGCTTACCGCCACTGGTGGTGATGTTGCCATCTCCCTCCACGAACAGGTTAAAGCCTTTTCCAACAAGGTTTATCTGCCCGTTGGCGTTTAGCTCAATTGCGCTGTTCCCACATACCAGCCGGAGCTGGGAACCGGAAGCCAGCACGTACTGCTCTACTACTGCATCCTGCTTGCCCTGCCCGGTCAGGATCTCAGTTCCACCTTTTACGGCCTGCGTCTGATTCGCCTCTACCCGGTGCAGTTCATTTTTACGCACATAATGGCTGTGGTTGCTGCCGATGCTGCGTGTGGCATCGTTCTTGACGTTCACGTCCATATTGCGCTCGGCCTGGATCCACACCTGCTCTTGCCCCGCCCGGTCCTCGAAGCGCAGCACGTTGGCGTTGTCCGGCGTTCCGTCCTTTGAACGGCTCATGAACCCCATCTGCGTCGCCGCCCCCGGCAGCGCCCACGGCGGCATGCTCGCCGCGTTGTACACCCGACCCGTCACTATCGGACGGTCCGGGTCACCGTTGATGAAGTCCACCACCACCTCGTCGTTCACCCGCGGTATCTGCACCCCGCCGTAGCCCTGGCCCGCCCACGCGCTCGACACCCGCACCCAGCACGAGCTCGTCTCGTCTCCCTTCGACTCCCGGTCCCAGTGGAACTTCACCTTGATGCGCCCGTAGCGGTCGGTGTATATCG
>NZ_JBNJSN010000007.1:0-308462 GCF_050113845.1 Pantoea sp. FN0305 | reverse complement strand
GCCAGCGTTCAATCTGAGCCATGATCAAACTCTTCAATTTAAAAGTCTGATGCTCAAAGAAAAACGTCGTAATGAATTACGTGTTCACTCTGAGACTTGATACTGCAATAGTTTTTGCGATATCCCGTCCGTGAGTGCCCACACAGATTGTCTGATAAATTGTTAAAGAGCGTTGCGACCGGCACCTGATACCGTTGTCGCGAGGTGGCGTATATTACGCTTTCCTCTTTCAGAGTCAACCTCTTTTTCAGAAGTTTTTCTCCGGCGATTCATCTTACTGAACCGCTCAACACCGCGTGGCGTAAGCCGTTGTGCCGTGTCGATGGAGGCGCATTATAGGGAGTTCTTGAGACCTCGCAAGTGCTAATTTCAAAAATAAATTCAACCGTTCACATTTCGCGCACTATGCCTATAAACCATGCAAAAAAGCACTTCACAGAGACAAAAATGGGCCTTTCGGCCCATTTTTACATGATTTATTGACGTGCTGTAATAATGCCATCCTGCACATCTATATCTATCGCTTTGCCCGGAACCAGTTTTCCAGACAATATTTGTTGCGCCAGCGGGTTTTCTACCTGCTGCTGAATCGCACGTTTTAACGGACGAGCGCCATATACCGGGTCATACCCATTCTGCCCCAGCAGTTTTAATGCCTCTTCAGACATGTTCACCGTAAAGCCGCGCTCTTCCAGACGCTTGTACAGCCGTTGCAGCTGGATCTTAGCAATAGAGGCGATATGTTTTTCACCCAGCGGATGGAACACCACAACCTCATCAATACGGTTAATAAACTCAGGACGGAAATGATGACTCACTACCGACATCACTACATCCTTCATTGCGCTATAGTCCAGCTCACCAAAACGTTCCTGAATCAGATCGGACCCCAGGTTAGAGGTCATAATCACCACGGTATTGCGGAAATCAACGGTACGTCCCTGCCCATCCGTCAGGCGGCCGTCATCTAACACCTGCAACAGAATATTGAAGACGTCAGGATGCGCCTTTTCTACTTCATCCAACAGGATCACAGAATAAGGGCGACGCCGTACGGCCTCGGTAAGATATCCCCCTTCCTCATACCCTACGTAGCCCGGAGGTGCCCCCACCAGCCGCGACACCGAATGTTTCTCCATAAATTCCGACATATCGATACGCACCATCGCGTCGTCGCTGTCGAACAGGAAATTAGCCAGCGCTTTACACAGTTCGGTTTTACCGACCCCGGTCGGCCCCAGGAACAGGAATGAACCAATCGGGCGGTTCGGATCGGATAAACCAGCACGGCTACGGCGTATTGCATTAGAAACCGCTTCTACTGCTTCATTCTGGCCTATGACCCGCTGATGCAGGTCTTGCTCCATGCGCAGCAGTTTTTCACGTTCGCCTTCCATCATCCGCGCAACCGGAATACCGGTCCAACGCGCCAGTACATCTGCAATCTCAACGTCCGTCACCCGGTTACGCAGTAAACGCATGGTTTTGCCTTCAGACTGCGTGGCTGCCGCGAGCTGTTTTTCCAGCTCAGGGATTTTGCCATATTGCAGTTCAGACATACGCCCGAGATCGCCGGAACGACGCGCCTGTTCCAGCGCAATCTTCGCCTGCTCCAGCTCTGCTTTAATGTTCTGGGTGCCTGAGAGCGACGCTTTTTCCGCTTTCCACTCTTCTTCCAGTTCAGCGTATTCGCGCTCTTTCTGATTGAGTTCGTCTTCCAGCATTTCCAGACGCTTGATGCTGGCCTCATCCGACTCTTTCTTCAGCGCCTGTTGCTCCAGTTTCAGTTGGATAACGCGACGCTCCAGACGATCCAGCGCTTCTGGCTTGGAATCGATTTGCAAACGGATACTGGAAGCGGCTTCATCAATCAGGTCGATTGCCTTATCTGGCAACTGGCGATCGGCGATATAACGATGTGACAGCGTGGCAGCCGCGACGATAGCAGGATCGGTGATCTGTACATGATGATGCAGCTCATAACGCTCTTTCAGGCCACGCAAAATAGCGATGGTATCTTCAACGCTCGGCTGCGCCACGAAGACTTTCTGAAAACGACGCTCCAGCGCGGCATCCTTTTCAATATACTGCCGATACTCGTCAAGCGTGGTTGCGCCAACGCAGTGTAGCTCCCCGCGCGCCAGCGCAGGCTTCAGCATGTTGCCCGCATCCATAGCGCCATCCGCTTTCCCGGCGCCGACCATAGTATGCAGCTCATCGATAAACAGAATAACGTTGCCTTCCTGCTTAGAGAGATCGTTCAGCACCCCTTTCAGACGCTCTTCAAACTCTCCGCGATACTTAGCGCCAGCCACCAGCGATCCCATATCCAACGCCAGTACCCGACGGCCTTTCAGCCCCTCCGGCACTTCGCCATTAACGATACGCTGCGCCAGTCCTTCAACAATGGCGGTTTTACCAACGCCTGGTTCACCAATCAACACCGGGTTATTTTTGGTGCGCCGTTGCAGTACCTGGATAGTACGGCGAATCTCTTCATCACGGCCAATCACCGGATCAAGTTTGCCCTGTTCCGCACGCTCGGTGAGATCGATAGTGTATTTTTTCAATGCCTGGCGCTGGTCTTCGGCTCCCTGATCGTTCACGCCTTCTCCCCCACGCATTTGTTCAATGGCTTTTGTTAGCTTGTCGCTTGTCGCCCCTGCGGATTTCATTAAATCCGCCAGCGAACCGCGCGAATCAAGCGCAGCCAGAACAAATAATTCTGATGAAATAAAGTTGTCGCCGCGCTTCTGCGCCAGCTTGTCGCACAGGTTAAGTACCCGCACCAGATCGGCGGAAGGCTGGACGTCGCCGTCAGTACCTTCTACCTGTGGCAGACGGCTGATAGCCTGCTCAACACCGTTACGTAATCCACCTACATCCACCCCTGCGGTCGCCAGTAAAGGACGCACAGTGCCGCCTTCCTGATTGAGCAAAGCGCTCATCAAGTGAAGAGGTTCAATGAATTGGTTATCGCGCCCAAGGGCGAGGGATTGAGCATCGGCGAGCGCAAGCTGGAATTTATTAGTAAGACGATCCAGACGCATGATTCCTCCCAATACAGGTCAAAATGCTACTGGAGATGAAATGAGGCCTGACCTCAGATTTTCAAGGTCTTTGATCTGTATTACGGTGAAAAAAAGCGCACCCTGGATCGTCTTGTGGCGTAAGGTTATATCAGCCAGATCAAACTTGCCATACGTCCGGTAGTACCGCTGCGTCGCCAGGAGAAAAAATGAGCAGAATCATGCCAGGTGCAGCGTCCACCCCCGCTAACAGAAGCCACGCCCTGAGCTGCCAGACGCTGACGCGCCAGCTGCCACAGATCGGCATAAAATTTATCGCCAGCAGCACGAAAAGCGCCAGCTGCCGCCGGATCATGGGCCATAAAGGCGGCTCTGACCTCAGGGCCGACTTCAAAGGCTTCTGGCCCTATTGCCGGGCCCATCCAGACGTGAATCTCTTCAGGCGGAGCGGAAAACTGACGAAGCGTATTTTCCAGGACCCCAGCGCAGAGTCCACGCCAGCCCGCATGGGCTGCCGCGACTTCTTTACCATCAAAAGAACAAAAGAGAACCGGCAGGCAGTCGGCTGTCATCACCGCGCAAACCCTTCCGGCCTGATTGCTCCAGACTGCATCAGCGCGACGCGTGGCTGGCGGCCTTCCATCAAGGCGAACAACCTCGGTGCCATGAACCTGCTCCAGCCACCAGGGCATCGCGGGTAAATCGGCCATATCAACCAGGCGTTGCCGGTTAGCCTGCACTGCTGCGGGCTGGTCGCCGACGTGATCGCCCAGGTTAAGCGAATCCCACGGTGCCGCGCTAACGCCACCGGCACGCGTGGTGCTGCAGGCGCGTACCGTTGCTGGTGCTGGCCAGTCAGGAACAATCAGATCGTTCATAGCCAGTCCAGCTGATCCTTAAATGCGTCCGTATCGGCTTTCAGCGCATCAATCAGATCGACCATATCCTGTGGTAGTGGCGCATGCCATTCCATCTCAATACCGGTTACCGGATGATAAAGGCGCAGCATGGTGGCATGTAGCGCCTGACGATCAAAACCGCGTAACGTTGCGATAAACGCATCTGAAGCGCCTTTCGGCGGACGCGGACGACCGCCATACAGCGGATCGCCCACCAGCGGATGGTTAATGTGCGACATATGCACACGAATCTGGTGAGTACGGCCGGTTTCCAGACGCAGACGCAGACGCGTATGGGCCCGGAAATGCTCCATAACCCGATAGTGCGTTACCGCATGTTTTCCCATCGGATGAACGGCCATATGGGTACGCTTGGTTGAATGACGACTAATAGGTTCATCAACAACGCCGCCGGCAGTCATATTGCCGATGGCAACTGCCTCATATTCACGAGTAATTTCACGCAGCTGCAGCGATTCAACCAGGTGCGTTTGCGCCGGGACGGTTTTCGCCACGACCATCAGGCCAGTGGTATCTTTATCAAGACGGTGGACGATGCCCGCACGCGGTACGTCAACAATGGCCGGATAGTGGTGCAGCAGCGCATTCAGGACGGTACCGTCCGGATTTCCTGCGCCCGGATGCACTACCAGATCGCGCGGCTTGTTAATAACCAGAATATGTTCATCTTCATAGACGATATCCAGGGGAATATTTTGCGCTTCCCAGCGTGCTTCTTCTTCAATTTCCGCCTCGATTGCCACGGCTTCGCCGCCCAATACTTTTTCCTTGGGCGTATCAACGATGTTACCGTTGACGCTCACACGACGATCGAGAATCCACTCTTTTATGCGCGAACGCGAATAATCAGGGAACAATTCCGCCAAAGACTGATCTAAGCGTTGTCCGAGTTGCGATTCGGAGACCGTTGCGGTGAGTTTTACTTGTTGTGCCATAAACAGCTTCTTCGTTAACGTTGGGTTTTCACGGCGATGCCGTTTAATATAATGTGCTATCGTACCTGGTCACTATCGGGAGCTTAATGGACAGCTTCCGCAATAACACACTCTGAGGATAATCAAATCGTCATGACGCGTATGAAATATCTGGTGGCTGCAGCCACGTTGAGCCTGGCTCTTGCGGGTTGTTCAAGCTCTAAGGATCAAGTGCCTGACAGTCCGCCTTCTGAGCTTTATGCAACGGCTCAGCAAAAACTGCAGGACGGTAACTTTAAAGGCGCAATAACGCAACTGGAAGCACTGGATAACCGTTATCCATTTGGCCCTTACGCCCAACAAGTTCAGCTGGATCTGATCTACGCCTACTATAAAAACGCTGACCTGCCGATGGCCCAGGCTGCTATCGATCGCTTTATGCGCCTGAACCCGACACATCCGAACATCGATTATGTTCTGTATATGAAGGGCCTGACGGATATGGCGTTAGACGATTCCGCTCTGCAAGGCTTCTTTGGTATCGATCGCTCCGATCGCGATCCTGAACATGCGCGCACGGCCTTCCGTGACTTTTCTCAGCTGTTGCGTAGCTGGCCGAACAGCCAGTATGCCACCGATGCGCGCCAGCGCTTAGTCTATCTGAAAAATCGCCTGGCAAAATATGAGCTTTCCGTGGCGCAATTCTACACGAAACGCGAAGCCTATGTCGCGGTAGTCAATCGCGTAGAGCAAATGCTGAAAAATTATCCAGATACTCAGGCGACGCGCACCGCGCTGCCGCTAATGGAAAATGCCTATCGCAAGCTGCAACTGAATGCGCAGGCAGACAAAGTCGCAAAGCTTATCGCTGCAAACCAGGCCTGATTAAGCCGCACAGCAAAAAAGCAGCCTGCAGGCTGCTTTTTTGTTTACAAAAACAGCAGGTTTTTCTTTATTCCCTGCTGTTAACTCTCTGAGTTTGCCCTGTGACAAAGGGTTCTACAAGGGGTTTCAGCACATTTACCGTACCCCCTCACAGATTTCATTTCCTTGACAAAAAGTGACAGCTTAATGTGATTTTCGTCACAAAAATCCCTTCTCTTCCCGGTATGCTAAACTTACTACGACGGCAATGACAGAGAGGTAAACATGATGATTGTGAACATTACCAGTAAACAAATGGAAATCACCCCGGCTATCCGCCAGCATGTCGAAGACCGTCTCTCCAAGCTTGAAAAGTGGCAGACTCATTTAATCAATCCGCATATCGTTCTTTCAAAAGCGCCAAAGGAATATGTTGCTGATGCAACAATCAACACGCCTAATGGCCCGCTGGTCGCCAGCGCAACCCATGAAGATATGTATGCCGCTATCAATGAGCTCATCAGTAAACTGGAACGCCAGCTAAACAAAGTTCAGCATAAAGGCGAAGCGCGTCGTGCCGCTGCCAGTGTGAAAGGCTTAACGCCGGTTGATGTTGATGATGAAGTATAAATTCTGATGCGCCCCTGTTTATCCGGGCGCAATTAACGGTACAACGCGCCTGCGGGCGCGTTTTTTATTGACAGTAGCAAAAGGCTACGGTTACTTTAACATCATCCACAACAGCAGGTTATATGATGAAATTTTCGTTTTTCTTCGCTTTCTTTTTTACCTTCCCCTGATTTGGGAGGCGTTTCGTCGCAGAAAAAAGAAAGCGAAGACGAACAATAAAGCCTCCCACACCGGGAGGCTTTTTTTATTATGGACATCTGACAGGTAAAGCTATGAAACCGGAAAATCCGCTATTGGCCTTGCGCAATAAAATCAGCGCCATTGATGAAAATTTGCTGGGTTTGCTCGCTGAAAGACGAACGCTGGCAATTGAAGTCGCTAAAGCTAAGATGGCTACGCATCGTCCGGTACGCGATATCGATCGTGAGCGCGATCTGCTGGAGCGCTTAATTACGCTTGGCAAAAGCCATCAACTGGATGCCCATTTTATTACGCGCCTGTTTCAGCTGATTATCGAAGATTCCGTTCTTACCCAGCAGGCGCTGCTGCAAAAGCATCTCAACCAAACCAATCAACAATCAGCGCGTATTGCTTTCCTTGGTCCTAAAGGCTCTTACTCTCATCTGGCGGCGCGTAAATATGGCGCACGCCATTTTGAAAATGTAATTGAGAGCGGCTGTCAAAAATTCCAGGATATTATTCAGGAAGTAGAAAGCGGTCAGGCGGATTACGCCGTGTTGCCGATTGAGAACACCAGCTCTGGCTCAATCAATGAAGTTTACGACCTCCTGCAGCAAACCAGCCTGTCGATTGTCGGTGAGATGACGGTGCCTATCGATCACTGTGTTCTGGTAACCGGCTCGACCGATCTACAGCAGATCGAAACGGTTTACAGTCATCCTCAGCCCTTCCAGCAGTGCAGCCAGTTTATAAACCGTTTCCCGCACTGGAAAATTGAATATACCGAAAGCACTGCGGCAGCGATGGAGAAAGTCGCTGCGCTCAACTCACCAAAAGTTGCCGCATTAGGCAGCGAGGCGGGCGGTGAGCTTTATCATTTGCAGGTACTGGAACGTCATCTGGCGAATCAACAGCAGAATATTACCCGCTTTATTGTCCTGGCGCGTAAGCCTGTTGATGTTTCTGAACAGGTGCCAGCGAAAACCACCCTGATTATGGCCACCGGCCAGCAATCCGGCGCGCTGGTTGAGGCGCTCCTGGTGCTGCGTCAGCACAACCTTATCATGAGCAAACTGGAGTCGCGTCCTATCAACGGCAATCCGTGGGAAGAGATGTTCTATCTGGATGTACAGGGCAACCTACGTACAAATGAGATGCAGCAGGCGCTGCAGGAGCTGCGTGCCATTACCCGTTCGTTAAAGGTATTAGGCTGCTATCCCGGCGAGAATATTGTGCCGGTCGATCCGCAATAAAGCATGCTGCCAACCTGACGGGGTTGGCAGCACGGGTTATTTGCGCCGCATCATTTTTCAGCCCACCCAACGCTGTATAATAAAGTATATAGCGAAGCAATGAGGCTTATGATGCTTAAAATTATCTCCCTGCTTTTCTGCCTTGTCCTGCCTTCTTTATACGCGCATGCCGATCGAGAAATTACCGATCAGCTCGGCCGTAAGGTTATCATTCCCGATCGCGTTGATCGCATTGTGGTATTACAGCATCAAACCCTTAATCTGCTGGTACAGCTGGGCGCAACAGATAAGATTGTCGGCGTGCTGAATAACTGGCGAGAACAGCTGGGCGCTGACTATGAGCGTCTGGCACCATCGCTGGCAACCGTGCCTGCGCCTGGCGATTTGACGCATGTTGATCCCGAAGCGCTGGTCGCGCTCCATCCGCAGGTGGTGTTTGTCGCCAACTATGCACCACGTAGCATGATTGAACGTCTTCAACACCTCGGCATTCCTACGATCGCTATTTCCCTACGCAGCGGGAAAGCGGAACAGCTGGCCAAGCTAAACCCGACGCTGGAAGATGAAAATAAGGCCTATGATGAGGGGCTTAAAGCAGGCATCCGCCTGATTGGCACGGTGGTTAAACGCTCGCAGCAGGCCGAAGAGTTGATAACCGCCGCTTTCAGCCAGCGCGAGCTTATTCAGGCGCGTCTGCGCGATATTCCTGACAGCCAGCGCGTGCGGGTTTATATCGCTAATCCTGAGCTAACCACCTATGGCTCCGGTAAATATACCGGTTTGATGATGGCGCATGCCGGCGCGGTGAATGTCGCCGCAGCGACAGTGCTCGGTTATAAACAGGTCTCCATGGAACAGGTGGTAGCCTGGAACCCGCAAGTGATCCTGATACAGAATCGTTATCCGCAAGTGGTTAATGAGATCAAAACGCAGCCGGTCTGGCAGGTAATAGATGCAGTACAACACCAGCGCGTCTGGCTGATGCCAGAATATGCTAAGGCCTGGGGCTATCCCATGCCTGAAGCAATGGGGCTGGGCGAACTCTGGCTGGCTAAAAAGCTGTATCCGGCAAAATTCCAGGATATTGACATGCAGCAGCAGGCCGATCGCTGGTATATGCGCTTTTATCATACCCACTATCGTGGCGGTAACTAACGAGCCACGACGCGCCGGCGAGGTTAGCACCACGTTAGCTTCATGGCATTAACAATTTCTAAAGATTAATAAACCTTTAAAAACATAAGCTTATATGCATTTTAGCCTTTTATTGCTGCCGCGTGTCGCTGTTATGCCAGGCTTAACAGGCTGCTAATCATCGGGATTAGCGAGTTGTCAGTAACAAGGAGGCAAAATGGATCGCTTCAGTAACAAAGTCGTTGTGGTTACCGGTGCAGGCTCAGGTATTGGTGCGGCAAGCGCCAAACGCTTTGCGCAAGAAGGCGCAAGTGTGGTGCTGACAGGACGTACCCGGGAAAAACTCAATAATACCTTTGCCACGCTTAAAGCGGGCGATCATCTGGTTGTTGTTGCCGACGTGTCGAAACGGGAAGATGTAGAGGCCCTGGCAGAACAGGTACGCGAGCATTACGGTCATGCGGATGTATTGATCAATAATGCCGGTGTGAATGCATCAGGAAAAATTCATCAAGCCAGCGATGAAGACTGGAAAAAGGTCATGTCTACCGACCTTGATGGCGTTTTCTACTGTACTCGCGCTTTCATGCCAATGCTGCTGGAAAGCGGCGGCAACGTGATCAACATCTCTTCCGTGTCCGGACTGGGCGGCGACTGGGGTATGAGTATCTATAATGCTGCGAAAGGGGCTATTACTAACTTCACGCGCGCTCTGGCGATGGATTACGGTAAAGATGGCGTGCGGGTCAATGCCATCTGCCCGGGCCTGACCATCACGGATATGACCGAAGAGATGCAGAACAATGCCCAGCTGATGGCGAAGTTTAACGAGCGTATTGCGCTTGGTCGTCCGGGTGCAGCAGAAGATATCGCTGCCGCCATCGCCTTCCTGGCCAGTGACGATGCCCGCTATATCACCGGCGTTAATTTGCCGGTTGACGGCGGTATAACCGCCTCTAACGGACAGCCACCGCAGGCGTAACAAAAAAGCCCGTTGTCAGAACGGGCTTTAATTTTACGTGGATTACACCTTCCGCAGGCTACACCCGATTATCATTAGCCGAACGCAGCAGCGAACGGCTTTCCAGCATAAAGCGCGGTGCATAATCGCCAAACCACTGTTCGACTTTACGGAAGCTATCAATAAAGCCCTGTTTATCGCTCCGTTCCAGTAACGCAATGGCTTCACCGAAACGCTGATAGTAACGCTTAATCAACGCCAGATTACTTTCTGAAGACATAATGATATCGGCATAAAGCTGCGGATCCTGTGCAAACAGCCGCCCCACCATTGCCAGCTCCAGCCGGTAAATTGGCGACGAAAGTGCCAGTAACTGCTCAAGCTGAACATTTTCCTCAGCAAGATGTAAGCCGTAAGCAAAGGTAGCAAAGTGACGCAGCGCCTGTATAAAGGCCATGTTCTGATCGTGCTCAGCGGCGCTGATGCGATGTAGCCGCGCGCCCCACACCTGGATTTGCTCCAGAAACCACTGATAAGCCTCTGGCTGACGACCATCACACCACACCACAACCTGCTTCGCCAGGCTGCCGCTGTCGGGGCCAAACATGGGATGCAGCCCTAATACCGGCCCCGAATGCGCCGCCAGCATCGCCTGTAATGGCCGATTTTTTACCGAGGCGATATCCACCAATATGCAATCGTCCGGTAACGGAGGCAGCCGGGCGATCACCTGTTCTGTCAGATGGATGGGCACGCTAACGATAACCATCCCCGCATCCTGCAATAACGACGGCGCCTGTTCCCACTCCTCTTTATCGAGGATTTTGACCTGATAGCCGGAGAGCGTTAGCATCTTCTCAAACAGCTGCCCCATACGTCCTTTACCGCCGACGATAATTACCGGACGCAGTTCAGGACAGAGCGTCTTGAAGCCTTTATCATTTTCGCTGGAATAGGATTCCCGCATGACGCGACGCAATATATCTTCAATCAAGTCCGGCGGCACACCGAGCGCCTCCGCCTCTTTACGACGCGAAGCCAGCATGCTTGCTTCACGCTCAGGCACATAGATCGGCAAGCCATAGCGGCTTTTTACTTCCCCGACTTCGGCCACCAGCTGCAGCCGTTTAGCCAGTAAATCGAGCAATGCCTTATCTACCTCATCAATCTGATCACGCAGCGCGTTGAGTTCAGCCACCATCTCTTTTTAACTCTCCTGTGACAAACGCGCCGCCAGTACGCCGCTGAGCTCCCGATGAATACGTTGTAACAGCTGCGCGGTAGTTTCCCAGCTCATACAGGCATCGGTAACCGATACACCATAACGCATCTCACTGCGAGGCTGCTCAGAGGACTGGCTGCCTTCATGAATATGGCTTTCCAGCATCAGGCCGATAATGGAACGGTTGCCGTCCCTGATTTGCGCAACGGCGGATTCAGCAACGCCAGGCTGGCGGCGATAGTCTTTATTTGAATTGCCGTGACTGCAATCTATCATCAGCGCCGGACGTAATCCCGCTTTCAACATCTCGTTTTCGCACTGCTCAACATCCGCCGGGCTATAGTTTGGGGTTTTGCCGCCACGTAAAATAACGTGCCCGTCCGGGTTGCCCTGTGTCTGAAGCAGGCAAACCTGACCGGCCTGATTGATGCCAACGAAACGGTGCGGCATGGCTGCGGCGCGCATGGCGTTAATAGCAGTGCCCAGGCTACCGTCCGTGCCGTTCTTAAAGCCAACCGGCATTGACAGCCCGGAAGCCATTTCACGATGCGTTTGTGATTCTGTGGTACGCGCACCGATAGCTGACCAGCTAAAAAGATCGCCCAGGTATTGAGGGCTGTTGGGATCCAGCGCTTCAGTGGCCAGCGGTAATCCCATTTCAACCAGATTCACCAGCAGCTGCCGGGCAATATGTAAGCCCGCTTCCACGTCAAAAGAGTTATCCATACAGGGATCGTTGATTAATCCTTTCCAGCCAACGGTAGTGCGAGGTTTTTCAAAATAGACGCGCATGACGATATAGAGCTGATCCTTCAACTGCTCAGAAAGATCTTTTAACTGACGAGCATAAGCGAGCGCTGCTTCCGGATCGTGGACAGAACAGGGGCCGCATACCACTAACAGACGATGATCCCGGCCGGCAATAATGTCAGAGATGGTCTGACGTGCCACAGCAACCTGAGCCTCTAGCTCGGCGTTCAGCGGAAACTTTTGTTTCAGCTGTTCCGGGGTGATCAAAATCTGTTCTTCTGTGATATGGACATTATTCAGCGCGTCTTTTTGCATGTTGGCGATCCTCTTTCTGGCCTTTTCGTCATTGCGGTGAGCAAATAATGTAACACAGGAAATACAGACCATCACCGATGTGTATATCTTTTTTTACTAGAATAATCCACGCGCCAAATTTATAAATATAAACATATGAATAATATGATTTTATACATGAAAGCCAACGACAAACCTCAAACCCATCATGTAAAATAAAGTTTACATATCAGTTGTTCATGTTCTTTAAGAAATGTTAAGCCGCTCCAGGCTATTAGCGAGAAATTAAGCAACAATACTTTTTTTAACAAGCCCTTATAACGCTCTCTTTTCCGCTGGCTATTGAGTAAATGCTTCTACGGAGACTACATGGAAATTTATTTACGGCCGATGCTGGCCACGGATGCCGCTGACTACGCAGCGGCAATTAATGAGTCGCTCTCTTCGCTAAAACCATGGATGTCCTGGGCGCATGAGAATTATCAGCCTGATGAAGCTATTGAATGGTTCCGCCTGATCGATCGTCAACGGGAACAAGGCGAAGCAAATGAAATGGGAATTTTTGCCGTCAGCGATCATCGTTTTCTGGGCGCTGCCGGAATTCGCTATGGGCAAACGCCTGGTGAACACTGCGCTATAGGCTATTGGGTACGTCAGAAAGAACAACGCAAAGGCATCGCCCGTCAGGCTGTGATGCAGCTGGCCAGAGAGGGTTTTCGTCGCCCTGAAATTAACGTCATTGAAATTTTAGCCGCTGAAGCCAACGCGCCCAGCAGGGCGGTGGCGATTAGCTGTGGCGCACAGTTAATCGCTCTGCGTTATGGGCTGATCGTGTTGGACAGCGGGCCTGTTACCGCCGCGATCTATCATTTGCGGCGCGAAGATTTCATCACGGGTCATCCTGCGGTTACGTTATAGGTCATCCCTGACCGGACGCGCGCCATTTCTTATCTGCCGCTATCCTGTTTAACTTTTAACTGGCAGAGCAAGCGTTTAAAGCTGCCCGCCTGCTCATCACGTATTTTTTAACGGCCATTCACCTGACGCTGCGGCAATTTTTTGCTGTGCCTGAAGCGCGCTTAACTCCTCAGGAGAACTTGCTCTGCTAATGGCTGACTGAAAGCTTTCCTGACTGCTGGCACTTTTTGGACGGGCGACAAAAGCGCTATCAAGGCTTTGCTGGGATGCGTTATCGGCTCGTGAAGAGGAAGCGGTCGCCTGATTACCTGACTGGGTTAGCGGGCGCAAAGGAATATCCACTGTCTGATCGGCTGGCGCGTTATCATTGTCGGTAGCCGCTGTTCCGCCCTGCCCTGACGCGCTTGCCGTTAGCGGATTACCGGTTGCCGCGTTTTCAGCGGCGTTATCCTTGCGTCGGCTATTATTGATATCCAGCGCGGGATGCTTATCAAAGAAGCTGTCTATCGCCTGCTCATTGGTGTCGACGGGCTTACCGGCGATGGTTCCCGCGACGCCCTGACCGGCATAAGCAGCGGCAGCACCAAAAAGGTTAACCAACTGCTCGACTGCCTGCTGCACGTTAATATTGCCCGTCTCTTTCTCCATTGCATGACGGGTCATATTGCGCAGACTATTCACGCCCGCCAGACCAGCGCCAAGCGCCATCGTTTCGGCAACCATATTGCCTGACAAAATATTCATGCCGCCTTTGGTGAGTTGGCGTGGAGAAACCAAACCCTGCGCAGCGTCCGCTAACCGTTTTGCGCCGCCCTTTACAACCTGATCCATAACCTGAGTGTCATCAAGCTGCCTGAAGCGCTCTTTCCAGTCGGTGCGTCCCAGCAGAAACTCAGGACCATGCAGATTATTTGCTTTGTTCTGTACGTACCCGCTAAGAGCGCCCGCCGCCACGGTCAGCGGCGTACTGGTTGCTGTATTAGCTGCATAGATCTGTTTCTCTGACAGCCCGGCTACGCTGGCTGCTACCGTGCCGGTAATCACATTGCGCGCGTTATAACCGGTTCCGCCCAATAGTGCCTGTTTCATATTGTGGCCCAATCCTTCGCGATGTTTGACCGTTTCCTGCATTGCCGGCTCCAGTTTATCCATATTGGCATCCATCCATTTCGCATCATGCTGCGCATTGGCCGATACCTTGTCCCAGAATGATTTCAGTACCATGGCCGTGCCTCCGCCGATGGCACCGTTAACCGCCTCAGCGGTCAGCGTGCCTGGGGGAAAACCAAAGTAGTTGTTCGCTACTTTTGCCAGTGCTTCTGCCGGAAAAGAGGAGGTTGCAAAGGCAACCGCGCCCAGCGCGCCCAGAGCTGCATCGGTAGCAGCATCAAGCTTCTTGCCTTTCGTCAGTACGCTGCGGGCGCTGTCCGGGTTATAACCCATTTCGTGCAGTTCGGTGGCGCGCGAATCAATCAGCGCTTCCATTCCTTCACCGGCGGTGAAAAATTCCTTCATCAGGTTTTTCAATTCGGTGATGTTCTTCTGGCGTTGTGCATCAACGCCTCCTGCTGCCGTTACAGTGCCTGCATGCCCGGCAGCGCTGGCCCCGTGGCTACGCACGCCCTGTGTCTGGCTGCTGCCTGCAGCATCGGTCTGGTTATTGATTGGACGGGAAAAATTTTGCACCGCCGGTTGACGCTGAATGCCGTTAGTCATGTTCGATAGACTCCAGAGTTAAATCAACAAGGATTCGGTTGCGATAAGGTCATCGCCACGCCGATTGCTGAAGGTTGTTAGTTCAAACTCGTGTTTAATCTGGTGAAAAGAACATCAGTACAACTAATACACGATTCCCTTTGTGTAGACTGCGGGCATAAGAGGTTCCGCCGTTTATGACATTTTTTATACAACTGTCGGCTGGCGCAATGAATTAGCGAAGCTGGCTAAAGAGCCACACTTTTTTGCGCATAAAAAAAGGGGCTAGCTTGATGCTAACCCCTTTATTGCTATTAACTTTAAGATGTCGCTTACGCGAGCTCTTAGTTAAGGCGCTCTTTGATACGAGCTGCTTTACCAGTACGCTCACGCAGGTAGTACAGTTTCGCTTTACGCACGGCACCACGACGTTTCACGGTGATGCTGTCAATGACCGGTGAGTGAGTCTGGAATACACGCTCAACACCTTCGCCATTGGAAATTTTGCGAACAGTGAATGCAGAGTGCAGACCGCGGTTACGAATAGCGATAACCACGCCCTCGAATGCCTGCAGACGCTTTTTAGAACCTTCAACGACCCATACTTTCACTTCCACGGAATCACCCGGACGGAAAGAAGGTACGTCCTGCTTCATCTGCTCTTGTTCGATTTGCTTGATAATGTTGCTCATAATTAAATCTCTTATCCTGGGTAAACTGATCTTATCGGAAGGCTAGCCTTCCGCATCATAGTTTTGTTGCGCGCTGAATTCCTGCTGGAACTCGCTAAGCAACTTTGCTTGCTCTTCAGTCAGAGCCAGGTTTTCCAGAAGTTCAGGTCTTCTAAGCCAGGTACGGCCAAGCGACTGTTTCAGGCGCCAACGGCGAATTTCAGCATGGTTGCCCGACAGTAATACTGGCGGAACCTCCAGCCCTTCCAACACTTCAGGGCGGGTATAATGCGGACAGTCCAGCAAACCTTCAGAAAACGAATCTTCTTCGGCTGACGCCTGTTTGCCCAGCACACCAGGTATAAACCGGGCAACTGAATCAATCAACGTCATCGCTGGCAACTCTCCACCGCTGAGTACGTAATCCCCAATCGACCATTCTTCATCGATTTCAGTCTGGATCACGCGCTCATCGATCCCTTCGTAGCGTCCGCAAACCAGAATTAACTTCTGCTGCGTTGCCAGTTCGCAAACTCCATCTTGATCGAGCTTGCGCCCCTGAGGTGACAGATAAATCACCTTAGCGCCCTCTCCCGCCGCCGCTTTCGCTGCGTGGATGGCATCCCGTAAGGGTTGTACCATCATCAACATCCCCGGACCGCCGCCATAAGGACGATCGTCCACGGTGCGATGCCGGTCATGCGTGAAGTCACGCGGACTCCAGCTTTGGACGCTGAGCAGGCCATTTTTTACTGCCCGGCCAGTTACCCCGTAGTCGGTAATAGCGCGAAACATCTCTGGAAACAGGCTAATTACACCAATCCACATAGAGCACGCCGTTGGATTACCGTTTTGTTCGGAGGTCAAAAACCAGGATCCCAATCTACTTCAATGGTGCCGGTAGTGAGATCGACTTTCTTGATAACCTGTTCATCAAGAAACGGAATTAACCGCTCTTTCACACCGAACGCATCTTTCAGGTTTGCCTGCACGACCAGTACGTCGTTTGAGCCGGTTTCCATCAAATCAATGACTTTTCCCATTTCATAGCCGTCAACGGTAACTACTTTGCAACCCATGAGGTCTTTCCAGTAGTAATCACCCTCTTCCAGCTTCGGCAACTGCGTGGAGTCGACTAAAATTTCACAGTTAGTCAACTGAGCCGCCGCATCACGATCATCAATGCCTTTGACTTTGATGATGATGTCCTGATTGTGGTGCTTCCAGCTTTCCAGCTCAATCTGCTGCCATTTACCGGCGCGTTGAATGAACCAGGGCTGGTAGTCAAAGATGCTGTCGGCATCTTCGGTGGAAGAAAACACTTTGAGCCAACCCCGAATGCCGTAGGCCGCTCCCATTTTTCCCAACGTAACGGGATTAACGGGAGGCTGTGTGGCGAGTTGTTTGCTCATGCTAACCACCGTGACAGATTAAGCTGCTTTTTTAGCTTCTTTGATCAGCGCGTTAACGCGATCGGACAGCGTAGCGCCCTGGCCAACCCAGTGCTCAATACGGTCCAGGTCCAGACGCAGTGCTTCAGCCTGACCAGATGCGATCGGGTTGAAGAAGCCTACACGCTCAATGAAACGACCATTGCGTGCGTTGCGGCTGTCAGTAACGACAACCTGATAGAACGGACGCTTTTTCGCGCCGTGACGTGCCAAACGAATTGTTACCATAACATCCTCTTCAGTTAATAAAACAACCGGGCCCCATCGAGGAACGGGGCCCGGGTGTCGTATAAAAAGCCCGAAAATTTTACTCATTTTGGCGCAAAAAGCAATCTAAAGTGAGCAAGCTGTCGGGACTTTACATTGGAACGGCTTAACGCCCCGGAAAGCCCGGTGGCATCATGCCCTTCATTCCGCGCAGCATTTTTGACATGCCGCCCTTTTTCATCTTTTTCATCATGCGCTGCATATCGTCGAATTGCTTGAGCATACGGTTGACATCCTGCACCTGCATACCGGAACCTGCGGCGATACGACGCTTGCGTGACCCCTTGATAATCTCAGGTTTTTCACGCTCTTTGCGCGTCATGGAGTTGATCATCGCCTCCATGCGCACCAGTACTTTGTCATCCATCTGCGACTTAACGTTATCCGGCAGTTGCCCCATTCCGGGAAGTTTTCCCATCAGGCTGGCCATACCGCCCATATTGCGCATCTGTTTTAGCTGTTCCAGAAAGTCATTCAGGTCAAAGCCGTCGCCTTTCTTCAGCTTGTTCGCCAGTTTTTCTGCCTGGGCACGATCGACTTTGCTTTCAATATCTTCGATAAGCGACAGTACGTCGCCCATGCCGAGGATACGTGACGCCAGACGATCGGGATAAAACGGCTCCAGCGCTTCGGTCTTTTCACCGACGCCCATAAACTTAATCGGCTTGCCGGTGATATGACGAATAGAGAGCGCCGCACCGCCGCGAGCATCACCGTCGACCTTGGTCAAAATAACGCCGGTTAACGGCAGCGCTTCGTTAAACGCCTTCGCCGTGTTTGCCGCATCCTGACCGGTCATGGCATCGACCACAAACAGCGTCTCCACCGGATTAATCGCGGCGTGTACCTGTTTGATCTCATCCATCATAGCTTCATCTACGTGCAGACGGCCGGCGGTATCCACCAGCAGCACATCGTAGAATTTAAGCTTTGCTTCTTTTAGCGCGTTGTTAACGATATCAACCGGCTTCTGGCTCAGGTCAGACGGGCAAAAATCCACGCCTACCTGCTGTGCCAGCGTTTCCAGCTGCTTGATCGCCGCCGGACGATAGACGTCGGCAGAAACAACCAGCACTTTTTTCTTGTGCTTTTCACGCAGGAACTTACCGAGCTTACCAACGCTGGTGGTTTTACCCGCACCCTGCAGGCCGGCCATCAGCACCACGGCTGGCGGCTGCGCGGCGAGGTTAAGGGCATGGTTTTCCGATCCCATCGCCTCAACCAGCTCATTACGCACAATTTTGATAAACTCCTGACCCGGCGTCAGGCTTTTATTCACTTCGTGCCCAACCGCGCGCTCTTTTACGCGGTTAATAAATTCACGCACTACCGGCAGCGCAACGTCCGCCTCCAGCAGCGCCATGCGCACTTCACGCAGGGTTTCTTTGACGTTTTCTTCGGTCAGCCTTCCGCGGCCGCTGATATTGCGCAGGGTTTGCGACAATCGATCGGTTAAATTATCAAACATTGTCTCTCGCTCAAGATAAAACAGAGCCGCCTGGGCGACACAATGTGGTGGATTATAACACGAAGCATTGGCGATCTCTGCAATCCACAATGAGAACGTTTGGAGCAAACTCCGGCTGGCGCTATACTGCGTTTTTCTTCATCTTTCCGATATTTGACCATTCTATGTCTGCTTTCGCGATTCTGGCGCTCTTTGCCTACTCATTTAGCCTTGCTCTGATCATTCCCAGCCTGCTGCGGAATAACGGCGCCTGGCGACGCATGGCCGTTCTGTCGGCAACGCTGGCGTTGGCGGCGCATGCGGTGGCGCTTCAGCAGCGCATCTTCGTTAATGGCGCTCAAAACCTTAGCCTGCTGAACATTGGTTCGCTGGTAAGTTTACTGATCTGCATCATCATGACCATTGTCGCTTCGCGTAATCGTGGCTGGCTGCTGCTGCCGATTGTTTATAGCTTTGCGCTTATCAATCTCGCCTTTGCGACCTTCGTGCCGAATGCGTTTATTACGCATCTGGAAACCACACCTGGCATGATGATCCATATCGGGCTGGCGCTTTTTGCCTATGCCACGCTGATTATCGCCGCACTCTACGCGCTGCAGCTGGCCTGGATCGATTACCAGCTGAAAAATAAGCGCTTAGCCTTCAGTAACGATGTACCGCCGCTGATGACCATCGAGCGCAAAATGTTTCATATCACGCAGGTTGGCGTCGTATTGCTGACGCTGGTACTCTGTACTGGCCTGTTTTATATGGATAATCTCTTTTCCCCCGAAAACGTGGATAAAGCCGTGCTGTCGATTCTGGCCTGGTTTGTTTATATCGTTTTGCTCTGGGGACACTATCATGAAGGCTGGCGTGGACGCCGCGTCGTCTGGTTTAACTGTGGTGGTGCGCTGTTGTTGACCATGTCTTACTTCGGCAGCCGCGTACTACAGCATCTGCTCACTCACTGATTGATAAAAGGATTTCGCGTTGGAACACGTTTCAACCACCACACTGATTATTACGCTGGTCGTGATGATTCTGGTCTCGGCTTACTTTTCCGGTTCCGAGACCGGCATAATGACCCTTAACCGCTACCGGCTGCGCCATAAAGCGAAAAACGGCAACCGCAGCGCACGTCGCGTGGAGAAATTACTGCGACGACCAGACCGTTTGATAAGCCTGGTGCTGATCGGCAACAACCTGGTCAACATCCTCGCCTCAGCGCTCGCCACTATCGTTGGGATGCGCCTGTATGGTAACGCAGGCGTCGCCATTGCCACCGGCATACTGACTTTTGCGGTATTGATTTTCGCGGAAGTTCTGCCAAAAACCATTGCCGCGCTTTATCCGGAAAAAGTTGCCTATCCCAGCAGCCTGCTGCTTGGCCCGCTGCAAATTATCATGATGCCGCTGGTATGGCTGCTAAATACCATTACCCGCCTGCTGATGCGTATGATTGGCATCAAATCGGACGGTTCAATCAGTTCAGCGTTGAATAAAGATGAGCTGCGCACCATTGTGTATGAATCCCGCTCGCTTATGTCGCGCCGTCACCAGGAGATGCTGCTGTCGGTGCTGGATCTGGAAAAGGTGAGCGTGGATGACATCATGGTGCCGCGGAATGAAATCGTCGGCATCAATATCAACGATGAGTGGAAATCCATTGAACGCCAGGTTTCCCACTCTCCTCATGGACGCATCGTATTATATCGTGACTCGCTGGACGACGCCGTGGCTATGCTGCGCGTACGCGAAGCGTGGCGCATGATGACCGAGAAAAAAGAGTTCACCAAAGAGAACCTGCTGCGCGCTGCTGATGAAATTTACTACGTGCCGGAAGGCACGCCGCTTAACGTGCAGCTGGTTAAATTTCAGCGCAACAAGAAGAAAGTTGGGCTGGTGGTGGACGAGTATGGCGATATCAAGGGACTGGTTACCATCGAAGATATTCTGGAAGAGATTGTAGGTGATTTTACAACCTCTATGTCTCCTTCACTGGCTGAAGAAGTGATGCCGCAAAGCGATGGTTCGGTGTTGATTGAAGGCACGGCTAACGTGCGGGAAATCAATAAAGCATTTAACTGGCACTTACCTCAGGAAGAGGCGCGTACGGTTAACGGCATGCTGCTGGAAGAGCTGGAAGAGATCCCGCAGGCAGGCACGCGCATCCAGATAAATAACTATGATATCGATATTCTTGATGTGCAGGACAATATGGTGAAGCAGATAAGGGTAACGCCTCAACAGCCGCTGCAATCCAGTATTGGCTCCTGATTCGCCGCCAATAAAAGGGCCGCAAATGCGGCCCTTTTTTATGCTTTACGCTTAGTGAATTTCCAGCTCTTTCAGCTTATCCTGCGGCAGCGCCAGTTCATCATTGTGGTTAACGCGTACGTCATGCTCAATGATGTGACGGGCAATATCTTTGGCCTCATCCAGCGAGTGCATCTGATAGGTCCCGCACTGATATTCGTTCAGTTCCGGGATCTGATTCTGGTCATTGACCTTCAGCACATCATTCATCGCCGCTTTCCATGAATCAGCTACGCGCTGCTCGGAAGGCGTACCGATCAGGCTCATATAAAAGCCGGTGCGGCATCCCATCGGAGAGATATCAATAATTTCTACGCCGTCGCCATTCAGGTGGTTACGCATAAAGCCTGCGAACAGATGCTCAAGCGTGTGGATACCGCGTTCCGGCATAACTTCTTTATTGGGTACGCAGAAACGCAGATCAAATACCGTGATGGTATCGCCATGAGGCGTATTCATGGTTTTGGCGACGCGTACTGCCGGCGCGGCCATACGGGTATGATCAACGGTAAAACTGTCCAGTAATGGCATATCGTTACCTCAGCTAAAAATTTTTTTGTGAACGATGAAACTTTTCTGTTCGCCGTGCGTCTGAATAAGTGAAAGACGCGCATTTGTTATCATCATCCCTGACAACAGAGATGTTAGTTTGGCCACAGTGATTGTGGCCATTTTCTTTTCTATCCTTTCTTGCTCGCCAAAAACTCAGCGAAACTCAGGGTATCTGCCGCTTCCAGCTCCTGCTGCGCATGACGTGAGCGTATCGCTTCCTGAGTGAAGTCTTCCCCGGTTAATACCTGCAACGGCTCTTCCGTCAGCATCTGACGATACTGCTCGGCCAGCGCCAGCCCGGTTCCGCTGATGCCGTTATCCAGCATCGTCTGTAAGATGCGCGCAGAATAGGTTAACTCAGGATCGTCAAAAGAGGCGACCAGGCGATCGCACACCTGCTGGTAATCTGGCGATCCCGACTGGCTATCGAGAACTTCCGCTACGCGTTTCAGGTCGGCAAACAGCGCTTTGCCCACCATCGTTAACGGCTGGCGGGTATCTTCACAGCCTATGCCGATGGTCTGACCCGGCTTACGACCTTCAAGGATAACGCGATTCCAGTTTTGCCGCGTGCATTGCAGTTCAGCGCTGCTCATTTCCGGCGCGTCTGCCAGCGTACACCAGATCAGAAACAGATCCAGGAAGCGCACCTGCGTTTCATCCACACCAACCGGTGAGAAAGGGTTAATATCCAGCGAACGCACTTCAATATATTCAATGCCGCCGCGCGCCAGCGCATCAGACGGCGCCTCGCCAGAACGCGTAACGCGTTTGGGACGAATAGGCGCATAGAGTTCGTTTTCTATCTGCAGCACGTTGGTATTAAGCTGTAACCAGCGCCCTTCTTCATCTTTTACGCCCATACGCGCATATTCTTCAGAAGGGGTTTTAATCGCCTTTTTCAACGCCTCGACATAGCCGTTCAGGGTATTAAACGTAATGCCCAGATTGCTCTGCGATTTATTGGTATACCCCAAATCGCTTAAGCGCAGCGAGGTAGCATAGGGTAGCCAGAGCATACCGCGCTCGTTGCGCTCAAACGGCAGGCTGCTCTCTTTCCCCTGCAGGAAAGTAGAACAAACCGCAGGCGAAGCGCCAAACAGATAGGGAATAACCCAGCCAAAGCGATAATAGTTACGGATCAAGCGTAAATAGCCGGCAGAGATGACATCTTTGCCGCTTTCCATATCTTTAACGCCAGCCCACGCCTGCCAGAAAGAGAGCGGTAGCGAGAAGTTGTAATGCACGCCGGAAATAGTCTGCATCAGCGCGCCGTAGCGGTTTTTCAGACCTTCGCGATAGAGCGTTTTCATACGTCCAATGTTCGAGCTGCCATATTGTGCCAGCTGGATAGCATCGCTGTTTTCAATCACGCAGGGCATACTGAAAGGCCACATACGCTCTTCACCTAACTCGCGGGCGACATGACGATGTATATCGCGTAAAAACGCCAGCAGATGATCGATATCGCGATCGACGGGTGTAATAAACTCAAGCAGTGATTCAGCAAAATCAGTGGTAATCCATTTATGGGTCAACGCTGCGCCAAGATCCGCCGGATGACCGGTGGTCGCGAGTTTACCGTCTGGCCTGACACGCAGCGTTTCACGCTCAATGCCACGACCAATACCTTTCAGGGCGTCAGGATGTGCTTCCAGCCAGGAAAGCGCCTGTGATACGTCCGGGATCAAAGTGACCTCCCGCTCAGAGAATAATTTATTTTTGTTTAGCATAATGTTTACCGTAGCCCCGATCCTGAAGGAATCAATGCCACCACGCCATGCCCTGTAAAGTTGCGGTCGCGACCACTACGTAACGCAGAGTCTTGCCAATAGCCAAAAACAGCACTACCGGGAGCCATGAGAAACGCAACCAGCCAGCCAGTACACACAGCAGATCGCCAATCAGCGGTAACCAACTGAATAACAGTGCTGCAGGACCAAGCCGACGCAACCACGCCATTGCTGTGTTATGCCATCGCCCCTGCTTTGGCGGCAGTAAGCGACCAATAACAACGTTTGTTAATCCGCCGAGCGTGTTCCCCACGGCTGCGACACAAATCAGACCTAATGCCGGCAAATTCCCTGCCAGTAGTAACGTAACCAGCAGCACCTCAGAGCTACCCGGTAGCAGCGTGGCGCTCAAAAAACTGCTGGCAAATAACGAACCGTAACTCAGAATGTCATTCACAATAAGCGAACATCTACCGCAGCCATACCAGCGGCTTGCGCTGCCTGCAGGCCAAAGTCGGCATCTTCAAACACCACGCATTTTTCAGCATCCACGCCCATTAACGCAGCGCAGCGCAAAAAAGTGTCGGGTTCAGGTTTATGGCGCGTTACATCATCAGCACCAACGATAACGTCAAAATAATGACGCAGATGCAGATGCTGCAACAAAGCATCGGCCATTGCATGTTCACTGCCGGTCCCCACCGCCATAGGCTTGCGCCCGTGATAAGCTTTCACCACCTCGATAAGCGGTAAAGTACGAACGCTGTCAAAAAGCATGGTTTTCACGGCGGCTGTTTTTTCAGCAGCCAGCTGGAAAGGATCCAGATCGGCCTGATGGCTGGCAATGATAAATTCCGCCACACGCCATGTTGGTGAGCCATTCAGCCCAATCATCGCCTGTTCATCAAACGACAAACCATAACGCGTCAGCACTCGATCCCAGGCCTGACGATGAGTCGTCTCGGTATCGAGGAGTGTACCGTCCATATCAAAAATCAGACCATCATAGCGATCGTACATATCCTCTCCCGGCTGTGAATAAATGCCCCTTTACTTTAACGTAAAGTATGCGGGTTGTCGCCGGTAGCAATGAACAGCAAATGCTTTGAATCTATTGGGAAATTTAGGAATCAGAAAAAGGTCAGAGAGTTCAGGAACCTGAATGAGGTCGTACGGGGGTCGCTAAAGAAGGTAATGAGAAAACGCAACAGGAAAATTTGTAAGGTAACGCGAGAGAATAAAAAGTAATGCGAGAGAATAAAGGGTAACGCAAGAGTGTGAAGAGGAGTACCAGAGAATAAACAGAGGAGAAAATCTGAAGATGGTGCATCCGGGAGGATTCGAACCTCCGACCGCTCGGTTCGTAGCCGAGTACTCTATCCAGCTGAGCTACGGATGCATCGGAAAAACAGGGGGAACTGCAACTGACCTGAGGAAATACTAAAGAAGACGTTAACGCTTCAGAGAAAATGGTGCATCCGGGAGGATTCGAACCTCCGACCGCTCGGTTCGTAGCCGAGTACTCTATCCAGCTGAGCTACGGATGCATTACAAATTCTTGTATAACACAGGGTGCTGACAACTCACCGTGACACAGGCTGCTAACACTGTATCGCTTTACTTCCTGGAGATGGTGCATCCGGGAGGATTCGAACCTCCGACCGCTCGGTTCGTAGCCGAGTACTCTATCCAGCTGAGCTACGGATGCATCATTAAATGGCGGTGAGAGAGGGATTCGAACCCTCGATGCAGCTTTTGACCGCATACTCCCTTAGCAGGGGAGCGCCTTCAGCCTCTCGGCCATCTCACCTTACGCGTTCTTGCGAACTGTGCTGCTGAACTTTGTTTCCGCTCATCGGCACTGCGTGGCGCACATATTACTTTCCCGCACTTATAAGTCAAACAATTTTTCCCAACAAATGTTTGTTTGCACAAAAGCCACGCAATTCGCGTATTTTGCCGACAAAAAGAGTGATTTATCAACAGCGAAACAGGAGACAGTTCACAATCAGGGGAAAACAACAGAGAAAAAAACAGGGCGGGAAAAACATTGCGCCTCGCGGTAATGAGAGCGAGGCGCGGGATTCGGTATAGCTTTTACTGTGGTTGGCTCTTTTCAGCCTGGATACGCTGATAGATTTCTTCACGGTGTACTGAAACTTCTTTTGGCGCATTCACACCAATACGAACCTGATTACCTTTCACTCCCAGTACCGTTACCGTCACCTCATCGCCAATCATGAGGGTTTCACCAACTCGACGAGTTAGAATAAGCATTCTTTGCTCCTTGAAAGATTAAAAGAGTCGGGCCTGTCGGGTCCCCGGCATTATCCATCATATAGCGCTAAACGTAGATGATGACAAATACATCAACGCATCTTGTCACGCTAATACATTCTGCTGATAGTTAGTTTAGCCGAAATCATTACCCGCAACCTGACTTTGTTATTACAGAGTACGGTTTGCATTAAAAAGCGCCAGCGGAGGCTATCCACGGCGCTTTCCGCACTGCTTTTTTATCCCTTACAGTTTAGCAGACACCCAGGACTCAACGCTGGCCAGCGCAGCAGGCAGCGCCTGTGCATCCGTACCACCCGCCTGCGCCATATCCGGACGTCCACCGCCTTTACCGCCAACCTGCTGCGCCACCGCACCAATCAGCTCGCCCGCTTTAACACGGTCGGTAAGATCTTTTGTTACACCGGCAATCAGAGAAACTTTCCCGTCTGCTACCGTCGCCAGGACGATCACTGCCGAGCCCAGCTGATTTTTTAACTCATCAACCATGGTTCGCAACAGTTTAGGATCGACATTGCTCAGCTCATTGACCAATAATTTTATACCGTTGATATCTTTGGCTTTGCTGCTCAGCGAAGCGCTTTCCTGAGCCGCCTGCTGATCTTTTAACTGCTGCAACTCTTTTTCCAGCGCGCGCGCGTGATCGATCATAGCACGCACTTTTTCATTCAGATTACTGCTGTTGGCTTTAACCAGCTGCGCGATATCATGCAATTGCTCAGCCTGCGCGTTGACCTGCGCCAGCGCCGCTTCGCCCGTTATCGCCTCGATACGACGAATACCTGCGGCCGTGCCTGATTCAGAGGTAATACGGAACAGACCGATATCCCCCGTGCGGCTGGCGTGCGTGCCGCCACACAGCTCGGTCGAGAAGTCGCCCATTGAGAGTACGCGCACGCGCGCATCATATTTCTCGCCAAACAGCGCCATTGCACCGTTCGCTTTGGCCTCTTCGAGATCCATGATATGGGTCTCAACCGGCAGGTTACGACGGATCTGCGCGTTAACGATGTCCTCAACCTCACGGATCTCCTGCGGCTTCATCGCCTCGGCGTGCGAGAAATCGAATCGCAGATATTTATCGTTTACCAGCGAGCCTTTCTGAGCAACGTGCGTTCCCAGAACCTGACGCAGCGCAGCATGTAACAGATGCGTGGCTGAGTGGTTCAGGCGAATGCGCGCACGACGCGCCTCGTCAACCTGAGCATCCAGTCGATCGCCAATGCGCAGGTGACCAGAGATCAGCTTGCCTGTGTGACCAATAGCCTGACCATATTTCTGCGTATCGCTTACGTTAAACTCAGCGTTAAGCCCTTTCAGCACGCCGGTATCGCCTACCTGCCCGCCTGATTCGCCATAGAACGGCGTCTCATCGAGTACAATCACCCCTTCTTCTCCGGCGGTGATTTCATCTGCCGGCTGGCCGTTAACATAGATGGCAGTTATAGCGGCTTTTAACGCAAGGTTGTCGTACCCCTTGAAAGATGAAGCGGAATCGATGCTGATAACATTGCTGTAGTCAGCGCCAAAACCGCTGGCTTCACGAGCGCGCTGACGCTGACGCTCCATTGCCTGCTCAAAGCCTTCTTCATCAATTTTCAGATTACGCTCACGGCACACATCAGCCGTCAGGTCTGCCGGGAAGCCGAAGGTATCGTACAGGCGGAAAACGGTTTCGCCATCCAGCGTATCGCCCTGCAGATTCGCCAGCTCTTCATCCAGCAGCGCCAGACCACGCTCCAGCGTTTTAGCAAACTGCTCTTCTTCAGTTTTAAGAATCTGCTCTACCTGTGTCTGCTGGCGTTGCAGATCTTCACCAGCGCTGCCCATCACTTCAATCAACGGGCCAACCAGCTTATAGAAGAAGCTACCTTTAGCGCCCAGCATGTTGCCATGACGCACCGCACGACGAATGATACGACGCAGCACATAGCCACGGTTCTCATTTGAAGGGATTACGCCATCGGCAATCAGGAAAGCACAGGAACGAATATGGTCGGCAATAACCCGTAGCGATTTATTGCTGAGGTCGGTACTGCCTGTGACCTCTGCCACAGAAGCAATAAGCTTCTGGAACAGATCGATTTCATAGTTAGAGTTAACGTGCTGCAGCACCGCAGAAATACGCTCCAAACCCATGCCGGTATCAACAGAAGGTTTAGGCAGCGGCAGCATCGTACCGTCAGGCTGACGGTTAAACTGCATAAAGACGATATTCCAGATCTCGATATAGCGATCGCCATCTTCTTCCGGGCTGCCCGGCGGGCCGCCATAGATATGGTCGCCATGATCGTAGAAAATTTCGCTGCACGGGCCGCATGGTCCGGTATCGCCCATCTGCCAGAAGTTATCTGAAGCGTAAGCGCCACCTTTATTATCACCGATACGGATAATGCGCTCAGCGGGCACGCCAATTTCGTTGGCCCAAATATCCCAGGCTTCATCATCGGTTTCGTACACGGTCACCCACAGGCGCTCTTTCGGCAGGTTAAACCACTGCGCTGACGTCAGCAGCTCCCATGCAAAAGCAATCGCTTCTTTCTTGAAATAATCGCCGAAGCTGAAATTACCCAGCATTTCAAAGAAAGTATGGTGACGCGCAGTATAGCCTACGTTTTCCAGGTCATTATGTTTACCACCGGCACGCACGCAACGCTGCGACGTGGTGGCACGCGAGTAGCTGCGCTTGTCTTGTCCAAGGAAAACGTCTTTAAACTGGTTCATCCCGGCGTTAGTAAACAATAACGTCGGATCGTTATGGGGTACGAGGGAGCTGCTGGCAACAACCTGGTGTCCCTTACTATGGAAAAAATCGAGAAACGTTTGACGGATCTCAGCAGTACTCTTGCTCATAAATATCCTGGAATACGCTAACGAAGGTTCTTCCCTTGGCACCGGGCGGGCGTTCCACACGGCTGCGTGAAGAGTTACCAACAAAAAGTGGGAATAAGATAAATTTTCTTCCGAGGGAAGTAAAATCCCATCGCGGTTCAATCATCATTATTTCGATAAATCGACTGGATATCTTCCATGAAAAACCCTTTCGCCTGCAGATAACGCAGCACTTTGGATTTTTGTTTCCATTCCTGCGGCAACGGCAGGCCAAATTTACGTTCTGCCGCGTCTAAAGTCTGAGCGCCCCAATCGATCTCCGCCTCGCTCAGGGCGGTTTCCGCCAGTTCGCGCCCTATTCCCTTTTGCGCCAGCTCCATGCGGATACGCTGTGGGCCATAGCCCTTGCGGCTGCGGCTGATAACAAAACGTTGGGCAAAACGGACATCGTCCAGCCAGCTATGCTCATAGCACCAGGCGATAACCTGTTCTATCATCTCTTCCGGAATTTCCTCAGCCGGTTCATCATGGCGCATCGCGGCACGCGCAGCTGACTGCGCCATCTTACGACGGAACTCGGCTTCGCTATGATCGCGCATGGCAAGAATACGCGTAGCACGATCCAACAGGCGTGCAAAAGTGACCGGAGTTGCGGGCTTGTCAGTCATTACGCTTCCGTCAGGTTGGTAGGTTGAGATAAGCAGTAAAAAGCGAGGGTAGCGAGAATTGCGGCAGGATACAAAGTATTAGAACAAAAAAACCCCGGGCAGCCAGGCTGACCGGGGTGAGGAATTAGAAGTCTTCGTTAGTTTCGCTAGCGGTATCTTCGTAATTCTCCGCCGGGACGGCCGCTTTACCTTCCTCGACAGGATTGTTCAGCAGCATATCACGCAGTTTCTGCTCGATTTCGTTAGCCACAGCGCTGTTTTCTTTCAGGTAGTTGCTGGCATTCGCTTTACCCTGGCCGATTTTATCGCCATTGTAGCTATACCAGGCACCCGCCTTCTCGATCAGCTTGTGCTTCACGCCAAGATCCACCAGCTCGCCGTAGATGTTAATCCCTTCACCGTACATGATCTGGAATTCAGCCTGTTTAAACGGCGCGGCAATCTTGTTTTTAACCACTTTGACACGGGTTTCACTGCCGACGACGTTATCGCCCTCTTTGATCGCGCCAATACGGCGAATATCAAGACGCACAGAGGCGTAGAACTTCAGCGCGTTACCACCGGTCGTGGTTTCCGGGTTACCGAACATAACGCCGATTTTCATACGGATCTGGTTGATAAAGATCAGCAGCGTATTGGACTGCTTCAGGTTACCGGCCAGCTTACGCATCGCCTGGCTCATCATACGTGCGGCGAGACCCATGTGTGAGTCACCGATTTCACCTTCGATTTCCGCTTTCGGCGTTAGCGCCGCAACGGAGTCGACGATGATAACGTCTACCGCACCGGAACGCGCCAGCGCATCACAGATTTCCAGCGCCTGTTCACCGGTATCCGGCTGAGAACAGAGCAGGTTATCAATATCAACGCCCAGCTTTTTCGCATAAACCGGATCCAGCGCATGTTCGGCATCGATAAAGGCACAGGTTTTGCCCTTACGCTGAGCGGCGGCGATGACCTGTAGCGTCAGCGTGGTTTTACCGGACGATTCCGGACCGTAAATTTCAACCATACGGCCCATTGGCAGGCCGCCAGCACCAAGGGCGATATCAAGCGAAAGCGAACCGGTCGAGATGGTTTCCACATCCATTGAGCGGTCTTCACCCAGGCGCATGATGGAGCCTTTACCAAATTGCTTCTCAATTTGGCCCAGCGCTGCTGCCAGAGCCTTTTGCTTGTTTTCGTCAATAGCCATTTTTACTCCTAATCATGCCGGGGTAAAGCACGCCACGGTTGTGTGCAGTGCTCTCGTTCATTGGATGGTAATTATACTGTATAATCATACAGTATCAAGTCAAATTTTTGAGAAAATCATCATGTAAAATCTGCAGCGCCGTCGCTACCGCTTGCCGCCGCACAGCCTCTCGATCACCCTGAAATACAAAGCGTTTTTGCACTGCTTCGCCTGCTGCTGTGGCAAAGCCGAACCAGACGGTGCCGACCGGTTTTTCCGTGGTGCCGCCGTCCGGTCCGGCAATGCCGCTAACGGCAATGGCGAAGTCCGCTCTGGCCTCTTTTAACGCACCAGCGGCCATCTCTTTTACCACTTGTTCGCTGACTGCGCCCCACTGCTGCAAGCTCTGTTCAGATACGCCAATCATCTGCTGCTTGGCATCATTACTGTAGGTGATAAAAGCGCGTTCAAACCAGGCGGAGCTACCGGCGATATCGGTCAAAACTTTAGCAATCCAGCCGCCGGTGCAAGATTCGGCGGTGGTAAGCTTTGCCTGGCGCTGCAGCAGCAGCTTTCCGTTAAGGGCGCTTAACGCTTTCAGTTGTTCGTCAGTCATTCTCTCATCCCTGGATGCTCTGCCCAACGTTAACAACAAAGCGCGCGCAAGGCGTCACCTTTTTGCCGTTTCGTCCGGACAGCATGGTTATTTTGCGAGGCAGGTTCCTGCTTTATATGCGGGCGACGAACTGACTTAGCAAGGTTACCAGTCAACATATTAGCGCCACAGGAAATTGCCATTGAGATTCAGTATGGATGCTATTTCAGCGTTCGTTAAACAGGATGAAACAGCAAGATGGATAAATCACGCCGCATTTTTCAGAAAAGAGCGTTAAGTAAAGACGATAATTGAGATCGCGGTTGGATTATCGTGCTACTTGCTGTGACACGCACAGATAAAAATGATTAATTTAAAACACCGTTTCAATTGTCGCCTGCGGAGAACAATATGCAAAATCAGCCTGCTTTTTCCGGCGTTTGGTGCCCCTCGGTAACCCCATTTACGGCAGATAACCATTTAGATCTGAATGCACTGGCGCAGCATTTTGCGCGTCTGGACGCATCCGGCATTGATACGCTATTGCTGATGGGTAGCATCGGCGAGTTTGTTTCACTGACGCAAGCAGAGCGTAAATTATTAATACGTGAAGCCCGCAGCATGTCCCGTCTCAGCATGGTGGCCAATATTTCCAGCAGCTGTAACAGCGACATGCTGGAGTTAGCGCATCTTGCCTGGGAGAGCGGCTTTGATGCCGTAATGGTGCTGCCGCCCTGGTATTACGGGCAAACCCGACAACAGCTGTTAGCTTACTTTCGACAGCTCGATCGAGAGCTGGAAGGCAAATGGTTCGCCTATAATTTTCCGGCGCGTACCGGTTGCGATCTTGATGCGATGCTGGTGGCGGAACTGGCGGCAGAACTGCCCAATTTCATCGGCATCAAAGACACCACGGATTGCCTGTCACATAACCGTTCATTAATAGAAGAAACCAAAAAGGTGCGCAGCGATTTTGCCGTGCTCTCCGGCTATGATGAATATCTGTTGCCTAACCTGCTGGCTGGTGGCGCAGGCGTGATTAGCGGGCTAAATAATCTGGTGCCGGCGATGTTTGCCGAAGCGATGCAAAGCTGGCGGGATGGAGATTTGGCGGCGCTCACGCAGTTTCAGCAACGCATTGGTAAACTGATGGCAATTTATACGGTGGGCGATGATTTTGTGACCACGATTAAAGCGGCGGTGGCACGTAAATATGGCTACATGACGCCGCGCTCACGTAATAGCGGCGGAACCTTGAGCGAGGCGCAGTGCGACGCCATCGATCTGCTGTTCAGCTAAACAGAAAGGCAGCAGCCAAGCCAATGCTTAGCTGCTTTGCCTGACGTTGCAGGAAACTTAGTTCTTTTTAACGAACTCAGATTTCAGTTTCATCGGGCCAAAACCCTCGATCTTACAATCGATGTTATGATCCCCTTCCACCAGGCGGATCCCTTTAACTTTTGTACCGATCTTCAGCGCAGAAGAGCTGCCTTTAACCTTCAGATCTTTGATGACCGTTACGCTGTCGCCATCTGCCAGCAGAGTACCGTTGACATCACGCACAACCAGTCCCTGATCCCCTGGCGCTCCGGTCTCCTGCTGCGACCAGATGTGACCACATTCAGGACAGTTCAGCGTGTCGCCATCCTGCCAGGTATATTCAGAATGGCATTCAGGACAAGAAGGTAAAGTCTGCATTACAACCTCAAAAAGTTACGACCCAGCGGGTTATGAAAAAGGCGCTCATTCTATAACCTTAATTTTGCTGTGGGTAGCGTTATTCACTCTGCCCTTTTGACCTGGCACAAGCTTCTTATACTTTGCGAGCCGAGCCGAAGAAGTGGGTAGCCGCAGATAATAACCCTCCCTTTCTGACGTTACGCCTGCTAACGTCGGGTAGCGCTTTTGATACTTTAGCGATAGGATCCGCCTGAATCCCCAGACCGCCGCTGAGACCAACAGGAACATGCAAGTTGAGTGACATGACCGTGAAAGGATCGACAGATATGGATATTGGTAACCACACCCCGATGATGCAGCAGTACCTTCGCCTGAAGGCACAGCATCCCGACATCCTGCTGTTTTATCGCATGGGTGATTTCTATGAACTGTTTTATGACGATGCCAAACGCGCCTCTCAACTGCTGGATATCTCCCTGACCAGGCGCGGCGCCTCCGCTGGCGAGCCGATCCCCATGGCGGGCGTGCCTTATCATGCTGTGGAAAACTATCTGGCCCGGCTGGTACAGCTGGGCGAGTCGGTAGCGATTTGCGAACAGATTGGCGATCCGGCGCAGAGCAAAGGCCCGGTTGAGCGCAAAGTAGTGCGTATCGTCACGCCGGGTACAATTAGTGATGAAGCCCTGCTTAACGAGCGTCAGGACAATTTACTGGCGGCTATCTGGCAGGACGCGCGCGGTTTCGGCTATGCCACGCTGGATATCAGTTCGGGCCGCTTTCTGCTGAGCGAACCGGCAGACCACGAAGCAATGGCCGCTGAGCTGCAGCGCACTAACCCGGCCGAGCTGCTCTATCCGGAAGATTTTGCCGCGATGGATCTGATTGAAAATCGTCGCGGTATGCGCCGTCGTCCGCTCTGGGAATATGAACTGGATACTGCGCGTCAGCAGCTTAACCTGCAATTCGGTACGCGCGATCTTACCGGCTTCGGCGTTGAAAATGCGCATGTCGCCCTGCGTGCCGCCGGCTGCCTGCTGCAATATGTCAAAGATACGCAGCGCACCTCGCTGCCGCATATTCGCTCGTTAACGATGGAGCGCCAGCAGGACAGCATCATCATGGATGCTGCTACGCGCCGTAACCTGGAAATTACCCAGAATCTGGCGGGCGGCGTTGATAATACGCTGGCCGCCGTGCTGGATAAAACGGTCACGCCGATGGGCAGCCGCATGCTGAAACGCTGGCTGCATACGCCGGTCAGAGACAGCCGCGTGATCGCGCAACGTCAGGAAAGCATTGCCGCTCTGCAGGATCTCAGTGGCGAACTGCAGCCGATCCTGCGTCAGGTTGGCGATTTAGAACGCATTCTGGCGCGCCTGGCGCTGCGCACTGCACGCCCGCGCGATTTGGCGCGTATGCGCCACGCGTTTCAACAGTTACCGGAGCTGAACGCTCTGTTAGCCGATGTGGATGCCGGACATCTTCCCACGTTGCGTCAGCAGATGGGGGAATTTAGCGAACTGCGTGAGCTGCTGGAACGTGCCGTTATCGAAACGCCACCGGTACTGGTGCGTGACGGCGGCGTAATCGCGCCGGGTTATAACGCCGAGCTGGATGAGTGGCGCGCGCTGGCTGATGGCGCAACCGACTACCTCGATCGTCTTGAAATCCGCGAACGTGAAAAGCTAGGGCTGGATACGCTAAAGGTAGGCTTCAATGCGGTACATGGTTATTACATCCAGGTTAGCCGTGGGCAGAGCCATCTGGTGCCGATCCATTATGTGCGCCGTCAGACGCTGAAAAATGCTGAACGTTACATTATTCCAGAGCTGAAAGAGTATGAAGATAAAGTGCTTACCTCTAAAGGTAAGGCACTGGCGCTGGAAAAGGCACTGTATGAGGAGCTTTTCGATCTGCTGCTGCCGCACCTGGATGCGTTGTTGCAAAGCGCCGCTGCGCTGGCCGAACTTGATGTCTTAACCAATCTGGCTGAACGCGCCTGGACGCTGAACTATACGCGTCCGACATTAAGCGATAAGCCCGGCATCAAGCTTTCCGGCGGCCGTCACCCCGTGGTTGAACAGGTGCTGAAAGAACCCTTTATTGCCAATCCGCTTTCGCTTTCACCGCAGCGCCGCATGCTGGTGATTACCGGTCCGAACATGGGTGGTAAAAGTACCTATATGCGTCAGACAGCGCTGATAGTGCTGATGGCCTGTATTGGCAGTTTTGTTCCGGCAGAGCAGGCGACTATCGGTCCGGTCGATCGCATCTTTACGCGCGTCGGTGCGGCGGACGATCTCGCCTCAGGCCGTTCAACCTTTATGGTGGAGATGACCGAAACGGCGAATATTCTGCATAACGCCACAGAACACAGCCTGGTGTTGATGGATGAAATTGGTCGCGGAACCTCAACCTATGACGGTCTTTCTCTTGCCTGGGCCTGTGCTGAAAGCCTTGCCAGTCGTATTAAGGCAATGACGCTGTTCGCTACCCACTATTTTGAGCTGACTACCCTGGCAGAAAAAATGGAAGGCGTGGCCAATGTCCACCTGGATGCCGTGGAGCATGGCGATACCATTGCGTTTATGCACAGCGTACAGGAAGGCGCGGCCAGTAAAAGCTATGGCCTGGCGGTTGCTGCGCTGGCAGGCGTCCCCAAAGAAGTCATTAAGCGCGCCCGGCAAAAGCTGAAAGAGCTGGAGGCGTTATCGGGCACGGCTGCGGCAACAAAGGCTGATGGTCCACAACTGCCGCTGCTGGTCGAAGAAACGTCGCCTGCGGTTGAAGCACTTGAAGCGCTGGATCCCGATACCCTTTCACCGCGTCAGGCTCTGGAATGGATTTATCGGCTTAAATCATTGCTGTAAACCTGCCTGTATTCAGCCGCGATCGCTGAATACAGGCAATAAAAAAGCGGTGGTCTGAGACCACCGCTTTCGCATTACCCTATTGCAGGAACATTGTTACTCGCGGAACAGAGCTTCAATGCTCAGGCCCTGCGCCTGCAGGATTTCACGCAGACGACGCAGACCTTCAACCTGAATCTGACGTACACGCTCGCGGGTTAAACCGATTTCACGGCCCACATCCTCAAGCGTTGCCGCTTCGTAGCCCAGCAGGCCGAAACGACGTGCCAATACTTCACGCTGCTTGGCATTCAGCTCAAACAACCACTTAACGATGCTCTGTTTCATGTCATCGTCCTGCGTGGTGTCTTCCGGACCGTTATCTTTCTCATCGGCCAAGATATCCAGCAGCGCTTTCTCAGAATCTCCGCCTAATGGCGTATCAACTGAGGTAATGCGTTCGTTGAGACGCAACATACGGCTTACGTCATCAACTGGTTTATCCAGCTGCTCGGCGATCTCTTCCGCACTCGGCTCATGATCCAGCTTGTGCGACAGTTCACGCGCGGTGCGCAGATAAACGTTCAACTCCTTGACGATGTGAATCGGCAGACGAATTGTACGGGTTTGGTTCATAATTGCCCGTTCAATCGTTTGACGAATCCACCAGGTGGCGTACGTTGAGAAACGGAACCCACGCTCGGGGTCAAACTTCTCAACAGCACGAATCAAGCCCAGGTTACCTTCTTCAATCAGGTCCAATAGCGCCAGACCACGATTGCTGTAACGACGAGCAATCTTTACCACCAGTCGTAAGTTACTTTCGATCATGCGACGACGAGAAGGAATGTCGCCTTTCAGTGCGCGGCGAGCAAAAAATACTTCTTCCTCTGCCGTTAAAAGCGGCGAATAACCAATTTCACCGAGGTAAAGCTGCGTCGCATCTAAAACACGTTGCGTCGCACCCTGTGACAACAACTCTTCTTCAGCTAGTTCATTATCACCAGGTTCATTTTCAACAAGAGCCTTCTCGTCGAAAATCTCAGCTCCGTTCTCGTCGAATTCCGCATCTTCATGTAACTCATTAACTTTCAGCGTATTCTGGCTCATAAGCGGCTCCTACCCGTGATCCCTGGGCAGAACTTCAAGGCTCTGCCCGTTTATCGCTGCGGTAAATAACGCAACGGGTTTACGGATTTCCCCTTGTAACGAATTTCAAAATGTAATCTAACTGAACTGGTTCCGGTGCTACCCATAGTAGCTATTTTCTGCCCCGCCTTAACTTCTTGTTGTTCCCGGACCAGCATAGTGTCGTTATGGGCGTAGGCACTCAGGTAATCATCGTTATGTTTGATGATAATCAGATTACCGTAACCGCGCAGCGCATTACCTGCATACACTACACGACCGGATGCGGTGGCAACCACTGGCTGTCCTCGCGATCCTGCGATATCGATACCTTTATTGCCGCCTTCTGCAGCAGAAAAGTTATCGATAATCTTACCGTCGGTGGGCCAACGCCAACCAGCCACAGGGGTTGAACTGGACGTTGTACTGCTTACCGTCGGCGGTGCGGTAACCGGGGCTGTTGTCGTTGCAACAGTTGTATTCCCCGCTGAAGGCAACATTTTGCCCCCACCTGATTTTCCTGAATCATCAGAATACGTAATAACCGGTTGCTGCGCAACTGTAGAAGATTTGATTTGTGTTGAGCCAGGCGTGGTCGGCACGCCCCCTTGCGTAGCGTCCGCGACCGTGATCGCATTGCCACCGGTAATCGGTGAACCTGAGCCGTTACCAACCTGCAAAGCCTGACCCACATTGAGGTTGTAAGGCGCAGCGATGTTATTACGCTGGGCTAAATCGCGAAAATCATTGCCGGTAATCCAGGCAATATAGAACAACGTATCGCCTCGCTTAACGGTATATGTCTCACCGCTATAGCTACCTTTCGGAATATTCTCATAACTGCGCTTGTAGACGATACGACCATTCTGCGTCATTACATTAGCGTTGCTATTGTTCGAACCGGACGCAAATACCGGTCTGGAGGATGACGCGCCGCTTAACATACCGCCAGAGGCTATATTACCGCCCCGAGGCTGAGACTGACCGCCAACCGTACTAATAGGAGCCTGAGCGTTATTATCAGAAGTACAACCCGTCAGCCAAAATCCAATTAATGAAACAGCCGCAAGGCGGCTCAAAGTAAAAAGTGGGCTTCCTGTGCTCATTTATCCCCCGTGATAACAAACCTGTGACGAGCCTTGAAACGACGAACGTAAGCGTTCACGTTCGCTATCCATTGCTGACGAATGGAATGGCTGATACTAACAACAACCCAATTCCCGTGCTATTAATCAGTTGTGAAGAAATGCGTAGTCTGGTGCCGGGCCGTCAGGCGAGATCGCCCTGCACCAGCGGCACAAAACGTACCGGCTCAATAACATCGACAATAAACTCACCGCCCTTACGTCGAATGCGTTTCAGCTGCTGTATTTCTTCCCCAACCGGCAAAACCATAATGCCGCCTTCATCAAGCTGAGCCAGCAGAGCCTCAGGGATTTCCGGCGGCGCAGCGGTGACAATTATGGCATCAAACGGCGCGCGTGCAGCCCAACCCAGCCAGCCATCGCCGTGGCGCGTCGAGACATTATGCAAATCAAGCTGTTTCAGGCGGCGCTTCGCCTGCCATTGCAGCCCTTTAATACGCTCAACAGAACAGACATGATCGACCAGATGGGCCAGAATCGCCGTTTGATAACCGGAGCCGGTACCAATCTCCAGTACGCGTGAATCTGGCTTCAGCTCCAGCAAAGAGGTCATTTTCGCCACCATATAAGGTTGCGAAATGGTTTGCCCGGATCCAATGGGCAGTGACATGTTTTCCCATGCCTGATGTTCCAGCGCTTCATCAACAAAGCGCTCGCGTGGCACGTCGCCAATCGCTTTCAGTAAAAGTTCATCCTCGATGCCCTGCTGGCGTAGCTGATCCAGCAAAGCCTCGATGCGTCTGCTTACCATAGCGACTCGACTCCGGCTTTGGTCAGCCAGCCGGCCACCACGTCCTGCGCCTGATGGGCGGTGAGATCGACATGCAGCGCCGTCACAGAGACATAGCCTTCATCAACGGCGGCAAAATCGGTATCCGGGCCGGCGTCATGCTTATCGCCCGGCGGGCCGATCCAGTAAAGCGTATTGCCTCGCGGATCTTGCTGTGGAATAACTTTATCGGCGGGATGACGGCTGCCGCAGCGAGTAACGCGAATACCTTTGATTTGATCTAACGGCAGATCGGGAACATTGATATTCAAAATACGGCCGGTGCGCAGCGGCTCACGCTGCAATCCTTGCAAAATAGCGCAGGTGACCGCAGCGGCAGTTTCATAGTGATGCTGACCGTCCAGCGAGACCGCCAGCGCAGGGAGCCCTAAATGTCGCCCTTCCATCGCCGCCGCTACCGTGCCGGAATAGATCACGTCATCGCCCAGATTAGGCCCGGCATTGATACCGGAAACCACAATATCGGGCTTTGGGCGCATCAGCGCATTGACGCCAAGGAATACGCAGTCGGTGGGCGTCCCCATCTGCACGGCGATATCCCCATTGGGATAAGAAAAAGTACGTAAGGGGGTTTCCAGCGTCAGCGAGTTGGAAGCGCCGCTGCGATTACGATCGGGCGCGACCACCTGCACCTCGGCGATTTCACGCAGGGCTTTTGCCAACGTTTGAATGCCTGGCGCATGGATCCCATCATCATTACTCAGCAATATCCGCATCGTTACCTTCCTGTTCGAAAAGTTCCCTGACTATGCTGGTGGCAAAACTGCCGGCTGGCAGCCAAAAACTGAGTTCCAGCGTGGCATCATCGCGCCAGTTCCAGTGCAGGTCGCGCGGAATAACCAACATCGCCCGGCGAGCGGCTTCTACCCGTTCCCGCTCCAGCAACTGGATAAACGCCAGGCTGTCGGCCAGACTTTGCTGCTCGAAAGCCAGCGCGGCGTCACGGCTTCCCCACTCCCCGCTGCCGGGTAACGGCGCGGTAATGCGCAATTCATTATTATCAATCCGTGTCTGCAGCTGCGGCAGCTCTTCTTCTGTCGCAACAAACCAGCTGCCGCGACCGGTCAACTGCAACGCATCGCCCGTTATCGCCTGGGTCAGGTTGCCCTGTTGCGCCAGACGATCGCTGATCACCTGATTAAACATAACGCTGCGCGCGGCGGAAAGCAGAAAGCTGCGTTTACTCCGTTCACGCACGCGGATTTCATTACTGGCCCAGCGTTTCGCCTGCTCCAGGTTGTTGCCCTGAAAACCAAAACGCTGTTGGCCGAAATAGTTAGGCGCGCCGCCGTTCTGCACACGTAGCAGCCTTTCCTCCAGCGCCGCGCGATCGCTGATCTGACGCAGCACCAGCCTGAAAGCATTGCCCGCCAGCGCGCCGGTACGTAATTTACGTTTATGGCGCGCCAGATGCAGGATCTCACAGCCTTCCAGACTAAACGCGGAAAAATCTGGCGTCTCTTTACCCGGCAGACGCAAACAGAGCGTTTGTTCAGTCACCGCATGGCGATCTTTCATACCGGCAAAGCTGACATCACGCGGATGAATACCTGCAAACTTTGCCAGCGCATCGGCGACAAAGCGCGTATTACAGCCGGTTTTACGGATGCGCACCAGCAGATGCTCACCTTCGCCGTCAGCCTCGTAGCCGAGATCTTCAACCACCATGAAATCTTCCGGGCTGGCCTTTAACTGCCCGCGGATCGCGGGCTTGCCGTAAAGCCACTGCCATTCAGGTAAAGCCATTATGCCTCCGCCCGCGCGATCAGCGCCACGGCTTCGCAGGCAATGCCTTCGCCGCGTCCGGTAAAGCCAAGCTTTTCAGTAGTCGTCGCTTTGACATTAACATCATCCATATGGCAGCCGAGATCCTCAGCGATATTGATGCGCATTTGCGGCACATGCGGCAGCATTTTCGGTGCCTGTGCGATGATAGTGACATCGACATTAACCAGCCGGTAGCCTTTTGCCTGGATACGTTGCCAGGCTTCACGCAGCAGCCCACGGCTATCCGCGCCTTTAAACGCAGGATCGGTATCGGGAAAAAGTTTGCCGATATCTCCCATGGCAGCGGCTCCCAGCAATGCATCCGTCAGGGCATGCAGCGCCACATCGCCATCGGAATGGGCGATAAAGCCTTGCTCAAACGGAATCCGCACGCCGCCAATAATCAACGGGCCTTCGCCACCGAAAGCATGGACGTCAAAACCGTGACCAATACGCATTATGCGTACTCCTTGTTATGTCGTTGAGTAAGATAAAACGCCGCCAGCGCCAGATCTTCCGGGCGGGTGACTTTTATATTATCGCTGCGGCCAGCGATCAGTTCAGGATGATAACCACAATATTCCAGCGCCGAGGCCTCATCGGTAATGGTGGCCCCTTCGTGCAGGGCGCGCTCCAGACACTGACGCAGCAATGCTAAAGGAAACAGCTGCGGCGTCAGCGCATGCCATAAGGCCTCCCGCTCAACCGTATGCGCGATGGCGTCTTTGCCCGGTTCGCTGCGCTTCATGGTATCGCATACCGGTGCGGCGAGAATGCCGCCAACGCGGCTGTGACGGCAAAGCGACAGTAAACGGCTTAAATCTTCAGCGGCCAGACAGGGACGAGCCGCATCATGTACCAGCGCCCAGTCAGCCTGTTCAACCGCCTGCAGGCCCGCCAGCACTGAATCGGCGCGCTGTTTCCCGCCGGTTACCGTATGAATACGGCTGTCATTAGCCAGCGGCAGCTGCGGAAAATAGTTATCGTCCGGACTAAGCACGACAATCACCCGGTTAATGGCCGGATGTGCCAGCAGGCTGGCGATGCTGTGCTCCAGAATGGTGGACTGACCGATGGTCAGGTACTGCTTAGGGCGCCCCGATTGCATACGGCTACCGATACCGGCAGCGGGCACCACGGCGATAATATCCGGCCAGGCGTCAGTTATAGTGGTCATTGCTATCGTTGTTGATTTGGCAAAGCCTGCTGCCCGTTACGTTTGTTTTGATCCGGCACCAGGCGATAGAAGGTCTCTCCGGGTTTAATCATCCCCAGCTCATTGCGCGCACGCTCTTCAATTGCTTCCAAACCGCCGTTTAGATCGTCGATTTCGGCAAACAGCTGATCGTTACGCGCTTTTAATTTGGCATTACTCGCCTGTTGTACCACTACGTCATCGCTGACGCGGGTGTAATCATGAATACCATTCTTGCCCAACCACAGCGAATACTGTAGCCAAACAAGTAATGCAAGTAACAGCAGCGTCAGTTTTCCCATCCCCGCCCCCTGAAAAACGGCCCAATCATCCCATAACTTTTCACCGGACTCCACTCTGCCGGTTAAATTGCGCCGCTTTCTGCACGGTGTGCCTGAAAATAGTGCTGCAGGTAAAGATTTGTAACGCGTGGTCGCGTTTGATCATCAGCGGCAGGAGATAAACCTGAGCCTTGCAGAGCTGCCACTGCTGCTTGTGGTGTCAGCGACAGCGTGCCTTACCAGCCGGTTAGCCAGGAAAAGAGCAGCCATAAAACACAGGTTACGGTGACCAGCGTCAGCAGCAACGTCCAGATAAGATGACCGCGCAGCAGCAGACCAAAGGTGATACCGATCAACACAGCCACCGGCAGCAGCGCCAGAAAGAATGGCCAGGTATAAAGCAGGAAAAACAGCGTATTGGAACCATACAGCAGGAAAGGGATCGCCAGAGCGCACCAGTAAGAAACAAAACCGATTACGCCGCCGGGAAAGGACCAGGCACGGTCGTCCTGGTCACTGTGAGTTTTACGGGCCAGCAGGGGTGTAACATTATGCATAGGTATCCTGTTGTTGCGCATCACGGCCCGCTCTCTGGCCGTTTGCCGCTGCAATCTCAGGATTTGATAATATCGCGCCGACGCAGCAGATCTAACAGTTGCGCCGTCAATTTTGTTACCAATTGTTCGCCATCAAGATGGATTTCCGGCTGTTCCGGCGCCTCATAAACTGAGTCGATTCCGGTAAAGTTACGCAGCTCGCCCGCCCGCGCTTTTTTATACAACCCTTTGGGATCGCGCGCTTCGCAGATCGCCAGCGGCGTATCGACAAATACTTCGATAAACTCCCCTGCGCCCAGCATTTCACGCACCATCTGCCGTTCTGCGCGGTGCGGTGAAATAAAGGCGGTCAGCACCACTAATCCGGCATCCACCATTAGCCTGGCCACTTCGCCCACGCGACGGATGTTCTCTTTACGGTCGGCGTCGCTGAAGCCTAAATCACGGCAGAGGCCGTGCCGGACATTATCGCCATCCAGCAGATACGTGCTGACGCCCAGCTGATGCAGCGCCTGTTCCAGCGCCCCGGCGACCGTTGACTTACCCGACCCCGAAAGGCCGGTAAACCAAAGCACCACACCCTGATGCCCATGCTGCTGCTGACGATCGGCACGCGTTACCGCGTGTGCGTGCCAGACCACATTCTCGTCATGCGTCGCCATCTTATTGCTTGCCCGCCAGCAGATCGCGCGCTTCCCAGTGCGGGAAGTGACGACGGATCAGCGCATTCAGTTCCAGCTCAAAGGCAGAGAACTCGCCATGGCTGGCAGTAGCCTGCTGCTGCGGCTGACGGATCATTCCGGCACCCACGGTGACGTTTGTCAGGCGATCGATAAAGATCATCCCGCCGGTTACCGGATTCTGTTGATAGGCATCCAGAACCATCGGCTCATCAAAGGTGACGTTTACCAGCCCGATGCCATTCAACGGCAGCGCCTCTATCTGGTTGTTATGGGTCAAGTTATTGATATTGACCTGATAATCGATGCTTTCGATGCGGGCACGGCTTTTTTTACCGGCAATTTTCACATCAAAACTCTGACCTGGCGTCAGCGCCTGTTCCGCCATCCAGACAACATCAACCGAAGCGCCCTGCACTGCTTTCAGCGTTTCATCCGCCGTCACCAGCAGATCGCCACGGCTAATATCAATTTCATCGTTTAATACGATGGTCACCGCTTCGCCCGGTCCCGCTTCCGGCAAGTCGCCATCAAAGGTTACGATGCGCGCCACGCTTGACTCAACGCCGGAAGGCAGCACCTTCACGCGCTGGCCCACGCGCAGAATGCCGGAGGCCAGCGTACCGGCATAGCCACGGAAATCGAGGTTAGGCCGGTTAACGTACTGCACCGGAAAACGCATCGGCTGACTTTCTACTACACGATTAACTTCCACCGTTTCCAGTACGTCCAGCAGCGTGGGGCCGCTGTACCAGTTCATGGTGGTGCTTTGCGTGGCGACGTTATCGCCCTCCAGCGCCGACATCGGAACAAACCGAATGTCCACATCGCCCGGCAGCTGCGCTGCGAAATCAAAATATTCCTGTTTGATCTGCTCAAAACGATCCTGGCTGTACTCCACCAGATCCATTTTATTGATCGCTACGACCAGGTGCTTGATCCCCAGCAGCGTAGAGATAAAGCTGTGACGACGAGTCTGATCCAGTACGCCTTTACGCGCGTCAATCAGCAGAATCGCCAGATCACAGGTGGAGGCGCCGGTAGCCATATTGCGCGTGTACTGCTCATGTCCCGGCGTGTCAGCAATAATAAACTTCCGCTTTTCAGTGGAGAAATAGCGGTAAGCGACATCGATGGTAATGCCCTGCTCGCGCTCAGCCTGCAGGCCATCCACCAGCAGCGCCAAATCAAGCTTCTCGCCCTGGGTGCCGTGGCGCTTGCTGTCGTTATGCAGCGAGGAGAGCTGATCTTCATAAATCTGACGCGTATCGTGCAGCAGACGACCAATCAGCGTACTTTTACCATCGTCCACGCTGCCGCAGGTGAGAAAACGCAGCAGGCTTTTGTGCTGTTGCGCGTGCAGCCAGGCTTCCACCCCGCCCTTGTCGGCGATCTGTTGTGCAATAACGGTATTCATCTGGCGTCCCCTTAGAAATAGCCCTGACGTTTCTTCAGCTCCATTGAGCCAGCCTGGTCGCGATCGATAACGCGACCTTGTCGCTCGCTGGTGGTGGAAACCAGCATTTCTTCAATAATTTCCGGCAGCGTTTGCGCTGACGATTCCACCGCGCCGGTCAGCGGCCAGCAGCCCAGGGTACGGAAGCGCACCATCCGCGGCGTTATCTTTTCGCCTGGCTGCAGGTCGATACGATCGTCATCAATCATCATCAGCATGCCGTCACGCTCCAGCACCGGACGCTCAGCGGCCAGATAGAGCGGTACGATTTCAATATTTTCCAGAAAGATGTACTGCCAGATATCCAGCTCGGTCCAGTTGGAAAGCGGGAAGACACGGATGCTTTCGCCTTTGTTGATCTGCCCGTTGTAGTTATGCCACAGCTCCGGGCGCTGGTTTTTCGGATCCCAGCGGTGGAAGCGATCGCGGAACGAGTAGATACGTTCTTTTGCACGCGATTTTTCTTCATCGCGACGCGCGCCGCCAAAAGCAGCATCGAAACCATATTTGTTCAGCGCCTGCTTCAGACCTTCGGTCTTCATAATGTCGGTGTGCTTGGCGCTACCATGAACAAAGGGATTGATACCCATCGCTACGCCCTCCGGGTTGCGATGAACAATCAGCTCCGCGCCGATCTCTTTTACCGTACGATCGCGAAACTCATACATTTCGCGGAATTTCCAGCCGGTATCAACGTGCAGCAGCGGGAACGGCAGCGTGCCGGGATAAAAGGCTTTGCGAGCCAGGTGCAGCATGACCGATGAATCTTTACCAATGGAGTAAAGCATTACCGGATTACCAAATTCAGCCGCCACTTCGCGGATAATATGGATACTTTCCGCCTCCAGTTGACGCAGATGAGTCAGTCGTTTTTGATCCATGATTTTTCCTCAAGCCAAATTCACAACGGCGGAATTACGTCCGGCCTGCTGTACTGAATGTTGAAACCAGGCCAGTTGCGCGTGGAGATTAACCACTTCGCCAATGACCAGCAGCGCAGGCGTCGGCGCCTGCTGCGCCAGCTGTTCCAGTTCGGCAAGCGTTCCGGTCAGCACCTGCTGATCCTGACGCGTGCCGCGACCAATGACGGCAACCGGCGTTGATGCCGCGCGGCCATGAGCGATCAGCTGTCCGGCTATTTCCGCCGCTTTTACCGTGCCCATATAGATCGCCAGCGTCTGCTGCGCGCGCGCCAGCGACGGCCAGTCAATCGCCTGACCATCGGCACGGCAATGGCCGGTAATAAACAGCACGCTCTGGGCATAATCCCGGTGGGTCAATGGGATCCCGGCATAGGCGGTAGCGCCGGAGGCGGCGGTTACGCCAGGAACCACCTGAAAAGGAATGCCTGCGGCGGCGGCGGCCTGTAGCTCTTCACCGCCGCGACCAAAGATAAAGGGATCGCCGCCTTTCAGGCGCACCACGCGTTTGCCCTTGCTGGCCAGCGATACCAGTAAGCGGTTAGTCTCTTCCTGCGCCACTGAATGCGCACCAGCACGTTTACCCACGCACAGCCGGTCGGCGTCGCGACGCACCAGATCCAGAATTTCCTCGCTTACCAGGTGGTCATAGAGCACGACATCCGCCTGCTGCATCACCTGCAAAGCGCGCAGCGTCAACAGCCCGGCATCGCCTGGCCCTGCGCCCACTAAAATAATTTCGCCCTGATGAGACGTTTCATCGGTTAACTGCGCATCCAGCGTTTGTTTTGCGCCCTGCACGTTGCCGGCCGCCATCTGACTGGCAAACAGGCCATTGAAGGCGCGCTCCCAAAAGCGACGGCGATCGGACATTTTGCTGAAACGCTGTTTGACTTTGTCGCGCCATTCGCCCGCTACCTGCGCCATTGCGCCGAGGTTAGTCGGCAGCAAGGCTTCCAGTTTTTCACGCAGCATACGTGCCAGGACCGGCGCGGTACCGCTGGAGGAGATAGCAACCACCAGCGGCGAGCGGTCAACAATCGACGGGAAGATAAAGGAGCATTTCGGTTGATCGTCGACGACGTTAACCAGCAGCCGACGCGCATTAGCCGCAGCGAAAACCTGAGCGTTCAGTTCGCTGTTATCGGTTGCGGCAATGACCAGATAAACCCGATCGAGCTGCTGTTCTTCAAATTGGGTTGCCAGCCACTCAACCTGCTGGTTATCCGCCAGCGTCTGGAGTTCCGGGCAAAGCGCGCGCGCGGCGATTTGGACCTGCGCGCCAGCGCGCCGCAGCAATTCAATTTTGCGCGCCGCCACGTCGCCGCCACCGACAACCAACACCGGCCTGGCTTTTAGATCGGCAAATATAGGGAGATAATCCACGTCGACCTTATATTGAATAACAAAAAGTTAACGCGACTATACGACTGCAGCTTCAGGCAGATGAAATTACGAATTGGAATGAGTAGTTACTGAATGGAATATAGGCCTGGCAAAGCTTTGCATAAAAGGTGCTTAACAGATGATATTTCGGGTATTTAAGAGCAATTGAAATTGTGCAATCTGCATCACAATTTCATACTATCGAAGCAAAATTATTTCGTTTTCGCGTCATCGGATGACGTCTAAGGACTATGGTATGTTTTCCTTGCTCCGCCTGAGCGCGTTGGCCGCGTTGCTCAGCTGCGGCATCAGTTTGCCGGTTAGCGCCAGCACCCCGGTTCCCGGCCAGTTTGCAGAGCAGCAATTACGTCATATCGCTACCTGGTTCCCTGGCCGCATGGCGGGTAGTCCGGCAGAGCTGTTGACCGCCAACTATCTTCAGCAACAGTTTGCAGAGATGGGTTATAAGAGCGATAAGCGCGATTTTAAAACCCGGGGCCCCTGGCGCGACAATAATGGCAAGACGCACTGGCGCAATCTTACCGCCACGTCGGTGATTGCTGCGCGTGCCGGAGAGGTACCGCAGGAGATTTTAGTGATTGCGCACCTGGATACCTGGCGGCCAGTGAGCGAAGAGGAAACCGAGAAGGATATCGGCGGGCTGCGTCTTCAGGGGGTGGATGATAACGCATCCGGGCTTGGCGTGATGCTGGAGCTGGCGCAGCTGCTTAGTCATAAGCCGCTGCATTACGGCGTGCGTTTTGTAGCGCTCAGCGCTCATCAGGATGATTTACAGGGTATGGATGCCTATATCTCACGGATGAAAGCCGCCGATCGCAAGAATACGCTGTTAGTGATCGATCTTGATAGTTTGATTGTGGGCGATCGGCTCTATTTTAACAGCGGAAAGAATACTGCTTCTGCGGTGATCAAACAGACGCGCGATCGGGCGCTGGATATTGCTCATCGTTACGGTATTAACGCCGCCACGCGTCCAGCCCATAGCGCGCCTTATCCACTGCCTAACGCTTTTGATGCTGCGGGTTTTCCGTTGCTGACGGTGCGTGCTGCGAACTGGGATTTAGGCAAGAAAGATGGGACGCAGCAGCGGGCCATTTCTCGCCATTTTCCGCAGGGCGTCAGTCATCATCAGACCGCGCGGGATAATTTGAATTATCTTGATCGATGGTTACCTGGACGCATCAGCGCGCGAGCGCGCGATAGCGTGCGGATTCTGTTTCCTTTGATTAACGAGCTGGCTAATCCACCTGCTACTCATAAGAAGTCATAATGTACATTATTAATCTGAGCTACCATCGCCCGATTGAAGAGGTTGAGGCCCTGACCGAAGCGCATGTTGACTGGCTGAAACGTTATTTTGCTGCTGAGGTTTTTATCGCCGCAGGCCGTAAGGATCCACGCAGCGGCGGAGTGATTATGGCGAAGGATATCGATCGCGATCGTCTGGATACAATTCTGGCAGAAGATCCTTTTGTAGCAGTGGCACATTATGAGGTGATGAAGGTGAATATTTCGCTGACCTCAGAAGCGTTAAAGGCGCTGGCTGAGGGTTAAGCGTTAGCAGGAGGTCCGCCTCCTGGCCCCGTCCTTCCCTCTCCCCTAATTCCGCACTTACGATACTTAACCTTAAAAAAGCGTCACTACTACATTAGCAGTGGTGAAAATCATCTGCATGTTCAAGAAACGGTAAACAGGCTGCACAAAAGCTAAGCCAGCGGCAAACAGACAACGCCGATGCACAGGGAAGCGGCGAATGGGGACGGAGTAAAGCCTCCGCGTCAGGGATGACGCGGCGGAGTCCCCAGGGATGGGTTGACGACGTCTTTACGGAGCGCCCCGTCCGCCGCTGAACCTTGTGCCGGATCGCAGCCAGCGCCAAACCGCCGCTGCTCCACAGAAGCTAAGCCAGCGGCAAACAGACAGCGCCGATGCACAGGGAAGCGACGAATGGGGCCGGAGTAAAGCCTCCTGAAAACAAAAGGCGGCCTTTCAGCCGCCTTTCTCTTAAACTCGCTGCACGACCTTACTCATGCAGCCCGCATTCCCGTTTTAAACCGAAGAAACGCGTCTCCTCCTCGGCCATACCCGGCTCCCACTTGCGCGTGGTATGCGTATCGCCCACGGACAAATAGCCTTCATCCCACAGCGGGTGATAGCCCAAACCGTGCTGCTGCAAATATTGATAAACCTGACGGTTATCCCAGTCGATGATGGGCAACACTTTAAACACGCCGCGCTGTATCGCCAGCACCGGCAAATTTGCACGGCTGCCGGACTGATCGCGACGCAAACCGGCAAACCAGCTCTGTGCGCCGAGCGTCTGTAACGCACGATTCATCGGCTCAACCTTATTGATCTCGTTATAGCGCTCAATCCCTTCCACGCCCTGCTCCCACAGCTTACCGTAACGCGCTTCCTGCCACGCCGGCGACTGCTCCGCACGAAATATCTTCAGGTTCAGATCCAGCTTCTCTGTCAGCTCATCAATAAAGCGGTACGTCTCCGGGAACAGATAGCCGGTATCGGTCAGGATCACCGGGATGTCTGGCTTCTGGCGCGTAACCAGATGCAGCGATACTGCCGCCTGAATACCAAAGCTGGAAGAGAGAACAAACTCACCCGGCAGGTTTTCCAGCGCCCAGATCACGCGATCCTCGGCGGACAGCGCTTCCAGCTGCGTATTCACCTCAGCCAGCGCCATGATGCGCTCAACTTTCGGTAACTCATTCAGTGCTGCAAGATCGAGTACAGGCATCATCCCCTCCGTTATTCCCAGAAATCCCGGGCTGGATCGACCACTGGTTTGACAACACCGGCGCGAATGGTGAAATCCCCAAAGCCTTCGCCCGGCGTGCGCTCTTGCGCCCAACGACCTACCAGCTCATCGATATGCGCCAGAATCTCATCTTCAGTGATATTTTCACGATACATACGCGGAATACGTGTGCCGCTGCGGTTGCCGCCAAGATGCAGGTTATAACGTCCCGGCGCTTTACCTACCAGCCCCAGCTCCGCCAGCATGGCGCGCCCGCAGCCGTTAGGACAACCGGTCACGCGCAACACAATATGCTCATTGCCGACGCCGTGCTTCGACATAATCTCTTCCACACGCGTCACAAAGGCAGGCAGAAAACGCTCCGCTTCCGCCATCGCCAGCGGACAGGTCGGGAACGCGACGCAGGCCATTGAGTTTTCACGCTGCGCGGTCACGCTCTCCATTAATGCATGTGAGCGAGCGATCTCCTCAATGCGTGCCTTCTCGCTTTCCGGTACGCCCGCCACAATCAAATTCTGATTGGCAGTCAAACGGAAATCGCCCTGATGAATTTTGGCAATCTCCGCAATGCCGCTCTTCAACGGACGTCCCGGATAATCAAGCAGACGGCCATTTTCAATAAACAGCGTTAAATGCCACTTATTATCAATTCCCTTCACCCAGCCAAAGCGATCGCCACGCGTGGTGAACTCATAAGGACGGATCGGCTCAAAAGTGATCCCGGCCCGACGCTCCACTTCTGCTTTAAACGTCTCAACGCCAACGCGCTCAAGGGTATATTTGGTCTTGGCATTCTTACGATTGGTACGATTGCCCCAGTCGCGCTGAGTCGTTACCACCGCCTCGGCAACCGCCAGCGTTTTATCCAGCGGCAGATAACCAAACTCGCTGGCGGTACGGGCGTAAGTCTCTTTATTGCCGTGCTCGATGGACAACCCGCCACCTACCAGCAGGTTAAAGCCTACCAGCTTGCCGTTCTCGGCGATGGCGACAAAGTTCAGGTCGTTCGCGTGCAGATCGACATCGTTATGCGGCGGTACCACAACGGTGGTTTTAAACTTACGCGGCAGATAGGTTGCGCTGAGGATCGGCTCCTCTTCGGTGGTGGCGACCTTTTTCTCGTCCAGCCAGATCTCGGCATAAGCACGGGTACGCGGCAGCAGATGCTCAGAAATTTTCTTCGCCCACTCATACGCTTCCTGATGCAGTTCAGACTCCACCGGGTTAGAGCTGCACAGCACGTTGCGGTTCATATCGTTCGCCGTGCCGATCGCATCCAGCCCCACTTCGTGCAGCATCTGATGCGCCGGTTTCACATTCTTTTTCAGAATGCCGTGAAACTGGAAAGTCTGGCGGTTCGTTAGACGGACGCTGCCGTATAGTGTGTTTTCCGTTGCGAACTTCTCAATCGCCAGCCACTGCTTCGGCGTAATGATGCCGCCCGGCAAACGACAGCGCAGCATCATCGCGTGACGCGGCTCCAGCTTCTGCTCGGCACGTTCGGCGCGAATATCTCGGTCATCCTGCTGATACATACCGTGAAAACGGATCAGCAGAAAGTTATCGCCGCTAAAGCCGCCGGTCAGGCCATTGTGTAAATCTTCGGCAATCGTCCCGCGCAGAAAATTGCTCTCTTTTTTCATGCGCTCCGCATCGGAGAGTTTTCCCTCGACGACCAGCGGTCCTGGGTGTTTTTCACTCATTAGTAAACATCTCGCTGATAACGGCGCTCAATGCGCAGCTCACTTAAAAACTCATCAGCCGACTCAAGGTCCATTCCGCCCTGCCCGGCTACCACTTCCAGTAACGCCTGCTCAACGTCTTTTGCCATACGGTTGGCATCGCCGCAGACATAAATATGTGCGCCTTCCTGTAGCCAGCGCCACACTTCCGCACCTTTCTCGCGGATTTTGTCCTGAACATAAATTTTATGCTGCTGGTCGCGCGACCAGGCTAAATCAATATGGGTCAGCAGCCCCTCTTTGACATAGCGCTGCCATTCCACCTGATAAAGAAAATCTTCGGTGAAATGCGGATTGCCGAAGAACAGCCAGTTCTTCCCGCTGGCACCGTCGTTTTCACGCTGCTGCATAAAGGCGCGGAACGGCGCGATCCCGGTACCCGGCCCAATCATAATCACCGGCGCATCAGGATCGGCAGGCAGGCGGAAGTTATCGTTATGCTCGATAAACACCCGCACTTCTCCCTCTTCCTCCAGCCTGTCGGCCAGATAGCTGGAAGCGCCGCCCGCACGTGGGCGACCATCAATTTCATAACGCACCGCGCCGACGGTGATATGCACTTCGTTTTCCGTCTCAGCCTGTGAAGAGGCGATGGAATAGAGGCGCGGCGTCAGCGGACGCAACAGCGACAGCAACTGCTCCGGATTCAGCTCGCCAGGTGCCTGACGCGCCATATCCACAATCGGTACGGTTTGCGCATAATGCTGCAGCTGGGCCTTATCCGCCGCCAGCGCCAGCAGCTTTTCGTTGCGTACCAGTTTGGCGTACTGCTCAACGATTTGCGGCGTGTTAACCGTTAGCTCAAAATGCTGCTGCAACGCCTGTGAGAGCGGCAGGCTTTGCCCTTTCACCTCAACAATTTCATCGCCGCGCAGCCATAACAGTTCAGTCAGCTCTTTTACCAGCGCCGGATCGTTTTCATACCAGATGCCAAGCGCGTCGCCCGGCTGATAGCGCAGCCCGGCATCGCCTAAATCGATTTCAATATGGCGCACATCTTTATCGGAGCCACGGCCGGTAATTTTCTGGTTAACCGAAAGCGTGGCGACCAGCGGTTCGTCACGCGTATAGGGCGTGGTGAAAACTTCATTATAGGTGCCGCTGGCGGTAGCAACGGCCTGCGCCGGCGTGTCGGTGGGAACGCGCTTTTGCAGCAGCGCAACGATCTCTTTACGCCACTTTTCCGCATCAGCAGCAAATTCCACATCAGCATCAACGCGATCGAGCAGCCGTTCCGCGCCCAGCTCAGCCAGCCTGGTATCGAAATCTTTTCCGGCCTTGCTGAAAAACTCATATGACGTGTCGCCCAGGCCAAACACCGCAAACGCGGTCTCCGTCAGCTTCGGTGCCTTTTTGGACATCAGATATTTATGCAGCGCAACCGCCTCTTCCGGCGGATCGCCTTCGCCCTGCGTAGAGGTCACCACCACCAGCAGTTTTTCCTGAGCGATCTGTTTGAACTTATAGTCACCGGCATTCACCAGCTTCACATTCAGTTTCGCTGCCAGTAAATCATCACGCAGCTGCTCAGCGACACGGCGCGCATTGCCGGTTTGCGAAGCGGAGAGCAGCGTAATGGCTGGTGCCTCTGCGGCGGGCGCGGGCGCGCTCTGCACGGCGGCAACAGCACCGGGCGACTGGTTAACCACCCCCCAGAAATAGCCAGAAATCCATGCCAGCTGCGTCGTTGATAAATCTTGGGTCGCCGCCTGCAAGCGGGCGAGTTGCTCCGGCTGAAGCGGGAGCAAAGAACCTGGGGGAGCCTGAGTCGTCATTGCCTTGATGATTCCAGTATCAGTGATGCCAAACCGTTCAGAGACGGAAGATAGCGTAGAGGTTACCGAGTCGCATATTAACCGGTAAATAAGGGTTAGAAATAATAAATAACCAAAACGCCTAAACGCTTTTGGTGATAAAGCTTAACGCTTTAGCTTCTTATTAAAGAGTTTACTTATCAAAGAGTTAATCAGTGAGCATTTATTGCGCAGCGTTAAAAATAGCGGTAGCGGGGGAAACGGGTGCGAAAAAACTGTTTTTCCGGTAGACTTCGCCGGTTTTTGCAACAACTGAGATACCGATTATGGCAACTACGCTTTTTAAAGATTTCCAGTTCGAAGCCGCCCATCATCTGCCGCATGTGCCTGAAGGCCATAAGTGTGGACGTTTGCACGGTCACTCATTCCTGGTGCGTCTTGAAATCACCGGCGATGTCGACCCTTATACCGGCTGGATTATGGATTTCGCCGAGCTGAAGGCCGCTTTTAAACCGGTATACGATCGTCTGGATCACTATTATCTGAACGATATTGCAGGCCTGGAAAATCCCACCAGCGAAGTGCTGGCGCAGTGGATCTGGCAACAGATGAAACCGGTAGTGCCGCTGCTTAGCGCGGTCATGATCAAAGAAACCTGCACCGCCGGTTGCGTGTATCGCGGCGAATAAGCACCGTTTATCGCTCTTTTTTTCCCAGCCAGCGTTCTTTCTGTAACGCACCGTTGATAGCGATATTCAGCACAGGCGACGGGGGAAGCCAGTTTGCTTTACCCAGCGCCTGCATTTCAGCCAGCAACGGATTATCTTCCCCCACGGCATAATCCGCCAGCAGCTCTCCGGCAATTGTTTGCTTTGAGATCCCCGCGCCGTTGCAGCCGCCAGCAGTATAAAGATATTTATTTATACGGCCCCATTGCGGTGCACCGTTACGCGTCACGCTAATGGTTCCCGACCAGCAATGACTAAACGCTACGTCTTTAAGCTGCGGATAGATTTTGTGGAAGAGTTGAGAATGCAGGCGGGCCGCCTGCTGCGTCTGACGTGCGCTGATCATACCCTGTAGTGCAGGGATCACATGCTGACGAATCAGGAAACGGCGATCCTGCGTAAACCGGAGCGTGGCACCCGCGATAGCATTTACTGGCGTCAGGCCCCAACTGTCCATTTTTGGCAGTCGTGCAAGCTGCTGTTGAGTGAGCGGCGGCGTCAGGCTGGCGAAAGTCGCCATTGCTGCCTGGCGACGCAGGCCGGGCAGCAAATGCCCCGATAAGGCATTGGTCCCCAGCATCGCTTTTTTAGCCCGCACCGCGCCAGTTGCAGTATAAACGGTCACGCCCTGATGATAATCGATGGTCAGCGCCGGGCTGTGGTACCACAGAGAGACATTATCAGGCAGCGTAGCAGCCAGACCAGAAATCAGCAGGGCTGGATTCACTAATACCGTATTCGGGGTAAAGATCGCTTTATGATAAAAACGGGTGCCCAGCTTCTCCTGTAAGGCATCGCTATTCAGCAGCTGATAATCTTCCGCCATCTGCTCCAGACTGGAACAGTAACGTTGTAAAATCTTTTCCTGTCCAGCCGCGACCTGGCAATGATATTTTCCGGCGCTCTCCCATTCACATTCGATGTGATGCTTGTCCACTAATCCCTTCAGCCGCTGCATGCCTGCCTGCAGCAGTTGACGATAAGCATGAGCTTTTTTTAGCTCGGCCGTTGAGCTACCGATATTGTGTGGCAGTCCGATGATAAAGCCGGAATTTCTACCGGACGCGCTTTCATAAGCTGTGCCAGCCTCCAGCACTGCAATTTTCCATGCGGGCTTTAGCGTTGCCAGCCGTCGGGCAAATGCCAGCCCGGCGTAACCGGCACCTATCACCACCCAATCAGCGTCGATCAAAGAGGTTAATGCCGGAAACAGATGCGGTTGCGGATACTGGCTAAGCCAGCCGGAGATGTTTTGATTAAACGGTAGATGAGGCATAACCCTTCCCTTGGTGTGGTCATTCCGAAAACAGAAGTGTACCACCCGCAGGCAAGGGCGTTAATCAGGCAATATTGAGATATTTATGGGTCTGCATCGAAAGCCGCCAGTTGCGGGCAATGCAGGTGGCAATACAGAGACGCGTAGCGTCCTCTTTCTGACTGATCGGCTGCAGCGCAATAATCCGCGCTTTATCATCCTCTACGCGAACCAGCAGTTGATCCAGCGCATCGATATCACGCTGACGTGCCACCGGATGCTTGATCTCATCGGCACGCACCAGCGCCTGGTCCAGCACATCATAACCACCTCGCATATTAACCTTAGGCGATACCGTGACCCAGGTTTGCGCCGTACAGCGCACCGGATGCGTACCGCTGGTTTCAATCTGACAGCTGAAGCCAGCCTGCTGCAGCGCGTCGGTCAACGGGGTTAAATCGTGGATGCACGGCTCGCCGCCGGTAATCACCACATGGCGTGCGGTCCACTGCTGTTGATCGATGGTTTGTAATAAGGCAGCGGCATCGGCAGCGCCCCAGGCATCGCTTTCCACCGTTTTTATCAGAATATCGCCCAGCGAGGTTTCCCGATCGGCCAGCTTATCCCATGTGTGTTTGGTATCGCACCAGCTGCAGCCAACCGGGCATCCCTGCAAGCGGATAAAGATTGCCGGAACGCCGGTATAAAAACCTTCGCCCTGCAACGTCTGGAACATTTCATTAATCGGGTACTGCATCACGCACTCACGTCAGGAGAATTAAGGGCGCAGATTATGGCAGATGAAGGGAGGGACGCCAAATATCATGGACAGAAAAGGCACAAACTGAAGAGAGAAAAAGCCGCCCGCTATCAGGCCGGGCGGCTTTTGCCTGTTACAGGAATTTATTATGGTGCATCGTTACTATCGCCTGGCGCGCAACATCATTCGCGCCGCTTAGCGTAAAGTGTCCATAATCAAACGCGCTTGGCTGACCGTTTGAAGCCAACACGTGGCAAACATCATTCGGACACATGATGTTGTATACCGAGATATAACCAACCTTCTCTTCCGCTACCGCCTGCTGCATGCGTAGATCGATGCCTTTGATATTGCGGTTGATAGAGCTTGAGACTAAATCTTTACGTCCGTTCTCCTGGTAGGCCAGCAGATCCGGCAGCGCCTCAGCATACTCAATCGTCGGCCCCATAACGGTGATGTTGTTGGTGACTTTTTTTAGCGCTTCCAGTGTCGCTTTCAACGGCGCGATATCTTCCGGCAACCAGCGAGCAGAGATAATGATGCCATCCACTTTATGGTTGGGCAGCCACTGCTGATAAACATAATCCATCAGTTCCGTACATTTATTATTGATGGACTGGTGCGATACCGGCTTACAGCCTGCTGAGGTGGCCTGCATCAGGTTAACGCTCTCTCCTGCCGCAAGGCTAAGCGCACGCCAAAGATGGGCACCGTGGCTGTCACCGACCAGCAGATAATTTTTTTCCGTGGCGGAAGTTTTCAGGCAGAAATCGCGATCGTAATGCCCTTTCGCCTCGCTGTTGCCATCAATAAAGCATTTACCTAAACGGAACTGATAAAAATATTCATCGGTATTACGATATTGAGAGAATTTCGCTACCGCCAGCGCCTGATCGGAAAATTTACCGGACTCATTACTGACATGGCTTTTATACAGTGTAGCCGACGCGATAAGCACCAGGCCGACCACAGAGAAGGCGGAAACCGCTACCGGATTCAGGTTCGACAGCTTGTAACGGAAAGGAATTTCAATCAGATAGCGGGAAGCAATAGCCAGCCCAAAGGTCAGCGTCAGCACCAGCAGATCGCGCATTCCCTCATTCATATTCAGGAACATCTTGCTGTAAACGATAAGCGGCCAGTGCCAGAGATAGAGGCAGTAGGAGATCATGCCGATATAAACCACCGGCTTTAATGCCAGAATGCGGTTTACGATGGCCTCCCGGCCCGCCAGAATCAGCAGGAAACTTCCGAGACATGGCCAAAGCGCGTTCCACGACGGAAACGGCTTGCTGGTGCTGAGCCAGAAAAAGCCGAACAGAATCAGCGCCAGGCCGGCAAGGCTCATCAGATGCCTGATTTCCTGACGCACGGTCGCCATACGTGTTTCCAGGGTCGAAACCGCGATAAGCCCGCCAATTGCCAGCTCCCATGCGCGTGTAGGCAACATATAAAAGGTAAAGTCGGGCTTTTTCAGCACGCCAACCACGCTAAGCAGAAACGACACGGCGATGATGGCCAGCATGACCTGAGTAACACGATGACGGAACCAGCGTACGGCAAACAGCAGCACGATTGGGAACAGAATGTAGAACTGTTCTTCTACCGCCAGAGACCAGGTATGCAGCAGAGGTTTTAGTTCTGCGGGGCCGGCGAAGTAACCGGTCTGCTGCCAAAAGAAAATATTTGAAGAGAAAAGCGCGGTGGCGATAGCGCTATTGCCCAGTTCGGTAAACTGCGCCGGAAGCAGGTTATGATAGCCAAACAACAAGGTGGCTATCAGCACAACAAACAGCGGCGGCAAAATACGTAAGCAGCGTCGCTTGTAGAACTCCAGATAAGAAAACTCACCTTTCATGGCACTCTGATAAATAATGCCGCAGATCAGATAGCCCGATATCACGAAAAAGATATCAACCCCGGTGAATCCACCAGGTATACCGGTCACGCCCAGGTGATAGGCGATCACCGGCAGCACGGCAAGTGCGCGTAGACCGTCAATATCAGCGCGATATTTCATTTTAAACCTTCCGTATCATTACAATTAATGACGTAAGGTGTACATATTTCTGTTAAGAATTAACCCTTCCTTAAACCAAATCAGACAGTTCTGGAAAAGTGCTTTTACACCGCAACTGGTTAATTAACAACGTAATAATAAAAAAGCCCCATCACAAGACGGGGCTTTTCAGAAAATACGCAGGTCACATTATTCAGATGCGAGCTGAAAAGTCTTATTACTGACCTTTCACTTCTTTCAGACCGTTGAACGGTGCTTTAGAACCCAGCGCTTCTTCGATACGAATCAGCTGGTTGTATTTAGCTACGCGGTCAGAACGGCTCATAGAACCGGTTTTGATCTGGCCAGCTGCAGTACCTACCGCCAGGTCAGCGATGGTAGCATCTTCAGTTTCGCCTGAGCGGTGAGAGATAACGGCAGTGTAGCCTGCATCTTTCGCCATCTTGATAGCAGCCAGGGTTTCGCTCAGAGAGCCAATCTGGTTGAATTTGATCAGGATAGAGTTAGCGATGCCTTTCTCGATGCCTTCTTTCAGGATCTTGGTGTTGGTGACGAACAGGTCATCGCCCACCAGCTGGATTTTGTCGCCCAGCACTTTAGTCTGGTAAGCGAAGCCTTCCCAGTCAGATTCGTCCAGACCGTCTTCGATAGAAACGATCGGATACTGTTTGGTCAGATCTTCCAGGAAGTGAGTGAACTCTTCAGAAGTGAACGCTTTGTTGCCTTCGCCAGCCAGAACGTATTTGCCATCTTTGTAGAACTCAGATGCCGCACAGTCCATCGCCAGAGTGATGTCTTTGCCCAGCTCGTAGCCTGCTGCTTTTACCGCTTCAGCGATAACGGCCAGCGCTTCCGCGTTGGAACCCAGGTTCGGCGCATAGCCGCCTTCGTCACCCACAGCGGTGTTCATGCCTTTCGCTTTCAGCACTTTTGCCAGGTGATGGAACACTTCAGAACCCATGCGGATCGCTTCTTTCACAGAGGAAGCGCCAACCGGCTGGATCATGAATTCCTGGATGTCAACGTTGTTGTCAGCGTGCTCACCACCGTTGATGATGTTCATCATCGGCAGCGGCATAGAGAATTTGCCCGGCGTGCCGTTCAGTTCAGCGATGTGCTCATACAGCGGCATGCCTTTAGCTGCGGCAGCAGCTTTGGCGCTTGCCAGAGAAACAGCCAGAATCGCGTTAGCACCGAAGTTAGATTTGTTTTCGGTACCATCCAGGTCGATCATGATCTTGTCGATGTTCGCCTGATCTTTGGCATCTTTACCCAGGATAGCTTCAGCAATCGGACCGTTAACCGCAGCAACGGCTTTGGTGACGCCTTTACCCAGGAAACGAGATTTGTCACCGTCACGCAGTTCCAGCGCTTCGCGAGAGCCGGTAGAAGCCCCTGACGGCGCGGCAGCCATACCTACAAAACCGCCTTCCAGGTGAACTTCAGCTTCAACAGTCGGGTTACCACGTGAGTCGATGATTTCACGACCGATGACTTTAACGATTTTGGACATTAGTTTTTCCTCAGTACAAGTTAAGCTAAAACTCAGACAAACAGTGCGCGAAACGTTCGCGCACTGTTATAAAAACGCTTACTTCACTTGATGCTTCTGGTACTCGCTTGCAGCTTTCACAAAGCCGGCAAACAGCGGGTGACCATCGCGGGGCGTTGAGGTAAATTCCGGATGGAACTGACACGCAACAAACCACGGGTGGTTCGGGTTTTCGATAATCTCAACCAGCTGATTGTCCCCGGAGCGACCTGCAATGCGCAGACCCGCCGCTTCGATAGGTTTTAACAGCATGTTGTTCACTTCATAGCGGTGACGATGACGCTCAACGATGGTATCGGAGCCGTACATCTGACGCACCAGGCTATTTTCGGTCAGCTGACACTGCTGGCTGCCGAGACGCATGGTACCGCCGAGATCGCTCTGCTCGCTGCGAACTTCAACGTTGCCGTTTTCATCGCGCCATTCGGTGATCAACGCCACCACCGGATATTTACAGTCTGGCACAAATTCCGTTGAGTTGGCATCAGCCATGCCCGCAACGTTACGGGCAAACTCCATCAGCGCCACCTGCATACCCAGGCAAATGCCCAGATAAGGAATATTATTTTCACGCGCATATTGAGCGGTGAGAATTTTGCCTTCGATACCGCGCGGGCCAAAGCCACCCGGCACCAGAATCGCATCGAGATCTTTCAGGACTTCAACGCCGCGCGATTCCACATCCTGCGAATCGATCAGCTTGATGTTAACCGTTACGCGATTTTTCAGGCCGCCATGCTTCAGCGCCTCAATCACCGATTTATACGCATCCGGCAGTTCAACATATTTGCCGACCATACCGATGGTGACTTCGCCGCCCGGATTCGATTCTTCGTAAATCACCTGCTCCCATTCAGAGAGGTTAGCTTCCGGCACGTTCAGGCTGAATCGTTTACAAATATAATCATCCAGGCCCTGTGATTTCAACAGGCCAGGAATCTTATAAATGGAATCAACGTCTTTCAGAGAGATAACCGCTTTTTCCGGCACGTTACAGAACAGCGCGATTTTCGCCCGTTCGTTAGCCGGCACGGCGCGATCGGAACGGCAGATCAGCACATCAGGCTGGATACCAATGGAGAGCAGCTCTTTAACAGAGTGCTGCGTCGGCTTGGTTTTAACTTCACCCGCTGCGGCCATATAAGGCACTAACGTCAGGTGCATATAAAGGGTATGTTCGCGTCCGACATCTACCGCCATCTGACGAATGGCTTCCAGGAAAGGCAAGGATTCGATATCGCCGACGGTACCGCCGATTTCCACCAGCACCACATCGTGGCCTTCGCCGCCTTCGATAATGCGTTCTTTGATGGCGTTAGTGATGTGCGGAATAACCTGAATGGTGGCGCCCAGGTAATCACCGCGGCGCTCTTTGCGCAGCACCTCAGAATAGATGCGGCCAGTGGTAAAGTTATTGCGACGCGACATCCGGGTGCGGATGAAACGTTCATAGTGACCTAAATCGAGATCGGTTTCAGCGCCGTCATCGGTAACAAAGACTTCACCGTGCTGCGTCGGGCTCATGGTGCCTGGATCCACGTTGATATACGGGTCCAGTTTCATGATGGTCACATTTAGGCCACGCGCCTCAAGAATGGCTGCGAGGGAGGCTGCGGCAATGCCTTTACCCAGAGAGGATACGACCCCGCCGGTCACAAAAATATAGTTCGTTGTCATGCTGAACCTGAGAGTTGAGGTTTAAAGACGGTGGAATAACCAGGACGGGAAAACAGTATACTGGATTCACCTCTTACTCACAATTGATCATTGCCGCCATCGCCACACCTGATGACGGCCTACCTTACCTGGGCAATGGGTCTGGAGGGTTGATTTGGGTCATAGTGAGCGAATATTTTTTGCTAAAAGCTGAAACGAGTAAGCTAAAAATCAGGTGGAATGGCAAAAAATATTCTGGCAATCAGTGCCCGGGGAAGCGGGGGACAGGCTACGAAGGAAAGCCTCCGCGTCAGGGATGACGCGGCGGAGTCTCCAGGATGGATTAACGACGTCTTTACGCAGCAGTCTGTCCCCCGCTGGGGGCGGCGGGATTTTAACTTTACAAGCATGTCGGTCAGTCAAAAGGCCGCATTCAGGCTGATTAGCCTGCCGCTTTCTCCCCCGCTTTAACCTGTTGCCAGGCAGCTTCCATCTGCTCCAGCGTGGCGTCGCTCATATTCATGCCCTGCGCCGCAATAATCTGCTCGACCTGTCGAAAACGTCGCTCAAACTTCACGTTGGCTTTTTGCAACGCCGTCTCTGCTTTGGTGCCCAGATGACGCGCCAGGTTCACGGTAGCAAACAGCAGATCGCCGACCTCCTCTTCCAGCTTCGCCTCATCCACCACTGCCTGCTGCGCTTCGTGCATCACCTCATCAATCTCTTCATGCACTTTATCAACGACCGGCCCTAATGAGTTCCAGTCAAAGCCTACGCTGCGGCAACGTTTCTGAATTTTTTGCGCACGCATCAGTGCCGGTAACGCCTGGGGAATATCATCCAGCGCCGAGTGCTGTGCCTTCCCGGCGCGCTCCTGCTGTTTGATCTGCTCCCAGTTATGCAGCACTTCTTCGCTGTCTTTTACCTGCCCGTCGGCGAAAATATGTGGATGACGCCGTTCCAGCTTATCGGCGATGCCGTGACAAATATCATCGAAAGTAAAACGTCCCTCTTCCCGCGCCATCTGGGCATAAAAAACCACCTGAAACAGCAGATCGCCCAACTCATCGCGCAGATCGTCATAGTCTTCGCGCTGAATGGCATCGATCACCTCATAGGTCTCTTCTAATGTATAGGGGGCAATCGTGGCGTAAGTTTGTTCGCGATCCCAGGGGCAGCCGTGCTGCGGATCGCGCAGCGTCTGCATAATAGTCAGCAGACGATCAAGAGCAGTCATAGTGAAACCTTAATACCAATAAGCGGGAGCGACATGCCGCGCCAGGCACGGCATGTCAGATAATTAATGAAGACGTCGGGCGTCAATAATGTCGGGAACCTGATTAAGACGCGCCAGAACGCGACCCAGCACCTGCTGATTGTAAATCTCAATATCCATATCAATGGTTGCCAGCTGCTTACGCGTATCGCTGCGGCTGGAGACGCCCAGCACGTTCACCTTCTCATTGGCGAGAATAGTGGTAATGTCGCGCAGCAGCCCGCTGCGATCGTTGGCGGTCACGCGCACCACCAGCGAATAGCCGCTGGAGTAGCTTTCGCCCCAGACCGCATCCACAATTCGCTCCGGCGCATGCGACATCAGCTCTGCCAGCTGATCGCAGTCGGCGCGGTGGATGGAGATCCCCCGCCCCTGCGTAATAAAACCTACGATATCGTCGCCAGGAATCGGCTGACAGCATCGGGCAATGTGGTGCATCAGATTGCCGACACCCTCCACCACTACTCGCCCGCTCTCTTTTCCGGCGCGCTGCGGCGTATGGCTTTTCTGCGTCAGCTGGCGCAGCGCCTCGCGGTCTTCCTCCTCCGCGCTTGGCTTATTCAGCTTCGCCTGCAGGAAGTTAACCATCTGATTCAGACGTATATCGCCACCGCCGATGGCCGCCAGTAATTCATCCAGCGTACCCACGTTATAGCGCGGCAGCAGCAGCTTCTCCGCCTCTTTCAGGCTAATATCCAGCTGATTCAGTTCGTTATCCAGAATCTGACGGCCCGCCACGATATTCTTATCGCGATCCTGCTTGCGGAACCAGGCGTGGATTTTAGAGCGGCCACGGCTGGTGGTGACATAGCCGAGATTAGGGTTTAGCCAGTCGCGGCTGGGGTTGGGCTGCTTTTGCGTGATGATTTCAATCTGATCGCCCATCTGCAACTGATAGGTAAAGGGCACGATACGGCCGCCAATCTTGGCACCGATGCAGCGGTGTCCAATATCGCTGTGAATGTGATAGGCGAAATCAAGCGGCGTCGAGCCTGCAGGCAGATCCACAACGTCGCCCTTCGGCGTAAACACATACACGCGATCGTCAAATACCTGGCTGCGCACCTCTTCCAGTAACTCGCCGGTGTCCGCCATCTCTTCCTGCCAGGCAATCAGTTTACGCAACCAGGCGATACGCTCTTCATGTCCATGTGCGCCGCGCGCCTGTCCACCGGAGCCCTCTTTATATTTCCAGTGGGCAGCCACCCCCAGCTCTGCGTCTTCATGCATCTGCCGGGTACGGATCTGAATCTCAACCGTTTTGCCGCCGGGGCCAAGCACCACGGTATGGATCGACTGATAACCGTTGGGCTTTGGATTCGCCACATAGTCATCAAACTCATCCGGCAGATGACGATACAGCGTATGCACAATCCCCAGCGCGCCATAGCAATCCTGCAAACGCTCGGCGACAATTCGCACCGCCCGCACGTCAAACAGCTCGTCAAACGCCAGCGACTTCTTCTGCATCTTGCGCCAGATGCTGTAGATATGTTTTGGACGGCCATAGACTTCAGCCTTCACGCCTTCGCGCGTCATCTCGGTGCGCAAGCTTTCCACGAAGGTTTCGATATATTGCTCGCGGTCGATACGCCGCTCATGCAGCAGCTTTGCAATACGTTTGTATTCGTCTGGATGAAGATAGCGGAAGCAGAAATCCTCCAGCTCCCACTTGAGCTGCCCGATGCCAAGACGGTTGGCTAACGGGGCGTAGATATTGGTACACTCTTTGGCTGCCAGAACGCGCTCATCTTCCGGCGCATCCTTCATTTCACGCAGATGGGCGATACGCTCAGCCAGCTTGATCACCACGCAGCGGAAATCTTCCACCATCGCCAGCAGCATGCGGCGCACGTTATCCACCTGCTCGGAAGCCATCGAGTCGTTATGGATCGCCTTAAGCTGACGAATGGCATCCATATCGCGCACGCCATGCACCAGCGAAACGATCGCCTTACCAAAGGTTTCTTCCAGCTTCTCTTCTGAAACGATGTCAGCATCCGCCAGCGGAAAAACCAGCGCGGCGCGCAGGGTGTCATTGTCCATGCTCAGCATCGACAGGATCTCGACCATTTCAATGCCGCGCCACAGCAGCAACGCCTGATCGGGATGCGCCTGAGTGACAGACTCACAATAGCGCCAGGTATCGGCCAGTCGTTCACTTGATTGCGGGTTCACGATCCCCAGACTGGTGATCCATTCATCGAGCGCGAACTCACCCGCCGTATTCAAATGTGCGCTTCTTACCGCAACCATAACCTCTCCTGGCAACCTGTAAAGATACTTATGTTTTACCGAATAGCACCATGGATTCAAGATGACCGGTATGCGGAAACATATCGAGCATCGCAACCCTTTCTAACTGGTAACCGGACGACAGCAGTACCTGACTGTCGCGGGCAAGTGTAGTCGGGTTACAGGAAACGTAAACAATACGTTGTGGCGCAAGTTTAACAATATGTTGCATCACGCCTGCTGCGCCTGCACGTGCCGGATCCAGTAACACCTTGTCAAAACCGTGCGCCGCCCAGGGCTGGCGCGTCACATCTTCTTCCAGGTTCTCATGAAAAAAGGTGATGTTTTCAAGACAATTCTGGCGGGCATTATACGCACCTTGTGCTGTTAAAGCTGCTACGCCCTCCACACCCACAACATTTTGTGCAGCCTTTGCTATCGGCAAGGTAAAGTTTCCCATGCCGCAAAACAGATCTAACACCCGGTCGTGCGGCTGCAGATCGAGCCACTCCAGCGCCTTCGCCACCATTTTATGATTGACCGCGTCATTGACCTGAATAAAATCGCGCGGACTAAAGCTCAGTTTCAACTGATGCGACATATAGTAAGGCGGCTCGCCGCTAATCTGTTGTAACTGCTCGCTATCCGGCGCCAGAAACAACGCCAGCTGGTGCTCATGCGAAAAGCGTTCCAGCTTTTGCCGATCGCCAACGCTTAGCGCATCAAGATGTCGCAACACCAGCACCGGACCGTTATCCGCCTGCACCAGTTCAACATGCCCCAGACGTCGTACTGCCTGTAGCGAGGCGAGACAGGCCCTGAGCGGCACCAGCAGCGCATCAAGTTCGGGCTTCAAAATGGGGCAATGGTCGATGGAAACCAAGTCGTTTGATGCGGTTTTACGAAAGCCCATCGTGAGCGTCTGCGTTTTGGCCTGATATTGCAGACCAAGACGCGCACGGCGGCGATAGCCGTAAGCGCTGTCGCCGATAATCTCATCTACCCGGGTTGGCTGTGCGGTTTCCCGCGTGAGCAGATGCGCTAGCGCGTTGGCCTTGCTCTGCTGCTGCAACTCCTGCGAAGCGTGCTGCTGCTGACAACCGCCGCAAACGGTAAAATATGGGCAGCGCGGCGTAACGCGTTGCTCGCTGGGCTGAAGAATTCGTCGTGCACGACCGCGTGCGTACTGACGTTTATCCTCCTGCAGCTCAACCTCTACCTGCTCGCCCGGCAGTGCGCCGCTGACAAATAGCGTCTTGCCCTGATGGCGAGCCACGCCCTGACCAAAAGCATCAAGATCGTGAATAGTGACCGTAATTGTTTGTCGGGTCGTCACACGCCGTTTTGCGGAGTAGAATTGCGCCATAGTGGAATAAAATCTCTGAATAATTGCTATGCGAAGTTACGCCTGACTGACGGCGTTACTGCCCAGCGTAATTGTCTCATACCGGACTATCATGACCAAATACAGCCTGCGGGCAAGGATGATGATTTTAATACTGGCCCCGACCTTAATGATTGGTCTGCTGCTCAGTACTTTTTTTGTGGTGCATCGCTATAACGAGCTACAACGCCAGTTAGTGGATGCCGGGGCAAATATCATCGAACCGTTGGCGGTTTCCAGTGAATATGGCATGACCTTTCACAGCCGCGAATCAGTACGTCAGCTGGTGAGCCTTTTGCATCGCCGTCATTCCGATATCGTGCGCGCCATTACGGTATTTGATAACAATCATCAGATATTTGTTACCTCTAACTATCACCTGAATCAGGAACTGCTGCGCCTGTCAGGCGGCGCTAAGCCACCTAAACTGACAACGATAGAACGCCTCGGTAATGTCATTGTTCTGCGCACGCCGGTGGTATCAGAAAATTACTATCCGGATGAATCGCCTGGGCGGGACGTTAAGCCTACAGGTAATCCGCTGGGCTACGTGGCGATTGAGCTGGATCTGCAGTCGGTCAGGCTTCAGCAATATAAAGAAGTGTTTGTCTCTACGCTGCTGCTGCTGTTTTGTCTCTGTATCGCCATGATGTTCGCCTATCGCCTGATGCGCGACGTTACCGGTCCGATACGCAATATGGTCAGCACGGTGGATCGTATTCGTCGCGGTCAGCTCGATAGCCGCGTTGAAGGCTATATGCTTGGCGAACTGGATATGCTGAAAAACGGCATTAACGCCATGGCGATGTCTTTGACTGCCTACCATGAAGAGATGCAGCAGAATATCGATCAGGCGACCTCTGACCTGCGTGAAACGCTGGAGCAGATGGAAATCCAGAACGTTGAGCTGGATTTGGCCAAGCGCCGGGCACAGGAGGCGGCCCGCATCAAATCAGAATTCCTTGCCAATATGTCGCACGAGCTGCGCACGCCGCTTAACGGCGTTATCGGCTTTACGCGTCAGACCTTAAAAACACCGCTCACCTCCACGCAGCGCGACTACCTGCATACCATCGAACGCTCGGCTAATAACCTGCTTAGCATCATCAATGACGTGCTGGATTTCTCGAAGCTGGAGGCCGGGAAGCTGGTGCTGGAAACAATTCCGTTCCCGCTGCGCGCCACGCTGGATGAGACGCTGGTGCTGCTGGCGCCTTCCGCCCATGATAAAGGACTGGAGCTGACGATTAATGTTCAGGGCGAGGTGCCGGATAATGTGATTGGCGATCCGCTGCGCCTGCAGCAGATTTTAACCAACCTGATCGGTAACGCGGTGAAGTTTACTGAACGCGGCAATATTGATATTCGTGTGGAAAAGCGCGGCTTAAGCAATAGCAGCGTCGAGCTGGAAGTGCAGGTACACGATACCGGTATTGGCATTGCTGAGAAACAGCAGTCGCAGCTGTTTGAGGCTTTTCGTCAGGCCGATGCCAGTATTTCCCGGCGTCACGGCGGAACCGGTCTTGGGCTGGTTATTACCCAGAAGCTGGTGAAAGAGATGGGCGGCGATATCGCTTTTCACAGCCGTCTGGGCCAGGGGTCGACATTCTGGTTCCATGTCAGCCTGGCGCTGAATCCAAACGCCGCCAGCGATCCTCGCGCGCTGGATGGGCTGCGCGGCAAGCGTCTTGCCTATGTTGAGGCGAATCCGGCCGCAGCGCAGGCGGCGCTGGATATTTTGAGCGCCATGCCGCTTACGGTCAGCTACAGCCTGACGCTCGAAGGCCTTACCGAGACGCGTTACGATATGCTGCTGATCGGTTTGCCTGTCTGCCAAAGCAGCGACAGCGTGCTATCACAGGCTTTTATTAACAGCCTGAAGGCACGCGCCGACTGCGTAATTATGGCCCTCTCCAGCCAGATGTTATTGCAGGCGGAGCAGTTAAAAACACACGGTATCGATGCCTGTTTATGCAAGCCGGTAACCCGCACGCGGCTGCTGCCGGTGATGCTCGATTTGCAGGCGCGCAAACGCTATGACCTGCCCGCCCGCGCGCGTCTGCCGTTGGCGGTCATGGCGGTTGATGACAATCCCGCCAACCTCAAGCTGATTGGCGCGCTGCTGGAGGAGCAGGTGGAAAATATTGTGCTGTGCGACAGCGGCGAAAAAGCGATTGAGGTCGCCCGTCAGCAGGCGCTGGATATTATTCTGATGGATATTCAGATGCCGGAAATCGACGGCATTCGTGCCAGCGAGCTGATTCGTGAGCTGCCCCAGCATGCCAATACGCCGATTATCGCAGTGACTGCCCATGCCATTGATGGCGAGCGCGAACATTTAATCAAAGCGGGAATGAATGATTATCTTGCCAAGCCGATTGATGAGGTGAAACTCAGTCACCTGCTGGCGCGCTACTCTCCAACGCTTCTGCCGGGCGTGCCGGAAGCGCCTGCAATTCCAGCCTCCCTTGACTGGCAGCTGGCGCTGCGTCAGGCGGCCAACAAACCCGATCTGGCACGCGACCTGCTGAAAATGCTGCTTGATTTTCTGCCGGAGGTGCAGGAGAAAATCGAGCAGAGCCTGGTGGAAAACCGTCAGAATGGGCTGCGGGAAATCATCCATAAACTGCACGGCAGCGCCAGCTACAGCGGCGTACCGCGCATGAAACAGCTGTGCCGACAGATTGAACATAGCCTGCGGCTGGATGGCGAAGTGATGGCGCTGGAACCTGAGCTGCTGGAGCTGCTGGATGAGATGGAAAATGTGGCGCAGGAGGCGCGCCACATTTTGAGTCAGTCCTGATTAAAAGCCTGACCGATTTTCAGGGTTGCGGCGATATTGCGTGCCGTCATACGTACGTTTTGCGCCGCGTTATTCAGCGCATCTTCCAGCGTACAGATGGAATAGATCACGCTGTAAACCGCGTCCAGGCCATGCTGGTGAACCACGCCAACATCTGCCGTCAGGCTACCGGCAATACCAATTACCGGCTTGTTGTAGCGCTTCGCGACTTTTGCCACGCCAATGGGCACTTTGCCGTGAACGGTTTGACTGTCGATACGGCCTTCGCCGGTGATCACCAGCGTGGCATCTTTGACTAACTCATCCAGCCCCAACGCTTCGGTAACGATTTCGATTCCGCGCCGCAGTTCTGCCTGGCAAAACGCATGCAGGGCCGCGCCCATTCCCCCCGCCGCGCCGCCGCCGGGGATATGCAGCACGTCAATATCGAGATCGCGCTGAATAATGCCCGCGTAGTGCGCCAACGCGCTATCAAGCTGGGTAACTAACGCTGGCGTTGCACCTTTCTGCGGACCAAAAATCGCCGAAGCCCCTTCATCGCCCGTGAGCGGGTTGGTAACATCGCAGGCCACCTCAAAGCGGCACTGACGCAGGCGCGGATCGAGCTGGCTGATATCAATGCGCGCCAGCTGCGGTAACGCTCCGCCGCCGTAACCAATCTGCTCATCCTGCGCGTTAAGCAGCCTGGCTCCCAGCGCCTGCACCATCCCGGCGCCGCCATCGTTTGTCGCACTGCCGCCGATGCCGATAATAAAATGTTGTACGCCGCGATCCAGTGCGTTAGCGATAAGCTCACCGGTGCCCCAGGAGGTGGTGACCAGCGGATCGCGCTGCGCGGGCGGCACCAGCTCAAGGCCACTGGCTGCGGCCATCTCAATAAACGCGCAGCTTTCATCGCCAGACAAACCATAAAAAGCATCAACCGGCTCCCCTAAAGGACCGGTAACCCGTAACCTGACAATTTTACCCTGCGTGGCCGCTACCATCGCCTCTACGGTGCCTTCACCGCCATCCGCCACCGGCAGTTTGACATATTCAGCATCGGGAAAGATTGCCCGAAAGCCGTTTTCAATCTCCGAAGCGACCTGCAGGGCGGATAAACTCTCTTTATACGAATCCGGTGCGATAACGATTTTCATAAGTAGTCCGAGCGCTGTTGAGCTGGCCGCAGCCAGAAAACGAAGCCGGTCAGCCTGACCGGCTCTGTAACCGGTGCGGATGGCTAGCGTGAAATTTCAACCTTCGCTAACTTTTCATAATAGCAGGCCAGCGCACTGTGATCGGAGGTGCCCATGCCATCTGCTTTTAACGCCTGCATCATTTCCATGACGGCGGCCGTTAACGGCAACTGCGCGCCAACCCCATGCGAGGTATCCAGCGCATTACTGAGATCTTTAATATGCAGGTCGATACGGAAACCCGGTTTGAAGTTACGATCCATCACCATTGGCGCTTTGGCATCCAGCACCGTGCTGCCTGCCAGCCCGCCACGGATAGCCTGATAAACCAGATCCGGGTTAACGCCCGCTTTGGTCGCCAGCGAGAGCGCTTCTGACATCGCGGCAATATTCAGCGCGACAATGACCTGGTTCGCCAGTTTGGTCACGTTGCCTGCGCCGATATCACCGGTATGCACAACCGAACCGGCCATCGCTTTCATCAGATCGTAATAACGGTCGAAAACCGCTTTGTCGCCGCCCACCATCACCGACAGCGTGCCATCGATCGCTTTGGGTTCGCCGCCGCTCACCGGCGCATCCAGCATGCTGATGCCTTTTGCCGTCAGCGCCTGATGAATTTCGCGGCTGGCCAGCGGCGCAATCGAGCTCATATCAATCAGTACCGTGCCGGGTTTCGCCCCCTCGATGATGCCATTTTCGCCCAGCGCCACCTCTTTAACGTGCGGCGAGTTTGGCAGCATGGTAATGATGACATCGCACTGTTCGGCAACCTCCTTCGGCGTTTTCGCCGTGGTGGCGCCCAGCTCAACCAGCTCCGCCTCGTTTTGCGTATTGGAATCACGAACCACCAGCGTATAACCCGCTTTCAGCAGGTTTTTGCTCATGGGTTTGCCCATAATGCCCAGACCAATAAATCCCACTTTCATTGCTATTCCCCTTGTTAAGCTATTTTTTAAAACGATCGCAAAGCGCCTGCGTGGCGTTACGGAACACGCCCAGATCGCTTCCCACGGCAACAAAGGTTGCACCCCATTCCAGATAGCGGCGCGCGTCAGCCTCGACCGGGGCCAGAATGCCGCTCGGTTTGCCTGCGGCTTTCGCCCGCGCAAAGATATGCTGAATAACTTTTAACACTTCAGGATGGGCAGGCTGCCCCAGATAGCCGAGCGCAGCGGAAAGATCGCCCGGGCCGACAAAAATGCCGTCCACGCCATCAACATTCGCAATGCTGTCGAGATTTTCCACGCCCTGCTGGCTCTCAATTTGCACCAGCACGCTGACATTACTGTTGATATCGAGGTTGTAGTCCGGCAGCGTGCCGTACATGTTGCTGCGATGCGAAACCGAGACGCCGCGAATACCGGCGGGCGGATAGCGCGTTGAGGCCACCGCCAGTGCGGCTTCCTCTTCGCTTTCCACAAACGGGATCAAAAAATTATAAAAGCCAATATCCAGCAGGCGTTTGATAATCACCGGCTCATTGCAGGGCGGACGAACCACCGCCGCGCTGGGACTGCCTTTAAGCGCCATCAGCTGCGGTACAAAGGTGGTGATATCGTTCGGCGCATGTTCGCCGTCCAGCACCAGCCAGTCGAAACCCGCCAGGCCAAGAACCTCTGTGGTAATAGGATTTGCCAGCGAACACCAGCTGCCGATCAGCGTTTCGCCGCTTAGCAGACGTTGACGAAAATAGTTGGACCAGGACATGTTGTTTCCTCTCGGTTAAGCGCGCTTAGCGCACCAGACACGGACGTTTGTTATCAAAGCGCCAGTTCGGCACCAGGAACTGCATTGCCTGCGCATCATCGCGCGCGCCCAGCCCATGCTGTTGATAAAGCGCATTGGCTTTCATTACCTGATCCATATCCAGCTCAACGCCCAGCCCTGGCTTCTGCGGCACCTGCACCATGCCGCCCTTGATCTCCAGCGGCTGCTTCGTCAGGCGCTGGTTGCCTTCCTGCCAGATCCAGTGCGTATCGATGGCGGTAATCTTGCCTGGCGCGGCGGCGGCAACGTGGGTAAACATCGCCAGCGAAATATCGAAATGATTATTGGAGTGGGAACCCCAGGTCAGGCCGAACTCATGACACATTTGCGCCACGCGCACCGAGCCTTGCATGGTCCAGAAATGCGGGTCGGCCAGCGGGATATCCACCGACTGCAGCGACAGGGTATGCCCCATCTGACGCCAGTCGGTGGCGATCATATTGGTGGCGGTCGGCAGACCAGTGGCGCGACGGAACTCCGCCATCACTTCACGTCCTGAATAACCCTGCTCGGCACCGCACGGATCTTCCGCATAGGCCAGTACGTTGCGCAGCTGTTTACCCAGCTTAATCGCCTCTTCCAGCGACCAGGCGCCGTTGGGATCAAGCGTAATGCGCGCCTCCGGAAAACGCTGCGCCAGCGCGGTTACCGCTTCCGCCTCTTCGCTGCCTGCCAGCACCCCGCCCTTTAGTTTGAAATCGTTGAAGCCATATTTCTCATACGCCGCCTCGGCCAGCCTGACGACCGTTTCCGGCGTCAGCGCCTCCTCATGACGCAGGCGATACCAGTCGCAACTGGCATCCGGCTCACTCTGGTAGGGCAGCGTCGTTTTGCGGCGATCGCCCACGTAAAACAGATAGCCGAGCATCTCAACCCGATCGCGCTGCTGCCCTTCACCCAACAGGCTGGCAACATTAACGCCAAGGAACTGCCCCAGCAGATCAAGCAGCGCGGCTTCAATACCGGTAACCACATGAATGGTGGTGCGCAGGTCAAAAGTTTGCGTACCGCGTCCGCTGGCGTCGCGATCGGCAAAGGTGGTGCGCACCAGACTGAGCAGGTTTTTATATTCGCCCAGCGTATGGCCGATAAGCAGAGCCGCGGCCTCTTCCAGTGTCTGGCGGATTTTCTCGCCGCCGGGAATTTCACCTACGCCGGTATGGCCAGCGTTATCCTTGATGATGACAATATTGCGGGTAAAAAAAGGCGCGTGCGCCCCGCTCAGGTTGAGCAGCATACTGTCGTGACCGGCAACGGGGATGACCTGCATAGCGGTAATTCTCGGCGTGGCGTTCTGTTGGCTCATGGTCGATTCCTTATGCTTTGCTGCGCCCGAACGCCGGGCGCTTGCGATCGAAAGTCCAGCCGGGAATAAGATATTGCATCGCGGTTGCATCGTTCCGCGCGCCGCCCGGCAAGGTTTTGTACAGCTCGTGCGCCTGTTGCAGGCGTTCCCAGTCCAGCTCAATACCCAGTCCGGGCTTATCGGGCACGGCAATTTTGCCGTGACGGATCTGCAATGGCGCTTTGGTCAAATGCCGATCGCCTTCCTGCCAGATCCAGTGAGTGTCGATGGCGGTCGGCTTACCCGGCGCGGCCGCGCCGACGTGGGTAAACATCGCCAGAGAAATATCGAAATGATTGTTGGAATGGCAGCCCCAGGTCAGGCCCCAGTCGTCGCAGAGCTGCGCAACGCGCACCGCGCCGCTTAAAGTCCAGAAATGCGGATCGGCCAGCGGAATATCCACCGCGTTCAGCATGATGGCGTGCTGCATTTCACGCCAGTTGGTGGCGATCATATTCGTCGCGACCGGCAGGCCGGTGGCGCGGCGAAACTCCGCCATCACCTCTCGCCCGGAATATCCCTGTTCCGCTCCGCAAGGGTCTTCGGCATAGCTGAGAACATCCTGCAGCCCTTTGCAAAGGGCGATCGCTTCATCCAGCATCCAGGCACCGTTAGGGTCAACGGTAATCCGCGCGTCCGGGAAGCGTTTTTTCAGCGCACGCGCAGTCTCTATTTCCTCTTCGCCCGGCAGCACGCCCCCTTTTAATTTGAAATCTTTAAAGCCGTAACGATCCTGGGCCGCTTCCGCCAGCCGAACCACCGCCGCGCTATCCAGCGCCTGTTGATGGCGCAGGTGATACCACTCATGTGTTGCCCGTTCGCCGCTCAGGTAAGGCAGATCGGTTTTCTGCCGGTCGCCGATATAAAACAGGTAGCCCAGCACCGTGACCTCATCGCGCTGTTTGCCTGGCCCAAGCAGCTCGGCTACCGGCACATTCAGGCACTGGCCCAGCAGATCGAGCAGAGCAGCCTCCAGCGCGGCCACCGCATTGACCCGCAGTTCAAATGTCCAGGCACCTTTGCCGAAGGTATCGAAATCAGCATGCTGATTACCTTTATGCACCTGCTGTACCAGCCGGTTCATGCGGCCGACTTCATGCCCAACCACCTGCGGGATCGCCTCGGTTAGCGTCTGTAAGATGGTTTCCCCGCCTGGTGCCTCACCCAGGCCGGTATGCCCGGCGCTATCGGTTAACACCACGATATTGCGGGTAAAGTAAGCGCTGTGCGCCCCGCCGATATTGAGCAGCATACTGTCATGACCGGCGACCGGAATCACTTTCATATCGGTAATGACGGGCGTGCTTTGCGTATTCATCGCCTCTCCTTACGCTACTTTTTTCAGCTCAATGCGTTTGATGTCACCCACCAATACCAGGTAGCTCAGCACCGCAATGAAAGCATGGATCCCCACATAGATCAGCGCGCCGTTATAAGAACCGGTGGTGGCGATGATGTAGCCAATAGCGATAGGGGTAACGATGCCGGAAATATTGCCAAACATATTGAACAGGCCGCCGCTGAGGCCGCTCATCTCTTTAGGAGCGGTATCTGCCATGACCGCCCAGCCGAGCGCGCCGATGCCTTTACCGAAGAAAGCCAACGCCATAAAGAACACCACGACCCATTCGGTATCAACATAGTTACAGGTCACCATTGATATGGAGAGCAGCATGCCGAGAACGATAGGCGTTTTACGGGCGATATTCAGCGAGCCGGTTTTACGCATCAGCCAGTCAGAGATAACTCCGCCAAGCACGCCGCCAAGGAAGCCGCAGATAGCCGGTACCGAGGCGATAAACCCCGCTTTCAGAATCGACATACCGCGCGCCTGCACCAGATAAACCGGAAACCAGGTAATAAAGAAGTAGGTAAGGGCGTTGATACAGTACTGACCGAGATAGATCCCGAGCATCATCCGCGAGGTGATCAGCTGACGAATCTGGAGCCACTTTTCACGTCCGCTGACTTTTTCCTGGCTCTTTTTCGCATCCATATTGATCAGTGCGCCGCCTTTCTCCATATATTCCAGCTCGGCCCGGTTAACGCCTGGATGATCGTTAGGATCGTGGATCACCTTCAACCAGATAAAGCTCAGGATGATGCCCAGCCCGCCCATGAACCAGAAGACATGCGCCCAGCCTACCTGCGAGGTTAACCAGCCCATAATTGGCGCGAAAATAACGGTGGCGAAATATTGCGCTGAGTTAAAAATCGCTACTGCGGTGCCGCGCTCCTGCGCTGGAAACCAGGCGGCAACGATCCGACTGTTGCCGGGGAAAGATGGCGCTTCCGCCAGTCCCACCAGAAAACGCAGCATAAAGAGCGCAACGATAACGGTAAATCCTTCAAAAATATCAACAAACCCTTGCAATAGCGTAAACAGCGACCAGATGAAGATGCTCCAGAAATAGACGCGCTTCGAGCCGAAACGGTCAAGCAGCCAGCCGCCGGGGATTTGGCCAATCACATAAGCCCATGAGAACGCCGAGAAGATATAGCCCATGCCGACCGGATCGAGGCCAATATCTTTCGCCATCTCAGAGCCGGCAATCGAAAGCGTGGCGCGGTCGCCATAGTTAAAAGATGTGACGATAAACAACATCACAACGATCCAGTATCGTGCGTTGGTTCTTTTTTCCACGGCGCTTTCCGCCTGGCTGTATGAATTCATGATGCACTCCTGAAATATAGCGGTACGCTACTTTCCACTCTGACTGCATACACTTCGCGTTGAGTATCAGAATGAGGTTGGGTTAAACATGGCGATAATTATTTGTTAGCAAAAACATCGATTACGCAGCGCTGTTGTCTCACCAGTCGTCAAAGCTGGGAAAAAGTATATGGAGCGCAACGGGGCAATTCACTGGAATAAAGCCCGATATTTGATGGTGAAAAATGCTTATTTTATGGCGTTTGCATAATTCGCTGCGGCACGGCTCACGGAATCGCTTTTTTCAGGCCGACAGGCTGAGGGCCAGCGGGAGTGCGGGTTGGGTTTGTGAGCCTCTTCACTTGCATTTGTTCTAAAGCCTGAAAATGAATTAAACGGTAAACAGAAACCAGGTCATTTGCATAATGCTCGCCCTGTTGCCGCTTCTTATACTTTTCACAGCAAAAACCTAAGACGCGGTTTTCACCAGCGCCATCTCCCTTTCCACCCTTTTCCATTTACTGGATACCGAAGCAATGAAAATATTCGAAGAGACGCCGCGCTACATTCGGGTACACGAAGACGACAATGTCGCTATCGTAGTGAATGACAACGGTTTATCGGCTGGCAGCCTATTTCCCTGCGGCCTGCGCCTGACGGAACATGTTCCTCAGGGGCACAAGGTGGCGCTCAGCGCGATTGCGCGTGGCGAAACCATTCGCCGTTATGGCGAAGTGATTGGCTACGCGCTGCGTGATATTGCTCAGGGCAGCTGGATTGAAGAGTCGCTGGTAGCGCTGCCGGAAGCGCCGCCGCTGGAAAGCTTGCCGCTGGCGACGCGCGTGCCGGAGCCGCTGCCGCCGCTGGAGGGTTATACCTTTGAAGGCTACCGCAACGCCGATGGCAGCGTCGGCACGCGTAATCTGTTGGGAATTACCACCAGCGTACACTGCGTGGCTGGCGTAGTGGATTATGTGGTCAACATTATTGAGCGCGAGCTGTTGCCGCGTTACCCCAACGTCAATGGCGTGGTGGCGCTGAATCATCTCTACGGCTGCGGCGTGGCGATCAATGCGCCAGCAGCTATTATCCCTATCCGCACCATTCATAACCTGGCGCTGAACGCCAACTTTGGCGGTGAGGTGATGGTGGTGAGCCTTGGCTGCGAGAAACTCCAGCCGGAGCGGCTGTTAGCCGCTAACGGCGATGATGTACAGGCAATCTCCCTCGGCGAAGAAGATATTGTGCGTTTGCAGGATGAACGTCATGTCGGCTTCGAGGCGATGGTGCAGGAAATCCTGCGCGTGGCGGACCGGCACCTGCAGCGCCTGAACCAGCGACAGCGAGAGACCTGCCCCGCTTCTGAGCTGATTGTGGGTATGCAGTGCGGAGGCAGCGACGCTTTTTCCGGCGTAACGGCAAATCCTGCGGTGGGCTACGCCTCGGATCTGCTGGTGCGCTGCGGCGCAACGGTGATGTTTTCCGAAGTTACCGAGGTTCGTGATGCGATACATTTATTAACGCCGCGCGCGGTAGATGAGGCAACCGGTAAGCGACTGTTGGAAGAGATGGCCTGGTATGATGAATATCTGCGTCAGGGCCAAACCGATCGTAGCGCCAATCCTTCGCCGGGCAATAAAAAAGGTGGGCTGGCAAATGTGGTGGAAAAGGCGCTTGGCTCGATTGCCAAGTCAGGACGCAGTGCCATTGTTGAGGTGCTGTCGCCGGGACAGCGTCCCACGAAACGCGGACTGATTTATGCCGCCACGCCCGCCAGCGATTTTGTCTGCGGTACGCAGCAGATGGCTTCCGGCATTACGCTACAGGTTTTCACCACCGGACGCGGCACGCCCTATGGCCTGGCCGCCATTCCGGTGATCAAAATGGCGACGCGCACCGCATTAGCTAACCGCTGGCACGATTTAATGGACATTAACGCGGGCACTATTGCGACCGGAGAAGAGAGCATTGAACAGGTGGGCTGGCGTTTATTCACGTTGATTCTGGATATCGCCAGCGGTCGTCAGCAAACCTGGTCCGACCGCTGGGGCATTCGCAATGCACTGGCGGTGTTTAATCCCGCTCCGGTAACCTGACCGGCGAAAAGCAACGCTTACCGAAGCGGGAGGGATTACAGCAGCTTGCCCCAGTTTTCTACCCAGGGCGAGGTCACGCTTTCCGGCTCCGGTGATTCCATCGCATCCACCAGCAGTACATCGCCTGTACGCATTGCGCCCTGCTCCTGCAGCAGGGCGTCAAAGGTTTTCCCTGCGCCGCAGAAGTGATCGTAGCTGCTGTCGCCCAGCGCGATAACGCCATAGCGCAGCTGCGGCTGATGCCCCAGCTTATCTTTTACGTCGTGATACAGCCCGGCAATGCTGTCAGGAAAATTACCCTGCCCGGTCGTGGACGTAACAATCAGCGCAACTTTGTCGCTATACTGCTGCCAATCGTTAAAGCTGGGATCTTCAAAAATCTGTACCTGATGTCCCTGCTCTTGCAGGATCGGCTCCGCCTCTTCCGCGACCAGCAACGCATTGCCGTAAACCGTTCCGACGAAAATACCTATCTGCGCCATAAACTTCTCCCTTAATGTGATTCTCTATCCTGGCCTGGCGTCTGTGCAAACTCAACCCTGGGAATATCAGGGAGATGGTGTTGCCAGCCAAACTGCTGCATCAGACGCTGCCACTCATGATCGAGCCCGGCCCGTAAAATAAGCGGCTCGCCGGTAACTGGATGGTTCAGCGCCAGGCTGCTGGCGTGCAGCATTAAGCGGTCGCAGCCAAAATGCTGCGCCACACCGCGGTTCTGACGTAAATCACCGTGGGTGGTATCGCCAATAATCGGGTGACGCAAATGAGAGAGATGACGCCGCAGCTGATGTTTGCGTCCCGTTGCAGGTTGAAGCTCCACCAGGCTGTAGCGGGAAGTAGGATATCGGCCAATTGCTACCGGCTGTTCCGTGATTGCCAGTCCGCACCAGTGGGTTACCGCCGGCTGTGGTCCTTTATCCGGCGAGGCATATTTATCCCCTATCTTATCCAGCTCTTCGGTAAGCGGATAATCGAGCCGCTCCGCGCCCTCCAGCCAGCCACGTACCACGGCATGATAGGTTTTTACCATCTGGTGCTGCTCAAACTGCTGCGACAGCAAACGACCAACCTCACTGGAAAGCCCCATCAGCAGAACGCCGGAGGTAGGACGATCGAGGCGATGCACGGTAAATACGTGCTGCCCAATTTGATCGCGCACCGTTTGCATCACCACGACTTTCTCTTTGCGATCCAGCCAGCTGCGATGCACCAGCCATCCGGCCGGTTTATTTACCGCGACCAGCCACTCATCTTGATAGATAATTTCCAGCATCAACGATCCGTTATAAACAGCGCATCAAGCGCGCTAAGGTGAATCAGCAACTCGCGCCGACCCGGCATCCCGGTTTCCAGCGCCATTTCATAATAGGGCGCGATAGCAAAATTCTGCGGTAGCGCAGCCTCGGCATCGAGCAAGGCGTGCATCCGGGGGATCAAGACCCACTGCAACCACTCCAGCGGCTGCATGGTATCGAGGAAAAACGGCTGTGTGCTGTCGAACGCAGCCGCCTCAGGCGCTTCGCTCTGCCATAGCGCATGCGTTTTCAGTAATGCTTCGACCGCCAGCAACCCCTGGCGAACCTGATGTTCACGGTGCATGGGCATCCTCACAACGGGTGAAATTTTAAGGGCGGCAAGCATAGCATCGCCGGGGCGGCGGGAAAACGCGCAGCATAAAAAAAGGGGGCACTGTATTAACAGTGCCCCCGGTTCGTTTGCAGCAGTCCCGCTACTCTGGTGCTCCCTGCTCATCCATGAAAACTTTTCCCTGTTGTCATCCTGACAAACACGCCTTCATGGCGATACTCCATTGGCTTTCCTGGCCCACCAGTCGTCCTGTCTGGCTCTCATTCTCCATCCTGGAGGTGTCCTTTTATTCCATCCTGGAATATTCAGCTTCGTCCTGAAGCCATCCTTTAACGCCTTTCCCTGTGCGGCACATCATCCTGATGAACGCCTTCCCTGACGTTGTCCAATCCACGGATTCCCTTTCCGATAATGTACAGTTTGCCTTAGCCAGCACAGGAAACAAGATACCTTTTCCTTTAACAGTTAAGCCTGGCAAAAATCTGAAAAGGCAGATTTCACTAAGTTGATGATTTACATTATTTTCACAAAAAAACTTTCAATTTTCTTGTGGTTTTTTCTGGCGATCTCTTACAGCTAATGTAAGAGATGTCTCACAGTATGATAAGTCGATCGCTTAACTCACCTCAGTAACCGGTTGTAATGCCTTAAGAAACGTCCGAAGATCCGCTGCCAGTTTTTCACGTCGTGGCGTTCCCAGTGTTTCACAGATCACTTCACCCGTTAAATTGCACACCGATATAATTTCTGAATCAGAAGATGTGGTGGCAATAAACAGGGTTGGAGTTTGTTTTAAACGCCTTTTCATGACCAAATGCCCAATCAGATTTTCCTGTACTCGCTCAAAATCGGTCTCGCTCCATACCTGAAGTAAAGTGATTGGCCGTTGCCCGAGCGTCGCCTGCATATCTCCGGCGAATTGCGTTGTATAATAACTCACCACCGAAGACTGTAGCTGTAGTTCCAGCGCCCGTTCTACCGCCGCAAGGTGCGGTTCCAGGCTAAAAGGCTGCGGCTGCCACAGCACGCGTTCGTCACGATTTTCTGTCACGCAGGGCGAAGGAATTTCGTATAACTCGGCGCTGGCAGGCAGATGGCCATAATCCTGCTGCCAACGTTGGCAATAGTATTGAGTGAAGTCCCGCAACGCGGCGGCAATAAGATCATTCATCTTTTTTTACTCCAGGCTGACTGAGTTACACTTACAGCCTTGTTTACCGTTTCTTTATCACAGGAAAAGACGCAACTCGTCTTCCCCGACGGGTTTGAGGTTACGTTATGTCTTCTTATGAACAACATCAAGCGCTTGCCGGCCTGACGCTGGGCAAGCCAACCGCATATCAGGATCGGTATGAACCTGGCTTGCTGCAGGCGGTGCCCCGCTCGCTGAATCGTGAGCCTTTGGGTCTTTACCCCACTCATCTGCCCTTCCATGGTGCCGATATCTGGACATTGTATGAGCTCTCGTGGCTGAATGCGAAAGGCGTTCCTCAGGTTGCTGTGGGCGAGGTCGTGCTGCGGGCGGATAGCGTTAATCTCATCGAATCAAAAAGTTTTAAACTCTATCTTAACAGTTTTAATCAGACACGCTTTGCCGACTGGGGCGAAGTGCGCCAAACGCTGGAGCGCGATTTACGCGCCTGCGCGCAGGGTGAAGTCAGCGTGGCGCTGTTTCGCCTGCAAGAGATTGAAGGGCAACCCATTGGTCAGTTCGATGGTTTCTGCATTGATGAGCAGGATATCAGCATCGATGACTATCAATTCAACGCTGATTATCTGGCCGATGCCAAAGGCGAAGAGATCGTTGAAGAGACGCTGGTCAGCCATCTGTTGAAATCGAACTGTCTGATTACTCACCAGCCTGACTGGGGCTCGGTACAAATTCGCTATCGCGGGCCGCGCATCAAGCGTGAGGCCTTGCTACGCTATCTGGTCTCGTTCCGTCATCATAATGAGTTCCATGAGCAGTGCGTGGAGCGTATCTTTAACGATCTGTTGCGCTTCTGCCAGCCGGAGACGCTGTCGGTATATGCCCGCTATACGCGACGCGGCGGACTGGATATTAATCCATGGCGCAGCAATACTGATTTTTCGCCCAGCCATTCGCGCCTGGTGCGTCAGTAAATTGCGCAGTTCCTCGCAGGACTGCGCGCTGTTACAGGAATCGGTTGAGGAACTTCAGTACAGCAAGCTACTCTGAGAAGCAGCGGTAGCGATACGCTACCGTCCAGGGATTTTCTCGTCACCGTGCGGTTATCGTAACGGCACGGTGTCATTTGTCACCCCGGCGGGTGTAAAGGAGCGCACTTGATTACACATATCAGCCCACTTGGCTCAATGGATTTGCTGTCGCAATTAGAAGTCGACATGCTGAAACGTACGGCCAGCAGCGATCTCTATCAGCTGTTTCGCAACTGTTCTCTCGCCGTGCTTAACTCCGGTAGCCAGACCGACAGCAGCCATGAACTGCTCTCCCGCTTTGAAAACTTCGATATTAATGTGCTACGCCGCGAGCGCGGCGTAAAACTGGAACTGATCAATCCTCCGGAAGAGGCCTTTGTTGACGGACGTATTATTCGTTCTTTGCAGGCAAACCTGTTTGCCGTACTGCGCGATATTCTGTTTGTTACGGGTCAGTTCGAAACGGCAGGCCGCTTTCAGCAACTCGATCTGGATAATTCCATCCATATTACCAATCTGGTTTTCTCTATCCTGCGTAACGCCCGCGCCCTGCACGTAGGCGAAAACCCTAATATGGTGGTGTGCTGGGGCGGGCACTCAATTAACGCCACCGAATATCAATATTGCCGCAATGTCGGCACCCAACTCGGCCTGCGCGAACTCAATATCTGTACCGGCTGCGGACCTGGCGTAATGGAAGCGCCGATGAAAGGCGCTGCGGTGGGTCATGCGCAGCAGCGCTACCGTGAAGGGCGCTTTATCGGTCTGACAGAGCCATCGATTATTGCTGCCGAGCCGCCGAACCCGCTGGTCAATGAGCTGATTATCATGCCGGATATTGAAAAGCGCCTGGAAGCGTTTGTGCGTATCGCTCACGGCATTATCATTTTCCCGGGCGGCGTCGGTACGGCGGAAGAGCTGCTTTATCTGCTGGGTATTCTGATGAATCCGGAGAATAACGATCAGGTGCTGCCGTTGATTCTGACCGGGCCCAAAGAGAGCGCCGATTATTTCCGCGTGCTGGATGAGTTTATCGTGAATACCGTAGGTGAGCAGGCGCGTCGTTATTACACCATTATTATTGACGATGCCGCCGAAGTGGCGCGCCAGATGAAAAAAGCGATGCCGCAGGTTAAAGAGAACCGTCGTGAAAGCGGTGATGCTTACAGCTTTAACTGGTCGCTGCGTATTGAGCCAGACTTACAGGTTCCGTTCCTGCCTACGCATGAAAACATGGCCAATCTTAATCTCTATCCTAATCAGCCGCCGGAAAAACTGGCAGCGGCCTTACGTCGCGCCTTCTCAGGTATCGTTGCCGGTAACGTGAAAGAGATGGGTATCCGCGAGATTCGACAGAAAGGCCCCTACAGGCTTCATGGCGACCCGGCCATTATGCATCGCATGGACGATCTGCTGCAGGGCTTCGTGGCTCAGCACCGCATGAAGCTGCCGGGCACGGCCTATATACCGTGCTACGAAATCATTAAATAATCGCAAACGGGCGGCTTCAGGTTGCCCGCCTTTAACTATGACTATTCATTTATTAATTGTTGATGCGCTCAATCTTATTCGTCGTATTCATGCCGTGCAGGGTTCGCCCTGTCAGGATCGTTGCGTAGCGGCATTACAGCAGTTATTAGGCCATACACAGCCGACGCATGCCGTTGCGGTATTTGATGATGAACTGCGTCGCGAAGGCTGGCGGCATCAGCTGTTACCCGATTATAAAGCGGGCCGTCCGCCAATGCCGGAGGATTTGCAGCGAGAAATGCCCGAGCTGCAGATGGCGTTTCGTCAGGCGGGCGTTTCCTGCTGGTCCGCTGAAGGTGATGAGGCCGATGACCTGGCGGCTACGCTGGCCGTGAAGGTGGCGCAAAGCGGCCATCAGGCGACCATTGTTTCAACGGATAAAGGGTATTGTCAGCTGTTGGCTCCTGAGATTCGCATTCGCGATTATTTTCAGAAACGGTGGCTGGACTTACCTTTTATTGAACAGGAATTTGGCGTTACGCCAGAGAAGCTGCCCGATTTTTGGGGGCTGGCAGGCATCAGCAGTAGCAAAATACCCGGCGTCGCAGGCATTGGTCCCAAAAGCGCCAGTCAGTTATTACAGCAGTTTGGTTCTCTGGAAACGCTCTATCAACAGCTTGATGCCGTACCAGATAAGTGGCGTAAAAAGTTAATCGAACAGCGTGAGATGGCATTTATTAGCCAGCGTGTCGCTACGCTGCGTACCGATCTTAATCTTAACGGTAATTTAAAGGCGTTGCGCCTGCAGAAGTGAAACCCGGTCCTGGCTGCTGCCGGGGCTGAGGAAACCACTTTTAATAAATGGTTATGACCTGCAAACCAGAGCCCCGTCGCGAATATTAAACCAGACCAGACGCAACTACATTGGGTTCTGCGCTTATATCTATTAAAAGCTTTTTGTAGTTAACTTAATCGCTAATCCCTTAGCGGAAGCAATACTATTCGCCCGGGATTAGCGTTGGTGTAAGATGTTCTACCGTTCGTCGCGACGGCCCGGCGCTGCGCCCCAAATGCGGCGAATATGCACCGTTACCTCTTCGCGATCGTGATAAAGCTGACGTGCCTGAATCTGGGCGTTAATGCCATTCTCCTGCAGCTTCTCCTGAATCATCGCCAGATTCTGCGATACTTCTTCATAGCGCTTCTTCATCGGCAGCTTCAGATTAAAAATCGCCTCGCGACACCAGCCGTTGATCAGCCATTCCGCCATCAAATTAGCCACGCGCACCGGCTTTTCCACCATATCGCACACTACCCAGCTAATATTGCTGCGCGTGGGACGATATTTGAACCCATCTTCACGATGATGCGTCACCTGCCCGGTATCCATTAAAGAAGGCGCCATCGGGCCATTATCTACCGCATGCACCATCATGCTGCGTTTCACTAACTGATATGTCCAGCCGCCCGGACAGGCTCCAAGATCAACCGCATACATCCCGCTAGCCAAACGTTCATCCCATTCATCAGCCGGAATAAACACGTGAAATGCCTCTTCCAGCTTGAGAGTCGAACGACTTGGTGCATCGGAAGGAAATTTAAGCCGAGGTATACCCATAAAAAACGGCGAATTATTGTTGGGATAAGAGTAACCCACATAACAGTGACCAGAAGCGATAAAGAACACATGGATCACCGGTCGGCTGGCGCTCTCGTAATTCAGCAAACTCTTCTGCTGACGCAGCGCGCTACGCAGCGGAACGGTAAACTTACGGCAAAACTTCAGCAATTCCTTCGCTTCATTGGTATCCGGCACCTCGACCCGAAGGTCGCCGCCCTTCTCTACCACGCCGTTTATCATCCCGGCCACTGGGGAGATACGATCTTCAGGCGGTAGATCACGCAGCAGTTCACCCACCACCACCATCTGACGAGCAAAAATCAGCTCGCTGAAAGGCAGTTCGCGCGCCAGCTTGTCGGCCTCGGCCGCTTCATAACACTCAAACAGCACATAGCCGGAATTCTCTTTTACCCGAGCGAAACCATAAATTTCACGTTGCGCCGCTTTATCGGTAATCTCTGCCGCACACTCTTTCTCAAAACCGGAACGGCAATACAACAACACTTTATTCATGGCGATCTGCCTTTCTCTTCAGACGCAGCGCGCCGATTAACATTAAAATCCAACCAATCAGAAAACAGGTGCCGCCTACTGGCGTAATAAACACCCACATCTTCAAATGCGACAGCGCCAGACAATAAAGACTGCCGCTAAACAGCACTACGCCCAGGGCCAGAAAGGCGCTGCTCCAGTAAAACCAGATATTTGCGCGACGAAGCATCGCCGCAGCCAGGCCGATAATGGTCAGCGTATGCCAGGCCTGATAATCCAGACCGGTATGAATCCAGGCCATTTCTGTGGGCCCCAGAGACTGACTCAGGACGTGCGCACCGAATGCGCCAAAAGCGACAAAGAAAAATCCGCTGATGGCTGAAAAAATTAACATTGCACGACTGGACATCGAACGATCCTCGTAACATAACGCGCCGGGTCACTCCGTCGCGGTTAAATAAACAGGTTAATTGGCGTAGCGGAAGCGGAATTTTTCTTGCTCGCTTGCGGCTTTTGCCAGAATCCATTGTCGAAAGGCGGCTATTTTACCCAGTTCTGCCTGGCTGTCATGACAAACCAGATAAAAAGCGTTTTTACTTACCAGCACATCATTAAAAGGACAAACCAGGCGACCAGCCTCAATTTCACTTTGCGCCATAACATTGTTCGCCAACGCCACGCCCTGTCCATGAATCGCCGCCTGCAACACCATCGCGCTGTGGCTAAAAATCGGCCCCTGCTGCACATTAATATGCTGCAAGCCTAACTGGCGCGTATAGGATTGCCAGTCGCGGCGCGAAGCATCATGCAAGAGCGTCATATGTTCTAAATCGGCTGGCGTTTTTAACGGCTTATCGCCAGTAAGCAGCTGCGGCGAGCAAACCGGCAACAAATATTCAGCGTATAGCTTTTCTACACGCAGCCCCGGCCAGTTGCCGCGACCATAAAAAATCGCCACGTCCACATCGTCGGCCAGTTTCTCCTCTTCACGGTCTACCGCCTGGATACGCACATCGATTCCCGGATAAGCTGAGTTAAAGCTGGAGAGACGCGGCACCAACCACTGAATCGCAAAACTCGGCAGCAGGCTTACCGTTAGCGCGCCTTTGGCGCTGCGCGCCTGCAGCTTACGCGTCGCATCATTAAGCGCCGAGAAAATCTCTTTAATATCCAGATAGTAGCTTTGACCTTCCTCGGTCAATAATAACGAACGATTACGCCGCCGAAACAGCTTCAGACCGAGAAAATCTTCCAGAGACTTAATCTGATGGCTTACGGCTGCCTGGGTAACAAACAGCTCTTCAGCCGCTTTGGTAAAGCTAAGATGACGCGCTGCTGCATCAAAAACGCGCAGGGCATTCAATGGTGGAAGACGTTTTGACATGGTTTCCAAATCTTGGCTGAAACACTTTGACGCAACCCGAAAGCGCCGCGTTACGTATTAGATTTTTTTATCCGAGACATTATAAATTGTCCGTTGAGGAAGCTCCAGCAAATACCTATAGTTGCCGCACTTCCTGAGCCGGAACGAAAAGTTTTCAGAATAGGTAGGAAACTACTGATTTCAGAGGGCTTTTGGCTTGTGGTCGTGATGTTGTGTTTGCAATTTGATCTGACGCTTTTCAGATCGGGTAGCCTGGCTACCTTTTATTCCTGTAGATTTACCCTGTCTGTCCATAGTGATTTTAATAGCACCGCATAAGCGGTGCTTTTTTTTGCCTGAAATTACTGGCCCATCTCTACCATCTCTTTGACATCAGAGCGGTTGATCTGCTGCTCGTTGCCCTGAGCATCTTTATAGCTGATCATACCGGTATCATCGTCTACCATAGGCTTACCATCGGCAACAATCGTGCGTCCATCATTGGTATGCATAACGTAATTGCTGGAACAGGCGGCTAAAGTAAATGTCATGGCACAGGCGGCCAGTACTGCGGCGAGTTTTTTCATTTTCTATCTCCTTGCAGATTAAATGCGATAAACCAACCGTCCTAATCAGCCAGCGTGAATGGTGCTCAGCAGCAACATTCGCTCTGGTAAATCGGCGGTAAACAGTTTAAACCTTGCCTTTTCAGCATAACGCGGATTTGCTGCTTTGCCAGTGGCTTAGGCGCTATTCGGCCTGTTCCTGGCCGCAGAAGCTAAACCTTTATTGTAATGAGAACCGCATGACCCTATTTAATCCCGCCCAGTTCCGCCAGCAGTTTCCGGCACTGGCAAACGCGGGCGTTTATCTGGACAGCGCCGCCACCGCATTAAAACCTCAGGCGGTGATTGAGGCCACCGATCACTATTACAGCCTGAGCGCCGGTACCGTGCATCGCAGCCAGTATGCGGCGGCGCGTAAGCTTACTGAGCGTTATGAAAGCGCGCGTGCGCAGGTGGCTAGCCTGATTAATGCGCCAAATCCACAGACGATTATCTGGACACGCGGCACCACCGAAGCGATCAACCTTGTGGCGCAGAGCGCATTCAGACCTACCTTACAGCCTGGCGACGAGATTATCGTTAGCGAAGCAGAGCATCATGCCAATCTGGTGCCCTGGCTAATGGTTGCTGAACAGACCGGTGCACGGGTGGTGAAATGGCCGCTGGGCCCGGATCGCCTGCCGGATATGGCGCTGTTACCCACGCTATTAACCGGTAAAACGCGTCTGCTGGCGCTGAGCCAGATGTCCAACGTGACCGGCGGCTGTCCCGATCTGGCGCAGGCGATAAAGCTGGCGCATGCCGCCGGGGCATTGGTTATGGTAGACGGCGCCCAGGGCGTGGTGCACTGCCCGCCGGATGTGCAGGCGCTGGATATCGATTTTTATGCCTTCTCCGGCCACAAACTTTACGGGCCGATGGGCATAGGCGCGCTGTACGGTAAACCGGCGCTGCTGGAAGCGATGGCTCCCTGGCAGGGCGGCGGCAAAATGCTTAGCCATGTGGATTTTAATGGCTTTACGCCGCAGCCGATCCCCTGGCGTTTTGAGGCCGGAACGCCAAACGTCGCAGGCGTTATCGGCCTGAGCGCCGCGCTGGAATGGCTGGAAAAGGTAGATATCGAGGCGGCAGAACGCTGGAGCTGTAGCCTGGCAACGCTGGCGGAAGAACAGCTACAGGCGATTCCCGGCTTTCGTAGCTTCCGCAGCGGTGAATCCAGCCTGCTCTCTTTTGATATTGCCGATATTCATCACAGCGACGTGGTCACGCTGCTGGCCGAAAGCGGCGTGGCGGTACGCGCCGGTCAGCACTGCGCGCAACCATTAATGGCAGCGCTGGGCGTCAGCGGTACACTGCGCGCCTCATTTGCCCCTTATAATAGCCTGCAGGATGTCGATGCGCTGGTGCGCGCCATCCATAACGCCATCACTTTACTGGCAGAGTAATCACTATGACGCTTATCGCTCCACATCCGTTTGCTGCACTGATCACCGTTTCATCATTAAAAGAAAAGTTTGCTGCCTGCCCCGGCTGGGAAGAACGCTATCGTCAGCTGATTCTGCTGGGCAAACAGCTGCCGCCGCTGCCGGATGCGCTGAAGAGCACGGAAATTGAGCTGAGCGGCTGTGAAAATCGCGTCTGGCTGGGTCATCAGCGCCTGCCTGACAGATCCCTGCATTTTTACGGTGACAGCGAAGGAAGAATCGTTCGCGGCCTGCTGGCGGTGCTGCTTACGGCCGTTGAACGGCAGCAGCCGGAAACCTTGCTGCAGCAGGATCCGCTGCAGCTATTTGATGAGCTGGGCCTGCGCGAACAGCTGAGCGCCTCGCGCAGCAGCGGGCTGGACGCGCTGGCCCAGGCGGTTCGCGCAGCGGCGGCTAACCCTGACGCGCCGCCTTCGCCAACATTTTCTTAAGCACGTGCGATACCGCCACAAAACCAAAGGTAGCCGTTACCATCGTAGCGGCGCCGAAACCGGAGGCGCAATCCATCCGTTTCGGGCCTTCTGCCGTGCTGCGTGAAGCGCAAACGCTGCCGTCCGGCTGAGGATAAACCAGTGCTTCAGTAGAAAACACGCAGTCGATGCCCAGCTTGCCTTTACTGTTTTTCACCACGCCAAAATCCTGCTTTAGCCGCTCCCGCAGCTTCGCCGCTAGCGGATCCTGAATGGTTTTCGCCAGATCGCTCACCTGGATCTGGGTAGGATCGATTTGTCCGCCAGCGCCGCCAGTGGTTACCACCGGGATCTTATTGCGGCGACACCAGGCAAGCAGCGCCGCCTTGGGCCGCACGCTATCGATGGCATCGATCACATAGCTGTAGCCTGCGCCCATCAGCTCCGCAGTATTATCAGGCGTAATAAAATCGTCCACGCAGTGAACCGTGCATTCCGGATTGATCGCCAGGATACGCTCGGCCATCACTTCCGTTTTTGCCTTGCCGACATTGCCCTGCAAAGCATGAATTTGCCGGTTGGTATTAGTGATGCAGACGTCGTCCATATCGATCAGGGTAATAGCACCGATACCGGTACGCGCCAACGCTTCCGCCGCCCATGAGCCAACGCCGCCGATGCCGATCACGCAGACGTGCGCATCGGCAAACAGCTGTAATGCGTCCTGACCATAGAGACGCGCCGTACCGCCAAAGCGCTGCCGCCAGGCGTCAGAGAGAACTCTCATGAAATAACCTTTGTTGATAGTCAATAGCGGGCCAGAACGGCCCGCTATACAGAAGTTTACTGGCTGGCGCTGACCAGCATTGAACCATTCTGGTTGTTTTGCACGTTACTGAACAGCGTAGTGCCGGTGCCCGGCGCAGCGCGCAGCACCCAAACGCGGCCATAGTGATTAAAGAAGCCGGCCATATGCCCCGCCTCCGGCCCAATGCCCTGATAAATATCAAAGTGCTGCCCTTTGATGGCCCCGCCTACATCCAGCGCCACCATCAAACGCATCTCATACTTACCGGTGAACTTGCCGTCATTATTTAGCAGCGGCACTTCTGCCAGCAGCACCGTGCCCGGCGGGATCAGCGAACGATCCGCCGCAACCGACGCTTTCGCAATCAGCGGCACCGCGCTGGCACCGCGCACCGGCGTAAACTCCTCCGGCTTAAAGAAAACGAAAGAGTTATTGGTTTCCAGCAGCGCACGCACCTCTTCCGGGCTGTGCTCATCGGCCCACTTACGGATCGCCTGCATCGACATATCTTCGCGTTTCACTTCGCCGCGATCGATCAGCTCTTTACCGACGCTGTGATAGGCCCAGCCATTTTTACCGGCATAGCCAAAGAACATCAGCGGACGCCCATCGCCAAAATCCACATAGCCGCTGCCCTGCACATCCATAATAAAGTTATCCATCAGCGAATTGCTGTAGCCAATCACATAGCGCTCATCCAGCGCGCCGCTGTAGATCTGTGCCCGGCTCGGCAATTTGCGGCCTTTACTACGCGGCGGCATACGGTACAGCGGATACTGGAACTCGCCCTGGCGCGTATAGCGCGCGTGGATAACCGGCGTGTAATAACCGGTAAACTGGACGTTGCCGTAATTATCCACCCCTTCCATCTGGTACGCATCCAGGCCAAACAGTCGCAGCTGGCGTGTATCGCCCCCTGCCAGCAACCAGTTCTCAATAGCGCTATAGGTATTATTTTGACGTGTATATAAAGAAGAAGAGGCAAAGCGTATTTCACTGACCTGATCGCCGAAATCTTTACCGTTAACCGGACGCCCTTTGGCATTCGGCTGATTCACCAGCGCCAGAGGCTGCTCGATTTTGCCATCTTTATATTGCTGACCGCGATCGGTCGGCTTAGAGGAACAGCCCGCCAGCAGTGCTAACAGCGCGCCCGTAACCCAATACTTCGTCCAACGTCCTTTCATTGTATTCTCACCTCAGCTGCGTGCAGGGCAAGATAGCAAAGGGGTAATAAGAATGAAATGCGTTACCGGAAAAAGAGTCGCGCCATTTGTTTAATTAATCAGCAAGACGCGGAGATATTCAACAACTGGCGCTATTATCCCAATTAATTTTCAAAAAGGGGTTGCATCATAATCCGGTAAGAGTATAGTGCGCTTCCACGGACGCGGGATGGAGCAGCCTGGTAGCTCGTCGGGCTCATAACCCGAAGGTCGTCGGTTCAAATCCGGCTCCCGCAACCAATTAAGCAGTACGCAATAGAGTGTCGTGACGGAAGCGACAACATCCGGACGCGGGATGGAGCAGCCTGGTAGCTCGTCGGGCTCATAACCCGAAGGTCGTCGGTTCAAATCCGGCTCCCGCAACCAATCATTAAAACACCCTTAAGGGTGTTTTTTTGTATCTGGCGTTTGGTAAAAAACCGGTTCGCCCGCAAGCGCGCTCCCCGGTACTCTCACTTCTTATGGTGCGCCAGCGCCGCCCCTTTTGAAAAATAGGCTTTGATGCCGCCAAGAATCGCTTCAGCCACCTGCTGCTGATAGCGCGCCGTACGCAGCTTGCGCTCTTCCGCTGGGTTACTGATAAAGGCTGTTTCCACCAGAATCGATGGAATGTCGGGCGCTTTTAATACCGCAAATCCTGCCTGATCCACGCTGCGCTTATGCAGGTGGTTAATTTTGCCGATACGCGTCAGCACTTCCTTACCAAATTTCAGGCTATCGGTAATGGTCTGGCTTTGCAGCATGTCGAACATAGTATGGTCAAGATAGCGATCGCCGCTTTTACTTACGCCGCCAATTAAATCTGATTCATTCTGCGTTTGGGCAAGAAAACGCGCCGCCGCTGAGGTTGCGCCTTTAGTGGAGAGCGCGAACACTGAGGAGCCGCGTGCTGCCCGGCTGGTAAAGGCATCGGCATGAATGGAAACAAACAGATCGGCCCGCTGCTTACGCGCTTTAGCCACCCGCACCTTCAGCGGTATAAAGACATCTTCATTACGCGTCATATAAGCACGCATATTCGGCTCTTTATCAATCAGCGCCTTCAGGCGGCGGCCAATTTTCAGCACGATATCTTTTTCACGCGTCTTATGCAGGCCATGCGCGCCGGGATCTTCGCCGCCGTGTCCCGGATCGATCATGATAACGATAGGACGATCGCGCCCGGCTTTACCCGGCAGCGGCGCCTCGGCGGGCTGCGTACGTTCCAGATCGCCCTGATTATAATCCTTGAGCAACGCCAGTAGCGGATCGTCCTGGGTGTCGTACGCCGAATAGAGATCCACCACCAGGCGATGTTGGAAGCCAGCTACCGGCGCCAGCGTAAACAGGCGCGGCGCGACATTTTGCTTTAGCTCCAGCACGATGCGTACGGTGTTTTTATCGAACTGGCCCACACGTGCCGTTTTGATATAGGGATCGTTTTTCTGCACCAGATGCCCTACCCCTTTCAGTACCCGATTCAAGTGCAGGTTTTCAATATCGATCACCACACGTTCGGGATGACTCAGGGCAAACTGCTTATATTTCAGGGCCACGCTTGATTCAATGGTCAGGCGGGAATAGCTGGAAGAAGGCCAGATGCGCACCGCAACAATATGACTGCTGGCCGCTAACCCCACCCGGCTAACGCTCAATAGCCATATTGCTCCAGCGCCCTGTAACAGCCGACGACGGCTGATAACGGGATTAGATTCGGACATGCCGCTCCAGATACTGTGTTGTGTCTAAAAAAAAGCCAGAAAAAAATGTGGCGAAAACTTTAACCCAATCGCTTTTATGCTGTCATCCGGAAAAAAGCCTTAAATGCAGCCTGTTAACCTTATTATCCGATTGTGAAAAATGATAAGCGATAATAAAAGCCGCTTGCACTTCAGGCAACAAAAGAATAAAAATACACAAAAACCGAATAGTCATGCAAAAGAGGGTTTGCCGTGAAGGAACGTAGTACCGCACTGGTTCAGGGTTTTCGCCATTCCGTTCCCTATATCAACGCCCATCGGGATAAGACCTTTGTCATTATGCTCAGCGGCGAGGCGATTGAGCATGATAACTTTTCCAGCATAGTTAACGATATTGGTCTGCTGCACAGCCTCGGCATTCGTCTGGTAGTGGTATATGGCGCACGGCCACAAATCGATGCCAGCCTGGCGGCACATCAGCTGGAACCGGTCTACCACAAGCATACCCGCGTAACCGATGCGCAATCCCTTGAGCTGGTTAAGCAGGCCGCCGGACGTTTGCAGCTGGATATTACCGCCCGCCTGTCGATGAGCCTGAGCAATACGCCGCTACAGGGCGCGCATATCAATGTGGTCAGCGGCAACTTTATTATCTCTCAGCCGCTGGGCGTGGATGACGGCATCGACTATTGCCACAGCGGCCGTATTCGCCGTATTGATGAAGAGGCAATCCACCGGCAGCTCGACAGCGACGCCATTGTTTTGATTGGCCCGGTAGCCGTGTCGGTGACTGGCGAAAGTTTTAATCTGACGTCGGAAGAGGTGGCCACGCAGCTGGCAATTAAACTGAAAGCGGAAAAAATGATCGGCTTCTGCTCTGAGCAGGGCGCGACGGATGATGAAGGCAATATTATTTCTGAACTGTTCCCGAACGAGGCGCAGGCGCGTATTGAAACCCTGGAACAGCGTGGTGACTACCTTTCAGGAACGGTGCGCTTTTTGCGCGGTGCGGTTAAGGCCTGCCGCAGCGGCGTGCGTCGCAGTCATTTGATCAGCTATCAGGAAGATGGCGCGCTGTTACAGGAATTGTTCTCCCGTGACGGCATCGGCACGCAAATCGTGATGGAATCCGCAGAGCAGATCCGACGCGCCACCATCAACGATATCGGCGGCATTCTGGAGCTGATCCGTCCGCTGGAACAGCAGGGAATTCTGGTGCGTCGCTCGCGTGAACAGCTGGAGATGGAGATCGATAAATTCACCATTATCGAGCGCGATAACCTGACCATCGCCTGCGCGGCGCTCTATCCTTTCCCGGATGAGCAGATTGGTGAAATGGCCTGCGTGGCGGTTCACCCTGACTATCGCAGCTCTTCACGCGGCGAAATGCTGCTACAGCGCGTTGCTTTGCAGGCGCGTCAGCTGGGGCTGAAAAAATTGTTTGTATTAACCACCCGCAGCATCCACTGGTTCCAGGAGCGCGGCTTTACGCCGGTAGATATCGAGCTGCTGCCGGAAAGCAAGAAGCAAATGTATAACTACCAGCGTCGTTCTAAAGTCTTGATGGCCGATTTGACCTGACCGGTTTAGAACAGGATCTCCTGATGTGGGGCGCGCAGACGCTCCACCAGTCCGCTGCGCCGCTGGGTACGCACGGCAACCGCGCGCGCAAAAATTTGCCGATCGGTATAAAGCGTTAACCGGCTGCGCGCGCGGGTAATGGCGGTATAAACCAGTTCCCGCGTCAGCACCGGCAGATAGTGGTTAGGTAACACCAGCGCGGTATGTTCGAATTCCGAGCCCTGCGATTTATGCACCGTCATCGCCCAGGCGGTATCGTGTGGCGGTAAACGACTTGGCTGTACCGCCTTAATCGTGCCGTCGGGCAGTGGAAAGAACACCTTCAGCGCGCCGCTGGCATCATTCATCGCAACGCCAATATCACCGTTAAACAGCCCCAGCGCGCTATCGTTGCGTGCAATCATTACCGGCCGACCGATATACCAGCGGCTTTGCGCCTGCGGACGCCGAATTCGTCGCTGCTTCAGCAACTGGCGTTCGATACGCTCATTCAAACCCGCCACGCCAAATGGTCCTTCGCGCAGCGCACATAACAGCCGGTAACGGGCAAAGGCTGCCAACACCTCATCCGCATCCGCATTGCGCTGGAGCAGCGTTAAATACTCTTCATAACCTGCAATGCCCTGCTCTAAAAGCTGCTGGTAATGTTCAGCACTGCTTAGCTCGCTGCGACAAATATCCTCAAAGCCCGCGCCGAAAACCTTTTCCGCCGCTTTGGCATCACCCGCGTTTACCGCCTGCGCCAGTTGGCCGATACCGGAACGGGCATCGAAACGATAACTTTTGCGCAGCAGACAGATACTGTCGCGTACGTTAGGCATATCTTCCCCGTCCGCCCCATCCAGCTGACAGCCGGTAAGCAAAGCCAGCTGCCGGGCACGCGCCGTACTGTAGCCCGCTTCAGCGCAGCGGCAAATATCGCCCAATACCGCGCCCGCTTCGACCGATGCCAGCTGATCGCGATCGCCCAGGAAAATGACCCGCGCATGTTTTGGCAGAGCGGCAATCAGATTTGCCATCATCGGCAAATCCACCATGGAGGCTTCATCCACCACCAGCACATCAAGATGCAGCGGGTTACCGGCGTGGTAGCGCAGCCGCTGGCTGTTGGGCTGCGCGCCCAGCAAACGATGCAGCGTGGTCGCTTCTTCAGGAAAGGCTGTACGCTCAGCGTCGCTTAGCCGCAACGCCTGCAGCGCCTTGCCTAATGACTCCGTTAACCGCGCGGCGGCTTTACCGGTGGGCGCGGCCAGACGAATACGCAGTTTTTGTTGCGAAAGGCGAATCAGCGCCGCCAGCAGTTTAGCCACGGTGGTGGTTTTTCCGGTACCCGGCCCACCGGAAATCACCGAGATGTGACGGGTAATGGCCACGGCGGCGGCGATCTTCTGCCAGTCGTCCGGGCGATCGCCGAACAGCTCATTTAATATCTGCTGCAAATCGGCGTCATTGAAAGCGGGCACCGCCTGCTCGGTGGCGATAAAACGCGCCACATGGCCTTCGCCTCGCCACATGCGGTGCAAATAAAGCCGCTGCTGCGCGACCACCAGCGGCGTCGGCTTTGAGCCATCGCTTACCGCGTGGCTTTGCAGCAGCAAACGCTGCCAGTCTTCCGGCTGACCTACTGTGCGCCAGATTTCCGCCGCCAGCTCCGGCTGACGTCCGGCGAACAGTTGACCGTCACGAAAATGATCGAGCGGCAGGCAAACGTGTCCTTCTCCCGCCTCGGCGCTTACGCAGGCCGCAGCCAGCATCAGCGCGGGTTGCTCATCATCCGCCAGCATATGGGCGAACTGCAGATCCAGCGCACGTATCAGGCGTTTTTCTACCGCCTCGCGCAGCAACTCGCTGATTTTTCTCATTCCGCTTCCACCTTGTCTCCGGTAAACAGGCGATCCAGCGCCATGACAAAATCTGCAGACGGACGGTGATGAAACACACCGTTTTCACTGGCGCTGCCGTCCATTCCGCGCAAAAAAAGGTAAAACACACCGCCGAAGTGGCGCTGATAATCGTAATCCGCTACACGATGGCGCAAATAGCGATGCAGCGCCAGCGTATAAAGCTGATACTGTAAATCGTAGCGGTGACTAATCATCGCTTCCGCCATCGCCTGCGGCGTATAGGCGGCGCTCTCTTCGCCCAGCCAGTTAGATTTATAATCCAGCAGGTAATATTTTCCCTGCCAGCAAAAGACCAAATCGATAAAGCCTTTCAGCATCCCCTGCACCTGCTGAAAATTCAGCTCCGGCGCGCGTGCCGACAGCGTATCGTGCTGACGCATTACCGCGTCCAGCGCCGGCGCGGTCAGCAGCTGATGCATCGGCAGATAAAACTCCAGTTCCACCAGATAGCGGCCCGGCGTTAATCCCGCCAGATGAATGCCGTCCTGATTAAGCGGCGTTTGCAATACCCGGCTAATCCAGTCGCACAGCATCGGCAACCATTGCTCGCCAAAGCCAGCCAGCTGTAGCTGCTCCGCCAGCCATGCCTCATCCGGAGGCTGGTTAAAATCCAGCGTTTCAAACAGGCCATGCAGAAAGGTGCCCGGCGAAGCGCCGCGCGGAAAGGTATGCGGCGTTAGTGCTGGCGCAACAACGTCTGTGGTTTCTCCTGCCGCATCGACATCAAAACGCGGTGCCAGATCGAGCGCAACCGTCGGGCCATGCTGTTGCAGACCGGAGTAGCTGGTAACGCGCCAGTGATCCTGCAGCGGGCGGGATATCACCGGGCTCTCCAGCTCCGGCATACTATCGCCTTCCGGTTGCCAGCGCCCTTCCGCAGCCTCTTCCGGCATCACTACCTCTACCGCGTCGTTGCTTAGGCCATACAGCGCTTGCTGTAATCCGCTGGCGTTTAGCGCTTCACCACGCTGAACCAGATAGCCCACCGCGCTTTTGTGCAGATCGCTGTCACCTTCTTTTTTACGGTTGCCCTTAATCAGCGGCGCAATGCCGATGCTACAGTGATAAACAGAGCGGGTCAGCGCCACATAGAGCAGACGTAAATCTTCCGCCAGCCTTTCCTGCTCGGCCAGCGCCAGACTCTCTTCATCATCGCTCAAATCCAGCAACGCCTGAAAAGTCTGTCGATCGTGATATAGCCCCTGCGCCGCCTCGCGGAAGTTAGCGGCAAACGGCAGCCAGACCAGCGGATACTCCAGCCCTTTGGATTTGTGAATAGTCACAATCTGCACCAGATGACGGTCGCTTTCGAGACGCAACTGCTGACTGGCGGACTGATGGTTAGGCTGCGCGACCTGCTGTGCCAGCCAGCGCACCAGCGCATGTTCGCTATCCAGCTGCGCGGCGGCCTCCTGTAACAGCTCCCCAAGATGCAGCAGATCGGTCAGACGCCGTTCACCGCTTTCTGAGGCCAGCAGATTTTCTGCAATGCTGCGCCGGGTCATTAATTCACGCAGCATAGGCAGCACCCCGCGCTGCTGCCAGCGTTGACGGTAGGCCGCAAATTCTTCAACCAGCGCGTCCCAACGATCTTCATCCTGACTCATGGCGTCGATGGTGGCGGCGTCCAGCCCCAGGATACTGGTGGCCAGCGCGCTGCGCAGGGTACGCTCCAGCTCCGGTGCCAGCACCGCCTGCAGCAGCCACAGCAGTTCACGCGCTTCCGGCGTAGTAAACACGCTGTCGCGGTTAGATAAATAGACCGAAGGGATATTAAGACTTTCCAGCGCATCGCGTATCACCGCAGCCTCGCTGCGGCTGCGCACCAGAACGGTAATATCGGAGGCTCTGACCGCCCGCTGGTCGCCCTGCTTGCCCACCAGCGCTTCACCCCGCAGGCCAGCCTGCAGCCAGTGGAGGATTTCCGCCGCGCACTGACGCGCCATCCACTGCTGGTATTCGCTAACGCCCACGCCTTCGCCGGGCTGCAGCCAAAAGCGCAGCGCTGGCTGCACCGTGCCGTCAAGATGGAAACCGCGCGTTTCATTGGGCGGCGCGGCGTTCACCTCAATAAAAGGGATCTGGCTGAATAAAAACGGGTTCTCCAGCCGGGAAAAAAGCTGGTTGACGCTGGCGACCATCGCTGGCGATGAACGCCAGTTAGTGTCCAGCGTATAGTGCGCGCTGATTTCGCTACGGGCGCGCATATAGGTAAAAATGTCCGCGCCGCGAAAGGCGTAAATCGCCTGCTTGGGATCGCCTATCAGCAGCAGCGCATTTTCCGGCTGGGCGATATAAAGCCGCCGGAAAATACGATACTGCTGCGGGTCGGTATCCTGGAACTCATCGATCAACGCAACCGGATAGCGGGCACGAATGGCTTGCGCCAGTAAATCGCCGCCGGGCTGCTGCAGCGCTTCATCCAGACGACTCAGCAAATCATCAAAGCCGAGCAGCGCCCGTAGCTTTTTCTCTCTGCGGGTTGCCAGGCGAATATCTTCCAGCGCCCGGGCAATAATCAGATCGCGTAGCGAAAGCGGCTCGGCGAAGAAGTCATCTACCGCCGTAAACAGCGGATGGCGTGGCGGTTCGCCCTTTTTGGTTTTCTCCAGCAGCACGCTCTGGCGAAAACGCGCCAGATCTTTAGGCACCGTATAGCCCTGGGTCTCTTCTTCTACCCAGGTTGCCACATTATTCAGCCAGGCTGGTAAATGCTTACTACTGTAACTCCGCTTATCAACGCCAGATTTTTCAATCAGCTCGCGCAAATCTGCTGCCGCCGCACGCCATTGCGCCTTCAGGTTATCAATGCGCGCCACGATTTTCTCATGACGCTGCGCCAGCGTTTCTTCGCTATCCGGCGCATATTTTAACGCTGGCGATTCGCCATGCAGCCATGGCATTAAGGTGGCGAGCAGCTGTTCCGGTCCGGTCCACTCCTGCGCAATGACTTTGGCAATCGTCAGCGGCAGCGGATAGCAGTGGCGACGCCAGAAGTCGGCGGCGGCCTGACGGCGCAGCGCAGATTCATCTTCAATCAGCTGCTGCTCAAACAGCATCCCGGATTCAAAGGCGTTGAGGTTCAGCATCCGCTGACAAAACCCGTGGATGGTAAAAATCGCCGCTTCATCCATTTGCCGTTCGGCGGCCAGCAGCAGCGCGGCGGCATCAGCAGGATCGCTAATCTCCTGCATCAGCGCTGCCAGCACCGGATTGGCGCTGCTGCCGCGCACGCAGGCCAGCCGCAGCTCATGGATATTCTGCCGAATACGTCCCCGCAGTTCAGCGGTGGCCGCCTCGGTAAAGGTCACCACCAAAATCTCTTCCACCGACAGCGGACGATGAAAAGCATTATCCTGCCCGAGGCCAAGCAACAGCCTCAGGTAGAGTATGCCGATAGTAAAGGTTTTCCCGGTTCCCGCTGACGCCTCGATAAGCCGCTCTCCACGGAGCGGCAGTGTTAGCGGATCGAGCCGCTGGGGATTGTTGTCACTCATTTCTTCTCGCTTGTCACCGGCAGCGTCTGCTGCAGGCTGCTGACGTTCGGCCAGGTTTTCCAGCCTTGCGGTGATGCATAGTCAGCTTTTCCATGCTGGCTGCCGGAAATCTGCGACAGCATAGCCAGTCCCTGCTTAGCGATCACCGCCTGGTGGAAGAAATCTGCCAGGCTCTGCGGCGTCAGCGTTTTAAGTTGTTCAATAACCTGTTCACGGGTATCAAAAGCGTAATTTTCCCGATAGAAATCTTTGCCATAGCGCGCCGCCTCTTCATCCAGCGTTTGCGGACGCTGCTGCAGTTCATTAATCAGCGCCGCCTGATACTGGGCGAAATCCTGCTGGCTTAACCCCCGCAGCCGCTTTTCAGCATCGGCATAGAAAGCTTCATAGCGTTGCAGCAGCAGAGCGGGCTGTTTGCTGTTGCTTTGCAGCAGAAAACCGATGCCCCACTGGCGTCCCACTGACATCGGGAAGGTAAAGACCGCATAGCCCAGCTGTTGTTGAGTACGTAACTGGTTATAAAACCAGGGTTGAATAATCTGACTCAACAGCGAGCTGATAGCAATACTTTGTTCTTCACCGTAGCCCACAGGAATGTAAACCGCAGCCAGCGCTGAGTCGCTGCTGCTGCCCGCCTTCTGAATATTGGCGCGCAGCGGCTGGTTAATCAGGATATCTTCGCTGTGCCACCAGCTTTTGCCCTGACAGTTAACCTGCTGCTTAACTTCACGCGCCAACGACGTCACCATTTGCGGGGTCATGTTGCCCACGACCAGCATCTCCGGCGTCGCCTGCTCTGCCAGCATGCGGCGATAGTCGTTCAACTCCTGCAGGCTAATGGAATCCAGCAGCTTACGGCGCTCGCTGCGCTCGGTATAAGGAAGCTGCGACAACATCCGTACCGGCTGAATCGCCTGCTCAAACGCTTTGCCTTTTTCTGCCGCATCCAGTTGTTCTTTATACCAGGACTTGGCCTGCGCCAGCTGATCTTCCGTCGGAACATAATTGACGTAGCCCTGCAGCAGGGTAACCAACAGTTTGGGCAAACGTTGAGTAAAGCCGCTGGCGCTAAAAATGACGCCATCACTTCCGCTGGTGGAAAAGCTAATGCCGCCGACCGCCGCCTGTGAGCTCAGTTCATCAAGCGCCAGACCCGCCAGATAATCATTCAGGGCGAACAGCACCTGATGACGGGCGCTATCCATCGCCGCCTTATTACGTAATGCCAGCATAATATCGGCTTTCGGCTCGCTGGCATGATAGCGGCTTGGCATATAAAAGACGCGCAGCCCCGGCTCATTAATCAGCGGTTGCGGATGGGTTATCGGCTTTTCAGATGCCGGAATTAAATTAAAATCATCGGGGATATAGGGATTCAGAGCAGGCAGATCCAGCTTGATATTTTCGGCCTCCTGCTGCCACTTATTGAACAGTTCGGCGCTGATTTTATCTACCTGGTAAGGCGCTTCGACAAAATAAGCGACTTTGTTATGCGGCTCGTTGGGGCTGATATACCAGATGCGCGCATTCTGCGGCGTCATCTCTTTCAGGCGCGCGCTGATTTCCGCCGGATCATAGCGGTCAGCAAGGTAGGAGGCATTAAGCGTATACTCGACCGGCACCCGCAGCATGGTATCCGCCAGCCATTCGATATAATCCATATCGCGCGTAATCGACGGATAGCGATAATCGATATCCAGCACATGCGCCATCTCATCGAAATAGCGTTTATCGATACCCTTATCGCGCAGCATGGCCAGATAATCAAAAATCGCCGCGACTACCCGATCGCGCTGCGCCAGGCCTTTATCGGTTAGCGAAACGCTAATGCCAAATATACCGCCGTTACGCGTAATGAGCGGATCGGCGCCAGCATCAATGGAATCGGCCAGCCCCTGACTTTGCAGCCAGTCGGAAAGCGTATTTTTGCTGCGGTTGCTAATCAGGTAACCGATCAGCGTATCGGTTTTGCTGCGAAAGCGATCGCTATTGTTATCAATTCGGAATTCCAGGCGCAGTTGTTTACGCGGCTGGGCCGGTACGTAATGAATGATAATGCCTTTTTGCTGGTCGGTGACCACCGGCACGTTGATCGCAGGGACGCTGGCGTGACGATTGCTCACGCGCCCAAACGTCTGCGCGGCGATAGCGGCCAGCTCCGGCAGCGGTTTATTGCTGTAGATAACCGCTTTCATCAGGTTGGCTGAGTAGTGCTGCTGATAAAACTGACGCAGCGCATCCTGTAGTTTGCTGTCTGGTTTGTCGCTCAGCGTCTCCAGGTTACCGCCCGAGAAGCGCGCCGCTGGATGCGCCGGATTTAATGTCTCCGCTCCAACCTGAGCCATCCGATGTCCGTCACGGGAACGCGCCATCGTCAGTTCAGCGTTAACGGCATTCCGCTCGCGATCGGCATTAACCGGATCAAGCAGCGGCTCGGCGATGGCGTCAGCCAGGCGGTCGACGGCCGGGGCCAGCGCATCATTTTCCACTTCCAGATAGTAAGCGGTACGGTAAGAGGCAGTGCTGGCATTATGGCTGCCGCCATGTTTCTTCAGAAACTCCGCCAGGTTATCCGGCTGTGGATAGCGCTTCGAGCCCATCAACACCATATGCTCAAGATAATGCGCCAGGCCCAACTGCCGATCGGGATCGTCCAGCGAACCAATTGGCAACGTCAGCGCCGCCAGCGATTTCGTTGCCTGGGGATCGGAAACCAGCAATACCGTCATCTCATTATCCAGACGAATCGCCTGATAGTGACGCGGATCTTTATTGCTCTTTTGAATGGTCCGATCGAGAGGCTGCCAGCCTTTCTCAGCGCTGGCTACCTGGCTAAACATGGTGAAAATCAGTAACAGACTGGCTGTCCAGACAGCGTACTTTCTCATTTAATCCCCTTGAGTGTTATCCTTTTTCCAACGCGGTGTCGCTGATCAAAACAACTATCACCACTGAAATCTGGCGGGCTGGCTTCCCGCCAGGCGCATCTACTGTAGGTCAAACTGGCTACTCATCATTTTTCTGCGTATCGCTGCGGTTAAAACGCAGCAGCGGCAACAGCCACTGTTCGGCTGCAGCGCAAATGGCATCAAGCTGCGCCGCTTCCAGCGTACGGAACAGCCGTTGCAGATAGGGATCGCTCCCCTCGCCTTCCATTTGATAGTTGCCCTGCCAGGCGGTTAACAGCTTCGCCCGCGCTTTGGTTTGCGTGGCCTCATCCATTAGCATGATGTCGTTTTTAACGTCATAGCTCGCCTCCAGCCAGGCACCCCCGGTTTTCGCCAGCAGCAGCAACGGTGAACACATGCCGTCACGATAGCCTTCGACATAGCGCGTAAGCCACTCCTGCGCCTGCTGCGCATCGATCGCGTCAAAGCACCAGCTGCTCTCTTTGCGTCCCAGCATGCGGCTCTGCCCTTTTCCACCCAGCGCACACCACGCCAGATGCTCCAGCCACAGCGCCAGCCCATCGGTGAAGTTCAACACGCCAGGCCGCCAACGCAGCAGGCCGCTATCCTGCACCTGCGGCAACCAGCCGTTAAGTTTGACGCCTGCAATGGTCAGGTCGATTTCCATACTGCGACTTTCAGCGCGCAACGCCCTGACCTGTTCAGCCAGCGGCGTCATCTCTTCCTGCTGCGTTTGCCAGAAGAGTTCACCGAAAGCGCCATAGGGCAACACGCCCGCCGCGCGATGATGATTGAACAGTCGTTGGGTATCTTGCTCTTCAATCAGCGCGTTTAGCAATTGGGCGTTGATCTGATAGCGATCGAGCGCATCCAGTACAAAGGGTTCGGCATCTGGCAGTTCGGTCTGCTCCAGCGCAAAACTCACGCCGAGGCGCATAGTAAAGAAAGCGCGAACCGGATGCCGCCAGAAACGCAGCAGCTGTTCAAAGCTTAGCTCACGGAGCTCCAGTGGCGGCAGCGGCTGCATAAATGGTGGATGCGGCTCGCCGCTGCCACGCGCAGCAGGCAGCCACTCATGGGCGAAACTGCGATACTCCGCCTGCGGCGCGAAGTTTTGCGGATCGAACGGCATACGGCTGTGCAGACAGTGCAGATGCGCCAGCACCCGTTGAGCGCTGCTGTCTACATCCAGTGCCTCGTCGCCCGGCAGATGAAAGCTTTGCCCAATATAGTCCACCAGTTCAGTGACCAACACCGAAGGATATCGTTCCGTATTATCCTGAATCGAGCGGCCAATATAGCTGATATAGAGTTTCTGCTGGGCTGAAAGCAAAGCCTCAAGAAACAGGAAGCGGTCATCGTCGCGGCGGCTGCGGTCGCCCTTTTGCGGCTGCTGCGCCATTAAATCAAACCCCAGCGGCGGCAGCGTACGCGGATAGACGCCATCATTCATGCCCAGCAGACATACCACGCGAAACGGCACCGAACGCATCGGCATCAGGGTACAGAAGTTAACCGGCCCGGCCAGGAAACGCTGGCTGATGCGCTGCTGATCGAGGCGCGAGGCCAGCTCATCGCGCAGCAGCGTAGCCGGAACGCTATCAACGTAGCGCGCCTGCAGACCATAGGCCATCACCTGCTGCCACTGCTCTTCAATCAGCATCAGCGCAGCATCGGTATTCACATCGGCAGCAAAAAAGGTTTGCAGCATTTCACGGCACAGTGGTTGCCAGTCGCTCAGCGTACGCGGCTCAGCCAGCACCTGACGCCAGTGGTTAAGCTGCATCAGCAACTCTGCCAGATTACCGGCCAGCTCGGCGATTAACCCGCTGGACTCATCGTAAGGCAGGATGCCGTCCCAGTCGCCATGCATGCTCTCCATGGCATAACCGAGCAACATTCGCGTGATGCCGAAACGCCAGGTATGCTGGCCGGTGGGCGGTAGCTTCAGCTCACGCACGTTATCATCATCCAGCCCCCAGCGAATGCCGGATTCCTCTACCCACATACGCAAACGGCGCAGCCCTTCCTCATCAATAGCAAAGCGCGTTGCCAGTGCCGGTACCTCCAGTAGCGCCAGCACCTCTTCACAGGCAAAGCGGCTTTCCGGCAAAGCGAGCAGGTTAAGAAAGGCCATAATCGCTGGATGGGCGAAGCTGGCGCGGCGATCCGAAATGGCAAAAGGCAGATAGCGATCTGAGGATGCGTTGCCGAATACCGCCTGAATATATGGCGTATAGGCATCAATATCAGCCACCATCACGATAATATCGCGAGCGGTCAGCGAGGGATCCGCCTCCATCATAGCCAATAATTGATCCTGCAAAACTTCCACTTCACGCTGCGGGCTGTGACAGACATGCACCACCACGGATCGATCCCGAGGATCGAGGCAGCGCTTTTTATGGCTGCTTTTCAGCTCTTCCGCATCCAGTCCAATCACCGCGTTATCTTCCAGCTCCAGCAGATCGTGCTGCAGCACCTGCAACAGCGTGTCCTCCGGGACATCGACAAAAGCATCAATTTCCCTCGCCTCCATTTGTGCCAGCAGATAGAGGTTATCGCGCCCCAGTTTGCCCCACGAGGCCAGCAGCGGGTTGGTCAGCTGTTGCTCTCCGGCATCGTTAAATAATGAAGAGGCTGCGTCGGGATCACGAAACAGGGCAATGTCCTGCTGCTGCTGATGATGGCGACGGCGGCGGCTTTGAAGTTTCGCCAGAAACGCGTAATCCTGGATATCGCCCCAGTAGTGCCGACAAGGATTGGTAAACAGCAGATGAATATCGATATGCTTGCCCAGCGCCTGTAGCGCCTGCAGATAGACTGGCGGCAGCGCGGAGATCCCACAGATAAAGACGCGGTCGGGCAGGCCCGCCGGACGTGATTCGCTGCTTTCCAGCTTTTGAATAAAGCGCGCATACAGGTTGGCGCGGTGCCACTCTGGCTGATCGAGATCGCGGGTATATTCCACCAGCGCGGCCCACAGCGGGGCCTGCCACTGCTGCGCCTCGCCCAGCCCATCGATCACTTTCCCCTGCTGCCAGCTGTTCAGCCATTCCGGGCGATAGACCAGATACTGGTCATAAAGATCGGCCACGCGCGAAGCCAGCTGGAACAGCTTACGTTTGTCATCGTCGTCGTTGAGATAGTGCTGCAACGGGCGAAACGCCTCCTGACGCAGCAGATCGGGCAGCAGCGTCATTAGCTTCCAGCTCATGCTGGCTTTATTAAAGGCGCTCTCTTTGGGGATGCCGGGCAAGACGCGCACAAACATATCCCAGATAAAAGAGGCGGGCAGCGGAAAAGCGATATTGGCCGCAATACCGAACTGTTGCGCCAGCTGCATCTGTAGCCACTGCGCCATGCCCGGGCTTTGCACCAGCACCACCTCGGACTGAAAAGGGTCGCGTAACGGTTCGTTTTCAATCAGATACGCCGCCAGCGATTTAAGAATATCGAGCTGGTTGGAGTGATAAACCGTAAACATGTTGGCTCCTGTTCAGTGCTGCTACGGCGCGTTAGCGCGGGGACACTCTACCCCTTAAATTGGCTAATGCAACCGTCGCGCAAAAAAAGCGCAAAAGTACGATGAATAACAATAGGCCCGTAGGCGGCTTCAACGATGCGGAACGCTATTATCGCAGCGCAGCTGGTCCAGCGTAACAGCAGAGAGGCCGGGCCGGAAAGCGGTGGCCCGCCATAACAGGCAGCCCTCTACCGCAGGCAGTTTGTGTAGCGAGGTTTGCCAGCCTTCGCTCTCCTGCCCCTGCAGACGCAGCGCCGCCATGCGCCACGCTTCGCGCTGTTGCCACTGTTGATAAAAGCCAGCTGCCAGCATCTGCTGATAGTGCAGCAGCGCCGTTAAACTCATGGCAAACAGCAGCAACGCCAGCAGCGTTTCCACTATGCTGAAACCTCTTTCACCCGACATCAGGCAGGCAGCCCTCTGACAGAGGAAGCGGGCAAAAATCGAGCCAGCCATGTGCCAGCGGTTGCCAGCGCCCCTCCGCTACTGGCGTCAGCCACTGCCATAGCGCCAGCGCCTCCCCTGTTGATGACTCTCCGGCACCGCGCAGCAGTGCTTCACCGTTATGCCTGAGCAGTATGCAGGCGCGCCAGCCATATGTCGGCTGCTGCTGGCAGTGCCAGCCCTGTTGAGTCGGCCAGCTCAGCCTTGCGCCCCAGGCCAGCGCCGAAAGCGCATGGTGATGCTCCCGCAGGAACTGACGTTCATCCGTAACCAGCGACAGCGCACCGTCCAGCTGTTGCCGTGTGGCATGCAGCAGGCCAGAGCCGAGCAGTAGCATTAGCAGCACCATCGCTATGGCCATGCCGCCATCTTCTCTTAAGGCAAGTTGTGGGTGCTGATGATGCTTTGCAGCCTGAGTGCTGACGTGGAAAAGCCTGATGATTCGCCGCCGAGCGTCACCTTCACCTGCTGCCCGACGCGGGTGAAAGCCAGTTCGCCAATGGTTAGCGTGGCCGGATCGGACAGGCTCTCCCAGCCACTGCCGTTGCAGCTGCTCACGCCGCGCTGTATTTCCAGCCGTTGATTGCGGAGCCGGTATCCGTACCATTCGCTCTCCTCATGCTCCGGCCCTTCCCAGCGACCGTTGCTGTTTTCATCCCACCGGATCAACAGACAGCGCTGTTGAATGATAAGCGGTGTTCCCTGGCAGAAACCGTGACAGTAACCCGCTCGCCGAATCGCTTTTTCCAGCACGCTCATTATTTGCTGCAGCTCTTCCTGTAAACGCATCTGGCTTTGCAGCTGTATATTTTGCCGCTGCAGGTGCGGCAACAGACGCAGCGCCCCCAGCATTAAAATGCCGCTCAACGCCATTGCGATCATCATTTCCATCAGACCAAAGCCAGCCTGTTTCACAAACATGGCGCAACCTGGCAAAGCCGAATACGGCCGCGTGAGGAGATAATCATGCGCCAGCGCAGCGAGCCTTCGCCAAAAATAATGTGCCCTGCTTTTGCCACGTTGCGTTTACCGTAAAACCCCGGCGCACCTTCAATGGCAATGATATGGACCTGCGAATGCGGCGCCAGCAGCTGTAAACGTCTGCCGCTAGCACAGCCCGCCGCAGGCACGGCGCCGCTGCCAAGACACCACCTTTCGCCCGTTAACAGCCATAACGGCTGTTCCCGGTTATGCCAGTTGGCCCAGGCGCGCACGCCGTGTAAAAAGCGTTGCAGCTGCCGGGCAGTTTCCTGCATGCGCTGACGCTGCTGCCAGCTTTGCCAACTCTGCAACGAAGCGAGGCTCAGCAACGCGGCTATCGTCAGCACCAGCAGCAGTTCCATCAGGGTAAATCCATCGGTACGCGTTTTTTTCATGGCGCTATTGTGCCGGGCTGAAGCGTCGCGACCAGTACCATATTGATGGATTGCGGTCTTGCTTCCCGCTTTTTTAATCGTTTTACAGCTGTTTGCGCTGCGCTGTGACGTCTGCCACGCCACAAGGCGCATGACGGTTCTGCAGCTGGGTTCAGTGCCGCATGTCGATTGTTTAAATAGAGAATTAATGAAGGAAAAGCAGACGTTATAAAAGTATCGACAGCTGCCGCAGGCTAATCTCTACCAACAGCGCAGGATGGCGTTAGCCGCCTGTTACCTACTAAGAACAGACGCCAGCGGCGCGAGTGTGCGCTGCTGGCGTGCCGGAGTTATATCGCCACCGGCGCTTTAATAGCGGGATGCGGATCGTAGCCTTCGATTTCAAAATCTTCGAAGCGGTAATCGAACAGCGAGGCGGGCTTGCGTTTGATGACCAGCTTCGGCTGCGGACGCGGTTCGCGCGTCAGCTGCAACCGCGCCTGCTCCAGATGGTTGCTGTAAAGGTGCGTATCGCCGCCGGTCCAGACAAAATCTCCCGGCTCCAGATCACACTGCTGCGCCATCATATGCACCAGCAGCGCATAGCTGGCGATATTAAACGGCAGCCCCAGGAACACATCGCAGGAGCGCTGATAAAGCTGGCAGGAGAGCTTGCCATCCGCCACGTAAAACTGGAAAAACGCGTGGCACGGCGCCAGCGCCATCTCATCCAGTTCACCAACGTTCCAGGCTGAAACGATAATTCGACGCGAGTCGGGATCGTTTTTCAGCTGCTCAAGCACCTTCGTCAGCTGGTCGATTTCACGACCATCAGCCGCGCCCCAACTGCGCCACTGTTTGCCATAGACCGGTCCGAGATCGCCATTTTCATCGGCCCACTCATCCCAAATCGAGACGTTATTTTCTTTCAGATAGGCGATATTGGTGTCACCGTTCAGGAACCACAGCAGCTCATGAATAATTGAGCGCAGATGGCAGCGTTTGGTGGTCACCAGCGGAAAGCCTTCCTGCAGATTGAAACGCATCTGGTGGCCAAAAATCGACAGCGTGCCGGTTCCGGTGCGATCGTTTTTCGGCGTGCCCTCGTTCAGCACTTTCTCCATTAATGCCAGATACTGCTTCATTTCTGTTCACCTGTTTGTAGCTGCGGGCGACGACGGTACGCCCAAATCATCATGATAATGCCGGCCAGAATCATCGGTATCGACAAAATTTGTCCCATGCTGATGCCGCTAAACAGGCCCAGCTGGGCATCAGGCTGACGGAAGAACTCCACGATAATGCGGAACGCGCCGTAGCCAATCAGGAACAAGCCGGAAACGCTGCCCATCGGGCGCGGCTTGCGAATAAACAGGTTAAGGATGGCAAACAGCACAATGCCTTCCAGCACCAGTTCATAGAGCTGTGAAGGATGACGTGGCAGCACGCCGTAAGTTGCCAGCAGTGATTGCCATTCAGGGTGCGTGGCGACCAGTGCCACATCTTCGCTGCGCGAACCCGGGAACAACATCGCCCAGGAGAAGTTCGGCGCGACGCGGCCCCAAAGCTCACCGTTAATAAAGTTACCAAGACGACCAGCGCCGAGCCCGAAGGGGATCAGCGGCGCAATAAAGTCAGCGACCTGAAAGAAATGACGTTTTGTACGATGCGCAAACCACATCATCACCACGATAACGCCAATCAGCCCACCGTGGAACGACATGCCGCCATCCCAGACTTTGAACAGATAAAGCGGATTCTCCAGAAACAGCGGCAGGTTGTAGAACAGCACGTAGCCGATGCGACCACCGAGGAAAACCCCCAGGAAGCCCGCGTACAGCAGGTTTTCCACTTCCTCTTTTTTCCAGCCGCTGCCGGGCTTGTTGGCCCGTCGTACCGCCAGCCACATCGCAAAAATAAACCCAACCAGATACATCAGGCCGTACCAGTGCAGGGCGACGGGCCCGATGGAGAAAATCACCGGATCGAATTGAGGGAAAGCCAGATAGCTATTCATCTTTCACCATTAATGTCATCCGTCCACAGGCTGGACGATGGATAGTTCACTCCTTGCGCGCCGCGTAATACACAGCGCCTCTCAGCCAGGAAAAACCGGCCAGGCATGATAGCATAGCCGTTTTATACCGGGTTCATCGAAATGTAAACGTGGATAAATGCCTTAGCGGCCGCCGCGAATGAGCCCGCCCAAACCGCGTCGCTCCATAAAGGCCGCGACCTGATGACGGACTTCAGTTGCCGTTTGCGCCTGCAGGCTGCGTTCAGCCAGCACCTGTGCCTCTTCATGGTCGATGTGGCGCAGAAGATACTTCACACGCGGTACGTTTTTGCCGTTCATGCTCAGATGGTGATAGCCCAGACCAATCAGCAGCGCCACGCACATCGGATCGCCCGCCATTTCACCACACAGGCAGAGATCGATCTGCGCTTCGCGCGCAGATTCTGCAATCGACTTCAGCGCTTTTAGCATTGCCGGATGCAGCGAATCATACAGGTTGGCTACGCGGGTATTGTTGCGATCCACCGCCAGCAGATACTGCGTCAGATCGTTAGTGCCCACTGATACAAAATCAACGCGCCTGGCCAGATGCGGGATCATAAACAGCATTGAGGGCACTTCGATCATAATGCCAATGCGCGGTTCAGGGATCTCATAGCCCAGCATCTCTTCCACTTCTTTGCCGGCGCGATCGATCAGACGACGCGCTTCGTCAATCTCATCGATGCTGGTGATCATCGGCAGCAAAATGCTGAGGTTGCCGCTGGCGGCGTTAGCGCGCAGCATCGCGCGCACCTGCACCAGGAAGATCTCCGGCTGATCAAGCGTCAGGCGTATGCCGCGCCAGCCCAGGCAGGGGTTCTCTTCGCTGATGGGCATGTAGGGCAGCTGTTTGTCCGCGCCGATATCCAGCGTACGCAGGGTTACCGGCTTATTCAGAAACAGCTGCAGCATGCCCTGATACTGTGCCACCTGCTCCTCTTCGGAGGGGAAGCCATTTTGCAGCATAAACGGGATTTCGGTGCGGTACAGGCCGATGCCGTCCACCCAGTTATCCATTGCCTGCTCATGCTCAGCACTCAGGCCCGCATTCAGCATAACCTGAATACGTTCGCCGCTTTTCAGCCTGGCGATCTGCTCAACATCATCTTCCGCCAGTCGGCTCAGCTCATTTTCTTCGCTGACCAGCTGTTGATATTCCTGGATCAGTACCGGTTCTGGATCGATCAGCAATTCGCCACGATAGCCGTCAACGATCAGCAAGCGCTTATTTAACAGCTCAGGCAGAATATCCGCACCCATTACTGTCGGAATGCCCATCGCCCGCACCAGGATCGCCGCATGGGAGTTAGCCGCGCCGTCACGCACCACGACGCCTGCCAGCCGCTCCTGCGGCAGCTCCGCCAGCGTGGTTGCCGTTAGCTCATCCGCCACCAGCACAAACCGCTCCGGCCAGGTGTTGGTGCCCTGTAACGTATCGTCAAGATGAAACAGCAGGCGCTGGCCCAGCACGCGCAGATCGCCCGCGCGCTCGCGCAGGTAGGTGTCCTGCAGGCTGGCGAACTGAGCGGCGAATTTCTCGATGACCTTTTTCACCGCCCATTCCGCTACCGATCCGCTGTCGATCTCGGCAAACAGATCCTGCTTAAGCCGCGCATCGGTTAACAGGTGGGAATAAAGATCGAAGATCGCCGCGCTCTCTTTCTGCACGCTGGCGCTGAAGCGTTTGCTGAAGCGACGAAATTCGTTGCTTGCCTCGCTCATCGCCTGCGACAGACGTTCACGCTCGCGCCCGACATCCAGCGTCGAAGCGGCGAAAACATGCTCCAGCGAGGGCTGCGTGGTATCGACCCAGCCAGGCGCAACCGCCACGCCAGGCGCTGCCGCCAGCGCACGCACGCGTTTTTGGCGGAAATGACCAAACAGCTGGCTAACCTGAGATTGGGTGATCAGTGTGGCAAGTTGAGTCGCGAGCGTGACCAGAAAAGATTCTTCGCTTTCATCAAACTGGCGATGCTCGCGCTGCTGCACCACCAGCACGCCCAGCAGCTGACGTCGGGTAATGATCGGCACACCGAGGAAGGAGCGGAAGCGCTCCTCTTTAACCGAAGGAATATATTTGAAGCTGGGGTGGCTTTGCGCATCCGCCAGGTTGATCGGTTCCGCCAGCCGTCCAACCAGCCCGACGATACCTTGATCAAAAGCCAGCGTGACGATCTTACCGCGCGGCTTTTTCAGTCCGCGCGTCGCCATCAGGTAATAGCAACGACGATCGTGATCGGCGAGATAAATGGAGCAGACTTCAGTTTCCATGGCGAAACAGATTTCGTTTACCAGGATCTCAAGCGCTTCTTCGAGGCGCGGAGCGCCTGCCACTTTCTCTACAATCTCACGCAACTGAGTCAGCATCATCAGCGTGGCTTAACCTCTTTTCCGTCGATAAGCAGGCGTATTGCGCTGCGTTGCACTCTCCTGCAATGGCATGACCACAGCGGCAAACTCTTTCATCACGCGGCGATAAACGTCGCGTTTAAAGGAGACAACCTGACGAACCGGATACCAAAAGCTGACCCAGCGCCAGCCGTCAAATTCTGGCGTGCTGCTGGTTTGCATGTTGATATCTGCGTCATTGCACATCAACTGCAGAAGAAACCACTTCTGTTTCTGGCCGATACATACCGGCTTCGTGTCCCAACGCACCAAACGTTTCGGCAACTTATAACGTAACCAGTTTCGGGTAGAGGCGAGCAGGCGCACATCTTTACGGTGCAAGCCGACTTCTTCAAAGAGTTCGCGGTACATGGCCTGTTCCGCCGTTTCGCCAGGATTAATGCCACCCTGAGGAAACTGCCAGGAGTGCTGTCCGAAACGCCGGGCCCACAATACCTGTCCCTGTCTGTTACAGATTACAATACCAACATTTGGGCGGTAGCCATCATCGTCGATCACGGGACTACCTCAAACTGAAATTCAGATAGTCTGATTGTTTCATACTCCTTACAGGCGGTAAACCACTGCTTGCGGCTGTGAATAACGCATAACAGGGGGATAACTCACAGTTTTCATCATAGTTATAAACAGCTGACGGCTAAAAAGCCTAATTTTATTCACTTTTTCTGTGGATAGCTTTGTGCAGAACATGGTAACCGAGTGGGAAAAGCGTGAAATAACGCAGAAACATCTGGCAGGCATAATATTTATAATTTATTTATTTTAAACATGTTTTTGTTTTTATTAGTCGCAATTTAGGCCCTGGAAGTACTGTTTATACCCGCAAGGATCCTTTACTGGCGAAAGATCGCCCACCGCCGATTTTATCCACAGAATATGCGATAAAGTTATGCACAAAATGGCTTCACCCAGCAAAAAAGCCCTGCGTCAAGGCTGTAAATGGAAACAGTATGCGAGAAAAAGCTGAGTTATCCCATGTTTCTGTGGATAACCAGGTGTAAGATCCTGTTCATTGCCGGTGACAATGTGGGTAAAACAGCCACGCCGTTTGCTCTTCCTGTTGCGCGGCAAAATAAAATCCCAAGATTTATCATGCTATTATTCCCTGGTTTTACCGCCCATCAGGCTACATAAAAGATACCTAAACGAGGTGGTTATTTTTTGAGCAATAAACAGAGGGGATATGGAGCCACGTTTTCTCACTACGCCACCGCCAGATGAAGAGACATTACTGGCGCGCGCGCAGGCGCTGGCAGGCTATACGCTGGGCGAGCTGGCGCAGCAGGCCGGTATCGCCACACCTGCGGATTTACGTCGTGATAAAGGTTGGGTCGGCATGCTGCTGGAGATGCATCTTGGTGCCAGCGCCGGCAGCAAGCCGGAACGTGATTTTGCCCATCTTGGCGTCGAGTTAAAAACAATTCCCATTGATGCGCAGGGTCGCCCGCTGGAGACCACATTTGTTTGCGTTGCGCCGCTGACCGGCAATAGCGGCGTGACCTGGGAAAACAGCCACGTGCGTCATAAGCTGGCACGGGTACTGTGGATCCCGGTGGAAGGCGATCGAGCCATCCCTCTGGCGACGCGACGCGTTGGCGCACCGCTGCTGTGGAGCCCGACGCAGCAGGAAGAGGAATTGCTGCAGCGCGACTGGGAAGAGCTGATGGATATGATTGTATTAGGCCAGGTGGAGCGCATCACCGCCCGCCACGGCGAGGTGTTGCAGATCCGTCCCAAAGCGGCCAACAGCAAGGCGTTAACTGAAGGCATTGGCGAGCATGGTCAGCCGATTATGACGCTGCCGCGCGGTTTTTATCTGAAGAAAAGTTTTACCGCCCCGCTGCTGGCCCGTCATTTTTTGCTTTAATTTTTTCCAGAGTATGAGGCGATGCGTATAATCACCGTTTAACTTTCGTTTAGGATGCAGTGTTACAATGTTTGACTGGATTGCAGATCCCAATGCCTGGCTGGCCCTCGGCACGCTGACCATACTTGAAATCGTGCTGGGCATCGATAATATTATTTTCCTCTCCCTGGTTGTGGCAAAACTACCCAAAAATCAACAGAATAGCGCACGACGCATTGGTCTGATGGGCGCGATGCTGATGCGTTTAGGGCTGCTGGCCTCTATTGCATGGGTTATTAAGCTCACCGACCCGCTGTTTACCCTGTTTGATCACTCCTTTTCCGCGCGTGATTTAATTCTGCTTGGCGGCGGTCTGTTCCTGCTGTGGAAATCGAGCATGGAGATCCATGAAAGCATCGAAGGGGATAATGAGGAGCATAAAACGAACGTTCACTCCTTCTTCGGGGCTATCGTGCAGATCATGGTGCTGGATATTATTTTCAGCCTCGACTCGGTGATTACCGCAGTGGGTCTGTCCGACCATCTGTTTATTATGATGGCTGCGGTAGTGGTTGCGGTTGGCGTAATGATGTTCGCGGCAAAAGGCATCGGGGAGTTTGTCGATCGCCATCCGTCAGTGAAAATGCTGGCGCTCGCGTTCCTTATTCTGGTCGGCTTCACGTTGATTCTGGAAAGCTTCAATATCCATGTGCCGAAGGGCTATATCTATTTCGCGATGTTCTTCTCAATGGCGGTAGAGAGCCTTAATCTGCTGCGTGGCAAGAAATCCGTTCAGTAATTGCTGTTCCTCAATATATCCGGCTGCGACCGGATATTTCCTTCCCCGCGCTTTTTTCAGAATCCTGCGATTAATCCTGGGCAGTAAATATTTTATTACTACACTGTGTAGTTGGAATAACCACCAGGAGAAAAGATAATGAAGCGGATTACCAGCGTGGCTGTGTTGACCATGATGATGCTGTTAAGCGGTTGCAGCAGCAGTTACGTCATGTCCACTAAGGATGGTCATATGATTATGACTGACGGCAAGCCGGAAATTGATAAAGATACGGGGCTGGTCAAATATACCGATCAGGCCGGTAATGAAATGCAGATCAATGGTGATGAGGTCTCTTCCATCATTGAGCGGTAATCAGATATAAGCGCCGACTTTGCAACAGCCTCCGGCGCTTATCGATAAATTGAACCATCACTCTCCTCTTTCCCCTCTCGTCACTGCCCGCTATAGTCGAAATGGTGCTTGTTGAAATCGCACCGCCAAGTTTTTCCCCATAATGACAAAAGGAAGCCGGCAAATGCACTATCACCGTATCCCCCATAGTACGCTGGAAGTCAGCCAGCTGGGATTGGGAACCATGACGTTTGGTGAGCAAAATAGCGAAGCCGATGCCCATGCCCAGTTGGATTTAGCCGTTAGTTGCGGCATTAACCTCATCGACACCGCGGAAATGTATCCTGTTCCGCCACGCCCGGAAACGCAGGGATTGACCGAAAGCTATATCGGCAACTGGCTAAAGGCGCGTGGCAACCGCGACAAAATCGTACTGGCGACTAAAGTTGCCGGGCCATCACGCGGCAGTGACGCCGGTATTCGTCCGGCTCAGGTGCTGGATCGCAAAAATATTCGCGTGGCGCTGGAAGCCAGCCTGAAGCGTCTGAACACTGACTATATCGACCTTTATCAGGTGCACTGGCCGCAGCGGCAAACTAACTGTTTTGGCAAACTGGGCTATCAGTACACGGATACCAGCGTGCCGGTTACCCTGCTGGAAACGCTGGAGGCGCTGGCCGAGCAGGTGCGCGCCGGTAAGATCCGTTATATCGGCGTCTCGAATGAAACGCCGTGGGGCGTAATGCGTTATCTGCAGCTGGCGGAAAAGCATGAGCTGCCGCGTATTGTTTCCATCCAGAATCCCTATAGCCTGCTCAACCGTAGCTTTGAAGTGGGCCTGGCGGAGATTAGCCAGCATGAAGGCGTCGAGCTGCTGGCCTATTCCAGCCTCGCTTTCGGCACGCTTAGCGGTAAATATCTGAACGGCGCGCGTCCGGCCGGGGCGCGAAATACCTTGTTTAGCCGCTTTACGCGTTACAGCGGCGAGCAGTCTCAACAGGCGGTAGCGGAATATGTCGATCTGGCGCGCAGCCACGGGATCGATCCGGCACAGATGGCGCTGGCTTTTGTGCGTCAGCAGCCTTTTGTCGCCAGCACGCTGCTGGGCGCTACGACGCCTGAACAGTTGCAGAGCAATATTGACAGTTACCAGTTGACGCTCAGCGGTGAGCTACTGGAACAACTGGAAGCGATTCATCGGCGCTACACCTATCCCGCGCCGTAAAACAGCGGCGCAGCGTTAAACGCTGCGCCTGCTTACTTTTCTATCCGCGACGCTTTTGCGCCAGCTGCCAGCCCCAGAGCATGGCGATAGCGAGCGCAAACAGCGCGCCAAAGCCCACGCCGGTTGCGACCGGCGGCGCACCCAGGCGGATCGCCAGTGAATAGAGGCCCAGCATCAACAGCATGGCGCTGTTCTCACCCAGGTTCTGTACCGCAATAGCGTTGCCTGCGCCGACCGTTTGTTTGCCGCGCTCCTGCAGCAGCGCATTCAGCGGCACCACAAAAAAGCCGCCCAGTACGCCGATGACCATCAGCAGCGCATAGGCGTTCGGCTGGGTATGCTGTAGCGCAAATATCACTACCGCGACGCCAATCAGAACGCCTGCAGGCATACAGCGCCCGACGGTTTTCAGCGTAACCAGTTTTGCCGCCGCCGCCGCGCCAATCACGATGCCGATCGCCACCATCGCATTCAGCAGCGTGGGGGTTTTGTTGTCGGTGATGCCCAGCGCAACCGGCACCCACAGCACCAGCAAAAAGCGCAGCGTTACGCCCGCGCCCCAAAACAGGCTGGTGCCTAACAGCGAAAAGCGTGTTTCACCATTGCGCCACAGCAGCCGTGCCGCCTGAAAAAAGCTACGCGTCATCGCCAGCGGATGCCAGCTTTGACCGGGACGCGCCGCCTGCAGCTTCGGGATCAACAGGTTGGCGGCGACCGCCAGCCCGTAGGCCACCACACAGGCGAACAGCGCCGCCAGCAGGTGCCAGTCCGCCAGTACGCCGCCCGCCATCGATCCCAGCAGGATCGCCGCAATGGTAGAGGCCTCCATCAGGCCGTTGGCTTTCACCAACTGTTCGCCATTGGTGATCTCACCAAGAATGCCGTACTTGGCAGGTGAATAGGCCGCCGCGCCGATGCCCACCAGCGCATAACCGACAAATGGATCGAAGCCAAAGCAGATCACCAGCGCGCCCAGCAGTTTCAGGCCGTTCGCCAACATCATTACCCGTCCCTTGGCAAAACTGTCTGCCATCTGGCCCACAAAAGGCGCCAGCAGAATATAGGTAGCGACAAATACCATCTGCAGCACCGGCTGGCTCCAGTCGGGATAGTGTTGGTTTTTCAGCAGCGCCAGCGTTGCGAACAGCAGCGCGTTATCACCAAAAGCGGAGAAAAACTGGGCAACAATTACCGCCAGCATGCCGCGCGACATTAATGAAGATCCATGCACGGGGAGTGTCATTCTTCCACCATTTTTTTCAGCGTGACGAAATCGGGCTTACCGCTGCCCAGCAGCGGCAGCTGTTGCAGGAAACGAATATCTCGCGGTATCGCCAGCTCTGCCGCGCCCAGTTCTCGGGCCGCCTGCTGCAGGCGATCGCGCTGTAGTTCGCGGTCGGTGGTGAACAGTACCAGCGCTTCGCCACGATTGCCGTCCGGCTTAATGGCGGCGGCGTGCTGTTTCTCCGGTGAGGCTTTCAGCGCGATCTGCTCAACCACCTCCAGAGAAACCATTTCGCCTGCAATTTTCGCAAAGCGTTTCGCCCTGCCCTGAATCTGACAGAAGCCGCCCTCATCAAAGCTGACGATATCGCCGGTGTCATACCAGCCCGGCTCCATCACGCCTTCGCCATTGTCGGCTACTGGCGGCTCCAGCTCGCCGGGACGCTCCACGCGCAGATAACCATTCATGATATTCGGCCCGCGCAGCTGTAGCCGCCCGCCCTGCTCAATGCCCGGCACTGACATCAGTCGTGAATCCATACCCGGCAGCAGACGGCCAACGGTATGCGGTTTTGCCGCCATCGGTACGTTAATCGATACCACCGGCGCGCACTCGGTAACGCCGTAGCCTTCAAGAATGCGGATCCCGAAGCGCTCCTGATAGAGCTGACGCACGCTTTCCTGCAGTTTCTCCGCTCCGGCGACCACATAGCGCAGGCGGGCGAAATCATAGGGGTTGGCGAAGCGAGCATAGTTGCCAAGGAAGGTTGAGGTACCAAACAGCACGGTGCAGTTACGGTCATAGACCAGCTCCGGCACGATGCGATAGTGCAGCGGGCTGGGATATAAAAACACCTGCGCGCCGGTAAACAGCGGCGTAAACAGGCCAACCGTCAGGCCGAATGCATGGAACAACGGCAGCGAGGCCATAAAGCGATCGCGCGGCGTAAAATCCGCAACGGTACGAATCTGTTCCACGTTCGCCAGCAGGCTTTTATGGGAGTGCACCACGCCTTTCGGGTTGCCTTCCGAGCCGGAGGTGAACAGCACCATCGCCGCATCTTCCGCCCGCTGCGGCAGCATCGCACGCCGGGGAAGCAGCAGATGCGCCAGGATCCACAGCTTATCTTTACCTGTCAGCGTATCTTTCAGATCCTCAAGGAAGATCCACTGAACCTGCGGGATCCCCTGCGGCAGATGCCACAGGTTGCCTTTATCCAGAAACTGCCGTGAGGTGAAAACGGTTTTTATTTGGGCGGCGGTCACCGCGCTGGTCAGGCCGTTTACCCCGGCGGTATAGTTCAGCATTGCCGGTACGCGTGCGCGCAGCGTGGCTCCGAAAATAGCGGCGGCGGTCACGGTGGTATTCGGCAGCAGCAGGCCGACATATTCGCCCGACTGCGTGTAGCGCTCCAGAATGCGCCCCACGCCCAGCGATTTTTTTAGCAGCCCGGTATAACTGTCCGGCGCAAAATTAATATCTTCGATACAGCGCTTAAACCAGCCGTAGCGGGTACGGGCACTAAGAAGAGCCTCGAACAAGGTTTCGCGCGGACGCACCGCCATGCGTGCTTCCATCATAATATGATGCAAGTGCTCACCGGCCAGCGCGCGACGATCGCGGGCGCGCGGCGCATTGGGCATGGGTATCAGGGTGGGCGGCAGTACCGTCAGGGTAATACGCGGGAACAGGCGACGCTTGAAGATGCCGCCGAGTCGGCCAAAAGGCGTATATTCCGCGCCTTCGATGCGCATCGGCACCACCGTCGCCTGCGATTTAGCCGCGACAAAGCCAGCGCCGCTGTAAATTTTCATTAAAGAGCCGGTGATGGTAATGCGCCCTTCCGGGAAGATAACTACCGGACGCCCTTCATTAAGCGTGCGCACCAGATATTTAAGCGACATAGGCCGCGTAGGATCGAGCGGTACAAAATCCACCATCGGCTTAAGCAGACGCATATACCACTTATCGCTGATGCTGGAATAGACGGCGAAAACCGGTTTTACCGGCAGGAACAGCGCCAGCAAGGCTCCGTCCAGAAACGACGCGTGATTAGGCGCAATCAGCACCTTTTCTTTGCGCAACCCGGAGAGATCGCCGCGCAGCTGCACGCGCCACAGCAGACGAAACAGAAAACGGAAGAAATTAAAAAGCATGCCAGCTCCTTAGCAGCCGAAAAAACTGGTTATAACCATGCAGCAAAGGCACGCTGAACTCAACGCTAAGAGATTAAAAAACCGCGCAGTCTCACTGGCTGCACGGTTTTTATCATATCGAAGAGCAAGGATATATTAATGTGAGGCGGCGTTTACCAGCGCATCAGGAGCAATGTTCATATGTTTCAGTACCGGCCCCATGATGTTGCCAAAAATCGGCGCGGCGACCGAGCCGCCAAAGTGATCGCCGGCGGTTGGATGGTTAATCATCACCACCAGAGCCACCTGCGGATCGCTGGCGGGCGCAATGCCAGCGGTGTAGTTAACGTAACCGCCATCATATTTACCGCTACTGCCCATTTTCTCTGCCGTACCGGTTTTGGTGGCTAACCGATAGCCTGACACCGCCGCACGGATCCCGGTGCCGCCCGGCAGCACATCGCTTTCCAGCATATGCACCACCGTTTTTACCGTTTCCGGATTAGCGACCTGCTTACCCAGTACCGGCGGCGTAACTTTGGTAATGGAAAGCGGTCGGTAAATACCGTAGCTGCCCAGCGTGGCATATTCACGGGCGATCTGTAACGGCGTTACGCGTAATCCATAGCCAAACGAGAAGGTTGCGCGTTCAATATCAGCCCAGCGCTGACGATGCAGCGGAAAATAGCCGACGCTTTCGCCGGTGAGCCCAAGGCCGGTGGGCTTGCCAAGACCGAAAGCGTGATAGGTATTTACCAGCGCTTCTGCCGGCATCGCCAGCGCAATGTGCGATACGCCGATGTCACTCGATTTTTGCAGGATGCCGGTCATGGTCAGGCGCGGCCAGTGACCAACGTCGCGGATCAGGTGACCGTTAACGCGGTACGGCGTGGTATCCAGCACGGAATCAGGCCGCACCAGGCCACGCTCCAGCCCCTCCATTACCACCAATGGTTTTACCGTGGAGCCGGGTTCAAAGCTGTCATTGATCGCCACGTTGCGCATCTGGGCAGGCGAGACGTCCGCATAGTTGTTCGGGTTAAATGACGGATAAGAGGCCATCCCAAGGATTTCCCCGGTATCAATCTTTACCAGTACCGCCGCACCGGAATCGGCTTTATTCAGCAGCACGCCATCTCGCAGTTTGCTGTAAAGCGTGTACTGATCGAACTTATCGATACTGAGCTGTACGGTGGGCGGCTGTTTCGGCGGCTGATAATCGATCATTGCGATGATGTTGCCTTCGCGATCCTGGCGATATTTCTCGAAACCCGGCTGCCCCTGCAGCACTTTGTCGTAGCCTTTTTCCAGCCCGTTCAGGCCGGTGTTATCAGCGCCGACAATGCCAATAAGCGGTGCCGCCGCTTCGCTCATCGGATAAAACCGACTGTCATTATAAACGGTGCTGATGCCTTTCAGATGCAGCTTGCTGATATCTTTGGCGATGCCCAGTTCAATTTTACGCCCCAGATAAAGGAAGCGGCGATGCGGGTTGGCGGTAATTTGCTGCTGTATCTGTTCCGGGCGTTGATTAAGCGCATTAGCCAGATATTGCCATTTAGGGCTGGTGAAATCGGGTTGCGCTTCCAGTACGCGCTGCGGATCGGCAATGATATCGCGTGAAGGAACGCTAAGCGCCAGCGTCTCACCATTGCGATCCAGCAGGGTGCCTCGGTTCGTAGGCAGAGTAACGGTACGCAACGAACGCTGATCCGCTTCGTGTTCCAGCCTTGGATGATTGATTAACTGGAGATCGGCGACGCGGGCCAGCAAAACAGCCAGACATCCCACCACCCCCAGACAAATAAGGCGAAACCGAAACGGATTGAACGGCGCTTTAATCTGATCTTTTCCAGGAAATTTTTGTATGCGGGGCATGGTCCATGACCTTAATGCGGGCAAAAAAAACCTGCGCATCTGCGCAGGTTGGTGTAATCAAAAACTTGTTGATGTTCACCCATCAATACCTCTGGGACTTAAAATGTACCAAGCGGCAGAGACGGGCGGCTATCAATGATTCGCAACAGTTGCCCGCAAAATGTAACCAGCTATGTGATTTATCAGCTCTTTTGCAATGTTTTCCGCTGACAGATCTCTACCAGGCAGGACATTGCGTTCGGCCCCTGCGTTAATAGCGAGGTGCCAATATCCAGCGTCAGAACATTAGGATTCCCGGCGCGATCCCAGGGTTGCCAGGCTCCGCCAAATCCCGGGTCGAACCAGGCGCCGGTAGAGATGACCACCACGCCGGGTGCCAGGCCGGGGTTCAGTTGCACACCGGCCAGCATCATGCCGCGCGCGTTAAACACCTCGACTTCATCGCCATCGCTGATGCCGCGTGCCGTTGCATCCTGCGGATGCATCCACAGCGTTTCATGACCGGCGGTTTTATTCGCCTGGACGTTTGGTGTCGCATCCAGCTGGCTGTGCAAGCGATCTGCGGGCTGAACAGAGATCAGATGCAGTGGAAAACGATCCGCCTGTTCACTGCCCAGCCACTCCTGCGGTGCACGCCACTCCGGATGCCCCGCCATGTCGTCCAGTTGGAAATCCGCAATAGCCTGACAAAATAGCTCAATTTTTCCGCTGGGTGTTTTCAGCGGGCTGGCCTGAGCATCGGCGCGAAAGTCAGACATAAAAACATAGTCGCGCTCGCTGGCTGGCACCTCGGCATAGCCGCGCTGCCAGAACTGCTCAAATGACGGCCACTGCACCCCTTTGCGCTGCTGCGCTTCACCGCACTGCTGGTAAAGATGGGCGATCCATTGCATCTCATTACGGTTTTCAGTGAAGCGCTCGCGATAGCCGAGGCGCTCAGCCAGATCGGCGAAAATATCGAAATCGTTACGCGCCTGATGCTGTGGGGCAACCGCCTGATGCATGGCAAAAACATAGCGATCGCGCGAAGAGCCGCCAATGTCGTTACGCTCAAGGGTAGTGGTCACTGGTAGGACGATATCGGCCATTTTTGCCGCCGCCGTCCAGACAATGTCCTGCACAATAACCGTATCTGGCCGCTGCCAGCCCTCTACCAGCCGGTTGAGCTGCTGATGATGATGGAAAGGATTTCCACCCGCCCAGTGCATCAGATGAATATCTGGATAGCGATGCGTTGCTCCCTGAAAGGCATAGCTTTCGCCAGGTTGCAGCAGCATATCGCAGATACGCGCAACCGGGATCGCCAGCCCGGCCGGGTTGGGTCCGGTGGGCAACTGCGGTGCAGGCGTATCGATTCTGGGGTTGCCTACGCTGTTCATGGATCCATGCCCAAACGAGAAGCCCGCACCCGGCAGGCCCGGCTGTCCCAGCATGGCGGAGAGCGCAATCATCATCCAGTAGGGTTGTTCACCGCGATGCGCGCGCTGTACGGCGTAGGAACAGGTGATAAAGCTGCGTTTACCCGCCAGCTGACGCGCCAGCCCGGCGATGCGTTCCGCCGGCACGCCGGTAATGGCGCTGGCCCATTGCGGCGTTTTCGCTATGCCGTCGCTTTGTCCCAGCAGATACTCCCGCAGCTGCGGATAACCAACGCAGTGACTATTCAGGAAGTCACGATCCGCCGCGCCAAGGCGTTCAATTTCATACCCCAGCGCCAGCATCAGAGCGACATCCGTGTTAGGGCGAATCGCGATCCAGTCGGCATTCAGGAAGGCGGGACAATCATCGCGTAGCGGACTGACGTTAATAACGCGTGTGCCTTTTCGCGCCAGCTGCTCCAGGGCTGGTTTCAGGGTATGTTCGCCCGCTCCGCCCGATGCAACCTGCGCATTTTTCAGCGCCAGGCCGCCAAAGGCCAACACCACTTCCGCATGTTCGATAACGCTCGGCCAGTCGGTTACGCGTCCGGTCAGCGGCATATAAGTGCCGATTACATAAGGCAGGAAGAATTGTGCAGAGCCCCAACTGTAGTTACCTATTTGATCAACCCCGCCGCCGCCGTTGAAGTAAAAGCGTCGGACCAGCGTTCGCGCATGGTTTACCCGTCCAGCTGAAGACCAGCCATAGGATCCGGTGAAGATGCCGCTGGCGCCGTAACGCTCGCGCACGCGCTGGTTTTCCTCTGCCACCAGATCAAGCGCAGTTTCCCAGCCCACCGCGATGAAGTCCTCACGTCCACGCAGCATGCGATCGCTGTTTTCCCGCGCCTTTAACCAGGAGCGACGCACCATCGGCTGCTGAATACGTTTGTCCGAATAGATCAGTTGCGGGATAGTTTGCAGCATCGGTGAGGGATTGCTGTCGGCAAAAAAGGGTTCGCAGCCGGTAAGGCGGCCATTTTCGGTTACGGCGGTAAAGGCGCCCCAGTGGGCGAGATGTGGAACTTTTTTGATCGTCATGGTGCGGGTGCAGGCGTCAGCGAAAGGAAAAGAGAGGCATGGTAGCTTTTCCCGCATGAAAAATAAAAGCGCAATAATCGGCGCGCTTTGCGACGGGGCTGACATTCTGTGCGGTTGAACTTGCGGGTCTTTTCCGCAACACTCTTGGTATGTGTAAACGTTTACCCCGGAAGGTTCTCTATTCATGGCTACGATAAAGGATGTCGCCAAACTGGCGGGTGTTTCTGTCGCCACTGTCTCTCGCGTTATCAATAATTCGCCCAAGGCCAGTGAAAATTCTCGTCTGGCGGTATTTAGCGCGATGGAAGCGTTGCAATATCACCCGAACGCTAATGCGCGTGCGCTGGCGCAACAGTCGACGGAGACCATTGGTTTAGTTGTTGGTGATGTTTCCGACCCGTTTTTCGGTGCGATGGTGAAGGCCGTTGATGAGATTGCCTGGCAGACCGGCAATTTTTTGCTGATTGGTAATGGTTATCACAATGAAGTTAAAGAGCGGCAGGCGATTGAGCAGCTAATGCGTCATCGATGCGCAGCGTTGGTGGTACATGCCAAGAAGATCCCTGACGAGGAGTTGGAGAAGCTGATGCAGCAGATGCCAGGCATGGTGCTGCTTAACCGCTCTTTGCCTGCTTTTCAGCAGCGCTGTATTGCGCTGGACGATCGTTATGGTGCCTGGCTGGCAACGCGGCATTTGATTCAGCAGGGCCACGATCAGATCGCCTTTATCTGTTCGACGCATACGATTTCCGATGCCGAGGAGCGTTTGCAGGGTTATTACGATGCGCTGAAGGAGCACAGTTTGCCCTGTAATGACCGGCTGGTGGCGTTTGGCGAGCCGGACGAGGTAGGCGGCGAGCAGGCGATGACAGAGCTGTTAGGGCGTGGACGGAATTTTACCGCCGTCGCCTGTTATAACGATTCGATGGCGGCGGGTGCGTTAGCCGTGCTGAGTGATAATGGTATTCGCGTGCCGGAGGAGATGTCGTTAATTGGCTTTGATGATGTGCTGGTGTCGCGCTATGTACGTCCGCGTTTAACCACTATCCGTTACCCGATTGTGACGATGGCGCAGCAGGCTGCCGAGCTGGCATTAGCGTTAGCAAATAATCAGCCGCTGCCGGAGGTGACGAATACGTTTAACCCAACGCTGGTACGCAGGCATTCTGTTAGCCCGCCAGGCTGAGGTTGGGCTTTGTCAGATGCCGGTTATATAAAACATTACGGGTGCCGGTCACGAGAGGGACGGGCAGTTCCGGCGGGACGGCATAAACCCATCCCTGGGGCCTCCGCCCGCGCCTTCCCTGCAGCGGGAGGCCCGCCTACTCTGCCCGTCCCTCTCCTTCCCCTTATATCCCGCTATCTTTACTTAACCTTTTAAAAATCAAAACCAGTAAGGCGGCAGCAAACAATTACAGGAGTCAGTGAGGCGGCAGCAAAAGGCACAAGAGCAAGTGAAGCGGCGGGCAGGTAGCGGAGTAAAGCCTCCGCGTCAGGGATGACGCGGCGGAGTCCCCAGGGATGGGTTCACGACGTCTTTACGCAGCGCCTGCCCGCCGCCGAACAGACTGAAATCACCCTAAACTCAGCCAGACACCGAACAGACTGAAACCACCCTAAACTTCAGCCCTGAAGCCGAACAAAACCAAAGCACCACAGAAAGCACATGACATTCAAATTGAAAGAGCTAACCTGGATAGCAAAATTTTTCCCTGAGCAACGTAATACACGCCATCAAACAAAAACAAGCATCCCTCATGCTCTAACACGCTAAACCCTTTATTTCCACACTCAAAATAGACACCAATACTCCCTTCCTCAATTCCTTCCAGCTTGTACTCATAGATATCAGTTATCTTCTTGCCAACGTAACTGGCTAATTCATTAGCTGTCTGTACCGGCCAGGCAAATTCATCGTCAATATCTTTGATATCCCTAAGTTCGGGTTCTGTTTTTTCATATGTCCAGGTTAAAACGCCTTCATCAATACTTAACGATACCCAACCAGAATCAGAACACTGGAAAAACAACACAAGCATCCGACAAACCATCTCATCCTCTATGTAAAAAGAACGAAACCTAAAATCTTTAAAATATTCATTAGCCAACATACACTCCCCCTTTTAAAATTTCGATGACCTTTCAGGAATTAAGGTATCAAAATCATATTTATCATCAGATAGAACTCTTAAACTTACGGTACTGTTTGTCTTTTCACTATAGACATGGATTAAATCATACTTACCCCGGACAGAGGAACTGGGGAGGATCGTGCTAATCTGCGTTGCGTTTTCTAACGTTTCCTTCACTATTTCTTTTGCCTGCTCAATGCCAGCTTTACTTGCCTCATAAGGTAAACGTCCTTGTCCAATCTTGACTCCTAACTTTCTGTTAAGGTTGGCTGATTGTGTAAAAATGAAGTCGCTAACATTACCAAAATTTTTAAGTTTTACCCTTTCTCCTTCGATTTTATTCATAGCTTTAACCGCTGCACTCTTCGTTTTTATAGAAGAGTGAAAAACCTCGGGAAATATTCTTCCCATCGTTAAGCCAGCGGCTATCGAAGCACCTGTTATAAGCAAACCTTTGGTCTGATCCGACATTATCTGGTCATAACCGGCGGGTGCCTCGCCTCCCAGTTGTTGCGCGATCAGCCTGAACCCTTCAGGGTTGCCGTTATAAATTCCACCTGCCGCCAGCAGCCGTCCGGCGGCTTTGCTGTTGATAGTGCTCAGCGGCGTGGGCTGCTTTATTTGGGTCTGGCGGGCAGGTAACACCGTGGGACGCGGTTTTCCGCCCCGTTTTCTGTAGTCGCGGCGGGCAACCGACCGGTTATATTCCCGGATAATAGCCCGCGCTCCGTCAAACTTAAACGCCAGCGGGTCGCGGCAAATCAGTGCGCCGTGCTCATCAATATAAAACAGCCTTCCCTTTGCGAAAGAAAACCCACCGAGCATCACCACCTCGCCGCTGAATACCATTCTTTGTAGCTTTTCCTGCTCACGCGGCCCATGCGGCGGCGGCTGGTTGGTATAACCGTTAAAGTCGCGCTCATACATATTAATCAGCTTAAAATTCAGCGTCTGGCGGTCATTAAAAACATATTTATCTTTAATTCTGGACCAGGAAAAAACAGGGCTGGTTATTTCCTCATATCTTTCTGGTGACAAATCGTCACGCGGCAGGTAATAAAGATCGTTTCCGGGCAGGCTGAAACTCATACACCATATCCTTATGGTAAAAATAACTGATCCAACCATTACATAATTAATGGATTTGCTTCAAGCCAGAATAATCCATTCTTTTAACCCGAACACACTTTCAGAATAATGGGTTGAATCATATATTTACTGCAAATAATAACGGGTATAGTTTATATGAAAAGGTAATCCAGAATGGATATTAAAACCAACCATATGAGTTGTAATAAATATTAATTTTAGCCACTTTAAAGACTAGCACAACGATATATCGAATGTGATGTTTTCCCGTTACGAAAAAGTTGATTGATGCCGGTCAAAAGAAGGCTACTGGTGTCGGTCAAAAGAAGGCTACTGGTGCTGGTCACGAGACGGTTACTGGTGCTGGTTAAAAGAAGGCTACTGGTGCTGGTCACGAGAGGGACGGGCAGTTCCCGCGGGACGGCATAAACCCATCCCTGGGGCCTCCGCCCGCGCCTTCCCTGGCGCGGGAGGCCCGCCTACTCTGCCCGTCCCTCTCCTTCCCCTTATATCCCGCTATCGTTACTTAACCTTTTAAAAATCAAAACCAGTAAGGCGGCAGCAAACAATTACAGGAGCCAGTGAGGCGGCAGCAAAAGGCACAAGAGCAAGTGAAGCGGTGGCAAACAAGCACAGGAGTCAGTGAGGCGGCAGCAAACAAGCACAAGAGCAAGTGAAGCGGTGGCAAACAAGCACAGGAGTCAGTGAGGCGGCAGCAAACAAGCACAAGAGCAAGTGAAGCAGTGGCAAACAAGCACAGGAGTCAGTGAGGCGGCAGCAAAAGGCACAAGAGCAAGTGAAGCGGCGGGCAGGTAGCGGAGTAAAGCCTCCGCGTCAGGGATGACGCGGCGGAGTCCCCAGGGATGGGTTCACGACGTCTTTACGCAGCGCCTGCCCGCCGCTGAGCGAACTGAAATCACCCTAAACTCAGCCAGCCGCCGAACAGACTGAAATCACCTTAAACTCAGCCAGCCACCGAACAGACTGAAATCACCCTAAACTCAGCCAGCCACCGAACAGACTGAAACCACCTTAAACTCAGCCAGCCGCCGAACAGACTGAAACCACCCTTAACCCAGCCAGCCGCCGAACAGACTGAAATCACCCTAAACTCAGCCAGCCACCGAACAGACTGAAACCCTGCGCGCGCTAACGCTTATCACAGCGCCTTGTGATACAAGCGAACCACCACATCCGGATAATCCAACGCATCACCGATATAACGCCAGCCAAAACGCTCGTAATAATCCGCACACAACGAATACAAATAGAGATCCGGAAAACCCCGTGCCCGACACCAGGCTTCAGCATAACTTTGCAGCGCCGCGCTTAACCCACTGCCGCGCGCGCTTTCATCCACATACAATGCCGCCAGCCACGGAAAAAGATCCTGACGGCTAATCAAATCGCAACGCCAGACGCCTACCGTCCCCACGGCACGAACGTCATCCAGCGCCACAAACGTCTGCGGGAAATCAGCGCCGCGCACGCTGCTCTCTATCACGCTGGCGAAAAAAGCGCGGCTCTGCTGATCGCCAAACGCCTGCCACAGCCACTCCACCAGCTGCGGCTGATACTGCGGAGCCTCAGATAACGGAACAATATGCCAGCGGCTCATACCAGCTTACCCTGAAAAATTGGTACTGACTCAAACAGATAACCATCAAAATCTGGCGCATCGGCATCCGACAGCTCCATCAGCGTATTCTTCACATTCTCCAGATGCTGCCACATTCCCTGCCAGGCTCCCATCACATCTCGTCGCCGCAAAGCGGCCAGAATCGTCTGATGATCGCTCAGCCACTTCAAACGGTAACTGCGCGTCTCAATATGCCTGCGCAACTGCTGCCACAGCGGATTATTTTCATGATGCCGCCAGATACTTTTTACCGTATCCATCAGCATCTGATTCTGCGTCGCACCCGCCAGCAAAAGATGAAACAAGCGATCGTTATCCTGACTGGTATCGTCCAGCGCAATTGCGCGCTGCTCCTGTTCCAGCGTGCGGCGTAAATTTTCAATATCGGCTTTGGTCGCCATGCGCGCAGCGAAAGCGGCAATATTACTCTCCAGCAGCTGACGCGCCTGCAACATCTCAAATGGGCCGACATCGCTGCGGAAAAAAGCTTCCTCTTCATCGCTGCTGGCGCTGGGAATACGCATCACATACACGCCAGAACTTTGACGAATATCGACCGTTCCCTCCAGCTCCAGCATCAGCAACGCCTCGCGAACGATGGTTCGGCTCACGCCCCACGTCTCAGCAAGATGGCGCTCCGGCGGTAAGCGTGAGCCAACCGGATAAAGCCCGGCCACAATCTGCTGGCGTAAATGTTCGCCAATCTCCTGATACTGCTTTCTCTCTTGCGGCGCTGCGCCCTTATCCACTTCATCACCCTTAGTCCGTTGACTACACCATTCCGTAGCGCCTGATTAACCGGTAACAACAGATGGCAACACGTCGCTAGTTTATCAAAGTCAGCGCCTGATCGAGTACTTTTGCGCCATTTAGCGTGCCGTAAGCCAGCGTATCGATCACTGCGATCGGGATCCGTTGACTGTCGGTCAGCTTACGGTTCTCCTCCAGCTTAAAACGCACCTGCGGCCCCAGCAGCACCACGGCTACCTCGCCAGCATAGTTTTGTAGCTCCTCGCGCAACTCTTGCTCCGGAATAGCATAAATCTGGTAGTTCAGGCCGCGTGCCGCCGCCTCTTTCTCCATGCGCGTCACCACCATTGAGGTCGACATACCTGCAGCGCAGGCCAGTATGATACGTTTCATTTTCGGCTCCTTATCGGGGTTGATCATCCAGCGTCAGGGTCAGCTGGCGGCTATCACGCAGCTTGCGAAACCAGCGCGCTGACTTCTTCATGCGTCGCTGACGCTGATTCTCTAAATCGATTTCAATCAGGCCATAGCGATTTTTAAAGGCGTTCATTGGCGAAACGTTATCGGTAAACGCCCACAGCATATAGCCCCGACAGTTAATGCCCGCCTGACGGGCAAGCAATGCTTCATATAAATGCTCAGCGATAAAATCGATGCGGTAATCGTCCTGAATCTCGCCCTGTGCATTCCTGAAACGCGCTTCGTTCTCAATTCCCATGCCGTTTTCTGCAATAAACCACGGAAAATTGCCGTACTCATCACGCATCCGGCAGGCGATATCCGCCACAATGCGTGGCTGAATCTCCCAGCCGCGTGACGGATTCATCCTGCGGCCCGGCAGCTCAAACGGCTCATAATAACGAGCGGGATGAAACGGCGTTTCGGCAGGCCAGGCGCGCGACGGCGCTTTTACCCGATGCGGATAGTAAAGATTCAACCCCACTTCATCGACGCGATGCGCCGCGATCAATGCCAGATCTTCATCACTGTATTCCCACGCAACCTGATGCTGCGCTAACAGCTGCAACAGCGCTGGCGGGTACTCGCCTTTGATCGCTGGATCGAGAAACACCCGGTTGTAGAACAGGTCATACATCTCTGCGGCATGTCTGTCGTGCGGCGCGCTGGAACGCGGCCAGGTTACCTCCGGGTTTAAAATCGTTCCGATGCTGCCCGGCCAGCCTCCGGCGCGAAACAGCGCCACAACGCGCGCGGTCGCCAGATTTTTATGATGATTCCACTGCATCCAGGTCGCGGTACTTTGCTGATACGGCCAGCGCAGCGCGTCAAGGTATACGCGGGTTTGCACCACAATGGGTTCATTAAACACAAACCAGCGTTTAACCCGATGGGCATAGCGCGCAAACACCGTCTCCGCGTAGCGAACAAAGAGATCCACCACCTTTCTCGCGCCCCAGCCGCCATACTTTTCCAGTAGCGTCGCCGGCAGCTCGTAATGCTCCAGGCAGAGCATCGGCTCAATGCCACTGGCCTCCATCTCATCAAGCAGACTGTCGTAATAGCGGGCGTACTCCTCATCCACTTCCGCCGTTTCATAATCCAGCAGAAAGCGCGACCAGTTAATGGAGGTGCGATAGTGCGTCAGTCCACAGGCTTTCATTAGCGCCACATCTTCCCGATAGCGATTGATAAAATCGGTCGCTACCGCCGGGCCGTAGCCGTTATGCCAGACATGTCGATCGTGCTGATACCAGGCATCCAGATAAGAGTCCTGCCCCGCCTTCTTACCGTGCCAGCCTTCGGTTTGCCAGGCGGACGCCGCCGCGCCCAGCATAAAATCCACGGGAATATCGATAGTGACTTTGCTCATCTCTGTTCCTTAAGGCTGCGCCAGTTCTGGCTGCTGCAGGGCTTTCGCCTCGGCGGCTTCGGCGCGGCGTGCGGCAATTTTGACAAACGGCAGATAGATCAGCACCGAAACCACAATACACACCAGCTGGGTTACCACCGCGCCCATTGAACCGGCGGTAGAGAGCCAGGCATTAATAATCGGCGGCGTTGTCCAGGGCACCATCACCACCGCTTTACCCGCAAACCCCGTGAGCGTCGCAAAATAGCCGATGGTGCCGGTTACCAGCGGCGTAATAATGAAAGGGATCGCCAGGATAGGATTCAACATAATCGGCATACCGAAAATTACCGGCTCATTGATATTAAACAACCCTGGTCCAAACGAAAGCTTGGCGATCTCGCGCATCTCTTTACGTTTGGTTGCCAGCATCACCGCCGTCAGCAGGCCGATGGTCAGGCCAGAGCCACCAATACTCATATAGACATCCCAAAACGGCATGGTAATGATATTGGGTGCCTCTTTTCCCTGCTCGAAGGCGTTCATGTTCACCAGAATCGCTCCCAGCAACAGCGGCTCACGGATCGGTTTAATCATTTGATTGCCATGAATGCCAATCACCCAGAACAGCTGGGCGACAAACATCAGCAGTAAAATGCCCCACAGGCTCTGCACCACCGATTCCAGCGGCTGTTGCACCACACGATAAACCGCATCGTAGAGGTAGAGTCCACTGACCCGATGGAAAATAAAGCCGAAGGTGGCGATAGCCGACACGGTAATGATCGCCGGGATCAACGCAGAGAAAGAGGCGGAAACATTGGGCGGCACGGTATCGGGCATTTTGATTTTTAGCCGCTCAACATTTTCCAACCGACAATATATTTCTACCGATAAGATAGCGATAAACATACCGAGAAACAGGCTTTTGGTATCAGAAAACTGCTTCGCCAGCACATCGGTAACCAGCCGCATCTGCCCGTCGACCATCATCTGCAGCGTGGTCGGCGTAACGGCAATAAAGCAGATTACCGCCAGCAGGCCGGGAAACAGCGTTTTGATGCCGTTAATCCGCCCCAGCTCAATACCGATTAAAAATACCGCGCCGATATTCAGGAAGCTGAGCGTGGCGTAGTTAATACTGGTGGTAATGGGTTTGAGATCGGCCAGGAAAGAGAGCGCCTGGAAACTGGCCAGGCCGTTTTTAGCATCCAGCACCATATTAGAGATCAGCACTGAAAAAGCGCCCACGATAATCACCGGCATCAGCGTAATAAAAGACGCTTTGATCGCCATAATATAGCGATAGCTGTTAAAGCGCGTGGCGAAGCTCCCCAGCGAGTCAATCAGTCGATCCTGTAGAGACATAAGCAATAACCTCAGGGTAAGTGAGTAATCGTCCTGTTGTGACAACCCAACCCTTCCCTGATATGGCATACCAAAATTAGCCGAATGCACGCTTTTTTCTGTGAGCTTTAGCGCAGTTCGCTTATTTGGTATTCCAATATGATGATTAACCCAAATCTGGTATACCAATAATCGAGGTGAGTATGGATTTTGAACAGGTCATCATGGAACTGCTGATTAACGCTGGCGAGGCGCGTTCTCATGCAATGAGCGCTATTCAGGCAGCGCGTCGACGTGAATGGCAGCAGGCGGACCAGGCGCTGACTGCCTCGGCAGAAGCCTCTAAAGCGGCGCATCGCATTCAAACGCAGTTGATCGGGGCTGATGAGGGCGAAGGAAAGTTACCGGTGACCTTGATCCTGGTACATGCGCAGGATCATTTGATGAACGCTATGCTCTGCCGGGATCTGGCAGAAGAGATCGTATTACTGCGTAAAGAGCTGCTGGCGTAAAAAGCAGGCCGTTCCCGCTAGCGCAGCAGAAACGGCCCTCTGTTTATAGCTCCAGCGCCAGCAGCTCCTGGATGGTCTGGCGACGGCGGATTTCGCGCGCTTCGCCGCCATCAAACAGCACCTCCGGGATCAGCGGACGGCTGTTGTAATTGGAAGACATCGATGCGCCGTACGCGCCGGTATCATGAAACACCAGATAATCGCCCGGTGCCGTTGCCGGAAGCAGGCGGGTTTCAACCTTGCCGCCTTCCAGCTGGGTAAAGACATCGCCCGATTCGCATAGCGGCCCCGCCACCACGGTTTCACGCTGCTCTCTTTGTGCAGCAGCGCCGTCAGCAGAAAGCAATGAAATATGATGGTAACTGCCGTACATCGAAGGACGCATAAGATCGCTGAAGCCTGCATCCACCAGTACAAAATGGCGGCTGCCCATCTCTTTCACCGCCCGCACCTGCGCAACCAGAACCCCTGCCTCGGCCACCAGGAAACGCCCCGGCTCGATCTCTAATTTCACCGCATGGCCCAGATGCGCCGCAATACGTTCGCGCGCGCTGTGCCACAGGCTGTAATAGTGCTGCGTATCGATCGCCTCTTCACCGTAACGATAGGGGATCGACAGCCCGCCGCCAGCAGAGATCGCCGTGATATCCCGATCCAGCGCGATAACCTGGCTTACCATCGCATCGCAGACCTGTTCCAGATGGCCATAGTCCACCCCGGAACCGATATGCATATGAATGCCTGCCAGTTGCAGATCGTACTGCTGAATAGCGTCCAGCGCCTGCGGCAAGTCGCTGTGCCAGATACCATGCTTGCTGTTTTCGCCGCCAGTATTGGTTTTTTGACTGTGTCCGTGGCCAAAGCCCGGATTAACCCGCAGCCAAACCGGATGACCCGGCGAGCGCTCGCCTAGCTGATGCAGCATGTCCACCGATCCGGCATTGACCGGAATGCGCAGCTCGGCAATGCGTGCCAGCGTGGGTTTATCCAGCACGTCAGCGGTAAACACGATCTCATCGCCACCCGCCACATAGCCTGCCGCCAGCGCACGCTCAATTTCGCCCAGAGAAACGGAATCGACCTTCACGCCCGCTTCACGCATCAGACGCAGAATATGGATATTCGAGCAGGCTTTCTGAGCGAAACGCACCACGTCAAACTGCTGTAGCTGGGCGATGCGCTGGCGAATAATATTAGCGTCATAAGCCCAAAATGGACCATCATAGCGTTCGGTGAGCGGCAGCAGATTTGCGGCGTTCAGGGCGCTGTCAGCGTGATTGAGCGGGCGCGGCATAATACGTCTCCTTGAAATTTTCTCTATTACGCCATAGCCCTTCTAGAGAGAAAAATATCTGTTTCTGCAGAGTCTATGCAAATATGATATGGCTTTCGCTTCCGGAGAGATCATGGCTAACATCACCCATCGGCATATAGAGATTTTTCACGCGGTGATGACCAGCGGCAATCTCACTGCCGCTGCCGAACTGCTGCATACCTCTCAGCCAACCGTTAGCCGCGAGCTGGCTCGGTTTGAAAAATTAACCGGGCTAAGCCTGTTCGAACGCGTACGTGGTCGTTTGCAGCCTACCGTGCAGGGCCTGCGCCTGTTTGAAGAGGTGCAACGATCCTGGTACGGTCTCGATCGCATTATCAGCGCAGCGGAAGGGTTGCGCGAGTTTCGCCAGGGCGAACTCTCTATCGCCTGTCTGCCGGTTTTCTCTCAGTCTTTGCTGCCGCCACTCTGCCAGCCTTTTTTACAGCGCTATCCCGACCTCAGTTTGAATATTATCCCACAGGAATCGCCATTGCTGGAGGAGTGGCTGTCAGCCCAGCGCCACGATCTCGGCCTGACCGAAACCCATGTTACGCCCGCCGGCACCGAGCGCATCGAGCTGTTAACGCTAAATGAGGTTTGCGTTTTGCCTGCCGATCACCCGTTAGCCTCGCGCAAGCAGCTTACGCCACAGGATTTTGCCGGGGAAAGCTATATCAGCCTGTCGCGCAGCGATAGCTATCGACAGCTGTTGGATGCGCTGTTTCATGAACAGAACGTACAGCGCAGGATGGTAATGGAAACGCACAGCGCGGCGTCGGTATGTGCGATGGTGCGGGCAGGTATCGGCATTTCAGTAGTGAATCCGCTGACGGCGCTTGATTATGCAGCCAGCGGCATTGCCATCAGACGTTTTAGTGTGGAAGTGCCCTTTACGGTGAGCCTGATCCGCCCGCTGCATCGTCCGGCGTCGGCGTTGGTTAGCGCCTTTAGCCAGCATCTGCAGCATGAGACCGCACAGTTTCAGGTGAAGCTCGACGCGCTGCTTGATTAACCGGTCGGCGCAGTTAACCTAACAGCAACAGGCAGGAGAGATCATCTCCGCCGTTTATTTCGTTAATGGCTTTATCGAGGTTATCCGCTGTTTGGGCAGAATGGCCGACATACTGGTAATAGTCGGCAAACAGAGTAAGCACATCCTCCTGTTTAATGTCTTTATACAGCGACTTCACCGCAAGTGAAATTTTGAGGAAGAAATAGTCCATCACCATGCGGTAAAACAGCCGCATAATAAGCGAAAGATCTTTGCCGGGAAACCAGCTGGTATAGAGCTGATAAAGTAAATAATTGCGCAACACATAAGGATCTTTCAGACATGAAGTGGCACAAAGCTGCTGCCATTGCTGATTAAGACGAGCGAATTTATTTTTCAGATCAGCTTTATTAGAAACTTCTTCCTCAAGATATTCCGCAATAGAAATATAATCAGCGCGAAGAGAGTAATTCCGCGTGGTAGTATTTATATCTTTATAAATTGCCATAATTGCGCGAAGCTTCAACAAGGCCGACTGCTCTCGTTCTTCGTTATTGACTGACAGTTGACCGCTGTGTAGCGACGCGAGTAATTCTTCATAGAACGCTTCAGCTTCAGCAAGCCGCCCCGACAAATCAAAATTTATACGCTGTAGATACAAAACAAACTGCGCCAGGGCGAATAAGTTGGCCTCAATATCGTTACTTTGCGCCGCGATCAGGTTCCAGGCAAACAGGTGAATAAGCTGACTGGCTTGCCCTAAGCTATCCTTATAAAGCAGTTTACTTTTAGCCGCTGAGGCAAGAAGGTTGATTTCTTCGTGCTGTTGCATACTGTCTTCAGCAAATAAGACCAGACGCACCACTTCAGAACAGGCCATCGTCAGGCCACGGCGTAACTGATCGCCCCAGATACGCTGTGTCCTTGGATAGATCGCACAGGTTGGAGAGAGCGCGTCGCCCCCTAACTTTTGGTGCACTCTACATAACTTGTCGGCTGTAAAAAAAGGACACGTTCCCTCGTCATTAAACTTAATAATGGAATATTTCTTTCTTCCCGCCCGGGTTAACGCAAGGGCGTTCTTCGCCACGCTTCTTATTTCTTCATCGCGCGAATTAATATAGTTATCATGTGTTTTTTTATCTATGTAAATAATCCATCCATGGCAACAGTGATTTAAGCATTCCGGACCCGTGCATCTGAACTTTTTATAAAAGTTTGGGGTGATGATTTTGCGTACTTTCATAGATTAACACCCTGATATAAAACCGCTAAGGTAACATAAAGTGTTAATAACCCAATGGGATATAAGCGCACACTTTAGCGCGCAATTAGGCATAACACGTTCGGATAACAGAGAGAGTTATACGATGGATAACCAAACAATTCCCGGCGAACAGATTGATGATTTAGGTTTTATAAGAATGTCTGGAAACAGCGTGGATAAGGCAATGAAAGGGATACAACATGGAGGAAAATAGCCTGGCGGGCAGCGCTGACGACGCGAGGCCGCCAGCGCATTAACGCTCGGTTGAATTACGCGTTTACCGGCTGCGCTTTACCGTTGGCGCGACGGAAGGTAATCAGGCAGACAATCAGGCCGATTGCAGCCAGCACGGCGGCTGCCACCGGCACCGCAGTCAGGCCGTAGCCGCCTTCAATAACCGCACCGCCAACCCAGGCACCCAGCGCATTGCCCACGTTAAACGCAGAAATGTTCAGGGTAGAAACCAGGTTCGGCGCCTCTTTACCGTGGCGCACCACGTTAATCTGCAGCCCCGGCACGGTAGCAAATGTTGCCATCGCCCACAGGAACAGGGTGATTTCCGCCAGCCACAGCCCGTGACTGGTCCAGCTAAAGGCCAACGAGAAAAGCGCAATCAGCGCAAAGCTCAGGATCAGGCTGAAAGAAACTTTCCAGTCCGCCAGCTTGCCGCCGATGATATTGCCCACCGTCAGACCCGCGCCGATCAGGAACAGCGTCCAGCTCACGCCGCGATTGCTGATGCCGGTAACCTGCAACAGCAGCGGTGCGATATAACTAAACAGAGCAAACATTGCCGCCGCAAAGCAGACCGTCATCAGCAGCGACAGCCAGAGCTTACCATTCGCCAGCGCACTGATTTCACTGCCGAGATGCACCGGCTTCTCATCTTTATTAGTCGGCAGGCTAACGATCAAAGCCACAAAGGCCAGTACGCCAATTATCGCTACGCCCCAGAAGGTGGCGCGCCAGCCAAACAGCTGACCAAACCAGGTACCGAGCGGTACGCCCAGTACGTTAGCCAGCGTCAGGCCGGTGAACATGAGCGCAACCGCTGAAGCCTGACGATTAGGCGCAACCAGGCTGGCAGCCACCACCGAACCGATACCAAAAAAGGCACCATGACACAGCGCGGTAACAACACGTGCCAGCATCAACAGGTTATAGCTATAAGCCAGTGCGCACAGGATGTTGCCGATAATAAAAATCGACATCAGCAGGATCAGCGTGCGCTTGCGCGGTAACCGTGCGGTCAGCAGCGCCATGACCGGCGCGCCGATTGCGACGCCCAGCGCATAGCCGCTGATCAGCCAGCCGGCGGAAGGGATCGACACGCGCAGATCGCCCGCCACCTCCGGCAGTAACCCCATAATAACGAACTCAGTGGTGCCGATTGCAAACGCACTCAGCGCCAGCGCCAGTAATGAAACAGGCATAACATTCTCCAGAAACGATGATTGCAGACTCCAGGCAGGCCGCTGTCAGGCAGCGGATTGGATGACGCGTTGTAATGCTGCATCTATTTATTGCGCCACGCGGCTATTAAAGCACAGCGCTAATGTGACAAACACCCCGAAACCGGCAAGGGTTTATTGCGCTACGAGCAATAATCCTGCACTGAACAGTTACGCAGCGCACATCGTCTTTAAGAGGATTCCTTTAAGCACACTTAACGATTAACAGCGGTATTTTGATAAAGTTGCTCTTCACTATCCTTCAATGCTGCGAAATGTAACGTTATTGTGACTTTTAGCAGATATATTAAGCACTAAAGAAAGCGCAGCGGCTGCCGATATCCTGACAAGGTATTAACAGCGCTTAATGATTATATCGTGGAGTGGTTATGCGTAAGAGCTTTGCCCTGCTGGTTTTAAGTTTGACCGGTTGTTCAGTCGGTCATTATGAATACAGTAAAGAGGCCCAAAAGCGCGTTGATATGACCGTAACCGGCATTCCCACGGTGCTGGGTCTCGGCACGCTGGGCACCACAATTCCTTTGACTGCGGACTATAGCCTGACCGCCGCCCACGTCGCGAAGTTCTCTTTATACAAGGTTAAGGCCTGGCATCCTGAGTGCGATCTGGCGATCGTTTACCATAAGAATGACGAGAAAAATCTGCCGCCACGCTTTCGTAACGGCTTTATGGGCGACCGGATAAATCTCTACGGCTACAGTTTTTATACTGCGATGCCGGTCTCTTCATCCGGTAAAAACCTGGCGAATAGCAACCTGAAAAACAGCTGGAATAAGCAGGGCTGTGTGGTGGTCGCGGCAGACGCAGGCGTGGTACAGGGAATGTCTGGCGGCGCGGTTTATAACGCTTCTGACGATACGCTGGCTGGGGTAATAGTCGGCTACAGCGCAAAGATTAACGACAAGAAAAGCGGCAAAACGCTGTATAAGAACACCGCGCTTTATGTGCCTTATTCACAGTTTTCGGACTGGCTGACGGCAGAGACAAAATCGTAAGCGCCGGTGCCTGCCTGGCCCCCTACTCTCGCGGCTTATCTGGCAGCCCGTTATGCGCACCCAGGGGTTGCAACGGCGGATCGCGCCAACGATCGCTTCGGGTCGCTTCATACTCAGGGTTCAGCGGATAATGGATGCGATTTTCCTCTTTGTTCGCTTCGCCCACCACCAGTAATCTGGCTTCCGCCGTCCCGTTATTAATAAAGGTATGACAAATCCCCGTTCCTGCAGGAAAAGCCACCGCATCGCCCGGCTGCAAGGAATAGAGTTCGCCATTGATCCAGACATCAGGCTGCCCTTCCAGCACGTAAACGAACTCCTCTTCCGCACTTTCAGCATGTGGATAAGAGAGGCGACGCCCGGGCAACAGGCGCTCGTGATGGATGCCGATGCGTGTTAATCCCAGCGCCCGCCCCAGCGGCGCGCCGATGCCCATGTGCTCACTACTGCCGCTGTAATGCGCTTCATCAGGCGCTTCCAGTTCTTGCCAGTGACGAATAAAGCCGGGACGCGCTTTTAGCTGCATGCTTTCAACTCCCTACAGAAAGAATCTTTTGAGCATGGCAAAGGAAAAAGAGAATCTCAAGAGAGAGCAGCAGAAGCCGCTGGGTGGGAATCAAAATAAAAAGGGACGCCTGAGCGTCCCTTTTAGCAGGATAACCTGAATTACTTCGCAGACGGACGCAGCGCCGGGAACAGGATAACGTCACGAATGGTGTGGCTGTTGGTGAACAGCATTACCAGACGGTCGATACCGATGCCGAGACCAGCGGTCGGCGGCAGGCCATGCTCCAGCGCGGTGACGTAATCTTCATCGAAGAACATGGCTTCATCATCACCGGCATCTTTCGCTTCCACCTGCTGACGGAAACGATCAGCCTGATCTTCAGCATCGTTCAGCTCGGAGAAGCCGTTGCCGATTTCACGTCCGCCGATAAAGAATTCAAAACGATCGGTGATTTCCGGGTTGGTGTCGTTACGACGAGCCAGCGGAGAGACTTCTGCCGGATATTCAGTGATAAAGGTCGGCTGGATCAGATGACTTTCCGCCGTCTCTTCAAAGATCTCGGTAACGACGCGGCCCAGGCCCCAGCTTTTTTCTACTTTGATACCCAGCGAGCGCGCAATCGCCACCGCTTTATCAAAGTCTTCCAGATCGGCGAGGTTGGTTTCCGGACGATATTTCTGAATCGCTTCTTTCATCGTCAGTTTGGCAAACGGCTTGCCAAAATCAAACGTCTGGTCGCCGTATGGCACTTCAGTGGTGCCCAATACATCCTGCGCCAGCGTGCGGAACAGGCTTTCGGTCAGCTCGATCAGATCTTTGTAATCGGCGTAGGCCATATAGAGTTCCATCATGGTGAACTCAGGGTTATGGCGCGGCGAGATACCTTCATTACGGAAGTTACGGTTGATTTCAAATACCCGATCAAAACCGCCTACAACCAGGCGTTTCAGGTAGAGTTCCGGCGCGATACGCAGGTACATGTCGATATCAAGCGCGTTGTGATGCGTGATGAACGGACGTGCAGAAGCACCGCCAGGGATCACCTGCATCATCGGCGTTTCCACTTCCATAAAGTCACGGCCAACCATGAACTGGCGGATGCCGGCCATGATCTGCGAGCGAATTTGGAAGGTTTTACGCGACTCTTCGTTGGCGATCAGATCCAGATAGCGCTGACGATAGCGGGTTTCCTGATCGGCCAGGCCGTGGAATTTATCCGGCAGCGGACGCAGCGCTTTAGTCAACAGGCGCAGTTCGGTGCAATGGATAGAAAGCTCGCCGGTTTTGGTTTTAAACAGTTTGCCGCGCGCGCCAAGGATGTCGCCCAGGTCCCACTTTTTAAACTGTTCGTTATAGAGGCCTTCCGCCAGGTCATCGCGCGCGACGTAAAGCTGAATACGTCCGCCAACGTCCTGCAGCGTAACAAATGACGCTTTACCCATGATGCGGCGCGTCATCATACGACCCGCCACGCTGACTTCAATATTCAGCGCTTCCAGCTCTTCGTTTTCTTTATCATCGTACTGAGCGTGCAGCTGGTCAGAGACGCTGTCGCGGCGGAAGTCATTCGGGAACGCCACGCCCTGTTCACGCAGCGCGCTGAGTTTTTCACGGCGCGCTTTCAGTTCGTTGTTAAGTTCCAGCGCATCATCAGCGCCTTGTGATTGTTGTTCAGACATATTTAGAGTCCTGCTTTCAAACTTGCTTCAATGAAACGATCCAGATCGCCATCCAGCACAGCCTGGGTGTTACGGGTTTCTACGCCGGTGCGCAGATCTTTGATACGTGAATCATCCAGCACGTAGGAGCGAATTTGGCTGCCCCAGCCGATATCAGATTTGTTGTCTTCCAGCGCCTGTTTCTCGGCATTTTTCTTTTGCATTTCCAGTTCATAAAGCTTGGCTTTCATCTGCTTCATGGCCTGGTCTTTGTTTTTATGCTGAGAGCGATCGTTCTGGCATTGGGTGACGGTGCCGGTTGGAATATGGGTAATACGCACCGCTGATTCCGTACGGTTAACGTGCTGGCCGCCCGCGCCGGATGCGCGATAGACGTCGATACGCAGGTCCGCCGGGTTGATTTCGATATCGATATCGTCATCCACTTCCGGGTAGACGAAGGCGGAGCTGAAGGAAGTATGACGACGACCGCCGGAGTCGAACGGGCTTTTACGCACCAGGCGATGGACGCCAGTTTCTGTACGCAGCCAGCCAAAGGCATATTCACCGGCGATACGGATAGTGGCGGATTTGATGCCCGCGACTTCACCGTCGGAGACTTCGATGACTTCGGTTTTGAAGCCTTTATCTTCTGCCCAGCGCAGGTACATACGCAGTAGCATGCTGGCCCAGTCCTGAGCCTCCGTACCGCCGGATCCCGCCTGGAGATCGATGTAGCAGTCGGCGCTGTCATATTCTCCGGAGAACATGCGGCGGAATTCCAGTTCGCCCAGTTTTTTCTCCAGGATGTCCAGCTCGGCGACGGCTTCGTTGAAGGTTTCTTCATCGTCCGCTTCAACCGCCAGTTCCAGCAGGCCAGCCACGTCTTCCAGGCCCTGGGTCATTTGGTCAAGGGTGTCGACGATGGCTTCCAGCGTGGAGCGTTCTTTACCCAGCGCCTGGGCGCGCTCAGGTTCATTCCAGACGTTGGGTTGTTCGAGTTCAGCGTTTACTTCTTCGAGGCGTTCTTTCTTGGCATCGTAGTCAAAGATACCCCCTAAGAACGTCGCTGCGCTCAGTGAGGTCCTGGATACGATTTTTCACCGGATTGATTTCAAACATGGCTTTAGGATCTTTTAAGAAGTGACATGAGATATAACAGGGGAGTTTAACCGAAAAGGCAGTGAGATTGTAGTTTTGTACGGCAATGTTGCGGCGAACGGGGCTGATGTTTGGGTGGACAGCGTCGCGGCGGACTGGTGTTGGTGTTGGGTTTCGGGGCGTCGCGGCGGATCGACACTGGTATTCAGACCGGGGGCGTCAGCAACAGGCGGGCCGTTCCGTAAAGACGTCGTCAATCCATCCCTGGAGACTCCGCCGCGTCATCCCTGACGCGGAGGCTTTACTCCACGGCCCGTCTGTCGCTTCCCTGAGTTCAGCGTTAATGCGATAACAACAAGGCTCTCAAATGAGAGCCGTAAGTCATTATGGAGCAGAAAAAAATCATTCAAAAACGCGGGTAATTCCCTTGTGGATACATAATCCAGGTTGGTGTACCTGGTTTCCAGCATTTATTATTTGCATCTATCCCCCCCCATATCTTTTCCCCTACTGTCAAAGATATTATTTGATGGACGTAAGCCATTAAGGTTCATCGCACCAGATATTTTTTGGGTTTCGACATGCAATAGCTTTCTTATAATAACACTCATTTTTCTTTATCAATAACACCCTTTCCTCTTTATTATGGAGAAGATTTCTCCAAACTTTCTTTTTTGCAAAATATCCCCCTGAAGTATGGTGACATAGCCTTGTGCTGGGTTAATCTCGCCAAGTCTCTTTTTGTTAATAAGCCATAATCCACATGCGGCATAAAGCTTACTTTCTTTTGTGGCTTTTTCTGACTGTATCACTCTTAAAAAAATATCTTCCCTGTGTGTTGAGGACATTATTTTTTCATAAAGTCGTTCACCTTCTGATTTTTTAGGCACAAACCCGTTATAGCCTATAGAGAAATATTTTATCTGTGCCAGCTCATCTTCAATGCTCATAGCATGAGCAGATAATGATACGCTAAACAATAGTAAAGAAATAAATTTAAACATTGTCATCTGTCTCTGTTTTCAAGCAGCAAAGTAATAAAACCCTGCTCCCATTAAATTGACAGGGATCACAATGTAATGAATTAACCGCAATCAATCATTAAAGGTATCAATGTAAACAGATTAATAATAATCTTGGTTTTTTGAATTATATGATGGTAATAAATGAGCGAATAATAAATTAGAGTGAGAGAAAAGCGCTGGCAGAAGAGATAGCTCCCTCATGCCAGCTTATGCTTATAACGGCCAGATATGCTCGATTAACAGTTGTACGCTGCGGTTGCCGCGAAACTCGTTCACATCCAGCTTATAGGCCAGCTCTACGTGCCGCACGCTGGCGTCAGGCCACAGGCGCGTATCCACGTTAAAAGCGATACCGTCCAGTAACGGGCCACCGCCTAACGGCTCAATCATTACCTTCAGATGACGTTCGCCTACCAGCCGCTGCTGTAACAGCTTGAATTTGCCATCGAACACCGGCTCCGGAAACGCCTGTCCCCAGGGACCGGCATCACGCAGCATCTCTGCGGTGGGTAAGGTCAGCTCCTGCGCCATCAGCTCGCCATCGGACCAGATCACGCCCTGCAAGGCTTCTGCATCCAGCCAGTCGTCCACCAGCTCGCTAAACAGTGCGCTGAACTGCTCGAACTTCGACTCTTCCAGCGATAGCCCGGCAGCCATCGCATGGCCGCCGAACTTCAGAATCAAACCGGGATGCAGCGTATCCAACCGCTCCAGCGCATCTCGCAAATGCAACCCGGCGATTGAGCGACCAGAGCCTTTCAGAGTGCCGCCGCCCGCTGGCGCAAAGGCGATTACCGGACGATGAAAGCGCTCTTTCAGGCGCGAAGCCAGAATGCCAACCACGCCCTGGTGCCATTCAGGATGATAAAATGCCAGCCCTAAAGGCAACGCCTCGCTACTGCGCTCCAGCTGATTACAGAGCGTCAACGCTTCAGCCTGCATCCCCTGCTCAATCTCTTTACGCGTTTGGTTTAAAGCGTCCAGTTCGCTGGCCAGCATCCGCGCCTGCGCTAAGTCTTCCGTCAGCAACAGCGCCACGCCGACCGACATATCATCCAGACGGCCCGCCGCATTCAAACGCGGCCCCAGCGCAAAGCCCAGATCGCTGGCGGCCAGCTGACGCGCATCACGATTGGCGATTTCCAGCAGCGCACGGATCCCCGGACGACACTTGCCCGCACGGATGCGGCTCATGCCCTGCCAGACCAGAATGCGGTTATTGGCATCCAGCGGCACCACGTCCGCTACCGTGCCTAACGCCACCAAATCCAGCAGCTCCGCCAGATTAGGAATGCTCAGCCCATTGTCGAACCAGCCCTGCTCACGCAAATGCGCCCGCAGCGCCAGCATTAAATAAAACGCGACGCCAACTCCGGCTAGCGCCTTTGAAGGAAAAGTACTGTCGGTCAGGTTAGGATTAACGATCGCTTCTGCCGCTGGCAGCGTCTCGCCCGGCAGATGGTGATCGGTGACCAGCACCGGGATCCCTTTCTGATGCGCGCAGGTCACGCCCGCATGTGAGGAAATACCGTTATCGACCGTCAGAATTAACTCTGCGCCGCGCGCTGCCGCCTGCTCCACCACTTCCGGGCTCAGGCCATAGCCATCATCAAAGCGGTTAGGCACCAGATATTGCACATTCCGGCCGCCCATGCTGCGTAGTGCCAGCACGGTCAGCGCGGTGCTGGTCGCGCCGTCGGCATCAAAATCACCGACGATCATAATCTGTTTCTCATCGCGCAGCGCCTGATGCAGCAAGGCAACCGCCCGATCCATACCGCTTAAGCCCTGCCACGGATGCAGAAACTTCGCGCCGCGCTCCAGGGCGCGCTCATCGATTACGCCTCGCTGGGCATAGAGACGGCGCAGCAGCGGATGAAGATCCGCTGGCAGCGCCGCATTGTTTGCCGCCTCACGACGGCGGAGTTGCGTGGGTTTATTCACTGCTGATTAGCTACCGCTTTTTTGTTTATCAAGAAGCTGTTTCATCTCTTTCGGGCCCTGATAGCCTGGGATCATCATGCCGTTTTCCAGCAGGATGGCTGGCGTGCCCTGAATACCATAGAGAATGCCCAGCTGATAATGCTGATCGAGATTGATTTTGCAGTCGCCAGGGGAAACTTCGTCGCCTTTCATCGCCGCATCAAATGCCTTGTTGCGATCGGCCGCGCACCAGATAGATTTCATCTCTTTCGCTACCTGACCATTCATCCCTTCACGCGGGAAAGCCAGATAGCGTACGGTGATGCCCAGCGCGTTGTAATCCGCCATTTCCTGATGCAGCTTACGGCAGTAGCCACAGGTAATATCAGTGAAAACAGTAATCACATGCTGCTCTTTTGGCGCTTTGTAAACGATCATCTCTTTACTTAACGCATCAACCTTTTTCTGCAGCAGCTGATTGGTGACATTCACCGGATGCGCGCCGCTGACGTCATACAGCGGACCCTGAATAAAATGCTTTCCATCTTCGGTGACATACAGCACGCCGCTTTCCGAGAGCACGGTCTTCATGCCTGGCAGCGGAGAAGGTTGGATTTCAGTCTGTTGCAGTCCCAGTTTGCGTAGTGATTGCTGAATCGTAGCGTCGTCGGCCTGCGCGACACCGGTAACAGCGGCAGCCAGCAAGGCGACGATAGCAAATGTTTTTTTCATCCTGTTCCCTTATTGTTCCACGGCCTCAGGCGCGCGGATGATGCTGTTGATGTAACTGACGCAGACGCTCAGTGGCGACATGCGTATAAATCTGTGTGGTGGAGAGGTCGCTGTGTCCCAGCAACATCTGTACGACACGTAAATCCGCGCCGTGGTTCAGCAAATGCGTGGCAAACGCATGGCGCAGCACATGTGGCGAAAGTTTTTCGCTGTCGATGCCTGCCACCGTGGCGTAATGCTTAATTCGGTGCCAGAACGTTTGACGCGTCATCTGCTGCGCACGATTGCTGGGAAACAGCACGTCGATGACCTGCCCATTCAGCAGCCAGGGGCGGCCATATTCCAGATATTGCTCCAGCCAGTGTATCGCCTCTTCCCCCAGCGGCACCAGCCGCTCTTTATTACCCTTGCCGATGACGCGAACCACGCCCTGACGCAGACTAACGTCGCTGACCGTTAATCCTACCAGTTCGGAAACACGTAACCCGGTGGCATACAGCAGTTCCAGCATCGCCTTATCACGCAGCTCAATCGGCTGCTCAACGCTGGGTGCCTGTAGTAAACGTTCGACCTGCGCTTCCGAAAGATCTTTCGGCAGACGCTGCGGCAGTTTCGGCGAAGAAAGCAACGCGCTGGGATCATCAGTCCGTAGCTTTTCGCGATACAGATATTGAAACAGACGACGCATAGCGCTTAGCAGGCGCGCCGAGCTGGTGGCTTTATAACCGCCCTCCACGCGATCGGCAAGAAAAGCCTGTAGATCTGCCGCCTCTGCCTGAAGCAGCGTTCGCTCATGGTGTTTCAGCCAACCGATTAACGATTGCAGATCCTGACGATACGAAGCCAGGGTGTTTTGCGCCAGATTGCGTTCGATCCACAGCGCATCCAGAAACTGTTCAATAAGATCGTTATCCTGCACTCTTGCCTCTTTGCGCAAACGTGTGAATTTCTCCGCATTATGCCTGAAAGCGGCGGCCTTCTGATACAATTGCGCCCATCTGAAGCTATTTATGAGTAGATGTTCCGTATGAAGATTGGCCTTTTTTACGGTTCCAGCACCTGTTATACCGAAATGGCCGCCGAGAAAATTCGTGATTTTATCGGCGAGGAGCTGGTGACGCTGCATAACCTGAAGGATGATTCTCCGGCACTAATGGAGCAGTACGATATGCTGATCCTTGGCATTCCAACCTGGGATTTTGGGGAGCTGCAGGAGGACTGGGAGGCAAAATGGCAGGAGATTGCGGCGCTTAACCTGCGCGGTAAGGTGGTAGCGCTGTATGGTATGGGCGATCAGTTGGGCTATGGCGAATGGTTTCTTGACGCGCTGGGCATGCTGCATGAGCTGCTGGCACCGATGGGCGTACAGTTTGTCGGCTACTGGCCAATCGAAGGTTATGAATTTACCAGTCCGAAACCCCTTACCGCCGACGGCAAACAGTTTGTTGGCCTGGCGCTGGATGATGTGAATCAGTTTGAAGAAAGCGATGAACGCATCGCGCAGTGGTGTGAACAGATCCTGACGGAAACCGCTGCATTACTCTAACCTGCTCTACTGCTCAGGCTATCCCGGGTGCATATTGCCCGGGATTCATCGGTCAATAATAACCTTTTGTCAGACGCCGCAGCGCTCGCCAGCTGGTTTCGCTCATGCTGTCCCGCATCAGCCACAGTGAAAAACGTTTCCCCTGTTGCGTACGCAGCGAGAGGATAACGCCAAACGGCAGCACAAAAGGCGGACGCGTTACCCAACCACGCTGCTGCTGCCAGCACCAGCAGCGGTTTTCATCCGTGGTTAATACGCCGCGCCAGCGCTGCTGTAAATGCAGGCGATACCGTAACTCAATGATTAATAACAGCAGCAGGCCGACAATAATGGGGATCAGCCGCGTCGGCCAGGGCAACAGCAGCAGTCCGGCGGCGATCGACAAATAAAGCGCCAGGGTAACGCACCGGGCTAATGCCGACGGCGTCAGTTCAGATTGCCACCGCACCACGTTCCGGGCCACGCTGCTGGTTACGAGTCTGGATCAGCTGCACCATGCGTTTTAGCTCGGCGTCCGCCGGTTCGCCGTGGTTCATCAGCCAGTTAAACAGATCCGGATCGTCGCTTTTCAACAGACGGATAAACAGCGCCTTATCGTCATCGCTTAACGAATCATACTCATATTTAAAGAAAGGCATGATGGCGATGTCCAACTCCAGCATGCCACGGCGGCACGCCCAGTGAATACGGGATTTATCGTTAATATCCATGTGTTCTGTCATCGGTTAGCTTAAATATGCTGGCTAGTGTAGCGCTTTTTTTCCGGCCTGTTACAGGCAAATTCCTCTCCTGCGTAGAGTGCCGCATAGCGCACGCGCAAGTTACAGGGTTATCAAGCGATTTGTGCGTCTGTTTCCGGAAACAGGTTGCAAAGCCCTCTTGCTCTTTTAATATGAAGTCACTTTTGGTATTCACTGACTCTTCAGGATTTCGCTATGCCTGACTTTACTTTTCCACCGCGCCAGCCGGTTGCTTCATCCCGTCTGCCGCTGACATTGATTTCACTGGAAGACTGGGCGCTGGTTGTCGCTCAGGGCGCTGACAGCACCACCTATTTACAAGGTCAGGTGACGCTGGATGTCGCCGCTCTGCCCGCTGAAAAGCATCTGCCCTGCGCGCACTGCGATGCCAAAGGCAAAATGTGGAGCAACCTGCGCCTGTTTCACCGTGGCGAAGGTTACGCCTATCTGGTGCGTCGCGGCCTGCGTGATACGCAGATCACCGAACTGAAAAAATACGCCGTGTTTTCTAAGGTCACCATCGCTGCCGACGACAACGCGGTGCTGCTTGGCGTTGCTGGCTTTCAGGCCAGAGCCGCGCTGACTAACCGTTTTGCCGCTTTGCCGGATGCACAAACGCCGGTGATTCAGGATGGTGATTCCACGTTGTTGTGGTTTAGTACTCCAGCTGAGCGTTTTCTGTTGGTGACCACCGTGGAAAAAGCCAGCGAGCTGAAACAGGCGCTGGAAGGCGAAGCGCAGTTGAACGACAGCCAGCAGTGGCTGGCGCTGGATATTGAAGCGGGCCTGCCGGTACTGGATGAAAAAAACAGCGCGCAGCTGATCCCTCAGGCCGTTAATTTACAGGCGCTGGAGGCGATCAGCTTCAAGAAAGGCTGCTATACCGGTCAGGAGATGGTCGCGCGCGCCAAATTCCGCGGCGCCAACAAGCGTGCTCTTTACTGGCTGGCAGGTAAAGCGGGACGCGTGCCTGAGGCTGGCGATGCGCTGGAACTCAGAATGGGTGAAAACTGGCGGCGCACCGGCACTATTCTGGCGGCGGTGCAGCTGGAGTCAGGCGATGTTTGGGTTCAGGCGGTACTGAATAACGACCTGGAAGCAGATAGCGAACTGCGTGTGCAGGGCGATGACGGCGGCCTGCTGGCCATTCAGCCGCTGCCCTATTCGCTGGCGGAAGCCTGACTGAAACAGCAGGTAAAAGGCGGCTATGCAGCCGCCTTTTTTATGCCTGTTCGTTTACAGCACGTAAAGATAGATGGCTAAAAAGTGACAGATGCTGCCGCCCAATACAAAGCCATGCCAGATTGCATGATTGTAAGGAATGCGATCAGCCACATAAAAGATCACCCCCAGCGTATAGGTGATGCCGCCCGCCGCCAATAGCCAGACGCCGCCGGGCGCCAGCTTCATCGCCAACTGATAGATAACGATAACCGACAGCCAGCCCATCAGTAGATAGGTGACCAGCGACAGCACCTTAAAGCGATGGATAAAAACCAGCTTAAAAATAATTCCCGCCAGCGCCATGCTCCAGATAACCACCATCAAACTATGCGCCAGAGGAGACTTCAGCCCCACCAGCAAAAAGGGCGTATAGGTGCCGGCAATCAGCAGATAGATGGCGCAGTGATCCAGCTTTTTTAACCAAAATTTCGCGCGTGGCCAGGGAACCGCGTGGTATAGCGTCGAGGCCAGAAACAGCAAAATCATACTGCCACCGTACACACTGTAGCTGGTGATAGCTATCGCGTCTGCGTTCGCCTCCAGCGCCTGACTTAGCAGCAGGATCAGCCCGACGATACCAAAAATACAGCCAATGCCGTGACTGATACTGTTGGCAATTTCCTCCGCCAACGAGTATCCCGGCGACAATCCGCTCTTATTCACCATGTCTTACTCCCTCCATCCCGCTGATATTTTGTTTATACAAAGGGAATCGTTATTGTCTCCCCTGTTCAGCTTTATTCACACAGACTAGCTAACTATCATTTCAGTGTACACGTGTACGCTTATTAAATTTATCTCATGCTATAACCTGTAAGCGCCCGTCGGTGATTAAGGCAAAATCTGGTAAGGTATGGCGCGGGAATCACTGGCGGATATAGCATGTTTACTCACAGTATAATTTCAACGCTCAATGACACAGAGATGATGGTATACAGCACCGTGATCAAAAGCGGTGACAAGGTGATGTATATGACCATTCGCGAACTGGCGGATGCCGCTGGCGTCTCTACCACCTCGGTATTACGCTTCTGTCGAAAAATGCAGTGTGACGGTTATTCCGAGTTTCGTATTCGTTTTAAATTATATCTGGAACAGGAGCAGCAGCGCCCTGTTAATTATGGCGTTAATGAAATCGTCAGCTTTTTTAAAAGTATTAATAACGATGAATTCGAAAATTTAATTAGCCAGGCGGTGGATCATATTCTGGCGGCGCAGCGTATTATTTTTGTTGGCGCGGGTACCTCCGGAACTTTAGGGAAATATGGTGCACGCTTTTTCTCTAATGTCGGTAAGTTCAGCAATTATATTGATGACCCCTATTATCCGGTTAGTAACGATATGTATAAAGATGCCCTGGCGATTATTCTTTCCATATCGGGGGAAACCGAGGAGATCCTCAGGCTGGCGAGCCAGTTCAGCCTGCACCGCTGTAAAATCATCACCATTACCAATAGCGAAACCAGCTCGCTGGCTAAGCTGGCCGATTTTAATATCTCCTGTCATATGCCATTAATACGCATGAATGGCGGCTTTGATATTACCAGTCAGGTGCCCGTTATGTATATTATCGAGACGATTGGGCGTAAACTCGCCAGCCGTCAGGCGAAATAAAACAGGCTGTTTTTCTCAGGTAACAAATCACGTTTGTCACGTTTCGTTATAACGTGACATTCTTCCGCGCTTTGCTACACTCCGGTCAACGTTTGCAATCAAACCGTTATATTTCCCTGCGCCCTTGATAACGGCTGCACTAATATTTTCCTGCCGCCGCGTAATATCACTGGGTGCTGTGTAAGCCAGACCCTTTTTTACTGCAACAGTAAGGATCTCTTTATGACAAAGCAGCAATTACCGAAGGATTTTCTCTGGGGCGGCGCCGTTGCCGCGCATCAGGTTGAAGGTGGCTGGGATCAGGGCGGTAAAGGTATCAGCATCTGTGACGTGCTCTCCGGCGGCTCACACGGCGTCGATCGCGTGATGACCGATGGCGTACAGCCCGGCTATAACTATCCAAACCATGAAGCGGTAGATTTTTATCATCGCTACAAAGAAGATATCGCGCTTTTTGCAGAGATGGGGTTTAAATGCTTCCGTACCTCTATCGCCTGGACGCGCATTTTTCCCAATGGCGATGAACGGGAGCCGAACGAAGCGGGGCTGCAATTTTACGACGACCTGTTCGATGAGCTGCTGAAGCATGGTATCGAACCGGTGATCACCCTGTCACACTTTGAGATGCCGTGGCATCTGGTGAAACAGTATGGCGGCTGGCTGAACCGTAAAGTGGTCGATTTCTTTGTGCGCTTTAGCGAAGTGGTCATGAACCGCTATCAGCACAAAGTGAAATACTGGATGACCTTTAACGAAATCAATAACCAGCGCACCTGGAACTATCCGCTGTTCGGCTATTGCTGCTCAGGCGTGGTCTTCACCGATCATGAAAAACCGGAACAGGCGATGTATCAGGTGATGCACCATCAGTTTGTTGCCAGCGCCAAAGTGGTAGAGCTGGGTCATCGCATCAATCCCGATTTCCAGATTGGCTGTATGATCGCCATGGTGCCGGTTTATCCTTTCTCCTGCCATCCGGATGATGTGATGTTTGCTCAGGAAGCGATGCACCGCCGCTATGTCTTCAGCGATGTACAGATGCGTGGCTATTATCCTGCTTATACGCTGCATGAATGGGCGCGCAAAGGTTACCACATTGAAATGGAAGCCGGAGATGAAGAGATCCTGCGCAACGGCTGCTGTGACTATATCGGCTTCAGCTATTACATGAGCAATGCGGTGCAGGCGAATACCAAAGGCGAAGGTGACTCGATTACCGGTTTCGAAGGCAGCGTGCCGAATCCGCACGTCAAGGCCTCCGACTGGGGCTGGCAGATCGATCCGGTCGGCCTGCGCTATTCGCTGAATATCCTGTATGAGCGCTATCAAAAGCCGCTGTTTATCGTGGAAAACGGCTTCGGCGCTATTGATAAACCGAATGCCAACGGCTTTATTGAAGATGACTACCGCATCGATTACCTGAGCGCGCATATTGAGCAGATGAAAAAAGCGGTGCTGGAAGATGGCGTCGATCTGATGGGCTATACGCCGTGGGGCTGCATTGACTGCGTCTCGTTCACCACCGGTCAGTACAACAAGCGCTACGGCTTTATCCATGTGGATAAAAACGATGACGGCACCGGCACCATGGCACGTTCAAAGAAAAAGAGCTTCGCCTGGTATCAGCAGGTGATTGCCAGCAACGGCGAGCAGCTTTAACAACAAGAAGGCCGGAACAAGTCCGGCCTTTTTTATCACTTAAACAGGCTTACTGGTAATCGCTAAGCGGCACGCAAGAACAGAACAGATTGCGGTCGCCAAATACGTCATCCAGGCGCTTCACCGTCGGCCAGTATTTATTGGCGCTGCCTGCCGGGAACACTGCCAGCTCACGGCTGTAAGGATGTGTCCATTCGCCCACCATTTCCTGCTGCGTGTGCGGCGCATTAACCAGCGGGTTATCTTCCAGCGGCCACTCGCCGTCCGCCACGCGATCGATCTCCATACGAATCGCCAGCATCGCATCGATAAAGCGATCCAGTTCAGCTTTTCCTTCTGATTCAGTTGGCTCAACCATCAGCGTACCGGCAACCGGGAATGACATTGTTGGCGCATGGAAGCCGTAATCAATCAGACGCTTGGCGATATCCAGCTCGCTGATGCCGGTCTGCTCTTTTAACGGACGAATATCCAGAATGCATTCATGCGCTACGCGGTTATCGCGACCGGTATAAAGCACCGGATACGCCGACTGCAGACGGCTGGCGATATAGTTGGCATTGAGGATAGCGACCGAGCTGGCCTGCTTCAGCCCCTCTGCGCCCATCATGCGAATATACATCCAGCTAATTGGCAGAATCGACGCGCTGCCAAACGGCGCGGCGGATACTGCGCCCTGCTGCGTGAGCATATCATCAATCTGCACCACGCTATGACCCGGCACAAACGGTGCCAGATGCGCTTTCACGCCGATTGGCCCCATTCCCGGGCCGCCGCCGCCGTGCGGGATACAGAAGGTTTTATGCAGGTTCAGGTGAGAAACGTCTGCGCCAATATAGCCCGGCGTGGTGATCCCGACCTGCGCGTTCATGTTCGCGCCGTCAAGGTAGACCTGGCCGCCATACTGATGAACGATCTGACAAACCTCGCGGATAGTCTCTTCGTATACGCCGTGCGTGGAGGGATAGGTCACCATAATACAGGAGAGCGCGCTGCCTGCCTGCTCTGCTTTCTGACGCAAATCATGCAGGTCAATATTGCCCTGTTTATCGCAGGCCACCACCACCACCGTCATGCCCGCCATCTGCGCCGAAGCCGGGTTGGTGCCGTGTGCTGAGCTGGGGATCAGACAGATATGACGTTCGCCTTCATTACGGCTTTCATGGTAACGGCGAATCGCGAGCAGGCCAGCATATTCACCCTGCGCGCCAGAGTTGGGCTGCATACACAGCGCATCATAGCCGGTCAACTGCACCAGCCACTGCGAGAGCTGGCCGATCATTTGCAGATAGCCCGCAGCCTGCTCCGCCGGGCAGAATGGGTGCAGCTCGGCGAATTCTGGCCAGGTGATCGGGATCATTTCAGCGGCGGCGTTCAGCTTCATGGTGCAGGAGCCGAGCGGGATCATCGCCTGATTCAGCGCCAGATCCTTTTTCTCCAGGCTGTGCATATAACGCATCATCTCGGTTTCGCTGTGATAACGATTAAATACCGGATGGGTCAGAATCGGCTGCTGGCGCTGCAGCGCAGGCGGAATAGAACCGCTGTCGGCGGCAACGGCGGCGTCCAGCGCATCAATATCCAGTCCGTGCTCATCGCCCAGCAGAATAGCAAACAGCGTGGCGATATCTTCGCGGCTGGTGGTTTCATCCAGCGTAATACCCACCGCCTGATGAATATCGGTACGCAGGTTAACGCCAAAGCTGAGCGCACGCGCCAGCACCGCCGCCTTGTCCGCAACCTCCACGGTAAGAGTATCGAACCAGCTATGATGACGCAGGGTCAGGCCGCCTTTTTGCAGCCCGGCCGCCAGAATATCCGTCAGGCGATGGATACGGCTGGCGATACGCTTCAGTCCCTGCGGGCCATGGAACACGGCATAAAAACCGGCGATATTGGCCAGCAGCACCTGGGAGGTACAGATATTAGAGTTCGCCTTTTCACGGCGGATATGCTGTTCACGCGTTTGCATCGCCATGCGTAACGCGGTGTTGCCTGCAGTATCGCGCGATACGCCGATAATACGCCCCGGCATTGACCGTTTAAATTCATCGCGTGCGGCAAAGAAAGCTGCATGTGGGCCGCCGTAGCCCATCGGCACGCCGAAACGCTGGGCAGATCCAAAAACGATGTCCGCGCCCTGCTTACCCGGCGCTTCCAGCAATACCAGCGCCATAAAGTCAGCCGCCACGCTCACCACCACTTTACGGGCCTTTAATTCGCCGATCAGCGCGCTATAGTCGTGCGCTTCGCCAGTGGTGCCGGTTTGCTGCAACAGCACGCCAAACAGCGCCTCATGATCCAGCGCGCGCTCCGCCTTATCCACCAGGATTTCAAAGCCGAACGTCTCTGCGCGCGTTTTTACTACGTCCAGCGTTTGCGGATGGATATCATCAGCAATAAAGAATTTGTTGGCATTTTTAAGCTTGCTGACGCGCTTTGCCATCGCCATCGCTTCTGCGGCAGCAGTGGCTTCATCCAGTAACGAGGCGGAAGCGATATCCATCCCGGTTAAATCCAGCGTCAGCTGCTGGAAGTTCAGTAACGCCTCCAGACGCCCCTGGGAGACTTCCGGTTGATAAGGGGTATAGGCGGTGTACCAGCCTGGGTTTTCCAGCATGTTGCGCAGAATAACCGGCGGCGTCAGCACCGGTGTATAGCCCATGCCGATATAGGTTTTGCAGCGCTGGTTACGGCTGGCGATCGCTTTTAGCTCCGCCAGCGCCTGATGTTCCGTGAGCGCATCGCCAATAGCGGGCGGGCCTGGCAACTGAATATCAACAGGAACAATACTGCCGATAAGCTCACTGAGCGAAGGGGCACCGATGGCCTGTAGCATGCTTTCCTGCTGTGAGGCAGAGGGACCGATATGGCGTTCGATAAAGGCGCCAGTATGTTCAAGCTGGCTGAGTGTCTGAGTCATGAATCGTCAATCCTGAGGGGCGGCTACCGCTATCAACATAAGCGGCCAGCCGCAGCGACCGCTAAAACCTGGAGGTCAGCGCATTATCCGCTGACAGCCTGCTGGAGATTACTCATCAATGGAGGCCAGATAGGCTTCCGCATCCATCAGTTGCTCCAGTTCAGATTCATCGCTGGCTTTGAGGCGAAACAGCCAGCCGGAAGCGTAAGGCTCGCTGTTAACCAGCTCCGGCGAAGTTTCCAGCGCATCGTTAACCGCCACAACCTCGCCGCTTAACGGGGCGTAAATATCAGAAGCCGCCTTGACCGATTCCGCGACCGCGCAGTCGTCACCGGCGGCAAAGCTGCTGCCTACTTCCGGCAGGTCGATAAATACCATATCGCCCAGCAGCTCCTGCGCATGTTCAGTAATGCCAACGGTATAAGTGCCGTCCGCTTCCTTACGCACCCATTCATGACTTTCACGATATTTTAATTCATTTGGCACATTGCTCATCGCTGCATTCTCCTGCACTGGTTACTGAGCGACCGGTTTACCGGCGCGAACAAAAATAGGTTTAGTGACGTTGACCGGCATTTCCCGATTACGAATCTGTACGATGGCCTGCTCGCCAATACCCGCCGGAACGCGGGCCAGCGCAATGCTGCAGCCTAACGTTGGAGAAAAAGAGCCGCTGGTAATTACCCCCTGCTGCAGGTTGCCCTGCGCATCGGTAAACATTACCGGCAAACCATTACGCAACACGCCCTTTTCCGTCATCACCAGGCCAACCAGCTTCTCGGTGCCCTTTTCACGCTGATGCTCCAGCGCCTCGCGCCCGATAAACTGACGATCGGCTGGCTCCCAGCAGAGCGTCCAGCCCATATTCGCCGCCAGTGGCGAGACGCCTTCATCCATATCCTGGCCGTAAAGATTCATCCCCGCCTCCAGACGCAGCGTGTCACGCGCGCCCAGTCCGGCAGGCTTTACGCCCGCAGCCAACAGCTGCTGCCAAAATTCAGCGGCCTGCTCACCCGGCAGTGCGATTTCATAGCCGCTTTCGCCGGTATAGCCGGTGGTGGCGATAAAAAATCCGTCTGACTCAACGCCGAAAAAGGGCTTCATACCGCTCACAGCCTGACGCTGCGCATCGCTAAACAGCGTTTGCGCTTTCTGCTGGGCATTCGGTCCCTGTACGGCAATCAACGCCAGATCGTCACGTACCTGTAACGACACATCGTAGGGCTGCGCATGCTCGCCTATCCACGCCAGATCTTTTTCGCGCGTAGCGGAGTTCACCACCAGCCGGAACCAGCTATCGCTCATAAAGTAAACAATCAAATCATCAATCACGCCACCGGAAGCATTGAGCATGGCGCTGTAAAGTGCCTTTCCTGGCTGCGTCAGTCGCGCAACATCATTCGCCAGCAGTATGCGCAGAAACGCCCGGGTGCCTTCACCCCGGAGATCCACAATGGTCATATGGGAGACATCAAACATACCGGCATCTGTCCGTACCGCATGATGTTCATCCATCTGCGAACCATAGTGCAGCGGCATCATCCAGCCGTGGAAATCGACCATGCGGGCGCCGCACGCTTGATGCTGTTGATACAAAGGAGTCTGCTTCATAACATTCCTGTGCGTTAACGGGGTGATCAGACGCTAAAAGAGGCTAAAACGTCCGACGCAAACGTTCTCTTTCATTCGACGTTATCACTGAATGAGCCGTTTAACCATAAGCTAAACAAGGGCGAATTCATTCTGACAGCGTTGAAGTCCTCAGGGATTGTGCAGAACTTTTCACTGAAAAAATGCGTGGCAAGGCACATAACCAGCAACAAAAGCGCAACAAAGCAGTTTAAAAACCAGCCAGAGAATAAATAACGTTAAGAACGGCCACTGGCAAACAGCTTTGCGCATTAGAAAAAATAATGCGAAAGGAGGGGTTAAATTAGAATAATTCAAACGAAAGATCCAAAAGCGTGCAGCTGCTTCAGACTGGTGCAAAGCAGAGAAAAATGCGTGAAAAAACCATAACAGGTGATGAACGGCGCAAAAAAGGGCCGAACGGCCCTGAGATAGTGGGCTACAAACCCGCGCTGTAGGTTTGACGTGTAAATGCCCTGTCAGCAGGCTGCGCTTAGCGTAACCATTCCGGCAGGTCATGTAAGCCCATCGCCTGTTTCAGCAATCGGGGCTTAACGCCCGGCAGACGATCCGCCAGCCGCAGGCCAACATCGCGCAATAGCTTTTTCGCAGGATGGTTGCCGGCAAACAGCTCACGAAATCCCTGCATATTAGCCAACATGAGTGCCGCGCTGTGTTTGCGGCTACGCTCATAGCGACGCAGATAGAGATGCTGACCGATATCTTTGCCCTGCTGCTGCAGGCGGCGGATTTCACCGGTAAGCTCCGCAGCATCCATAAAGCCCAGGTTAACGCCCTGCCCGGCAAGCGGATGGATGGTATGGGCCGCATCGCCAACCAGCGCCAGCCGATGGGCCGCAAACTGGCGGGCATAGCGCGCCGTCAAAGGAAATGTCTGCCGTTCGCTCTCCAGCTCACACAGGCCAAGACGCATATCGAAAGCGACCGACAGTTGCTGATTAAACAGCGCGGCAGGCATTTCACGCAGCCGGGTCGCTTCCTGCGGCGGCAATGACCAGACAATCGAACAAAGATGCGCATCGCTCAGCGGCAGGAAAGCCAGTATGCCTTCGCCATGGAAAACCTGACGCGCCACCGCCTGATGCGGCTGTTCGGTACGAATATTCGCAACCAGCGCGTGATGCTGATAATCCCAGAAGGTTAAGGGAATATCGGCCTTTTCACGCAGCCAGGAGTGCGCACCGTCAGCCCCAACCAGCAGGCGCGCGCTCATCATGCTGCCATCCTGCAATGTGATAAAAGCTTCGTTATCGCCAAAAGCGACCTGCTGCAGCTGAGCCGGTGCCAGCAGCGTGATATCACTCAACTGTTGCGCACGCTGCCATAAAGCGTGATGGATAGCCTGATTTTCAATAATGTGGCCAAGATGGCTGACGCCCTGCGGCTCATCAAATTCAATGCGGCCAAAACTATCGCGATCCCATACCTCCATGCCGTGATAGGCGCTTGCGCGCTGCGCCAGAATCGCGGACCAGACATCAAGATGCTGTAGTAGCCGTTCGCTGGCGGCATTGATCGCAGAAACGCGCAGGCCGTGCGGCTCGCTGGGGTTAAAGGGTTCCGGCGCAGATTTTTCCAGCACCGCGATACGCAGGCCGCAGCCCTGTAATCCGCAGGCTACCGCCAGCCCCACCATTCCGCCACCGGCGATCACCACATCATAAGTTTGCATTGAAATCCTCTTTTCAGCGCGTTACCCAGCCAAGCGTACGCTCCGCCAGGCGGTTGCGCAGCCAGGGTAAATTGTCCATTGTCATCAGGCCAAAATTACGTCCTGCCACCAGCGGCAGATAACGGTTAGCAAACAGCCGCACCAGCCCATCGGTAATGCCGATAGTGGCGGCGCGATCCGCCTTTCGCCGTTGACGATAATGCTGTAGTACGGCAAAACTGCCCGGGTCTTCCTGCTGGCGTTGCGCTGCCGCCAGCGTTTCAGCCAGCGACATCACGTCACGTATGCCAAGGTTAAATCCCTGTCCGGCAATCGGATGTAAGGTCTGTGCCGCGTTGCCCACCAACGCCAGCCGATGCGCTACTGTCTGGCTGGCGCTTTGCAGCGCCAGCGGGTAGCTGGCGCGCTGTCCTACATGGGTAAAACGTCCCAGCCGCCAGCCAAACGCCTGCTGAAGTTCAGCTAAAAACCCGGCGTCGCTCCAGCTATCGATACGCGATTGCGCTGCTGGTGGATGACACCAGACCAGCGAACTGCGGCCATGCGACATCGGCAGCAAGGCCAGCGGGCCATGTTCGGTAAAGCGCTCAAAAGCGCGTCCCTGATGAGCAATTTGCGTCGTCACGTTGGCGATAACGGCGATTTGTTGATAGTCACTCCGCTGCCACTGAACGCCGCAGGCAGCAGCCACGCGTGAACGGGAACCATCCGCCGCGACCAGTAAACGCCCCTGCAGCTGCTCTCCGCTGGTCAGGGTAACATTGATATGATCCTGATGCTGTTCAACGCGGCTTACCTGCTCCGGGCAGCGCAGCGTCACGCCGGGAGCCTTGCGTAACCGCTGATATAACCGGTTTCCCACTTCGTGCAGCTCAACCACATTGCCCAAAGCGTTAACGCCATAATCAGCGGCATCGATGTTTACAAACCCGGCGTGACCGCGATCGCTAACGTGAACATGGGTAATTGGCGTTGCGCAGTCGGCAAGCGCGGGCCAGAGATTAATGGCCGCCAGCTGCTGACAGGTTCCTGCCGCCAGCGCGATTGCGCGTCCGTCATAGCCTGGATGGGCGCGTTCTCCCGGCGCAATTGCTTCAATTAGCGTAACCGGCATCTTTCCCTGCGTCAGATGCGAAAGCGCCAGCGCCAGCGTTGCGCCGGTCATGCCGCCACCGGCAATGATCACGCTCATGCCTGCTGCGCTGCCGCCATCAGCGCTTCGATAGCATCAACATCTTTCACCACGCTATCGGTAAGATTTTCATTTCCTTGTTCGGTAATCACGATGTCATCTTCAATACGAATGCCGATGCCGCGATATTCAGCCGGTACATCCGCATCCGGCGCGATATAAAGCCCCGGCTCAACGGTAAGCACCATGCCCGGCTCCAGAATACGTCCACGATCCGGCGTGCCGTAATCACCGACATCATGTACATCCAGCCCCAGCCAGTGACTCAGGCCGTGCATGAAGAACTGTCGATGGGCGTTTTCAGCGATCAGCAATTCCACATCACCTTTCATCACGCCCAGCTCCACCAGCCCGGTAACCATGACCCGCACCACCTCCTGGTTCACCTCACGAATGCTGGTGCCGGGACGAAACAGCGACAGCGCTTTGTACAGCGAAGCCAGCACGATGTTGTAAATCGCCCGCTGCGGCGCACTGAACCGGCCGTTAACCGGGAAGGTGCGGGTAATATCGCCTGCATAACCGTGCAGTTCACAGCCGGCATCGATCAGCACCAGGTCGCCATCGCGCAGCGCGCTCTCGTTTTCGGTGTAGTGCAGAATACAGGCATTTTCGCCGCCGCCAACAATGGTGTTGTAAGAAGGATGTCGTGCGCCGTGACGGGTAAACTCATGATGAATTTCACCCGCCAGTTGATATTCAAACATGCCGGGCCGACAGGCCTGCATAGCGCGCGTATGCGCCATCGCACTGATTTTTCCGGCGCGGCGTAATATTTCCAGCTCTTCCGGTGCTTTAAACAGGCGCATCTCATGCACCCAGGGCCGCCAGTCAGTTAGCGTATTCGGCGCCTGCAGGTTTTGCCGGAAGCCGCGACGCAGCTTTTCTAACGCGCTGAACAGAATACGATCGGCAAATTCATATTCGCCCTGCGCATGGTAAACCACCTCCAGCCCGTTCAGCAGCTGATGAAGCTGTTCGTCCAGCGCATCCCAGGGCAGCGCGCGATCCACGCCCAGCTTTTCCGGCGCAGAATCCTGCCCCAAACGGCGACCAAACCAGATTTCCGCCTGTTTATCGCGTACGCGGTTAAACAGCACGCTGTGGTTGTGGGTTTCACTGCTTTTAATCAATAGCAGCAGCGCTTCAGGCTCGTTGAAGCCGGTGAAATACCAGAAATCGCTATGCTGGCGAAAAGGATATTCGCTATCCGCGCTGCGCGTCACTTCCGGCGCCGCAAAAATTAACGCCGCGCTGCCCACAGCCATACGCGACAACAGCGCCTGACGGCGCTGCAAAAAAGTATCCAGCGTAATCATCCGTATCTTCTCCCTGAGTTAGGCCGCCGCGCGGCGATAGCAAACCATCAGTGCAGCGTAACCTTTTTCTCTTCCGGCGCGCCCGGCGGCATCGGCGGATTAAAGGTTTCATAGCATAGCAAGGCGGCTACGCGCACATACTCAATAACCTCTTCCATTGACTGCTCCAGCTCTTCCTGGTCGTCCTCTTCATCATAGCCAAGCTGCGCAATGGTGCGCAGATCGTCGATGGCTTCGCCCGCTTCGCCTTTGACTTTATCCAGTTTAGGCTGCGTTACGCCCAGCCCTAGCAGAAAATGGTTAACCCAGCCGGCTAACCCATCCGCGCGCTCAAAGACGCTGCTTTGGTCTTCGTCGGGCAGCATCAGCTGAAACAGAAAGCCCTCTTCTTCCAGCGTATCCTGAATATGCGCATGCAGTGCCTGTAGCGGCTGCGAGAGCGATTGTGAGAAGGCTAATCCTTCGTTGGCAAGATCGTGCACCAGCGCTTTCCAGCTGTGATCTTTATTGCCACCGCAGACAATGCCGCTGATCAAGCCGTGCATTTCAGCCGGCGTCATTCCCACCCCCTGTTGGGTCAGGAGGGATGCCAGCGTCTGATAGCCCGGCTGTGTGTTATCTGTAGACATATGCATTATCATCGTTGGCGGAGTAAGTTCGTGTTATGCTACCACCAGGTGCCTTGAGGTTTCCAGAAAGGGCTTGTTTCTTCACGCAAGGGTAGATATAGTGGCGCCCCTTCTGAGCCGGAGCAGGTTCAGAACGATGCGGGCGCAGTAATCAGTCAGGAAGGTGGCATGTCTGCACAACCGGTAGATATTCAGATTTTTGGACGTTCGTTACGCGTGAATTGTCCGCCTGAACAGCAAGATGCGCTGAACGCGGCGGCGGAAGATCTTAATCAGCGGTTGCAAGATCTGAAAGTTCGCACTAGAGTCACAAATACAGAGCAGCTGGTGTTCATCGCTGCGTTGAACATTTGCCATGAGCTGGCGCAGGAAAAGGGGAAAACCCGGGACTACGCTGCTAACATGGAACAACGCATTCGAATGCTGCAACAGACCATTGAACAAGCGTTGCTTGAGCAAGGTCGCATAACTGAACGCCAGGGTGCGAAGTTCGAATAACACTTTACGGCCTGCTGTGATACAGTGGCGGTGAAGTACAATTTCTCTGAGATGTTTGCAAGTGGGCCAGTCCCCTGAGCCGATATTTCAAAACCACAGAGTGTGGCGCTCCGCAGCCTGTGTGCATGCCCGGTCCGTCCGGGAAGCCTAATGGTTACGACGACACATTCACCTTGAACCAAGGGTTCAAGGGTTACAGCCTACGGCGGCATCTCGGAGATTCCTTTCTTTTCCTCAGCAGTAACAGTAACGCCCTGCGTTCGCCTGTAAATCCTCTGTGTTCTCTGTGCTATATTCGCAGCATTCCCCGCTGGCGCAGGAACCCCTATGTCTTTATCTCTTGAACCACAGGCTATACGTACGCATGTACGCCATTTACGGCGTGGACTCAGCGCAGAGCAGCAAACGCGTGCGGCAAATAGCGTCGCTGAACATGCATTAAACGTAGCGTCGATGGATCAGGCGCAGCATATCGCGCTGTTTCTGTCGGTTGATGGCGAGCTCAATACCCGTCCGCTGATTGCCCGGCTCTGGCAACAGCACAAGCAGGTTTATCTGCCGGTATTACACCCTTTCTCGCCGGGAAACCTGTTGTTTATCCACTATACGCCGGAAACAATACTGATCCCCAATCGGCTACGCATTCCGGAGCCGCCGCTGGACGTGCGGCATATTATTCCGCTCGACCGGCTGGACGTGATGTTTGTGCCGCTGGTGGCGTTTGATAAGCAGGGACAGCGTCTGGGAATGGGGGGCGGGTTTTACGATCGCACCCTGCAGCACTGGCGCAGCCATGGTTTTCTTCCCATCGGTCTGGCGCACGACTGTCAGCAGGTGGATACGCTGCCTGCCGAAGCCTGGGATATCCCGTTACCGGCGATTTTAACCCCTTCCCGTCTGTGGCAGTGGGAAACGTAAAACGCCGCCTGAAAATCAAGGCGGCGTTCACAGAGATAAACGCGGGTAATCAGTAAAGCAGGCGCGCGCGCATCGTGCCCGGAATTGCTTTCATCAGCATCAGCGCTTTATGCGCAACATCCAGTTCCGCATCAATATCGATAACCACATAGCCCATCATCGGCGTGGTTTGCAGATACTGCGCAGAGATATTGATCCCCTGCTCCGCGAAAATCTGGTTAATGGCGGTCAGCACCCCTGGACGGTTTTCATGGATATGCAGCAGACGGCTAACGTGCGCGCCATGCACAGGCAGGGAAACTTCCGGGAAGTTAACGGCAGAGAGCGTAGAGCCGTTATCAGAATATTTCGCCAGCTTGCCAGCGACTTCAATGCCGATATTCTCCTGCGCTTCCTGCGTTGAGCCGCCGATATGCGGCGTCAGGATCACGTTGTCGAATTCGCACAGCGGGGAGTTAAACGGATCGCTGTTGGTCGCCGGCTCTTCCGGGAAGACATCGATAGCCGCACCGGACAGATGTTTATTCGCCAGCACCTGGCAGAGCGCAGGAATATCCACCACCGTTCCGCGCGAGGCGTTAATCAGCAGCGAACCGGGCTTCATCAAGGCCAGCTCCTCTGCTCCCATCATATTTTGGGTAGCGGGGGTTTCCGGCACGTGCAGGCTGACAACATCGCTCATATTCAGCAAATCGGAAAGATGCGTGACCTGTGTAGCGTTACCCATTGGCAGCTTGTTTTCAATATCGTAGAAGAATACGTGCATACCCAGGCTTTCCGCCAGCACGCCCAGCTGCATGCCGATATGACCATAGCCAATAATGCCCAGTTTCTTACCGCGCGCCTCATACGAACCGGCCGCCTGTTTATTCCAGATGCCGCGATGGGCTTTGGCATTCGCCTCTGGGATGCCGCGCATCAGCAACAGCATCTCCCCGATAACCAGCTCCGCCACTGAACGCGTATTCGAGAACGGCGCATTGAACACCGGCACGCCGCGTTTTGCCGCCACGTCTAAATCCACCTGATTGGTGCCGATACAGAAGCAGCCTACGGCCACCAGCTTTTCAGCTGCGGCAAGAATCTCTTCAGTCAGCTGAGTACGGGAACGAATACCGATAAAGTGCGCATCGCGAATGGAGGCTTTCAGCGCTTCGCTATCCAGCGCGCCTTTGTGATATTCAATATTGGTGTAACCTGCCGCACGCAAATTATCCAGCGCGCTTTGGTGAACGCCTTCCACCAGCAGAAACTTAATTTTGTCTTTCTCCAGCGATACTTTTGCCATTTCCCGACCCTATTTTGCAGACTTCAGAAGAGGCTGTAATAAGCCAGCCTTCTGCCAAAATATCAAAATTTACGCGCACGGCAATACAAACGATTGCCTGCCGCTTAGCATGGGTAAATGTGGATTAAGACGGATTCAACAGATTATGATGAGAAGCGCGTTACTGGCAGAACGATAGCATTGCAGACACCCGTTATGTGACATAAGTCACCAAATTATGCCGTGCGTAGAAAAGATGTTTTTCAGCAAGAAATAACCGGCGCGGCAGACGCGCCGGTCAGATCATTGGGTAATGGTTTTTACCCCATCAGGGCCGCCGATCAGTGCCACATCGGCGCCGCGTGCGGCAAAAAGCCCCACCGTTACTACGCCAGGCAACGCATTGATGGCGCGCTCCAGCTCGGTCGGGTTCACAATGCTGAGATTATGTACGTCGAGAATAATGTTGCCATTATCGGTTACCACCTGCTGACGATATTCCGGCAGGCCGCCCAGCTTCACCAGTTCACGCGCCACATAAGAACGCGCCATAGGGATCACTTCCACCGGCAGCGGGAAAGCGCCCAGCACATCAACCTGCTTTGACGCATCAGCGATGCAGATAAACTTATCCGCGACCGCCGCGATGATCTTCTCACGCGTCAGCGCCGCGCCGCCGCCCTTGATCATCTGCATCTGCGGGTTGATTTCATCGGCGCCGTCAACGTATACCGCCAGAGAGTCGACCTCGTTAAGATCGAATACCGGGATACCCAGACCTTTTAGCTTCAGCGTAGAAGCCTCTGAGCTGGAAACCGCCCCCTCGATTTGGTGTTTGATCGAGCCGAGTGCATCAATAAAGTGGGCGGCGGTCGAGCCGGTGCCCACGCCAACAATGGTCCCTGGCGTGACATAATCCAGCGCGGCCCAGCCAACTGCTTTTTTCAGTTCATCCTGCGTCATGGTATGTTTAAAACCTGTGCTAATAGTGTGCGCGTAGTATAAAACAAGCTCTGGCTAAAATGCCTGTTGGACACGCGGTGTTTTGTCGCTTTGCAAAGCAGTCCACAAACTGTCGTCGTTATCCGCAGCCGCAAAGTATTAATTTTATGGCATAGTGTCCCGCCGTTCCTGAAGGAGAACAGAATAACAATGAAAAGACCCGATTATCGAACGCTTCAGGCTCTGGACGCTGTGATTCGCGAGCGCGGCTTTGAGCGCGCGGCGCAAAAATTGTGTATCACCCAGTCGGCGGTGTCACAACGTATAAAGCAGCTGGAGAACATGTTCGGTCAACCTTTGCTGGTGCGCACTATTCCGCCCCGCCCGACCGAACAGGGACAAAAACTGCTGGCTTTGCTGCATCAGGTAGAGCTGCTGGAAGATGAGTGGCTGGGGGATGAAAACGGCGGCACAACGCCGTTGCTGCTGTCACTGGCGGTAAACGCGGACAGTCTGGCGACCTGGCTGCTGCCCGCGCTAAAAGATGTTTTAACCGATTCGCCGGTACGCCTGAATTTACAGGTGGAAGATGAAACCCGCACGCAGGAACGCTTACGTCGTGGTGAGGTTGTCGGGGCCGTGAGTATTCAGCCGCAGCCGCTGCCCAGCTGTTTAGTGGATCGGCTTGGCGCGCTGGATTACCTGTTTGTCGGCTCGCCTGAGTTCGCCGCACGCTACTTTCCTAATGGCGTAACGCGCTCAGCGTTGCTAAAAGCGCCAGCGGTGGCCTTTGATCATCTTGATGATATGCACCAGGCCTTTTTACAGCAGAATTTTGATTTATCGCCCGGCAGCGTGCCTTGCCATATCGTTAATTCGTCTGAGGCGTTTGTGCAGCTGGCACGTCAGGGCTCGACCTGCTGTATGATCCCACACCTGCAAATCGAAAGAGAGCTGGCAAGCGGTGAGCTAATCGATCTTACACCCGGCCTTTATCAGCGCCGGATGCTTTACTGGCACCGCTTTGCGCCAGAAAGCCGCCTGATGCGTAAGGTCACCGATGCGTTGCTGGCGCATGGTCATCGTGTATTGCGTCAGGAAGAAGATAAAGCGATTAGCGGTTAAGGCGCGATGAAAGACATGCTTGCCTGCACATTAACGCCCAAAACCTAAGGCTCGGGGAGTGCAGGCAGAGGAGTAAAGCGTCCCGCGCCATGGATGGCGCGGGCCGAGCTGTCAGGGATGACGTTTTTTGCGTCTTTACGATCGGCCTGCACTTCCCGCGCAAGCGCCCTGCTTCCGCAACCTAAGGCGTGAGAAGTCCTTTAGGCTATTCAGATGGCATTTCTGCCGGGTTCAACTAGTTACGCTGTAGTTCGAACACCACATCAACCTGATCGTCAAAATGAATGCTCTGCTGCTCATACGTTTGCTGAGCAGAGGTCATTGGCGCAGCCTCAGCGGCTTTGTACATACGCGCAATTGGCATCGGCTGATAGTTGGCAACATGGTAGCGCACGCTATAAACCTGGCCCAGCTTAGCGTTAAAGCCTTTTGCCAGCGCCGCCGCCTGCTGCGTGGCGTTTTCAATCGCCGCCTGTCGCGCCTTCGCTTTGTAATCATCCGGATTCGCTACGCCCAACTCTACCGAGCGAATCTCATTCAGCCCTGACTTCAGCGCGCCATCCAGTAAATCGTTCAGCTTATCCAGCTGACGCAGCGTCACCTGCACCTGACGTACCGCACGGTAGCCTTTCAGCACCGATTTACCCTCTTTGGTGTAGTCATATTCTGGCTGGGTACGCAGGTTCGCCGCATCGATATCTTTTTTCTCGATACCATTTTTACTGAGCAGATCGAAGTATTGCGCCACGCGATCGTCCGCCTGTTTTTTCGCTTCCGCGGCATCCTTGGAGGAAACGTTAACTTCTATCGCCAGCGTGGCGATGTCAGGACGGGCATCTACGCTGGCCTGTCCTGATGTAACAACGTGCGGTCCGTTGGGTAGCTCATTCGCCTGAGCGATTAACGGCCCGGTACTTAATCCCATCATTGCGGCCAGAGCCAGTGCTTTCAGTTTCACGAAAGGTCCTCCTTGAAGACAAAACAAATTAACGGGGCACCGTACTGGCAGTTGCCATCACGGCCACGCAAGCCTGCCACAAGCCAGCCGCGGGCGACATGCGTGCTCCTCTGAGTTTTTATTGTGGCAAAAGTTTCCTTTTTTGCCGCGCGCCGCGTTTAATTCTGCCAGCGGCTCAGTAAAAGCCCGTTAACGCCTGTAATGCCAGTTTGAAGGCAATGAACCACATCACTACGCCGACAAACAGATTAATGATGCGCTGCGCGCCGACCGTACTCAGCCGTGGTGACAGCCAGGCCGCCAGCAACGCCAGGCTAAAGAACCAGAGAAAAGAGGCACTGGCGGTGCCGAGCGCGAACCAGCGACGCGCCTCTGGCGGCAGTTGCCCACCAAGGCTGCCCAGCACGACAAAGGTATCCAGATAAACGTGCGGGTTTAACCAGGTCACCGCAATCAGCGTAGCGATAATTCGCCAGCGGCTTTGCTGCTTTAGTTGGGTACAGGCAAGAGAAATATTAGCGCTAACCGCCGTACGCAGTGCGCCCCAGCCATACCACAACAGAAAAGCGACGCCGCCCCAGGTCACCAGATTCAGCAGCAGCGGTGACTGATTAAGCAGCGCGCTGCCGCCGAAAACGCCGGCGGAAATCAGAATGATATCGCTTAGCGTACAGAGCGCGGCGGTCATAAGATGATATTGCTGCCGTATACCCTGATTAAGTACAAACGCGTTTTGCGGTCCCAGCGGCAATATCAGCGCTACACCCAAAGCAAGCCCTTGAAAGTAGATGGATAACATGAACTTTTTCCCAAAGCGGATAATGGCGGGCAGTGTATAGCGTCAGGACAAGCAGGAGAAATGGAAAGAATTAATGAGATATCAGCGAAGCTAATAACAGCGCGGGCGAGGTGTTACCTCGCCCGCTGGCTTACACTGCGTTTGCCATTGCTTGCCATTATTGTTTAACGTTAACGGTTTCTGCGCTGGCTTTTTCCGCTCCAGCAGACTTTACCTGATGCAAATGAACATCCATCTGCGGATAAGGAATACCAATGCCGTTCGCATCCAGCGCACGCTTGAAATTTTTCATCAAATCCCAGTAAACATCTATCAGCTCGCCACTATTACTCCAGCAGCGCACCACAAAATTCAGCGAGGAAGGCGCCATTTCATTCAATCCAATCTGTACGCCTTTATCCTGCAACACGCGCGGATCGGCATCCACAACCTCACGCAGCAGGGAGATCACCTGATCGACATCAGCATCGTAGGCCACACCGATAATAAACTCATTACGGCGCACCGGCTCGCGTGAGAAGTTAACAATGTTGCCAGAGATTATTTTCCCGTTAGGGACAACTACCATTTTACCGTCGGCGCTGCGTAACGTCGTAGAGAAGATCTGCACATTCAATACCGTGCCCATTACGCCGCCCAGATCGACAAACTCACCGGTACGGAATGGACGGAAGGTGACCAGTAGTACGCCTGCGGCAAGGTTAGAGAGTGAGCCTTGTAACGCGAGGCCCACCGCCAAACCTGCCGCACCCAGTACGGCAATCACCGACGCCGTCTGTACCCCGACGCGCCCCAGCGCAGCAATCAACGTAAAGGCGATAACGCCGTAACGCACCAGCGCCGACAGAAAATCTGCCACGGTGGCATCGATATGACGTGCGAGCAGCAGACGGTTTATTCCGTTCGAAATGATGCGCGCGATAATCATCCCCACAATAAGGATGGCGAAAGCGGCAACAATATTAACCGCATAACCGATCAGCAACGCCTGATTATGTATCAGCCATCCGCCTGCGCTGCTGATGCCATTTACCACATCTAAATCTTCCATCTATTCACCCTGTTATCTTTCCCCAAAAGAGATTGTGAAAACCGTTAGTGAGAGCTGAGCAGCCCTGCACCAAGGGTAACAATAACCATCCGCTTCGCCAAATAAGTGACGATAAAGGTTACATTTTTCATGCAAAATGCCATAAAAAAAAAGGCCCCCTGGGGCCTTTTATCATCAGTTCGCGATTACAGCGTATTGATGTTGTTCAGCTCTTTAAATGCCTGCTCTAAACGCACAACCATGGAAGTCTGTGCAGCACGCAGCCAAACGCGCGGATCGTAGAATTTTTTGTTCGGCTTATCGTCGCCTTCCGGGTTACCCAGCTGCGCCTGCAGATAGCCTTCGTTCTTTTTGTAGTACTGCAGAATACCGTCCCAGGTCGCCCATTGGGTGTCGGTGTCGATATTCATTTTGATTACGCCGTAGTCGATAGATTCTTTGATCTCTTCAGCAGAAGAACCAGAACCACCGTGGAACACGAAGTTCAGCGCATTGTGCGGCAGGTTATGTTTCTGGCACACATATTCCTGAGAGTTTTTCAGGATTTTCGGCGTCAGAACCACGTTACCCGGCTTATAAACGCCATGTACGTTACCGAAAGAGGCGGCGATGGTGAAACGGTGGCTTACTTCGCTCAACCTGGTATAAGCGTAATCAACGTCTTCCGGCTGGGTGTACAGCGCAGAGCTGTCGAGATGGGAGTTATCCACGCCATCTTCTTCACCACCGGTCACGCCCAGTTCGATCTCCAGCGTCATATCCATTTTCGCCATACGCGCCAGATATTTGCTGCAGATTTCGATGTTTTCTTCCAGCGTCTCTTCAGACAGGTCGATCATGTGAGAAGAGAACAGCGGCTTACCGGTCTGAGCGAAATGTTTTTCGCCCGCGTCCAGCAGACCGTCGATCCACGGCAGCAGTTTCTTCGCGCAGTGGTCGGTGTGCAGGATAACCGGCACACCATATTTTTCTGCCATCAGATGCACATGGTGCGCACCAGCGATCGCACCAGCGATAGCAGCAGCCTGCGGCTCGTCAGATTTAAAGCCTTTACCCGCGATAAATGCGGCACCGCCGTTAGAGAACTGAACGATAACCGGAGCCTGAGCTTTAGCAGCAGCTTCCAGTACGGCGTTGATAGAATCGGTGCCCACACAGTTAACGGCTGGCAGAGCGAATTTGTTCTCTTTTGCTACCTGAAATACTTTCTGTACGTCATCACCGGTGACAACGCCTGGTTTTACGAAATCAAAAATTTTAGACATCTGTTTTGTCCTGTTTCGTCGGCCGTGTTACGGATTCACGCCCATTTAAGTAAGCTGGGCAATACGTTCTGGCAGGACGCAAAGCCCTGCCCTAAAAGTTACTGTTTAGCACGCTCTTCGAGCATAGCGACCGCTGGCAGTTTTTTACCTTCCACAAACTCAAGGAACGCGCCGCCGCCGGTAGAGATATAAGAAATCTTATCTTCGATGCCAAACAGATCGATTGCCGCCAGCGTATCACCGCCGCCAGCAACAGAGAACGCTTCGCTATCAGCGATGGCGTTAGCGATGATTTCGGTGCCTTTACGGAAGTTCGGGAATTCGAACACGCCTACCGGGCCGTTCCACAGAATGGTTTTCGCCTCTTTCAGCACTTTCGCCAGGGACTGTGCCGTTTCATCGCCGAAGTCCATAATCTCTTCGTTGTCGGCGATTTCGTTAACTTTTTTCACCGTAGCCGGAGCAGTTTCAGAGAATTCCGTACCCACGCGTGAGTCGGTAGGCACCGGAATAGCGTACTGATCGCGCAAGCCTTTCGCGGCTTCAACGAAATCCGGCTCATACAGAGATTTACCGACTTTGTTATCGATAGCCACGAAGGTGTTGGCGATACCGCCACCGACGATAACGGTGTCAGCGATTTTAACCAGTGAGTTCAGCACGTCGAACTTGGTAGAAACTTTAGAACCACCCACTACCGCTACCAGCGGACGAGCCGGGTTGTTCATCACTTTACCCAGCGCTTCCAGCTCGGCAGAGAGCAGCGGGCCGGCACAGGCGATCGGCGCAAATTTACCTACGCCATGCGTAGAAGCCTGCGCGCGGTGAGCGGTACCAAATGCGTCCATAACGAATACGTCGCACAGCGCGGCATATTTTTTCGAGAGGGTTTCGTCGTCTTTCTTCTCGCCTTTGTTGAAACGCACGTTTTCCAACACCACCAGCTCACCTGCGCCAACTTCTACGCCGTCGAGGTAATCTTTAGCCAGGGTAACGTTGGTGCCGTTCAGTTTCTCTTTCAGGTAGTTAACTACCGGCAGCAGCGAGAACTCTTCGTTGTATTCGCCTTCGGTCGGACGTCCCAGGTGGGAAGTCACCATCACTTTCGCGCCCTGTTTCAGAGCAGCTTCGATGGTCGGCAGCGAAGCGCGAATACGCGCATCTGACGTCACTTTCCCTTCTTTAACCGGCACGTTGAGATCGGCACGGATCAGAACGCGTTTACCAGCAAGATCCAGATCGGTCATCTTAATTACAGACATGGTGAACCCTCTCGTTGATTCTCATAAGTTTTGTCAGACGCATCCGCGTCTTACCTGAAACCACTTGCGGCCATTGCTAACGTCGTGTCGAGCATCCGGTTAGCAAAGCCCCATTCATTGTCACACCAGACTAATGTCTTAACCAGGTGGTGACCGCTGACCCGCGTTTGCGTGCCGTCCACTATGGCACTGTGCGGATCGTGATTAAAATCGATCGAGACTAACGGCATTTCCGTATAGTCAACTATACCACTAAAAGCCCCCGCTGAGGCATTTTGCAGCACGGCGTTCACCTCGCGCGCGCTGACCGCAGCGCGGACGCTAACGCTGAGATCCATCGCGGTCACGTTAATCGTAGGCACCCGCACGGCGATCGCTTCAAAGCGATCGTGGAACTGCGGCAGGATGCGTCCAATGCCCGCAGCAAGCCGCGTATCAACGGGAATGATCGACTGACTGGCAGCGCGTGTACGGCGAAGATCGCTGTGATAAGCATCGATCACTTGCTGATCGTGCATCGCGGAATGGATAGTGGTCACGGTGCCGGATTCGATGCCAAAAGCATCATCCAGCAGCTTAATAATCGGAATAATACAGTTAGTCGTGCATGAGGCGTTGGAGACAATGCGATCGCTTTGTTTAAGCGCCTGCTCATTTACGCCGAAGACTACCGTGGCATCAAGATCGTTGCCGCCGGGATGGGAAAACAACACTTTCTTCGCCCCCGCCTGCAGATGGGCTTCGCCATCGGCCCGGCTACCCCAGATGCCGGTACAATCCAGCACCACGTCAACATTGAGTTCGCGCCATGGCAGATCGGCAATTTGCGCCTGATGCAGCAGACGAATCGTATCTTCACCCACCCACAATAGATCGCGCTCCTGACGCACTTCCCAGGCAAAACGACCATGGCTGGTATCATATTTCAACAGATGCGCCATACCGGCAGATTCCGCCAGTTCATTAATGGCGACCACGCTAATTTCTGCCCGACGGCCGGTTTCGTACAGCGCACGTAGTACGCTGCGTCCAATACGGCCAAAGCCATTAATCGCTACGCGAAGGGTCATACATCTCCTGCGTCAGAACCTGATAAATACGTGCCGATAGCCTGAGCCAGCCGTTACGATTTGTACAGGGAAAAATCCGCCAGCGCAATCCATCCAAAGTGTGAGGAATTGTCGAAACTGAAACGCTTCAGCCAGAATATTCGTTACCAGGAATAATTAAAATGATAGCGATCAACCCTTGGCACAAACTTCTGACGCAGATCACAAATTTGAATAAAAGTTGCCGTGGGTATCCCCGCTTTTGTCAGCGCTCATAGTATGGTGAGACAATATCAACGCCTGCTTTACATGCAAACCGCCTGCAAGCGGAGACCTGTGGTCATGCATCGCCCGCACTTTGCGGAGGACCTGATGCTCTGTATTAAATGCAGACATTATCTGACAGCTCTGTATTACCTGATAAAAGGTTCAGTCGTGACGACTGCACCGCACTTATTTTGGTTCGGTAAAAGGACGTTATGAACTATAAGCTGCTTTGGGGCGTCTGGTTTACCTGGGCTACGGCTTTACTGATTTATTGTCTTGAATGGGAAAGCCGCCAGGAGCTACTCATCCTCCTGTTAAAAATAATGTTGGCGTTAATAACCTCTTTCATTATTTTATCTTTACTTCGCTATATAACATCTCACAAAGGACTGATTATGTTTAAACGCAAAGAGAACGCATCCGCCAGTAATTCCGCTACGGAAGAACAGGCGTGTTATATTCCGCCGCAGCCAATACAGGATAATAGCGAAACGGTTTCGGCCGCGATGGTGGTAGACAAGGAAGCGACTATTATTCCCTCTAATTGCCATATTAACGGTGAGATAAAAGCGTCTGGCGATATGAAAATCAACGGTACTATCGACGGCACCATCACGGCGGAGCGAACCGTCTACGTGCTCAGTAAAGGCAGCGTGGAAGGAGAAATTTATGCCGCTAAGGTTGTTGTGGATGGCAAAGTCACGGGCGTTTGCGCCAGCGCGGTTGTAGAGATCAACGCCCGCGGCTTAATTGACGGCACCATTGAAAGCGACGATCTCTCTATCAATAAAAGCGGACGTTTTTACGGTACGTCGAAACCGCTGGCGGTAAAAAAAACGCCGCCGGAAAGCAAGCCAGCAGTTGATAATAACAATAGCGATGAACAGTTTACGATTATTCAACAGGTACTGGATAACGTGCCGGATAAATTATCATTCCAGATGAAACCTGAAGTTTATTAATTGCCAGATTCATAAATAAAATAACATCTACTAAATGAATAGATTTTACGTCAGCCAGTTAGACTCTTAAGCCCAGAAGGTTAGCTGCAGCAATTCCGCTATTTATTAACGAAAGTAATTAGTTGCTAAATTAATGGGCTGGACAATGGGGGGGCTAATTTCATAAAAGATATTTTTACTGCATAAAACAACATATAAATAATGGCGCGCGGATTATTAAACCGCGCGCCATGAAAATATCAGGTTCGTCCGCATAACGGACAAACCTTTTTCTTACAGAATCGCTTTCGCTTTTGCTACCACGTTCTCAACGGTAAAGCCAAACAGCTCGAACAGCTTCTCCGCCGGGGCAGATTCACCAAAGGTGGTCATGCCGATTACCGCGCCGTTCAGGCCGGTATATTTATACCAGTAGTCAGCAATACCCGCTTCGATAGCTACGCGCGCGCTAACCGCTTTCGGCAGCACTGATTCACGGTAAGCCTCATCCTGCTTATCGAACGCATCGGTAGAGGGCATAGAAACCACGCGTACCTGATAACCTTCAGAAGTCAGCTTATCCCAGGCAGCAACCGCCAGTTCAACTTCTGAACCGGTTGCGATCAGGATCAGCTGCGGCTGGCCTTCGCAATCTTTCAGCACGTAGGCGCCGCGCGCAATGTTTGCCAACTGCTCAGGGCTACGTGACTGCTGTGCCAGATTCTGACGGGAGAAAATCAGCGCTGTCGGGCCATCCTGACGTTCAATGGCATATTTCCACGCCACGGCAGATTCAACCTGATCGCACGGACGCCAGGTGCTCATATTCGGCGTGACGCGCAGGCTGGCAATCTGCTCAACCGGCTGGTGAGTCGGGCCATCTTCGCCCAGACCGATAGAGTCATGGGTATAGACCATCACCTGACGAATTTTCATCAGCGCAGCCATACGCGCCGCGTTACGCGCATACTCAACGAACATCAGGAAGGTGGCAGTGTAAGGCAGGAAACCACCGTGCAGCGCAATGCCGTTAGCGATAGCGGTCATGCCGAATTCACGTACGCCGTAGTGGATATAGTTACCAGCCGCATCATCATTGATGCCTTTTGAGCCGGACCACATGGTCAGGTTGCTTGGTGCCAGGTCAGCAGAGCCGCCCAGGTATTCCGGCAACAGTTTACCGAACGCTTCGATCGCATTCTGCGATGCTTTACGGCTGGCGATTTTCGCCGGATTGGCCTGCAGCTGCTCGATAAATTTCTGCGACTCTTCCTGCCAGTTGGCCGGCAACTCGTTGTTCATGCGACGCGTAAACTCAGCAGCCAGCTCCGGATAAGCCTGCGCATAGGCATCAAATTTCTGCTGCCATGCGGCTTCTTTTACCCGACCTGCTTCTTTAGCATCCCACTGCGCATAAATGTCCTGAGGGATAACAAAAGGCGCGTGTTCCCAGCCCAGCTGTTTGCGGGTCAGCACGATCTCGTCATCGCCCAGCGGCGCGCCGTGTGAATCATGCGTACCGGCTTTATTCGGTGAGCCGAAGCCGATAACGGTTTTACACATCAGCAGCGACGGTTTATCGCTCACCGCTTTCGCTTCTTCAATCGCTTTCTTGATCGCATCGGCATCGTGGCCGTCTACGCCGCGCACCACGTGCCAGCCGTAGGCTTCGAAGCGGGCAGCGGTATCGTCGCTGAACCAGCCTTCAATATGACCATCGATAGAGATACCGTTGTCATCGTAAAACGCCACCAGCTTGCCCAGCTTCAGCGTACCGGCCAGCGAGCAAACCTCATGGGAAATCCCTTCCATCATGCAGCCGTCACCCATAAACACATAAGTATGGTGATCAACGATGTCATGATTCGGACGGTTAAACTGCGCCGCCATGGTGCGTTCAGCGATCGCCATACCCACCGCATTGGCAATCCCCTGCCCCAGCGGTCCAGTCGTGGTTTCCACACCTGCGGTATAACCATATTCCGGGTGGCCCGGCGTTTTAGAGTGCAGCTGACGGAAGTTTTTCAGCTCGTCGATTGGCAGATCGTAACCGGTGAGGTGCAGCAGGCTGTAGATCAGCATCGAGCCGTGACCGTTAGAAAGAACGAAACGATCGCGATCGGCCCACAGAGGGTTGGTTGGATTATGGTTCAGATAATCGCGCCACAGCACTTCGGCGATATCAGCCATGCCCATCGGGGCGCCCGGATGACCAGATTTCGCTTTTTGTACTGCATCCATGCTCAAGGCGCGAACGGCGTTGGCAAGCTCTTTACGAGAAGACATGTGTTACTCCAGGTCGGATTTATTGCTTCGCCGTCCTTAACCTATTGTAATTAATGAGTTATCAGGCAAAGCCAAGGGAAAGTCGCCAAACAATGTACATGAAAAGCGGGGTGGAAGTACATGGCGTGAGATGCGAAATATCAGGGACATTTCGCGCTTTCGGCGTTGTCTACTGGGCTTTATATATTGAAACCGCTATAAAGGTGCCTTCCTGAAAAAAGCGCCACGCGTAGTTTTATGCAGGACTTATTATATTTACTAGCTTGTTACTGTTATGGGATATGAATGGAATGAAAATCCGTGCTTCTTTGATGGCCCTGTCGGTCGCCACTTTACTTTCTGGCTGTCAGAATATTGACAGCTCCGCGCTGATGCAGTCTGGCGCCCAGGCTTTCCAGGCCGTTACCCTCAGCAATGATCAGGTTAAGACGCTCAGCGACCAGTCATGCCAGCAGATGGACAGCGAAGCGCAAATCGCTCAGCCAGGCAGCACCTACCAGAAACGTCTGGATAAGATCGCCGCCGCGCTGGGCAATAACATTAACGGTACGCCGGCCAACTATAAGGTTTATCTCACCAAAGATGTCAACGCCTGGGCGATGGCCAACGGTTGTATCCGCGTTTATAGCGGTCTGATGGATATGATGACCGATAACGAAGTTGAAGCGGTGTTGGGTCATGAGATGGGTCACGTTGCGCTGGGCCATACGCGTAAAGCGATGCAGGTCGCTTACGCCACCACGGCGGCGCGCACTGCTGCAGCCTCAATGGGTGGTATTGCGGCCTCGCTGTCACAATCACAGCTCGGCGAACTGGGTCAGAAACTGGTTAGCGCGCAGTTCTCGCAAACCCAGGAATCTCAGGCGGATGATTACTCTTACGACCTGCTGAAAAAACGCGGCATCAATCCGAACGGACTGGTTACCAGTTTTGAAAAGCTGGCGAAGCTGGAAGGCACTCATCAGAGCTCGATGTTTGACGACCATCCCGCTTCTGAGGCGCGCGCGCAGCATATCCGTGAACGTATGGCTGCCGACGGCCTTAAATAAGTTAACCCACAGGGGCGTTACGCCATCTCTTTTTAGCCAGCGGCATAAAAAGGAGGCGTTTCGCCTCCTTTGTGCATGATAAGCAATAAAGCGCTGACCGCCGCCTGACAATGTCGCGACGGTCAGAGGTTTAACCTTTATTAGCTTTATTCACCGCCTGCACGTGCAGCATATCCAGCGCAATGGTTGCCGCTGCCAGCGAAGTCAGATCGGACTGATCGTAGCCCGGCGCCACTTCTACCAGATCCATCCCCACAATATTCAGGCCCTGCAGACCGCGAACCAGCTTCAGCGCTTTATCGGTGGTCAAACCGCCAATAACCGGCGTGCCGGTGCCAGGCGCATGCGCCGGATCGAGGCAGTCGATATCAAAAGTCAGATAAACCGGCATGTCGCCGACGATCTGCTTCACCTGCACCAGAATGTCATCAACGCCGCGATCGTTAATCTGCGCCGCATCCAGCACCTGATAACCAAGATTTTTATCAAACTCGGTGCGAATACCGATCTGTACCGAGCGCTGCGGATCGATCAGACCTTCGTTCGGCGCATGATGGAACATGGTGCCGTGGTCAAATTTCGGGCCGTTGGAGTAGGTGTCGGTATGCGCATCAAAATGAACCAGCGCCATCTTGCCGAAATGCTTTGCATGGGCGCGCAGCAGCGGCAGGGTAATGTAATGATCGCCGCCAAAAGTGAGCATACGCTTACCGCTTGCCAGCAGTTTTTCCGCATGCGCCTGCAGCTTGTCGGTCAGATCCTGTGAATCACCGAAAGCGTAAACCAGATCGCCGCAGTCAATCACCTTCAGACGCTCGCGCAGATCGAAATCCCACGGCCAGCGACAGCCTTCCCATGCCAGGTTAGTGGAGATCTGGCGAATCGCGCCCGGGCCCAGGCGGCTGCCGGGACGACCAGACGTCGCGGCATCAAAAGGAACGCCGGTGATCACCCATTCAGCATCGCTGTCGTACGGCTGGAAATTCAACGGCAAACGCAAAAAGCCGAAGGCGTTGGAAACCAGGGAATTATCGTACTGATGACCTAAGGTGTTGGTGTTATTCATAACAACTCCTTTTATTCATGACGGCGCGGCCGACATGGTTGTTCAGATGAAAAAAATCCCCTCCGCGTCGTTAAACCCGACGAGGAAGGGATTGATGAGATAACTGACGGCGATTATCGCCGCGCGAAACGCTGGCGGCAATGTCATTTTTGACCCTCGCCGCCGCATCGCTGCTTATTCGTCTTCTAAATAAGTATAGCCGTAGAGGCCCGCTTCAAACTCTTCAAGGAACTGCGCGCGCAGTTCATCGTCAAGCTCGGTCTGTTTAACCTGATTGCGGAACAGATCCAGCAGCTCCTGCGGGTTCAACTGGACATATTCCAGCATATCCGCAACGGTATCCCCTTCATCCGACAGCTCTACTTCCACGCTGCCGTCGGCGAAAGCGTAAACGTTAACCGCTTCAGTATCGCCAAACAGGTTATGCATATTGCCCAGGATCTCCTGGTATGCGCCCACCATAAAGAAGCCCAGCATCGGCGGGTTATCCACGTCGTACTGCGGCATCGGCATGGTGGTAGCGATGCCATCGCCATCCACGTAGTGATCGATGGTGCCATCAGAATCACAGGTGATGTCGAGCAGTACCGCGCGACGCTCCGGCTTCTTATTCAGCCCTTCCAGCGGCAACACCGGGAACAGCTGATCGATGCCCCACGCATCCGGCATCGACTGGAACAGCGAGAAGTTAACGTAAATCTTATCCGCCATACGCTCCTGCAGCTCATCGATAATCGGACGGTGAGCGCGGTTGCTGGGGTCAAGATGCTGCTGAATATAGTGGCAGATGCTCAGATAAAGCTGTTCTGCCCAGGCGCGCTGCGACAGATCGTAGGTGCCCTGCGAATAACCGGTATGGATATCATGCAGATCCATCTGGCTGTCGTGCAGCCATTCACGCAACGAACGACGCGTATTCGGCTCGTGCATCTCCTGCCAGGTTTCCCACATGCTCAGCAGCGGACGCGGCGCATCCACTTCCGGCGCCGATGGCTTGCTGAACTCGCTGCGCTCAACGCCGATAATGTTGGAAACCAGCACGGTGTGATGCGCGGTTACCGCACGGCCCGACTCGGTAATCACCGTCGGATGCGGCAAGCCATGCTCTTCACAGGCGTCGCCAATGGCCCAGATCACGTTGTTGGCGTATTCGTTCAGGCCATAGTTAACGGAACAGTCTGACTGCGAGCGCGTACCTTCATAGTCAACGCCCAGACCGCCGCCGACATCAAAACACTGGATCTTAACGCCCAGCTTCGCCAGCTCCACGTAGAAACGCGCGGACTCACGTACGCCGGTAGCGATATCGCGGATATTGGCCATCTGCGAACCGAGATGGAAATGCAGCAGCTGCAGGCTGTCGAGACGCCCGGCGTTGCGCATAATATCCACCAGCTGCAGCACCTGCGAAGCGGAAAGACCAAACTTCGATTTTTCACCGCCGCTGGACTGCCATTTACCGGACCCCTGCGAGGCCAGACGGGCGCGAATACCCAAACGCGGCACCAGATTCAGGCGTTCCGCTTCTTCCAGCACCAGTTTCACCTCGGTCATTTTTTCGATAACCAGGTAAACTTTATGGCCCATTTTTTCGCCAATCAGTGCCAGACGGATATATTCACGATCTTTATAGCCGTTACAAACGATAACCGTGCGCGTCATACCGGCGTGAGCCAGTACCGCCATCAGCTCCGCTTTCGAACCCGCTTCCAGACCCAGCGGCTCGCCGGAGTGGATCAATGATTCGATCACGCGCTTATGCTGGTTCACCTTGATCGGATAGACCAGGAAGTAGTCGCCCTGATAGCCGTAAGACTCACGCGCGCGTTTAAAGGCAGCGTTAATAGAGCGCAGACGATGTTGCAGGATCTGCGGAAAGCAGAACAGCGCCGGCAGGCGCTGGCCGTCAGCTTCACGCTCTTTTACCAGGCGGGCCAGGTCTACGCGCACTTCCGGCATATCCGGATCGGGACAGACGCTAATATGCCCCAGCTCGTTGACGTCATAATAGTTGTTGCCCCACCAGGCAATGTTATAGGTGCGCAGCATTCTGCTCGCATCTTGATCGCTCATCGCCACCTCCTGCATTGAGCGCAGTTCACCCTGTTCGCCTGCTGACGAACCCTTGATATTCTTTATGTCGTCAGACATTGCGAACCTCAACATTAATTAGTGTTGCAGAATAATTAACAACTATCGCAGTTTGGCGCTGCCAGAACAAGCCACCTTCCGGCGAGATCGCCAGCATAAAATGCTGAACGGTCGCCTCAACCCACTGCGTCATAGATTCAGTGTAAAACACGTCGCTGAACTCCGTGTTGCGGGATAAAAAAGCATCAGCTCACCTTCAGCTAAAACTGAAGGCACCCAGTCAAACTGTAGCAAGTTAGCCTGCGCTCGTGTCGTGATGATGACCGAAACAGAGAAAACCTTGACGGAAAAGGCTGGCGGAGGAGCAAACGGAAAGAGACGAATACACATCAGTGCAGCGGAGTGAACCGGAAGAAAGGGTGAAAACCTGGTTCATTACTCGTATCACCTCCACACATGCCGGGCATGTGGAAAATAGGCCTGAGGGTGAAAATCAGATATCTCATCTGACGGGCCAGACGCGCTGAGCGTCCTGTATCTTCGCTGAAAACAGCAGCCGCGTTTTATACCGCTCACGCGGGCAAATTGCAAAAACAAATTATGTAAGCTGTGGTTGCTGTCAGGAAATCGGGCCAGCTGCCGATAATCAGAAAGCACCACCCGACAAAAAAGGGCTGGCAATTCGCTTACAGAGTAACCTAAAATAGACGTCCAGATGTTAATCCGTCTAAACTGGTTAACTTCTGTGCTGCACGCGGCTTTGCCTGAAGGGGCGCTGGAACAGGCTAAGCCTTTTCCCTGCGCCGGGCAGTTGTTAATTAAACCGTTTTAGTAAGGTAAAGAATTAAATGGCTAAACACCTTTTTACCTCAGAGTCCGTATCCGAGGGACATCCTGATAAAATTGCCGACCAAATTTCGGACGCCGTTCTTGATGCGATCCTCGCTCAGGATCCGAAAGCTCGCGTGGCTTGCGAAACGTATGTGAAAACCGGTATGGTCCTGGTGGGTGGTGAAATCACCACCAGCGCCTGGGTTGATATCGAAGAGATCACTCGTCAAACCGTGCGTGATATTGGCTATGTTCACTCCGATATGGGCTTTGATGCTAACTCCTGTGCCGTTCTGAGTGCTATCGGCAAACAGTCGCCCGATATCAATCAGGGCGTTGACCGCATCGATCCGCTGGAACAGGGCGCGGGCGATCAGGGCCTGATGTTTGGCTATGCCACCAATGAAACCGATGTGCTGATGCCTGCGCCGGTGACTTATGCTCACCGTCTGGTACAGCGTCAGTCTGAAGTACGTAAAAACGGCAGCCTGCCGTGGCTGCGTCCGGATGCAAAAAGCCAGGTAACCTTCCAGTACGATGGCGGCAAAATTGTCGGTATCGATGCCGTTGTGCTCTCCACGCAGCATGCAGAAGATATTTCTCAGGCCGACCTGCAAGAAGCGGTGATGGAAGAGATCATCAAGCCGGTCCTGCCGACGGAATGGCTGAGCTCTACCACCAAATTCTTTATCAACCCAACCGGACGCTTCGTTATCGGCGGCCCAATGGGCGACTGCGGCCTGACGGGTCGTAAGATCATCGTTGATACCTACGGCGGCATGGCTCGTCACGGCGGCGGCGCGTTCTCTGGTAAAGATCCCTCTAAGGTTGACCGTTCAGCGGCTTATGCGGCGCGCTATGTGGCAAAAAATATTGTGGCTGCCGGCCTGGCCGATCGCTGTGAAATTCAGGTTTCCTACGCTATCGGCGTAGCTGAACCAACGTCTATCATGGTTGAAACCTTCGGCACCGAGAAAGTCTCTACCGAGCAGCTGACTCTGCTGGTACGTGAATTCTTCGACCTGCGTCCGTATGGCCTGATTCAGATGCTGGATCTGCTGCAGCCGATCTATCGCGAAACGGCAGCTTACGGCCACTTTGGTCGCGAGCATTTCCCGTGGGAAAAAACCGATAAAGCACAACAGCTGCGCGACGCGGCTGGTCTGTAATCCTTTCACGCTGCCGTTTTCATCGGTGGCGTCTGTATAAAAAGGGAGCATTCATTGCTCCCTTTTTTATTCCTCATGTTTTTTTTCCCCAGCTACACTTTTTGTTGCCTGTATATACCGCTGGCATGATAACGCTTACAAATCGAAAGGCCTTATATTTCGGTTATTTAGGATTTAATCGCGGATGTATTTTGTCAGAAAATGCGTTATTTTCAGCGTCGTCTGATGGCGCATTAACACCGGACTGTCAGAAACTTAACAGGTGCTATACCTTACTGGTTATGTAACCAGAGCCTGGTGATAAATGCTGGTTTTCAGGGTTCCGGCGTGTGTAACCGATTACACCTCTGTGATCCGTCTCACTTTTCGCCCGGCTCAGGTTTCCTAACATTGATAACTACAACGATGGATACTATTCGGAGGCAATATGCCTGGTAATACCCACAAAAGCAGAACCTCGAATAAGATGATGACCTTATTCGTCTGCTTTCTTGCTGCACTTGCTGGCCTGCTGTTTGGCCTGGATATTGGCGTTATCGCCGGTGCCCTACCCTTTATCGCTAAAGATTTTAATGTTACCAGCCATCAACAGGAGTGGATCGTTAGCTCAATGATGTTTGGCGCAGCGATCGGCGCGATCGGTAGCGGCTGGATGTCTTCCCGCCTGGGCCGTAAAAAAAGCCTGATGGCCGGTGCGATCCTGTTTGTTATCGGTTCTCTCTGGTCGGCCATGGCGCCGAACCCGGAGATGCTGATCGCCGCACGCGTGGTACTTGGTCTGGCCGTGGGCGTTGCCTCCTATACCGCGCCGCTTTACCTGTCAGAAATCGCGCCGGAAAAAATTCGCGGCAGCATGATTTCTCTGTATCAGCTGATGATCACCATCGGTATTTTGGGCGCTTATCTTTCTGATACCGCCTTTAGCTATACCGGTAACTGGCGCTGGATGCTGGGCATTATTACCATTCCTGCCGTTCTGTTGCTTGTTGGCGTCTGTTTCCTGCCGAACAGTCCACGCTGGCTGGCGGCAAAAGGCCACTTCCGCGATGCGCAACGCGTGCTGGATCGCCTGCGTGACACCAGCGAGCAGGCAAAGCGTGAGCTGGATGAGATCCGCGAAAGCCTGAAGATCAAGCAGACCGGCTGGAGCCTGTTCCGCGAGAACAGCAACTTCCGTCGCGCGGTATACCTGGGCGTGCTGTTGCAGGTTATGCAGCAGTTCACCGGCATGAACGTCATCATGTATTACGCGCCGAAAATCTTTGAAATCGCGGGCTTCAGCAACACGACCGAGCAGATGTGGGGCACGGTAATTGTTGGCCTGGTCAACGTGCTGGCAACCTTTATCGCTATCGGTCTGGTGGATCGCTGGGGCCGTAAACCCACGCTGACGCTGGGCTTCCTGGTCATGGCGGTTGGTATGGGTATCCTTGGCACCATGCTGCATATGGGTATCGAATCGCCGGGCGCGCAATATTTTGCCGTTGCCATGCTGCTGATGTTTATTATCGGCTTTGCGATGAGCGCCGGTCCGCTGATTTGGGTACTCTGCTCGGAAATTCAGCCGCTGAAAGGGCGCGATTTCGGGATTACCGTTTCCACAACCACCAACTGGATTGCGAATATGATCGTCGGCGCAACCTTCCTGACGATGCTGAATACGCTGGGCAACGCCAATACCTTCTGGGTATACGCGGGCCTGAATATTCTGTTTATCATCCTGACGGTAATGCTGATCCCGGAAACGAAAAACATCTCTCTGGAGCATATCGAACGCAACCTGATGTCGGGTAAAAAACTGCGCGATATTGGTTCGCAAGAGTAACCCTGCTATCTGCAACAGCCGGGGCCGCCTTTGCCGCCCCGGTTTTTTTTATCCTCTGCCTCTGCTCAATCGCTACCCGCGCCCCATTGTTTTCTTGCTTTACGCGCCGTATTCTTTGCCGCTATGAAACCCATTCGCCTTCCTATTCCCCTGCAGCAGGCCGTTATGCGTGCGCTGCGTGAGAAACTGCAGCAGGCCAATCAGCGCCTGGCGCGCAATTACCCTGAGCCCACTCTGGTGTATCAGCAGCGCGGTACGGCAGCCGGCACCGCCTGGCTGCAAAGCTGGGAGATCCGCCTGAATCCCGTGCTGCTGCTGGAAAACCAGCAGGCGTTTATTGAAGAGGTGGTGCCGCATGAGCTGGCGCACTTGCTGGTATGGCGTCACTTTGGCCGCGTCGCGCCACATGGCAAAGAGTGGAAATGGATGATGGAAACCATTCTGGACGTTCCGGCGCGCCGCACGCATCAGTTTGAAGTTGCCTCCGTGCGCGGTAAAACCTTTCCCTGGCACTGTCGCTGTCAGCAACATCATCTCACGGTGCGCCGCCATAACCGTGTTATGCGCGGTGAAACAGAGTACCGCTGCGTTCAGTGCGGCGATCTGCTTCAGCCTGGCCATTACCCGGCATCAGGTGACTAAGCCGCCTGATTAATGCGCATTTCCCTCCGATCGGCCCTTTAGCATTCCGACAGACGACGCAATCTGGTACGCTGCGCGCTCTTTTTCATCAGCTGAAAAATGGAATATGTCTCGCAAATTTTTGTTTACCGTTGCCTTTTCTGTTCTGCTTGCGCCTTTAGCCGCGCACAGCCTGAGCGGAAATACTTATCATCAGAATAATTTTCAGCAGGCGAAGAAAGTCGCTGTGCAAATCAATGCCGATGCGCCAGGCTCTTTCTACTGCGGCTGTAAGATTAACTGGGAAGGGAAAAAAGGCGTGCCCGATCTGGCCTCGTGCGGCTATCAGGTGCGTAAAAACGCCAACCGCGCCAGCCGCATCGAATGGGAACATGTGGTTCCCGCCTGGCAATTCGGCCACCAGCGCCAGTGCTGGCAGGACGGCGGTCGTAAAAATTGCAGCAAAGATGAAGGCTATCGTCAGATAGAATCTGATTTACATAACCTGCAGCCGGCAATTGGCGAAGTGAATGGCGACCGTGGCAACTTCATGTACAGCCAGTGGAACGGCAGCGAACAGCAGTATGGCCAGTGCGAAATGAAAATAGATTTTAAAAATAAGCTGGCAGAGCCACCGGCCCGGGCGCGTGGCGTTATCGCCCGAACTTATTTTTATATGCGCGATCGTTACCAGCTGCGCCTTTCCCGTCAGCAAACTCAGCTGATGCAGGTATGGGATAAGCAGTATCCGGTAACGCCCTGGGAATGCGAACGTGATAAACGCATCGCAAAAATTCAGGGAAACCACAACCCTTACGTTGAGCGCGCTTGTCAGCGTTAAAAGCGCTGCCCTAAACTTTACATAACCGCATGGCAGGCTCTGCGTCTGTTATGCGAAGGTACTTTATGCCGTGCGCCTGCGCGGTCTGTTATGATCAGGAATATCATGCGAAAACCCCGCATTTATCATCCCGAATCCCTGACGGTGGGTCATGAAATCGCGCTAAGCGAAGATGCCGCCAATCATGTTGGCCGGGTGCTGCGTATGGGCAGCGGCCAGGCGCTGGAACTGTTTGATGGCAGTAATCTGGTTTTTGACGCTGAAATTTTACGCGCCGATAAGCGCAGCGTAACGGTCAAAGTCACGCAAAGCCGCATGGATAGCCGCGAGTCGCCTCTTCATCTGCACCTGGGACAGGTGATGTCGCGTGGTGAAAAAATGGAATTTACCATTCAGAAGTCGATTGAACTGGGCGTTAATGTTATTACCCCCTTGTTTTCTGAGCGCTGCGGCGTAAAGCTGGACGCCGAGCGGCAGGCCAAAAAGATTCAGCAATGGCAAAAAATCGCCGTGGCCGCCTGCGAGCAGTGCGGACGCAATGTGGTGCCTGAGGTCCGTGAAGCGATGTCGCTGGAAACCTGGTGCGCCGAGCAGGATGACGCAATGAAGCTGAATCTGCATCCGCGAGCGCAACACAGCATTAATACGCTGCCGCAGCCGGTGGAGCGGGTTCGCCTGCTGATTGGCCCGGAAGGCGGATTAACCGCTGAGGAGATCGCGATGACCGGCCAACATGGTTTTACCGATATTTTGCTTGGACCACGCGTGCTGCGCACCGAGACTACCGCGCTCACTGCAATTACGGCACTCCAGGTCAGGTTTGGCGATCTGGGTTAAGCTGAATAAGCGGCCCATTGCGTTAAGCCTGTAAAAAGAATTTATGCCAACCTGCGGCAAGCGGCATACCGACCGCCCGATCGAGGAGAGAAGAATGATTAAGCTTGGCATCGTCATGGATCCTATTACGACGATCAATATTAAAAAAGACTCCAGCTTTGCAATGCTGCTGGAAGCACAGCGCCGCGGTTACGAAATTCACTATATGGAGATGAACGATCTCTATTTACGCGGCGGTGAGGCGCGTGCGCGTACCCGTCAACTAAGCGTTGAGCAGAACTACGATAAGTGGTTCGAATTTGGCAGCGAGCAGGATATTGCGCTGGCTGAGCTGAATGTGATTTTGATGCGTAAAGATCCGCCTTTCGACACAGAATTTATCTACGCCACCTATATGCTGGAGCGTGCGGAAGAACAGGGCGTGCTGATCGTTAACAAACCGCAGAGCCTGCGCGACTGTAATGAAAAGCTGTTTACCGCCTGGTTTGCCGAGTTAACGCCCGATACGCTGGTCACACGCGATGCGAAGCGGATCCGTGAGTTCTGGCAGCAGCATGGCGATATTATCCTGAAGCCGCTGGACGGCATGGGTGGCTCTTCCATTTTCCGTGTGAAACAGGACGATCCAAACCTTGCGGTGATTCTGGAGACGCTGACCAATCACGGCAGCTTCTTCTGCATGGCGCAAAATTATCTGCCAGCGATCAAAGAAGGTGATAAGCGCGTGCTGGTGGTGGATGGCGAACCCGTTCCTTATTGCCTGGCGCGTATTCCTCAGTCGGGTGAAACGCGTGGCAATCTGGCCGCCGGTGGACGCGGTGAAGCGCGCCCGCTGAGCGAAAGCGATTGGGAAATCGCGCGTCGCGTTGGCCCCACGCTGAAGCAAAAAGGCCTGATCTTTGTTGGGCTGGATATTATCGGTGACAAGCTGACCGAGATTAACGTAACCAGTCCAACCTGCATTCGTGAAATCGAAGCCGCCTTCCCGGTCTCCATCACCGGTATGTTGATGGATGCCATCGAGAAGCGCCTGGCATAAATTTGAACGGGGCAGTAGCCCCGTCTTCAACCCGTTAATGGCCTGCCGTTCGCCGTTAACCCGTATTCAGACGAGTGAGAATGAATTTACAGCACCATTTTTTGATTGCGATGCCCGCCCTCCAGGATCCGCTGTTTAAACGTTCGGTGGTGTATATCTGCGAGCATAATCAGGACGGCGCCATGGGATTAATTATCAATAAGCCGATGGAGAACCTGACGGTTGAAGGCATCCTCACTAAGTTAAAAATTGCGCCCTCACCGCGCGATCCGCAGGTTAAACTGGATAAGCCGGTGTTCTCCGGCGGCCCGCTGGCTGAAGATCGCGGCTTTATTTTGCATTCTGCCCAGCGTACTTTCGCCTCCAGTATCCGTATCTCCGATAATACCGTCATAACCACCTCGCGCGATGTTCTGGAATCTCTTGGAACGCCGGAACAGCCGGAGCAGGTGCTGGTGGCGTTGGGCTACTGCGCCTGGGAGAAAGATCAGCTGGAAGGCGAACTGCTGGAAAATGCCTGGCTTACCACCCCTGCTAACAGCAATATTCTGTTCCAGACGCCAATCGCTGATCGCTGGCGTGAAGCGGCAAAAAGCATCGGCATAGATATACACAACATCACCAGCGAGGCAGGTCACGCCTGATGAGTAACATGACACTTCTGGCGTTTGATTTTGGCACCAAAAGCATCGGCGTCGCGGTAGGCCAGCCTCTTACCGGCACCGCGCGCCCTTTAACCGCCCTGAAAGCGCAGGATGGCGTGCCCAACTGGGAACAGATCGAACGACTGTTACAGGAATGGCAGCCGCAGCAGGTAGTGGTCGGCCTGCCGCTTAATATGGACGGCACCGAACAACCACTGACCGCCAGGGCGCGTAAGTTTGCTAACCGGCTGCATGGCCGTTTTGGCGTGCAGGTTGTTTTACATGATGAGCGGCTCAGTACCGTTGAGGCACGCGCCGATCTGTTTGCTCGTGGCGGCTATAAAGCGCTCACGAAAGGCAGCGTCGATTCGCTTTCGGCGGTGATCATCCTGGAAAGCTGGTTTGAGAACTATCCGGTCTGACAGTCAGCCCCTGTTGCTGCCGCTGTAGCAGGCTCTGTTCGAAGGTCTGCATACCTGACTGCATCCCGGTTTGCAGCAGGCCTGCTATCTGATGGGTTTTCCCCTCACGGATCAGGTTGGCGATCGCCGGCGTATTGATTAACACTTCATACAGCCCAACGCGCCCTCCCTCTTTCGCCACTACCAGTCGTTGGGCGACCACCGCCTTCAGGCTGGACGCCAGTTGACTGCGCACCAGGTTTTTCTGCTCAGCCGGAAAAACATCTATCAGGCGATCCACCGCCTGCGCCGCATTGCGCGTATGCAGCGTCGCCAGCACCAGATGCCCGGTTTCCGCCGCCGTCAGCGCCAGGCGAATTGTCTCCAGATCGCGCAGCTCTCCCAACAGAATCACATCGGGATCTTCGCGCAGCGCCGCCCGTAATCCCTGCTGAAAGCTGCTGCAATGCTGACCGATCTGCCGCTGCTGAATCAGCGACCGGTGACTAAGGTGAATAAACTCAATGGGATCTTCAAGCGTAATAATGTGGCGAGCCGCCTGCTGATTTAAGGCATCTACCATTGAGGCCAGCGTGGTTGACTTGCCGCTGCCGGTGGCACCGGTAATCAGGATCAGGCCATCCTGCTGCTCCAGCAGCGCCGGAACGCTGGCAGGCAGCCGCAGCGCCTCCAGCGCTGGACAGCGGCTACTAATCACACGCAACGCCAGCGATATACCCTGCCGCTGCTGGAATAGATTCGCGCGCAGGCGCTGCCCGCTGTAGGTGGTTATCGCAAAATCAATGTCTCCGTTCTGCGTCAGGCTGGCCTGCTGATCAGCATCCAGCCAGCGCTCACGCAGCGCCTCCAGCATTGCAGTACAGGTTGGCGGCTGATCGGGGATGGGTTGCAGCACGCCATCCAGACGCCAGCGCGGCAAATGTCCACTACAAAGATGCAGATCGGCAGCATTATGCTTTACACTAAGGGCCACGATTTCTTCCACATCCATGATTTTCTCCTGACTATGACTTCTATTCAGCACAACTTACAGGAAGTTCGCCAGCGTATCGCCGCGGCGGCGTCGCGTTGCGGCCGCGATCCACAAGAAATTACGCTGCTTGCCGTCAGTAAAACCAAACCTGCGAGCGCTGTCGCAGAAGCCCTGCAGGCAGGACAGCTTGCCTTTGGTGAGAATTACGTTCAGGAAGGCGTGGATAAAATTCAGGCGTTAGCCCACAGTGACCCTGAATGGCACTTTATCGGTCCGCTGCAATCCAATAAGAGCCGTCTGGTGGCGGAGAATTTCGCCTGGTGTCATACGGTGGATCGCTTACGTATCGCTACGCGCCTGAACGATCAACGTCCGCCACATCTGCCGCCGCTGAATGTGTTAATTCAGGTAAATATCAGTGACGAAAACAGTAAATCGGGCATTATGCTTGAGGCGCTGCCGGAACTGGCACAGGCAGTTGCAGCGCTGCCGCATTTGCGGTTGCGCGGACTGATGGCGATTCCGGCGCCGGAAAAAGATTACCAGCGTCAGCTGGCGGTCTGTCAGAAGATGGCGGATGCGCTGGCCTCGCTGAAACAGCATTATCCATCCGTCGATACACTTTCTCTGGGAATGAGCGACGATATGGAGGCCGCGATTGCGGCAGGCAGTACCATGGTTCGTATCGGCACCGCTATTTTCGGTGCGCGTGATTACGGCACCACTCCCCCACAACAATAATTGAGGAACCTCATGCTGACGTTGACTTTCCTGGTAACGACGCTGATTAATCTGTACGTGAAAGTGTTGTTGCTGCGCATCTGGATGCAGTGGGCAAGATGCGATTTTTATAACCCGTTCTCCCAGTTTGTAGTCAAAATTACCCAGCCGGTAATCAAGCCGCTACGCCGCGTTATCCCTTCTGTCGGTCCGTTGGATACCGCATCGCTGCTGCTGGCCTATGTGCTTAGCGTGCTGATGTTTACCCTGGTTTTCGCGCTTCAGAGCAGCGTTTTCCTGTTCGATCCGGTGTTCCTCTATTTCGGTTTGGTCTCGCTGGTGAAAGCGGCTGGCGTCCTGGTATTCTGGGTAATTATCGTCCGTTCGCTAATGAGCTGGATAAGTCAGGGTCGTAATCCGGTGGATTATGTACTGATTCAGCTGACCGAACCGCTGATGGCACCTGTGCGTCGCTTCCTGCCGGCAATGGGCGGTATCGACTTCTCCGCCATGGTGGTCATTTTGATCCTCTATATGCTGAACTTCCTGGGCATGGATTTCATCCCTGGCTGGGCGCAGCTGTAATTGTTGTTATCGCCGTAAACGTTTCTGGAACTGATATGCAAAAAGTTGTCCTCGCCACCGGTAACCCGGGTAAAGTGCGTGAACTGGCCGATATGCTGGCTGATTTTGGCCTGAATATTGTGGCGCAAACCGATCTGGGCGTAGAGCCCGCAGAGGAAACCGGCTTAACCTTTATTGAAAACGCCATTCTGAAAGCGCGCCATGCCGCCCAGGTAACCGGCCTGCCAGCCATTGCCGATGACTCAGGTCTGGCGGTAGATGCGCTCGGTGGCGCGCCTGGGATCTATTCGGCGCGCTACGCCGGCGAGGCGGCCAGCGATCGGCAAAATCTGGAGAAGCTGCTGGATGCGTTGCAGGATACCCCGGAAGGCCAGCGTCAGGCGCAGTTTCACTGCGTGCTGGTTTATCTGCGTCATGCAACCGATCCGACACCGCTGGTGTGCCACGGTAGCTGGCGCGGGGAAATTATCCGCACGCCGGCGGGCATTGGCGGTTTTGGCTACGATCCGATTTTTTATGTCCCTGAGCTGGGCAAAACCGCAGCTGAGCTGAGCAAAGCGGAAAAGCACGCGGTTTCTCATCGCGGCCAGGCGCTGACTCTGCTGCTGGAAGCGATGCGTAATGGCTAATCTTCCACCGCTCAGCCTCTATATTCATATTCCCTGGTGCGTGCAGAAATGTCCCTACTGTGATTTCAACTCGCACGCCTTAAAAGGCGAAGTGCCGCATGAGGAATATGTTAATCACCTGCTGGCCGATCTGGATCGCGACCTGCCGTTAACCCACGGACGTGAAGTGGCCACGATCTTTATCGGCGGCGGTACGCCCAGTCTGTTAAGCAGTCACGCCATGCAGCTGCTGCTGGACGGCGTGCGGGCGCGTCTGCCGCTGGCTGCCGGGGCAGAAATTACCATGGAAGCGAATCCCGGTACGGTGGAAGCCGATCGTTTCAGCGCTTATCAGGCGGCTGGTGTAAACCGTATTTCCATCGGCGTACAGAGCTTTAGTCCGCTTAAGCTACAGCGTCTTGGTCGCATTCATGGCCCGGAAGAGGCAAAGCGCGCGGCTCACCTGGCTGCCGGCCTTGGGCTGCGTAGTTTTAACCTTGATTTGATGCACGGTCTGCCCGATCAATCGCTAACCGAGGCGCTGGACGATCTGCGTCAGGCGATTGCGCTTAATCCGCCGCACCTTTCCTGGTATCAGCTGACGATTGAGCCGAATACGCTGTTTGCCTCGCGTCCGCCAGTGCTGCCTAATGATGACGCGCTGTGGGATATTTTTGAGCAGGGCCATCAGCTGCTGACGGCGGCGGGCTATGAGCAGTATGAAACGTCGGCCTACGCCAAACCTGGCTATCGTTGCGAACATAACCTGAACTACTGGCGGTTCGGTGACTATTTGGGGATTGGCTGCGGCGCGCACGGCAAGCTAACGCAGCCGGATGGCCGGATCGTGCGTACCATAAAAACGCGCCATCCACGCGGCTTTATGTCAGGAGATTACCTGGATAAGCAGTATGAGGTGGCGGACGAAGATAAGCCCTTTGAGTTTTTTATGAACCGTTTCCGCCTGCTGGAGCCAGCGCCGCGCGGCGACTTTACACGTTATACCGGTCTGGATGAAACCATTATTCGACCGCAGCTGAATAGTGCGCTGGAGAAAGGCTACCTGACGGAAACGCCACAATTTTGGCAGGTAACGGAGAAAGGCAAGCTGTTCCTTAATTCGTTGCTGGAACTGTTCCTGGCGGAATAATCTTTTTAATTAAAGCGCAAAGCTCATTGTGACTGGCTGATCTATTTAGCAGGCACATTGAGCTTTTTTATTTCCTCTGACACCTGACTATTGCTATCAGACAGGAATGATTTTCTTATCATTGCAAAGCCCGGCAATATCCCCTTTCCTGTTAATTTTAAAACAGCGAATCACGATTAAAACGGCCCTGAGTTCCTCGTTCAGATAAACAACATCGATAATTTCAGCGGGTTATGTCTCAGTGTAAGATCTTGATAATGTATTATTTATTTCTCCCTGTAATATTTTCCTTCTGGTTAATAACTTATTTCACAAAATGCTATGGCGTTTAACCCATCCTGACAGCATTCTGGACATTGTATTTATAAAGTTCCGGCTGACTACTTAAAGAGATACGGACTTTACATAACAAGGAGGTTATGGCTATGACGTACACGATATTCGTTCAGCGAAAATGGCAAACCACGTTATCTACCATTAGCGAATTCAGTATCCCTGGCACAGACATTAGAGGTTATTTTTTGGAATGTCCCGGACCTGATACGATTACTGCGGATTTAAACAAAAGAATCCCAGAAGGAAGTTACAGCCTCGTTTGGCACACCAGTAATAAATTTTCTAAGCACAGCCCTCTTCCTCAACTTTATAATGCACAGGTACCGCTAAGCCGCTGGATACTTATCCACCCAGGTAACGAACCTTCAGATACTGAAGGTTGCTTATTGCCTGGCCGTGTAAAGCTTTTTGATCGTGTTGAAGTCAGTAAAACGGTATATGATCGTATAAAATCTTTTATGTTGTCTAAGGGAATCAATAATTTCAAAGTAATTATCACATCCCACTATGTAGATGGAAACAGATAAAGGCGGAAGGAAATAACATGAAAAAATTTACCCTTTTGTTATTTTTATTGTTCTCCCCCATAATCCAGGCGCAGGAATTGAGCAGTGAAGGTATTTTACAGGCTTACTGGAAAGCAGAGTGGAACGGGGAAGGTACGGTAAATGAACCGGAATTAGCCTTGCGCTTTTTCCCGGCCGAAACTTCTTCTTCCTGGGGCAAGGTGTTTGATATCCGCCTAAAAAATCAAAGAAAAGCTATTGAATTTGTAATTCGAAATTTCAAGGTAATCCCTGATAATTTCTTATTACATAAAGAGTGGTTCGTTAATCAAAAAGGAACCGTTTTTCTTAAAAATCCAGAGCATTATATTGAATGTAGCACTGAGAACTATATGGCGATTTTATTGGATTTTATCCCTGACTTTTCAGCAAAAGCTTCTGACACAACTGCTTATGAAGAGATGGGGCGCTGTGGATATAATGGTGCCAGACCTTTTCTTACCTCTTATTATCTAAATCCAGAATATAAAAAGGGTTACTTCCTTTTAGAGCCTAACGATAATGCCGATTACGTTAAAACCTTTACTATCAGAGACCGGCTGGTAAAAATCAAAACCATTAATGAGAAATGGATTTACGCTACAATATATGATGATCAAAAAGAAAATAAGTTAGGAGATACAAAAGGTTATATAAATATAAAGTACCTTTTACCTTTTAACTAAAGTTAGGGCGAGCTTACGATAAGCGCCCTGCCAGCCCTCTGAGGCCGTCAGGGCATTTTACTATTTAATTCCGGCTAACACCGCTTTCCGTTGGTTTTCCAGGGCGGTTACGCGATTACAGACTTCACGACCGAAGTTCTGGAAATCCTGCTCCTGGTTACTCCATTCTGCCTGAATCGCCTGCTGCAAGCCGCCCAGATTACCCATAATCGCCTGCAACGGATTATCGCTCTGGCTGGCCTGTTTTGTGCCCATCTCGTTCAGGCTGTCCTGCACGACGCCGCCTAAGCTGCTTTGCACCAGACGCTCCCCGTCAGCACGAACCTGATCGATAGCCTGATGGTGGAAGGTTAAGCCGTCGCTGCGATGCTCAATAATACGGTTCATCTGCTGCTTCAGCTGCTCATCCAGCGTGGTAAGCCGCTTGCGCACGTTGCTGCTGGCTCCAAGTTTCTCCACAACTACCTTATCCAGTGCCACGCGGCCTTTCTCCAGCCGCTTCGATGCGCCCTGATCCACCCACGGCAAATCACGACGCAGCGCCGCCTGATAATCCACTGCTTTCTGACGTGTCGCCGTATCTGGCTGAATCTGCTTGCCGTTGTATTGCAGATCGCCCACCGGAGAGATCACCAGATTACCGCTGGCGCCCACTACCTGTACCGACTGCGGCGTGATAACCACATCATCCTGCGGCTTCACCGGGCATTCATAAGCTGCGTGCGCCTGCACCGCAGCCAGCAAAAGTACGCCCGTCAGCGCTTTACGCATCATAAAGACTCCTGGGTTCGTTATAGGACTCATTTCCCGTGCGCCTGTGAAACAGATGCTGTCATTGGCCAGGCGCGTTTTCAGCGCGGCCTGCCCGCTTCAGGCGCTCACTTAACGCGCCTGAATTGCCAGTATGCGCGTTGGCTTAGCTTTTAGTCCCACCAGACATCAAACAGTTCAGTGACTTTTACACCTTCCATATTGCGCGCTTCCAGCCACTGACGAACCTGTTCACGATGCTCATCGGTACATTTACCGATTTTCTGCAGGCATACCAGACCTTCCCATTGCAGATAACCGCTGCCGTCAAACGCCAGTCCGTTAGGCTCAATGACTTCATGAATAAAGGCATCAACGGTCGTATCGATCTCTTCTACCGCAGTACCCTGCGGAAACGTCCAGGCAACAGAAAAGCCCAATTCCTGAAACTCGTCAATATGCAGCTTTTTACGTAAACGGCGGCTACGCTGTATTGCCATTATTTAATCCTCTCAAACATTAAATCCCATACGCCGTGGCCCAGTCGCTGCCCGCGCTGCTCAAATTTCGTCAATGGTCGCGTTTCCGGACGCGGCACATAATCACTGGTGGCGGACTGGTTCTGATATCCCTCTACGCTGCTCATCACTTCCAGCATGTGCTCAGCGTATTCCTGCCAGTCGGTGGCCATATGAAATACGCCACCCAGCTTCAGTTTACGTAATACCAACTCGGCAAACGGAACCTGCACAATGCGGCGTTTGTTATGGCGCGCTTTATGCCAGGGATCGGGGAAAAACAGCTGCACCATGCGCAATGCGTTATCCGGGATCATCTTTTCCAGCACTTCAACCGCATCGTGGCACATTACGCGCAGATTTTTAAGCTCTGCTTCCTGCGCCGATCCCAGACAGGCCCCTACGCCTGGCGCATGAACCTCAATTCCAAGGAAATTTTGTTCCGGGTTTGCGCTGGCCATCGCTACCAGCGATGCGCCCATGCCAAAGCCAATCTCCAGCACCACCGGCGCTTCCCGGCCAAATAACGCCACCAGATCCACCGGCTCCGCCTGATACTCTACGCCCATAACCGGCCATAAGGTATCAAGCGCCTGCTGTTGACCTTTTGTCAGGCGACCCTGACGACGCACAAAGCTGCGGATACGACGCAAAGGGCGCCCGTTTTCATCAAATTCCGGTGTGATGACGTCATTAATCATGTCGTTGCCTGCCTGTCTGCATATTCAGGAAAACGGGCATTATGCAAAGTTACCGGACAGAAGCAAGCACTTGCAAAGTTCCGGTTTACTCCGCGCAATGTCTATGCTGGAATGCCTGCCTGAGTGTAGAGCAATAACGGAAATTTTCCTTCTCATGATGCAAGCGCAACAGTTCGCGCAGCAGGTGCTGGACTGGTATCAGCGCTTCGGACGTAAAACCCTGCCGTGGCAACAGGCCAAAACGCCTTACAAGGTTTGGCTCTCCGAAGTCATGCTGCAACAAACCCAGGTCGCCACCGTGATCCCCTATTTTGAACGCTTTATGGCGCGTTTTCCTACGGTCAACGATCTGGCGTCAGCGCCGCTGGATGAGGTGCTTCACCTCTGGACCGGCCTTGGTTATTACGCCCGTGCGCGCAACTTACATAAGGCGGCGCAGACCATTGCCGAGCGTCATCAGGGCATTTTCCCTGAAACTTTTGATGAGGTTGCAGCCCTGCCCGGCGTAGGCCGCTCTACCGCAGGCGCCGTGGTCTCGCTGGCGCTGGGCCAGCACTATCCGATTCTGGACGGCAACGTAAAGCGCGTGCTGGCACGCTGCTATACGGTGGGCGGCTGGCCGGGCAAGAAAGAGGTGGAAAAACGCCTGTGGCAGATTGCGGAAGAGGTCACGCCTGCGGCTGGCGTCAGTGAGTTTAATCAGGCGATGATGGATCTCGGCGCGCTGGTTTGCACGCGCTCAAAGCCCAAATGTGAAATTTGTCCGCTGAATAACGGCTGTATGGCTTATGCCGAGGGAAGCTGGGCCAGCTACCCCGGCAAAAAGCCCCGGCAGACGCTGCCGGAACGCACCGGTTATATGCTGCTGATGCAGCGCGGCGAGGGAGTCTGGCTGGAGCAGCGCCCGCCTGTTGGCCTGTGGGGCGGCCTGTTTTGCTTTCCACAGTTCGCTAACGAAGAGGAATTACGCGCCTGGCTCACCGCGCGCGGCATGCGCAGCGCCGCGTTACAGCAGCTAACTGCTTTTCGCCATACTTTTAGCCATTTCCATCTGGATATTGTGCCAATGTGGCTGGAACTGCCATCCTCGGGCGCGGTGATGGATGAAGACGCGGGTCTCTGGTATAACTTAGCGCAACCACCGGCCGTGGGTTTAGCCGCACCGGTCGAACGCCTGCTGCAAGAATTGCGGCATCCCCAGCAAATATCGCTGCATATGCGCGTTTCTGAAGAGGAAGAGTAATGAGCCGCACTATTTTCTGTACGTTTCTGCAACGCGAAGCTGAAGGTCAAGATTTTCAGCTCTACCCAGGCGAACTGGGAAAACGCATCTACAATGACATCTCGAAAGAGGCCTGGTCAAAGTGGATGAGTAAGCAGACCATGTTGATTAACGAAAAGAAACTCAACATGATGAACCCGGAAGATCGCAAAGTGCTGGAGAAGGAAATGGTGAATTTCCTGTTTGAAGGCAAAGATGTGCACATCGAAGGTTATACCCCACCAGAGAAATAACATTTTGGGCCTCATTTGAGGCCCCTGTTTTGGGTTCAGCGCAGATACGATGAAAAAAAAATTTCTTGCCTTGCTAGTGATAGCACCGCTGCTGGTTTCCTGCTCAGGAAGTAAAAAACAGACCTTCCATGAGGAATGGGTAAAAGACACCAACGGCTTCGATATATTGATGGGCCAGTTTGCTCATAACATTGAGAACATCTGGGGCATCAACGAAGTTCTGATAGCCGGACCAAAAGACTACGTTAAGTACAGCGATAACTATTACACCCGTAGCCATATCAACTTCGAAAAGGGCTCGATTACCATTGAGACCATCTCAGGTACCGATCCGACAGTCAGTCTGCGTCAGGCGATTATCACCACCTTGCTGATTGGTGAAGATCCCGGCAATGTCGATCTCTATTCTGATGCCAATGATGTGCAGCTCAGCAAAGAGCCGCTGCTGTATGGTCAGGTACTGGATAATACCGGTCAGCCTATTCGCTGGCAGGGGCGCGCCGCCAGCTTCGCGGATTATCTGATCCAGAACAAGCTTCAGCGCCGCGTTTCCGGCCTGCATGTGATCTGGTCGGTCACCATTCCAATGGTGCCTAACCACCTCGACAAGCGTGCGCACAAATATCTGCCGATGGTACGTAAGGCGGCGGAAAAATATAATGTGGATGCGTCTCTGATCCTGGCGATTATGCAAATCGAATCCAGTTTTAACCCGTATGCGGTCAGCCATGCCGACGCGCTGGGTCTGATGCAGGTGGTTCAGCATTCTGCCGGAGTTGACGTGTTCAGAATGAAAGGTAAATGGGGCAAGCCAAGCCGTAGTTATCTGTTCGATCCGGAAAATAATATTGATACCGGCACTGCCTATCTGTCGATTTTGCAAAGCAACTATCTGGCGGGTATTGCTAATCCGGTATCACGCCGCTATGCGGTAATTACCGCCTATAACGGCGGCGCAGGCAGCGTTCTGCGCGTCTTCTCCAGCGATAAAGATCGGGCCTTTGCGCAAATCAACGCCCTGTCGCCAGATGACGTCTACAAAACCCTGACGACCCGCCACCCGTCCGCTGAGTCACGCCGCTATCTGTATAAAGTCAGCCATGCTCAGCGCAGCTACAACCGCTTTTAACTTTAAAGAAGCCAGCCTCAAGTGCTGGCTTTTTTATCTTTTCCGGTTAATAACTATAACAACCTACTGACTAAAAAAGCATCAATATTACAAGCAGCGACAACTTCAATAACCACGCCCCGGTTAGTGGTCGCAATATTGCTGCTATACAGGCCAAGGGAATTTTTAACGCAGGTGAAATGGAAGCCAGCGATAAATTCGAGGCGGAAGGAAGCGCCCACTTTACGAACGCCGGTAAAGTGACCGCATTTCATCCTTGATTTGCCGCAATGGCAGCATCAGTTTTGCGTTGGCGGGTCTGCCGTTATATAAACCCGACAACTACCGGACGGATACCCTGACGCTGGGTTTTAATGTGCAATGGTAATATTAAAAAAGGGCAGCCCATCACCCGGCTGCCCTTTTACTGTTGCGTAAGCGGAATACCCGCCTGACGTTTCTGAATAAAACCCTGATGTTGGCGCTAAAAATTAACGCTGAATACTTTTAAACTGCTTAGTTGTATTAGTTAAAGCCACTTCTGTTGGTAACCGCTCCATCGAACTGGCGCCATAAAAACCGTCGCACAGTGGGCAGTTATCCATAATATATTGCGCATCTTCCGGGGTAGAAATCGGTCCACCGTGACACAGCACAATAATATCTTCCCGCACCGCTTTTGCCGCCTCGGCCCAGGCCGTGATCAGCGGAACGCAATCCTCCAGCTTCAGCGCGGTTTCTGCGCCGATATTTCCGCCAGTGGTTAATCCCATATGCGGCACGATAATATCTGCGCCCGCCTCGGTCATTGCAACCGCATCCTGCTCGCTAAAAACGTAGGGCGTGGTGAGCATATCTTTCTGATGCGCCAGACGGATCATCTCAACTTCCAGTCCGTAGCCCATACCGGTCTCTTCCAGATTTGCGCGGAAATTACCGTCTATCAGGCCTACCGTTGGGAAGTTTTGTACGCCGGAAAAACCCAGCGCCTTCAAATCGTCCAGAAACTTATCAAAATGGCAGAAAGGGTCGGTGCCGTTTACGCCCGCCAGTACCGGTGTTTTTTTCACTACCGGCAACACCTCTTTTGCCATATCGACCACGATTTCATTCGCGTTGCCGTAGGCCAACAGCCCTGCTAAAGAGCCTCTGCCCGCCATACGATAACGCCCTGAGTTATAAATAACGATCAGGTCGATGCCGCCCGCTTCTTCACATTTGGCGGAGAGGCCGGTGCCCGCTCCGCCGCCAATGATCGGTTCGCCTCGGGCAATCATTGCACGAAAATTTTCCAGCAATTCCTGTCGGTTTAACGCAGGCATGATTAGAACTCCCTGGTGTTGATGGTACGAAACGCTTCAACTGCAGCGTCAGCAAACATTGCATCATTAATGTTATAAGGTAATCGTATTATTTTTCTTTTTTCGGTTGGTATCAGTTCTGCTTCCAGCGTAGAGATAAACGCCCTGTTTGCTTCAGGTGACCAGAATGGCATCCCCGGCGCGTCAAGAGCGGAAAATCCCCCTTCCGGAATTAAAAACCGTACTTCCCCTTCGCAGCGATTAAGCTTGGCGGCAATCCACTTCGCCATCGCGCGGTTTTCCCCTGGTGTGGTGCGCATTAGCGTGACCTGGGCGTTATGATGATAAAACAGCCGGTCCGCATATTTTTCCGGCACGCTGGACGGATGACCGAAATTGACCATATCCAGCGCGCCGCAGGAAACAACATAAGGCACCTGTGAGCGGGCAATAGCATCAAAGCGCGTTTCAGCGCAGGCCAGTACGCCACCGGCTAACAGGTCGCAAACTTCAGTAGTGGTCAGATCCAGCACGCCGGCCAGCATGCCGCTATCCGCCAGTTTTTCCATCGCCATGCCGCCGCTGCCGGTGGCATGAAAAACCAGACAATCGAACTCATCTTCCAGCTGCTGGCTTACTGCCTGGATACAGGGCGTTGTTACGCCAAACATGGTTAAGCCAAGCGCAGGTTTATCATCTGCACAGGCTTCCGGCTGGAACAGCACAGCGCCTGCGATTTGATGTGCAGCGTTGCCAAGCACCTGACGTGAAATACGGTTAAGGCCCGCCACGTCGGTTACGGAATAGAGCATGCTGATGTCGCTGGCGCCGATATAGCCTGCGATATCGCCCGAGGCCATGGTCGAGACCATCACTTTCGGCACGCCGACCGCTAAATCCTGCATCGCTGGCGTAATCAGCGCGGTGCCGCCTGAGCCGCCCAAACCGAGAAGACCAACAACATCTTTACGGGTTTTAAGGTAATTCTGAAAAGCGAGCGCCATTGCCTCGATCGCGCGGCCACGGTCGCCGCAAAAAACGGCCTCCGTACCCTGGGGATGAAAAGCCGCTACCTCTTCTGGCTTTACATCAGCAGCGGAACTGGTGCTAAGTGCTTGAGTTGATAAGTCAACCGTCAGCGCCTGCAAGCCAGTTTTTCTAATCAAATCACGAACGTAAAACAGTTCCCTTCCTTTAGTATCCGCTGTAGCAGCAATGTAGATATAACCGGTTTCTTCTTTCATTTCTGTTAACCATTCCTGTCACAAAAGCCATTAAAAGCTTGATAAAACTGAAATAAAAACCAAAATGCTCTTTATAAGCGGAGGGAAGACCGTCCGTTCGAGACAACAGTATCATCGTCCTGAATGTTAAATCAAGCGAATGAAATGCACGTCTCAACAATAATGAGAAAAAACTGATGATTAAACAGGACGAATGTTGGCTGTTAATATTATGAGTTCTGTTATAGTGCCAACAGAGCTTGGCGAATCAGCGGACTCTGAGTCCAAACAGAGAAAACAAGGGGTTAAAGTGGTTGAAAGGGACACCCAGGCAGATATGCCGATGACGTCCACGCGCGCCCGTACGCGCAGGCTATTAATTGAAACGGCAATGAAAATGTTTGATAGCGGTAGCTTTCCTTCTATTACCGAAGTGGCTCAGGCAGCCCAGCTATCACGCGCCACAGCATACCGTTACTTCCCTACACAAAGCGCGCTGGTTTCAGCCATAGTCACTGAAACGCTGAGCCCGATGAAAAATTTCCAGCCGACAAAACCCGATGTCAGCGATCGTATTGATGAATTACTGGCTTTCGCTTTCCCACGCATGTTGCAACATGAAGGTACGCTCCGTGCAGCGCTGCACTTATCCCTGACGCAGTGGGCGCAGTCTCGCTCAACGGATTTGCCGCTGGTGAAAGAAAAGCTGGTACGCGGTAATCGTAAGCAAACACTGCAGCGTGTGGTTGAGCCGCTAAAAACTGAACTCTCCCCGGAGCTGTTGCAGAAAGTGATGTATGCGTTATCGCTGGTATATGGTTCTGAGATCTTTCTGGTAATGAAAGATATTTGGGGTTGTGATGATGACTCTCTGCAGGGCGTGGCGCGTTGGATCGCTAAGGCTATTGTACGTCAGGCGCGGGAAGATGCGCAGCTGGAATCGGCTGCAGATAAGTAGATCGTTGCGGCTTTCCCTTTCGGCCTTATCAAAGTGCGTCAGTTTAGGCCATTTGCCTGTCGGGTAAATCGCTATAGGTTATTTCTTAGCCAGTCAATATTGCATAGATCTTCGCATTGCTGGCTAAAGCGCAGTTAGCTGACGCTCTAAATTTTTGTCTGGTACAGACAAAGCCCTTGCCTTATGTTTAAGCGAGGTACGCCTTTCCTCTATCCTCTCTGCACAACACATTCTTTGTACGCTGTACAAGCGCGTCGGAAAAAGCGAAAATCAGGGCAGGATTTTACCGGAATAGTTTACGCTCCGGATTAGGTTTTGTAATTCAGATGCAAAACAACATCATCGAAATGGAGTCAGCATGATAAATTTTCTTGACATTAACTACCAAAAGTTATCAGAGCAAAGGTCGAGCGAGCTATTTATCCTGAGGAAGGAAACCTTCAAAGATCGCCTGGACTGGGCAGTTAACTGCATCAATGGTATGGAGTTTGATGAGTATGATAACGAACATACAACATATGTGTTCGGTATTCATAACGATAACGTATTATGCAGCGTAAGATTTATCGAAACCCGCTACCCTAATATGATCAGCCATACCTTTGCACCCTGGTTTAATAATGTTGAGTTGCCTGCAGGAAACTATATAGAATCCAGCCGTTTCTTTGTTGATAAAGAGCGCGCTCGCTCTTCCGATCTTTATCAATATCCCGTCAGTAACATGCTTTTTTTGGCAATGGTAAATTATGCGCGTCATTATGGTTATGAAGGCATATATACCCTGGTCAGTCATGCGATGCTGCGTATATTGAAACGTTCCGGCTGGGAAATTTCAGTAGTTGAGCAAACGCTGTCTGAGAAAAAAGAAAAAATTTATATCGTGTTTTTACCGATTGACGATAAAAACCGCGATATACTTATTGAGAAATCCAATCAGGATAAACTTTTTGATGACAAAGAGTTAGCTAAGTGGCCGCTGGCTTTTCAGCCTAACCTGCGGCAGGTTTAATTAGCTGTAGTTCAATACCCATCCTGATGGCATGTTTTGCGTTCATCACGCCCAGTTTTTTGACAACATTGCCAATGTGGAATTTTACGGTGCTTACTTTGATATCCAGGATAAGCGCTATTTCCTGGTAAGTTTTCCCAACGCTGGCCCAGTAAAGAATTTCATTTTCACGCGGTGAGAAAATATCTTTACTCACCTGTTTTTTACTGGCAGCGTTATCATCCATCTCTTTATAGAGCGAGATGACCTTGTCATGCGCTTTGATCAATAGCATCTGTAACTGTTCCTGATGCTGCGCAACAATCGCTTCGGTTTCATGAACATGATTTTCATTCATTAAAATAGAAAGCAAGGCAAGGTTATTGTAATAATCATGTAAAACAAAAGTATGACCGTTAACGATCTTATAATTTTTAGATAGATTGAAAATCTTGGAAAAGTTTAGCTCGCTATTGATCGTGATATTCTCGTCCCATGAGAAAGGCGAAATACGCGTAAAGGATGCAATAACCACAGGATCAATTTGCTGATAATTATTTTCTTTATAAATCTCTACCCATTCTTTCGGGTAGTTTGAAATAATCACCATGTCAGCGGGATTCTTTTTATTTAAAACCATATAGGCATATTTTAAATCGCCAAGCTGATTTAATTCGCTATCGAAATAGTGCTGTGCGGTGTCGATGATCGCCTGATTTTCTGAAAAAAATAGTGACATCCATAACCTCAAAATAACGTTGTATCTTCCTTAATTTTCCCGCTAATGCAGGACCCCTATACTAAAGTGTAACTTACAACCATGGTACATACATCGTAAAGTGTATGAAAGTAAAAGACAAAGAATAAATTACACGCAAAAAAAAACCTGACCATATGAGATCAGGTTGCCATTTGGCCAACACCAGGGAAAATTTATCTAAAAATTATCATACAGTTAACTGTCTAGCGTCAAGATAAACCCTCATTCTGTAATGATATATCCATATAACCTTTTCACGCCCTCGCTGTCCGTTTCGGTATACACGCCTTGCAGTTCCGGTGAAAAACCCGGCAGCAGGTTTATGCCCGCTTCCAGCGCTAAAAAGTAACGCAATGCTGCCCCGCCCCACACTTCGCCGGGCACTACGCACAGCACGCCGGGTGGATAAGGCAATGCGCCTTCTGCAGCAATCAAACCTTCCGCCTGTGCGACAGGCACCAGCTCAACATTTCCACGAATAAAGGCCTGATTAGCATCCTGCGCGTTCATTCTGACCTGCGGCAAGCTGGCCTGACGAAACATCGCTTTCTGTAAATCTTTTACACCATAGCTCACATACAAATCGTGCATTTCCTGGCATAAGCGACGCAGACGATAGCCGCGATAGCGGTCAGCATGTTTGCTGTACAGCACCGGCAGAACCTCGCTCATCAGCGAATCTTCGCGGATGTGCTGTTCAAAACGCACCAGCATTGCCACCAGCTGAGCCATTTTTTCCGCGCTTTCCGCAGGCGTCAGCAGAAAAAGGATGGAATTCAGATCCGATTTCTCCGGCACGATGCCGTTTTCACGCAGGTAGTTAGCCAGAATCGTAGCCGGAATGCCAAAGCTGCTGTATTCACCGTTGGCGGCATCGATACCGGGCGTGGTCAGCAACAGCTTACAGGGATCGATCAGATACTGGCCCGGCGCATAGCCGGCAAATCCATGCCATTTTTCGTCCGGCGCGAAGCTGAAATAACGGACATCAAGAGCAATTTGCTCACTTGGCGCTGCCTGCCACGGTTGGCCATCCACGCTTTCCGGGATAAAAGGACGGATCAGGCTGCAATGGGACAGAATCGCTTTGCGCGCTTCAATCCCCAGCGTAACGCACTCATGCCACAGCCGCCGTCCTGCTGCGCCCTGATGCATTTTGGCGTTCACATCCAGCGCGGCGAATAAGGGATAAAAAGGGCTGGTTGAGGCGTGCAGCATAAACGCATTATTCAGCCGCTTATGGCTGCAAAAGCGCCGCTGTCCGCGAATATGGTTATCCTTTTTATGGATCTGCGACGTTTGTGAAAACCCCGCCTGCTGCTTATGAACCGACTGGGTAACAAATATTCCCGGATCGTTTTCATTAAGCTCAAGCAGCAGCGGCGAACAGGCTTCCATCACCGGAATAAACTGCTCATAGCCCACCCAGGCAGAATCAAACAGAATGTAATCACAGAGGTGGCCAATGCGATCGATCACCTGACGGGCGTTGTACACCGTACCGTCATAGGTGCCCAACTGAATGATCGCCAGGCGAAACGGCCTTGCCTCTTCGGCGCGCTGCGGTGCAACGCGGCGCAGTTGTTCACGCAAATATGCCTCATCAAAACAGCGCGCGTCGATACCGCCAATAAAACCAAAAGGATTACGCGCCGCTTCCAGATAAACCGGCGTCGCGCCCGCCTGAATCAACGCGCCATGATGATTAGACTTATGGTTATTACGATCGAACAGCACCAGATCGCCACGCGTCAGCAGCGCATTGGTAACCACTTTGTTGGCGCTGGAGGTGCCGTTCAGCACAAAGTAGGTCTTATCCGCGTTAAAAACTTTGGCGGCAAATTTTTGGGCATCTTTCGCCGACCCTTCGTGAATCAACAGATCGCCTAGTCTGACATCCGCATTGCACATATCCGAGCGAAACAGATTTTCGCCATAAAACTCATAAAACTGACGCCCCGCCGGATGCTTGCGGAAAAAGGCACCGCCCTGATGGCCCGGACAGGCGAAAGTACTATTATTCATGGCGACATATTTGGTCAGGGTATCGAAGAACGGCGGCAGCAGCGTCGCTTCATAGTTATCCGCCGCCTGCATCAGCTGTGTTAGTGACTCAGCGCTGCCGTCCAGCACGCCTGTTACCTGCGGCAGATCCACCGTTTCGCTGGGCTGCATCACCGCCACAAATACCGGAAACGTAAAGCCAGTATGGCGTAATAACCCCAACATGCCGCTACGCGCGTCCGCAACAGAAACCACGACCGCCGCTACATCGGTAAAGTCTGTCTTATCGAGCGCAACGATCTCTCGTCCAACAGGAAGTGATGGCACCAGCGCGGCGCTGGCAGCTATTTTCAATGGTGTCATAACACAAATCCTCAGGCGTCAAGGATGAGCGGGTGCGCAAGGCACAGCAATGGGAATCAGTTTCCCGGCGAAAGATGTCGAGAGGATGCGAAGCCAAAAGGGTTCCAGCTGCAACCGATAGACATCAGTAAAATCAGAGCACGTCTGTTTTTACTCATGTCCAACAGGGAGCGTAGATTAACCTCACCGCATGGTGAATAGAGAGTTTGCCGAAGGGAAAAAGGAAGCGTGTCCACGCCGCGATCGATAACCACGGGCGCAGCGGTGCTGGGCTTGCAACGATCCGAACATAGCGCTCACTCCCGCAATAACGATGCACGATAAAAAAGTGGCGTCATGATGTCATTTTTTATTGCGGGAAACAACCCTGAAATCTGCATAGACAATCACATCATAAACAGTTAATAAGTTGAATTTAAAATACTAATTTATAAGATAGCGTTTTTTATCACAATAATAGTGATTTTTTATTCATAAAACGCGTATCTAACTTTAACAGAATATGCTGCCCCTTCCCCCGCTGCACCGCTATGCATTGACGCTCCACCTCCCACTCCGCATGATGATTTCACTGAAGTCTGACGCTCACTGAATGGATGAGGTAATTATGACAAGCTTGTACCAGCCGGTAAAAATCGGCGCGCTGGAATTAAAAAATCGTATCGTGATGGCACCGCTGACGCGGATGCGTGCGGTTGAAGCACGTACGCCAAATGAAATCATGCTAAAACACTACGTGCAGCGCGCCAGCGCAGGACTAATCGTGACTGAAGCCACGTCAATTTCACCGCAGGGCGTGGGCTATCCTCATACGCCGGGCATCTGGAGCGAGGAGCAGGTTGCTGGCTGGCGTCAAATCACCGATGCGGTGCATCAGGCTGGCGGCAAGATTATCATCCAGCTATGGCATGTAGGCCGGGTTTCCGATCCGATTCACCTTAACGGCGAGTTGCCGGTAGCGCCTTCGGCCATTGCGCCTGAGGGTCACGTGACGCTGGTTCGTCCACAGCGCCCTTACGTTACGCCGCGCGCGCTGGAAACCAGTGAGATCGCCGCTATTGTGGAAGATTTTCGCCGGGCTGCAGAAAACGCCAAACGGGCGGGCTTTGACGGTATCGATATTCACGCTGCCAACGGCTACCTGATCGATCAGTTTCTGCATGATGGCTCCAACCAGCGTACTGACCAGTATGGCGGCCCGATTGAAAACCGTACCCGTTTCCTGCTGGAAGTGGTCGATGCGGTTCTGCAGGTCTGGCCCGCCGATCGCGTTGGCGTGCATTTAAACCTGATGTCTAATGCCTATTCCATGTCAGACTCCAGTCCGCGCGCGCTGTTTGGCTATGTCGCAGAACAGCTTGATGCCCGCAAGCTGGCCTTTATTTTTGCCCGTGAAGCGTTAACGCAGGCGGAGCCTATTGGACCGCTGGTGCGCGAGAAGTTTAGCGGTGCATTTATTGCGAACGAGGGAATTACGCGTGAAGAAGCGGAAAAGCTGATTGCAGAAGGGGGCGCTGATGCTGTGAGCTTTGGCAAACTGTTTATCGCGAATCCGGATTTGGTGGCGCGCTTTGCGCATCAGGCGCCGTTAAACGCGCTGGATAGTGACAACCTCTATCGGATGGAGCCGCCATACGAGCGCGGCTACACCGATTATCCTTTCCTCGCGGATTAATCTTCTTCCGGAGTGCCAGCGGCGCTCCGGGAACCGCTCATTACCGTGCCGCGCTAACCCGCCAGACGGTATCCCCGGCATCATCCGCAATCAGCACGCCGCCCTGCTTATCCATTGCCAGGCCCACCGGCAGGCCGCGAACTTCCTTATGATCGTCCGTCAGGAAACCGGTGACCACCGGCTCCGGCTTACCAACCGGACGGCCATTCTGGAAAGCGACAAACGATACGCGATAGCCGTTCAGCGGTGTCCGATCCCAGCTGCCGTGCTCGCTGATAAAGGCACCGCCATGATATTTTTCCGGCAGCGTGGTGCCGGTATAAAATATCAGGCCCAGCGGCGCCACATGCGAGCTTAGGGCATAGTCCGGCTTAATCGCTTTTTTCACCAAATCGGGACGCTGCGGCATAATGCGATGATCGATATGTTGACCAAAATAGCTATAGGGCCAACCGTAAAAGCCGCCTTCCTGTACCGAAGTCAGATAGTCGGGCACCAGATCGGCACCGATCTCGTCACGCTCGTTAACGATCGCCCACAGTTTGCCGGTTTGTGGTTCCCACTGTAGCCCGGTGGGGTTACGCAGGCCGCTGGCATAGATACGGCTGCCGCCGGTAGCGGTATCCACTTCCAGCACCGCCGCCCGGCGATACTCCGCGCCGATCCCATTCTCGCCAACATTACTGTTGGAGCCGACGCCCACATACAGCTTGCTGCCATCCGGACTGGCTAACAGCGACTTGGTCCAGTGATGATTAAGCGGCCCACCAGGCAGATCGGTTACCTCAGTGCCGGGGTCGGTAATGCGTGTCGCACCCTCTTCATAGCGATAGCGCATGATATTGTCGGCATTAGCCACATAGAGCGTATCGCCCACCAGCTGTACGCCAAACGGCGAATGCAGCCCCTCAAGAAAAACATGTTTCTCCCAGGTCACGCCGTCGCCGCTGGAATTGCGCAGCAACGTGATGCGGTTGCCACCCTTCCCGCCTTTTCCGGACGATTGCTGCACCACTCCCATCACCAGCTGTTTCGGCATACTTATTGGCTTCGAGCCTGGGCTGTTGGCTTCAACCACCAGCACATCATTATTAGGCAGTACGTAAACCTGGCGTGGGTGCATCAGACCATCTGCCACTTTGGTAATTTGCAGACCGCTGGCGACCTTAGGCGCTTCGCCCTGCTTCCAGGCAACCCCTTTCGGCACCTGCATTGGCGGGATCAGAAAATCCTGCGCCTTCGGCAATACCGGATCGGGGCCCATTTGCTGGCTGGGATCGATGGTAGCCTGTTCATCACAGCCGCTTAACAGCAGCGCGGAAGAGACGGCGAGCAAGAGTAATTTTTTCATCGTGTCGCTCCTTCTGCACTACGAAGGCGCAGGGCCAGTTGGATATTGGCGAGACAGAGCAGCGCCACCACCAGCGTGGAAAGGATCACGCCTGTCGGCACCACGGCATAAGCATCGCGGCTGTGAATAAAGGCATTAAAAATCGCCAGCACGATCGCCAGAAGATTGGCCCAAAAATGAATTTTTACCGGCGAGGTTTGCGGCCATGAAGCACCTACCCATACCTGCACCAGATTAATCAGCCGGGGAATAATGGCAATAATCAGCCCAAACACAATTAGCCAGCTGGCGCTTTTAGTCCACATTGGGTTGTAACTATTGAAGTAAATAATGTCGAAAATCCAGGCAGCGACGAAAAAGCCCAGCGGAACAGGATTAAGAAATTCATACAGCGCCACTGCAAACGCAGAGTGACGTCTGGTCGCATAGGGGTTCATTGGCAGGCTCCTGAAGTAACAAGAAAAAACGGCAGCAAAACATTTACAGCCGTAACGCAGTACTGCAAAAGCGTAGTAAAAATAACCCGTTTCGGTTAACAAACAGGCAAAAAAATAGTCAATCTTTACCAAAAGGCGCACAAAAGGCGCTTGTGATAAAGATATATCTTAGATATGTTTCTGCTCTTACTTCACTATAAGGCGACGGCGATGAGCGCAGAGATCTTTACCCAGGAATGGCCCCTTCCCACACGCAGAAAAAATCAGCTAAAACTGCGGCAGCTGCGTGTACTGCACAAGACGCAGATGGGCAGTTTCTACCGTATTTGCTTCACCGGCGACGACCTGCAGGGCTTTAATTCCCACAGCTTCGATGACCACATCAAACTCTTTTTCCCTGATGCAGAAAACGGCGAGCTGCTGCTGCCGGAAATCAGCGATCAGGGCGTGGTATGGCCGGAAGGCAAGCGTCCGCAGTCGCGCGACTATACGCCGCTGACCTGGGATGCAGCAGCCAATACGCTGACCATCGATTTCTTTATCCATCCAGGCGGTCTCGCCAGCGGCTGGGCAGAAAAAGCGCAGCCCGGCGATCCGCTGGTGATTGGCGGCCCGCGTGGCTCTTTCTGTATGCCGCTGGACTATGCGTTTCAGCTCTACCTGTGTGATGAATCCAGCCTGCCCGCATTAAACCGTCGCCTGACTGAAATTCAGGCAGCACAGCCAGATGCAGAGATCCACGTCATGATTATGGCGGATGAAACGCAGAGCAGAGCTTACCTGCCCTCGCTGGCGGGCGTGACCTGTCACTTTCTGCCCGCAGGCGATGTTGATGCCGCACGGCATGCGCTACGGCAGTTGACGATCCCGCAGCAGGGATATTTCCTCTGGCTCACCGGCGAAGGCGCCCGGGTAAAAGCGCTGCTTGATGATCTGATCGGGGAACGTCAGATAAATGAAAACTATCTGCGCGGCGTGGCTTACTGGCATCAGAAGTGATCTTTTCCCGGCTGGGAAGGCCGGGATTGCTACCTGTTTAACCCCAGGTTAAAGGAAAAAACGGATGAAAGATAAAAACGGTTCTGCTTTTTTTGCCCATAAAAAACGTAAAGAGCGGCTGCTGGACGCAACGGAAGTACGCCTGCTTATTCTGCGTATTCTGGAGACGCGGCCGGCGCACGGCTATGAGATTATTAAGGCGATAGAAGAGCTGTCACGCGGCGAGTATGCGCCCAGTCCCAGCCTGGTTTATCCCAATCTGACGCTGCTGGAAGAGATGGGCTACGTTACCGCGAAGATGGAAGATAACAACAAGAAAAACCACTGGATTACTGCTGAAGGCAAAGATTTTCTGGAGCAGCACCAGGCCCAGCTGGAGAGCGTGATTGACCGCATGCAGTCGCTGGCGGTACTGGCCAATAACCGCAGCCTGCCGGAAGTACAGCGTGCCATTCATAATATGCGCACCGCCTTAAACACGCGTCTGTCCGAGGAGACTATTTCGCAGCAGTCGCTGTATGCCATTATTGATGTGCTGGATGAGGCCGCAAAAAAGATCGAACGCAGTTAGCAGGAGGGAAACTCACCTCCGGCGAGGCCGGAAGTGAGTGATTTGCGTTACTCGCTGGTGCGATAGCGTTCCAGCCAGTGAGCGTATGGCGCAGGCAGCACCCAGGCTGCTTTATCCTGCTTCAGCGCCAGCGCCGCTTTGTAAGGCCAGTGCGGATCTGCCAGATGAGCGCGGCCCACCATAACCAGATCCAGCTGCTGCTCTTCAACGGTACGGTTGGCAATCGCCGGTGCATCGATGCCCCAGGCGGAAGCGACCGGGATCTGCGCTTCACGACGTACGCGTTCAGCGATCGGTGCCAGGAAAGCCGGGCCCCACGGGATATTGCCATCCGGCGTAGAGAAGCCGATGCTGACGCTCAGCAGATCCAGACCGTTGGCACGCATCTGACGCGTTACCTCGATCGACTCCGCTAACGTCTCTTCATCGCGACCGTCATACTCAATCACGCCGAAACGCGCGGTCAGCGGCAGGTTCTCCGGCCACACGTGACGCACTGCTTCCAGGGTTTCCAGCATAAAGCGGCTGCGGCCAGCAAGGTCGCCGCCATACTGATCCTGACGCTGGTTAGCCTGTACTGAAAAGAAGCTCTGCGCCAGATAGCCGTGCGCAAAGTGCAGCTCCAGCCATTCAAAACCAGCATCGCGAGCGCGACGGGCGGCCGTGGCGAAATCTTCACGTACGCGGGCAATATCCTCCAGCGTCATCGCTTTTGGCACCTGCGGCAGGTTAGCGCCAAAGGCAACAGCGGAAGGCGCGATGGTTTCCCAGCCGCGACCATCATCGGCGGCAATATGGTCATCGCCTTCCCACGGACGGTTAGCGCTTGCCTTACGTCCGGCGTGTGCGATCTGAATGCCTGGTACGGCGCCTGCCGCTTTAATATCACGGGCGATCTGCGCCAGTTTCTCTGCCTGCTCGTCGTTCCAGATGCCCAGACAGCCGGGGGTGATACGGCCTTCCGGCGCTACCGCCGTTGCCTCAACGATCACCAGTCCCGCGCCGCCGCGCGCCAGCCCGCTGTAGTGAACGCGATGCCAGTCGTTGCTCAGGCCGTCGGTGGCGGTGTACTGACACATGGGCGGTACCGCAATGCGGTTACGCAGCGTCACGTCTTTCAAAGAAAACGGTGAAAATAAACCTGACATTTAAACCTCTTGCGTTCAGGAAAAGTAAATCCGGACGAGCCGGTCAGCCCGAAAAGAGAGCCGATCATAGCCCGTCCAGGTTTTTTAAACTTCACCGTATTTGCTACGCATCATATTCTCGATCTCCTCCAGACTCTTGCCGCGCGTCTCCGGCAGCAGGAAGTAAACGAAAATAAAGGAACCGATATTCAGCAGTACAAACAGGAAGAAGGTCTGGTTGCCGATCAGATTCAACATCAGCGGGAAAGCGAAAGCGACGGTGGCATTACAGATCCACTGAAACGAGACGGCGGTGCCAGCCAGCGCGCCACGAATTTTCATCGGGAACAGCTCTGACATCAGCAGCCAGTAAACCGGTGAGATACACATCTGCATAAAAAACAGGAATACCAGAATACAGCCCAGCGCCAGATAACTTTGCATCAGGTTTTGCGGCAGGAAAGTCAGCGTCATGCCCAGCGCCACCTGCGCCAGAATCACGATGCTCAGTCCAGCCATCAGCATGCGGCGGCGACTAAAGCGGCTTACCGCCCAGATACCCACCAGCGTCGCCAGTACCGATACAACGCCATTACCGATGGTGGCGGCGATGGAAGCGTTGGTGCCCATGCCGGTGGTCTTCAGGATAATCGGCGTGTAATACATAAAGGCGTTTACGCCGGTAAACTGCGCTACAAAGCCCAGACCGCAACCGGTCAGCAGCAGACGAATCACCCAGCGCTCCCGAAGCAGCTCTTTTATCGAGGGTCCTTTACGTGCCAGCTTCTCTTGCTTGCGCATCTCCGCCATCTCTTTGCGCACTTCGCGCGGCGTTTCACGAAGCTTTTTCAGCACTTTTAACGCTTCGGTGAAACGGCCTTCCGCTACCAGCCAGTGCGGTGAGGCGGGCACAAAGAAGGTGCCTATGAACAACAGAATGCCCGGCACCATCGCCAGCGCCAGCATATAGCGCCAGATATGCGGATCGTGCAATGTATAGCTCATCACGGTGCTGACGATATAAGCGAGCAGCTGACCACTGACGATCATTAACTCGTTGCGGCTCACCAGCGGCGCGCGTCGCTTAGGCCCGGCGATTTCAGCGATAAACACCGGCACGGTGGCAGAGCCGCCGCCCACAGCAATCCCCAGCACAAAACGCATCGCCACCATGGTCGGCACCGATGGCGCAACGGCAGTACCCAGCGCGCCGGCAATAAACAGCAGCGCCAGGCTGCGCAGCGTCATGCGTCGCCCGAAACGGTCAGACATAAAGCCGCTAAGAAACGATCCCAGCGCCGCGCCGAAAATCAGTGATGACGCTACCAGTCCCTCGGTAAAGGAGTTTAACCCCAGCCCGCCTTCTGACGGTGCGGCTGACATAAAAGGTAAAGAACCGGAAATAATGCCGGTATCGTAACCAAAGGCGAGCGCCCCCATCGTTGCTACCAGCACCACGGTAAATATGCGTTGCCTGATAGTGTCTTTGGTTTCCGTCACCTCTATGGATGAGGGCTGAGATGAATAGTCGGTCATAGTGCTCCCTGTTATTGATTTTGTAATGTTCTGTGCAGATGTTATTGATTGAAATTAAAGGGTTTTGCTCCAGAAAAAGAGGGAAAGGTAAAGATAAGTCTAGACCCGCTTCGCTGAGATCGCCTGTTTATGTGATAAAGATCACAACAAAAAGCGTTACAGCAGAGGAATAAATAACCGTTGGCGGCAACATCAAGGCAGCGAAATCCAAAGCAGCCTGCTTACTGGGCGTACTTCGTTGCGTTTACCTTCTTATTGCGCATCAACGTTTCACACACCGATCCGGCCTGCTGGGCTGACCAGCGCCGCTCTTGATTTGCCCCCTTCCGCGCATGCTTAAGCCAGGGTTATTGTTCACCCGTTCTGTATGCCCGTTCTCTGGGGATATTGTGAAAATTTTGTCTTTCAAACGTAACAAAAAATAAACAAAGCTCCCCTATAGTGGCTGCTCTTTCACCCAGGAGGTGCCATGCGAAGCTGGAATGAAGCCAGGAAAAACAAAGCGCATATAGAACTGATCCCGATGATCGACGTGATGATGTTTCTGCTGGTGTTCTTTGTGCTGATTAGCCTGAATGTGATACCGGCCCAGGGACTGAAAACCCAGTTGCCCGGTGCGGCAAGCGCGCAACAGCTGAAGCCGCAGAAAAAAGCGATTGTGACGCTGGGCGATAACGATCGTTTGCAGCTGGATGGGCAACCGATCGCCCTGCAGGAACTGGTAGGTAAGCTAAAACAGCAGCAGCAGAGCGAACCGCTGACCATCATCCTCAACAGCGATAAGGGCGTCGCCGTAGAACGGTTGGTCACAGTGATGGATAACCTGCGCCAGGGCGGCTTTACCTCCGTTTCTATCGCCACACGGAAACTGTGATATGTACTCGCTCTATCGCTCTCGCCATCTGCTGAGCTGGTTCCCTGCCCTTGCGGCGGCAGGCTGGATGCTGTGGATGAACCAGCAGGTCACGCTGAAAGTACAGCCTCGTTATGATGAATCCACCATGGAACTGGTACTGGCAGAGCCGCCTGCGCCGGTGACGCCTGCCGAGCCGGAACCGGATCCCGCGCCGCAGCCTGACCCTGTGCCGCAGCCTGACCCTGCGCCGCCGCCACAACCGCTGCCGGATCCCGAACCATTGTGAAATATAACCGTCAGGAAAACAGCAACTATAACTCCATCAGCAAGGCGCAATTTGAAAGTGAGGGGCGCAGCTCCGGCGATTTTCCCTCCTCGCCGCAATACAACAGCCGCGGCCAAATAAGCCGCTATTACAAGCTGAACCGTAACCCGTTTGAAAACCTGACCGTCAGCTTTAGCCAGAAACTCCAGCTACGCGATAATCTGAGCTGGACCATTCAACCCTATTATTACTGGGGTAACGGCGGCAGCTTCAGCGGTCAGAACGCGTCAACGCTCTCTCCCACCTCGGACCGGGCCGGACAGTATGATTTAAGCAATCTCAGCAGCAATACTTACTATCGCCCTTCCTGGACACAAACCTGGCGTCCTGGCATTACCACTAAACTCAAGTGGGACATCAACGAACAGCACAGCCTCGACCTGGGCTACTGGTACGAGCGCGCGCGTCAGCGCCAGACCCAGCCGTTTATCAGCATCAACTCAGACGGCAACCCGGCGGATCTGTGGGGCGAGCCGGGCGGTTCAAATCAGGTAACCGATGCCAATGGCAAGACAGTACAGGGCCGCGATCAGTACACCGTTACGCCAGCGCAAAAGATCTGGGTACAGGATAGCTGGTATCTTTCGCCCGACTGGACGCTGGTAGGCGGCCTGGCCTGGCAACACATTGAGCGACGCGGCGAGAATAATGGCAGCCTGTATAGCAGCCCGGAAGATCGCCGCGCCAGCTACCATAAGCTTCTGCCCAACTTCAGCGCCAGCTATCGCCTGAACCCGGAGAATCAGCTGTTCTACAGCCTGTCACGCAATATGCGTACGCCACCTAACTATGTGCTGTACAACGTCGGCGACTCGATCAGCACCAAACCAGAGCTGAGCTGGAACCACGAACTGGGATGGCGTTTCCAGCAGGAAGATATGCTGTTGAGCGCCACGCTGTTCTGGCTGCGCTATAGCGATCGTCAGGTTTCCACCACCAACAGCAGCGGCGACTATGAAATGATGAACGTCGGCAAGGTAGAGAACCGGGGGATAGAGCTGGAGTGGAGCGGAAAGCTGCCGCATAACTTCAACTATTACGCCTCTTATACCTTCACCGATTCAGAACAGAAAGAGGATCTCACTACCGAGGGTGTGACCCTGCCGACCTCCGGCAAGACACTGCCTAACGTGCCGAAAAACCTGCTTAACCTGACGCTGGGCTACGACGATGGCCTCTGGTATAGCGGCGTAACCGCTAAATATGTTGGCGCGTTTTACGGCGATCTCACCAATGATGAAAAAGTGGGCGGCCGCACGGTATTTGATCTGGCAGCGGGCGTTCATCTGCCGGTCGATAAAAAAATTGTGAAAAGCGCCGCGCTGCGTTTCGGCGTCGATAACCTGTTTGATAAAGAGTATCTCACCTCGGCACGCACCACCGTGTTTAACGCCAGCGCGCGTAACGGACTGGATGCTAACACGCCTTATTACAACGTTGGCGAGGAGCGTACCTTCAGCGTCTCGCTGGAAGCCACCTTCTGATGAATCAGGAACCAACACAATGAACGCGACCTTACTGCACGACATTATCTTTTATATCATGTACTTTTCACTGGCTATTGCGCTGGTGATCATTATTGAGCGGGCGATTAGCTTCGCCTGGACATGGCGCCAGGCGCGGCAGCTGGAGCAGGCGCTGACGCCGCAGGTAGGGCAGATTACAGCCCTGCCCGCCGAACTGCTGCGCCGTAACAGCCTGCCGCTCTCAATGATTCAGCCAATTATGCTGCATAAAAATCAGCATAACGCGCAGTCGCTGAATGATATGGTGGAAACGCAATATCTGCTGAGTAAGCCACAGCTGAACCGTGGACTGTGGCTGCTGGAAACCATCGTTACCGCCGCACCGCTGCTTGGCCTGCTGGGAACGGTAATGGGGATTATCGATACCTTTAAAGCGCTCTCCGCTTCCGGCGTTTCTGAGCCGAGCCTGGTATCGGCAGGAATGGGCACTGCGCTGTATGCCACCGGCCTGGGCATTGCCATCGCGCTGATTGCGCTGGTAGGCAATAATTATCTGCAAAGCCGTATGGATCGCATTGGCGAACTGTTAAAAGTGCTGCTTATCCGCGCGGCCGGATCGGCACTGCCGCTGCCCGACGCTGCCGATAACTGGGTAAAAAACGGAGCGCAGCGTTATGCCTGACATTTTTTCGTGCAGGTGGCGGTGCCGCCTGCAATTTTTAATCTGGAGCAGTAGCCTGTTGATATTAAGTCCCGGCGCCAGCGCGCGTTTTGAAACCGAAGGTTATGAGCTGGTCTACACCGCGCCGGTAGAGACCCAATTACAGGCGGAAGATCTGCGCCGCAGCGACGATGTCTGGCGCGAAATGTTTGCGAGTGCGCAACGGCAGATCGATATCGCCCAGTTTTACGTTGCCAACCAGCCCGGCTCAAAGCTGGATGAAGTGCTACAGACGCTGCGCGCTGCAGGCGAGCGTGGCGTAAAAATCCGCTTTCTTATGGAAGAGAAAGGTTTGCGTAACAGCACACCGGAGACGCTGGAACAGCTGAAAAGCATTCCCAATCTTGAGCTACGTCTGATGCCGTTTGGCAAACTCAGCGGCGGCATTATTCACGCCAAATATTTTGTCGTAGACGCTCGTCAGGCGTTTGTCGGCAGTCAGAACTTCGACTGGCGGGCGCTGGAACATATTCAGGAGACTGGCCTACGCATCAGCGATGCGCCGGTGGTGGCGCAAATCGCCGCGATATTTAATCAGGACTGGCAGGCCCAGGCGCTGCTGGCAGCCGATCAGCCGGTGCCCCCTGTTGCCAGTCAGGAGAGGCGCACGGATCTGCCTGCCGGCAACTATCTGGTCGCCAGCCCGCATAGCTGGAATCCGCCAGGGGTCATTGATTCGCAGGCGGCGTTACCGCAGCTGCTGGCGTCGGCCACACACTCGGTGCGCGTTCAGGTAATGGACTATGCGCCGCTCTCTTATGGTTCGCAGCACAGCCGCCCTTTTTATCCGGTTATCGATAACGCCTTACGCAGCGCGGCAGCACGCGGCGTGCATATTGAACTGATGGTTGCCGACTGGAATACCGACCGCCCCGATATTCACTGGCTGAAAAGCCTGGCGCTGGTACCCAACGTAGAGATTAAAGTGGTCACTATTCCCCCTGCGCGCAGCGGCTTTATTCCTTATGCCCGGGTGATCCACAGTAAAATAATGATCCTTGACGATCGGCTTGCCTGGATCGGCACCAGCAACTGGCGCGGCGGCTATCTGGATAACTCGCGCAACCTGGAGCTGGTTTTAAATAATGAGAGCATGGCGCAGCGGTTAAACCAGCTTTATCAACAGCTGTGGCATAGCCCTTACGCGGCGGCATTACGTATTGATTATGACTATCCGCCACCGCAGCCGGGCGGCGAGAAAAAAACGCCCTGATGGCTAAGCGCTGCCTGCCTGGCGCGGCACCATCAGCGCAATGGTAATAAATGAAACTACGCAAAACCCGACGTTAACCAGCAGCCCGGCGGTCGCGGCGGTTGCTGCGCCCAGCGGCAACACTGCGGCATAGACCGAGGCGGAGATGGCAATGCCGAAGGCGCCGCCCAGCGAACTGGCCATTTTATAGATACCGGACGCCACGCCGATTTTATCCTCCGGCGCGCTGGAAATAGCGGTATCGGTGGAGGGAGTGGCATAAAAACCTAACCCAAGACCAAACAGCACATAACCTGTAAATACCGCCGCCGCGTAGGTGCTGTCAGGAAGCTGCGTTAGCGCCATCAAGGCCACGCCGATGCCGGTCATCGCGGTGCCCCACAGCATCGGCTTACGCGCCCCCACCTTTTGCAGCAGTTTTTCACCGACACGGATCATTGCCAGTACCGCAACCAGATAGCCCAGGGTTAACATACCGGACTGAAAGGCGCTGAATCCTCGCCCCTGCTGCACATAAATGCTGGCGACAATCAGCGTACCGGCCACCGCGTTAAGTAAAAAGTTAGAGAGCGTCGCCCCGCTCCAGGCTCGTTGCCTGAACAGGGCGAAATCGATAAAGCTGGCGCTTTTTTTACGCCGTGCGCCGGTAAAAAACAGCGCCGCCGCCAGCAAAAATATGATGGCGGGGATCAGGATCAAGCTGCTGGTCCAGCCAAAGGCGTTGCCTTTGGTAATCGCCCAGTTCAGGCAAACAAGCATTACCACAAAGGTAAACAGGCCAAAATAGTCAAAGCGATGGGAAACGGTGGTATTCACCTTGCTTTCCGGCGTGCCGCGGATCAGCAGCATGCCCGCCAGCGCAAAGAGGATCGACAGAATAAACACCCATTTCCAGCCCCAGTAGGTGGCTATCGCGCCGCCTGCCAGCGAGCAAAGACCGGAACCGCCCCAGGAGCCGATCGACCAGTAGCTCAGCGCCCGTTGCCGCGCCGCATCCTGATAGCAGGTTTTTATTAATGCCAGCGTGGCGGGCATAATACAGGCGGCGGACAGCCCCTGAATAATTCGCCCTGCGGCAAACAGCAGGCTATTTTGCGCCATAATCAGACACAGGCAGCCAATAATACTTAATATAAAACCCAGCTGGGTCATTTTTACCCGACCAAAACGATCGGCTAAGCCGCCCGCCACCACAATAAAACAGCCGGAAAAAAGTCCCGTCAGGCTAATAGCTAAATTTAACGATCCCAGAGGAATGGCGACATCCTGCTGAATAGCCGGAACGATATTCACCACCGACTGGGCAAACAGCCAAAACGTCAGTACCCCAGCCATAATTCCGACAATTAACCGACCGCTTCCCTGATACGCTACGGATTTAATCTGTTTTATTTCTGTTGCAGACATTCGGAGTCCCTCTGTTTTATATTTCCCTGTGAGCGTTTACGCGATGCCCAATGCAAAAAGAATAATGCTCAGCCAATATTTAATTTAAAAATTGTTCTGCAAGATGGCTAAAAAACATTGCGCCCGGAACAATCAGCTCATCGTTAAAGTCGTAGCCTGGATGATGCACCATACATCTTTCCGGCTCGTCGCCTGCGCCCAGGAACAGATAGCTGCCGTGCGGATTTTCCGTCAGCATAAAGGCGAAATCTTCGCTGCCCATGACCGGCGCGGTATTGGTGCAGACCCGGCTTTCGCCGACCAGCTCGCGCGCCACGTTGATGGCAAACTCTGTTGCCGCAGGGTCATTAATCAGCACCGGGCTGCCGTTAATATGATCGATATTTACCTTCGCGCCAAAGCTTTGCGCCTGTCCGTGAGCGATATCGCCGATGCGTTTAAGCAACTGCTGCCGCACCTTATTATCCAGTGCGCGTACGCTCAGCTTCAGCATGGCGCTGGCGTTGATAATATTAGGCGCTTCGCCTGAGCAGAGGCTGCCAACGGTAACCACGGCGGGAGAAAATGGCGAGACGTTGCGCGAAACCACCGTTTGCAGCGCCAGCACAATCTGGCAGGCCACCAGCGTGGCATCGACGCTTTTTTCCGGGAAAGCACCGTGGCCCCCCTTACCGCTTACCTCAATATGTAACGTATCTGACGAAGCCATCATGGCACCGGTTTTAAAGTAAAAATGCCCCTTTTTTAAGCCCGGCATATTGTGCAGCGCATAGATCGCATCGCAGGGAAACTGCTGAAACAGCCCATCTTCCAGCATCAGTTTGCCGCCATAGAGCAGCTCTTCGCCCGGCTGAAATATCAAATGCAGCGTGCCGCAAAAGTTCTGTGTTTTCGCCAGATACTCCGCCGCGCACAGCAGCGTTGCCGTATGGCCGTCATGACCGCAGCCGTGGAATTTCCCTTCTGTCCGGCTGCTCCAGGACTTGCCGGTCTGCTCCTGCATTGGCAACGCATCCATATCCGCCCGCAGGCCCAGCGTTTTACCGCCGTGGCCCACTTTCAGCGTGCCCACCACGCCGGTTTTCGCCATGCCTCGATGCACCTGATAACCCCAGGAGCGTAATTTATCAGCAACAATACTGCTGGTGCGCAACTCTTCCAGCCCAATTTCAGGATGCTGATGCAGATCGCGACGCAGCGCGGTAAATAACGCCTGACTGTTTATAATATGCTGAAACTTTCCACTCATAGCCCACCTCATTTAATAGCATGAAAAGAAAAAACAATGACGGATTCATTACGGTGATTATTTTCACCCCTCATGCCAGATTAAAACGGGCGCATTTTCACATAAACTAAAAATGGAAATGGCTAATATTATGGATAATTGCAATGATTATATAACCAGCCAGACTGGATTATTCTCCTCCCGACAGCTTCCGGTTACCGATTATCCACTACAAAAAGAAAATGATAAGATCTCTGTCACGACCTGCTTTACCGGATGTTATTTTAATTACTACTTTTATTTAAACCGTTAATAATAACAGCGGCTTCAAACCAAAAAGCAGTTAACCATTGGCTAAAATGTTATGTCATGAATCACAAGTAAATTTAAAGTCAGCCGGTTAATTAGAATTAATGCTAATGCGTTCTAATTATTTAATCAGCTAATTCGTACGCGGGAAATAGGTAACACGCTGTTGATAATGCGCGTTATTAATGAATAGCGGTATTTTATTCACTGCAAAACCACGGCGGCTTTCCGCCGTGGCTGCAGATTAGCGTACCTGATTCAGCCCAAAGGGGTCGAAATCAGTGGCATCGTGGCGCTCTGGCAGCGACTGCTCGCCCCAGGTACGGTTAACGATGCGTCCGCGCTGTACGGCTGGCCGCTCACCAATCTCCTGCGCCCAACGCTGAAGATTTTTATAGGAAGCAGCATCAAGGAATTCTGCCGCCTCGTACAGACCACCCTGAACCAGCACGCCATACCAGGGCCAAATCGCCATATCGGCAATGCTGTACTCTTCCCCGGCAATATAGCGATGCTGAGCCAGCTGACGATCCAGCACATCCAGCTGACGCTTGGCCTCCATCGCAAAACGGTTGATGGCGTACTCGATTTTTTCTGGCGCGTAGTGATAGAAATGACCGAAACCGCCGCCGATATAGGGCGCAGACCCCTGCAGCCAGAACAGCCAGTTCAGGGTTTCAGCGCGCGCGCCGCGCGCCTGCGGCAGGAAATGACCAAATTTTTCCGCCAGATAAACCAGAATATTGCCCGATTCAAACACGCGCACCGCAGGCGTTTCTGAGCGATCAAGCAGCGCCGGAATTTTGGAATTGGGATTAACCGCAACAAAGCCGCTGGAGAACTGATCGCCTTCACTGATACGAATCAGATGCGCGTCATACTCCGCGCCGCTTTCACCTAATGCCAGTAACTCCTCCAGCAGAATCGTCACTTTCTGCCCGTTCGGCGTTCCCATTGAGTAAAGCTGCAACGGATGTTTACCCACCGGCAGAGCCGCCTCATGCGTGGCGCCAGAAATCGGACGGTTTATTTTCGACCAGCTCCCTGCGCCCTGCTGATCCCATTGCCAGACCTTCGGCGGCTGATAATTGTTCTCTGACATGATGTGGTGTCCTTGATAGTAGTGATTAAGTGACGTACTACGCTGAACCGAGTGTAGCAGGCGGTATTAAACAAACTTAACCGTGCTGGCTTTCATCATCCGGCAGCGCGTCAAAATGACAAGCCTGCGTCATTTTGACAGGTTTCGGTGGCATCAAAATGACAGCGCAATTTAGATTACCCATTTAAATTCATATGGTTAACTGTGGCATACAGCTTGCAGTAAGGAAGACAACAGCAGCGCCACGGCTGCTGCGTTAACCGCTAAAGGAGCTAACCATGCCCTGGTATGATGATTTACAGCGTCAGGTAGAAAAATGCGTCAGCAGCGAGAATATGATGCGCGAGCTGCTGGGCGAAATCAGCGTAGAAGAGATGATCGCGCATAATGAAGGCTATGCTTTACCGCGTCGCAGGCAAGTTTTTAACGTGCTGCGCCGCTTGTTTGGCATTGATGCCGCACGATAGCGGCAACGATTTCCTGTATGGCAGGTTAAGTGAATGAAGATAATGACGATTGAGGCCAATATTGCCGCCGGTAAAAGCTCGCTTATCGGGCCGCTGGCTGAACGCCTTACCGCGTTGAGTGGCGAAAGCTGGCAGGTCATGGTAGAGCCGGTAGATGGCGATCCGCAGTTTTTGGCGCTGCTGCAGGCCTTTACCAGCAGCCCCGGCGACGCCGATGCCCGAATACGCTTTCAGCTCTATATCACCCGGATGCGCCAGCAGCTATTGAAGGATCTGCCCGACGGCAACTATTTGATCGAGCGTTCGCTTTACAGCGACGTGGTTTTTTGTCACGCCAATTTCCTGCATACCGAACGCCCCGACGCCGCCTATATGGATTATTACTATCAGATCAAAACCTGCCTGAGCGACTATCCGCCGATCGATGTAGTGCTCTATATCGATCGTTGTCCGCAGGCCTGTTTTGAAAGCTGTATGGCGCGTGGTCGGCCAGGCGAGGCCGCCTATACGCTGGACTATTTTCTCGATCTAAAGCGTTTTCACGACGCCTGCCTGCCGCAGCTGGTGCGAGCTTATCCAGCCCGGCTGCTCACCTGCCCGGTGGGAAGCGGCTTCGCTGACGTCGATGCGCTGGCCGCGCTGCTGGTGCAGCAAACCCACTGAAAGAGGTAACGGAAGACCTGTATATGGACAGGCCTTTGTAAAACCGGTCGGGCGTTCCGCCAGGGCAACCGGTAACAGGCCTGCGCGCTAAAAAGGCTACCCTTTTTTCCTGGGCTGATATTTTTCCGGGATCGGCGGCACGGGGCGCCTGTCGTCAATCAGGTGACGAATGGCAAGAATGGGGTGATACCACAGCATACGCGGCCCCGCCCAGCGCATGATTTGCTTCATCTCTGCGCGCTTTGCGGGCTGATAGCAGTGAATCGGACACTGTTTACAGGCGGGCTTCTCTTCGCCAAAAGCGCAGCGGTCCAGGCGTTTCACCGCATAGTGATACAGCGACCGGTAACGTTCAGCATCGTTATCGGCCTGCGGGCAATCAGCCTGATACAGGGCGATCATTTTCTCAATGGTGCACTTTTCTCGCTGGATGCGTTTTCCTGACATAACGAATAACCAATGATATCGGTAAGGGGTAAACGGCCACGGTGGGTTACAAACAGTGACTTTTTACCCTGAATTCACCTGGCGGGTATTAAGCGCGATCAACAGAAACAGCTAAGCCGATAGATGATTATCTCATCACTGTTATATCAGGCTGGCGCAAAAATGTTGTCTGCGGATGGGGTTTAAGCTTTGGTGGATGGACTCGGAAAGCGTGACTATCTGGCGGCTGGCGGTCCTCAAACAGCGTTTCACGATGGTTTCGCGTCCTGAAAAACAAAAACCCCCGCTTTTCAGCGAGGGTTTGAAAGAAGTGGTGCCCGGACTCGGAATCGAACCAAGGACACGGGGATTTTCAATCCCCTGCTCTACCGACTGAGCTATCCGGGCAACGGGGCGCATTAAACCGTAAAGCCTCGAAGTCGTCAAATGCTTTTCACTAAATTTTGACTGATTGCGCTCTTTTGCAGCAATAGATAATAACAGGCATAAAAAGGCCTCTGGCCCGCCTCCCTTTGCTTAACCTTTACCCTTGCAGGCCGATAATCCGCGGTGAAACCCCATAACACAATAAAGGTTCACCATGTTCAGTACTATTGCATCAGGAATTGCTTCTCGTTTTGCCTTACAGCCGCGAGGAGCGGCCACGCTTGCCTCATTAAATCAGGCAATCGCGATCATTGAGTTCAAGCCCGACGGCACCATTCTCTCCGCCAACGCTCTTTTTCTGCAGCGGATGGGCTATCGTCTCAATGAGATCGCTGGAAAACATCACCGGATATTTTGCCCGGAAGATCTGATTAACTCGCCGCAATATTTCTCTTTCTGGCAGCGATTACAGCGCGGTGAGAGTTTCAGCAATAAATTTTTGCGCCTGGACAAACAGGGGCATCCGGTCTGGCTGGAGGCTAACTATGTCCCGGTGCGCGATCGTCGCGGCAAAGTAGTGAAAATCATCAAGCTGGCTTCAGATATCACCGCTGATGTTCTGGAGGCCCAGGAGCAACGTGCAATGACCGCAGCCATCGATCGTTCAATGGCGGTGATTACGTTTAACCTTGAAGGAGAAGTGCTGAAGGTTAACGCAAACTTCCTGCAAACAACCGGTTACCGTGAACAGGAGGTGGTTGGGCAACATCACCGAATGTTCTGTACCTCTGAGCTACGTAACAGCGCGGAATACAAAAAATTTTGGCAGAAGCTCAATCAGGGCGATTTTATTTCCGGCCTGTTTCATCGTATTGATAAACAGGGCCGTCCGCTGTGGCTGCGCGCCACCTATAACCCGGTTTTTGATGAAGAGGGCCGGCTGTATAAGATCGTTAAGTTCGCTTCTAACGTCACCGCGCAGGTGGAAAAAAGTCAGCTGGAGCGCGACGCGGCGCATCAAGCCTATGAAACCGCGCGACGTACTGATGAAAGCACGCGCCTCGGCGCAACCGTGGTGGAAAGCAGCGTGCAGAATATCAACGGGCTGGCGAGCGAGCTTCACGGCATTTCCGGCGATATTTCCAGCCTGAGCGCCCAGTCAGATCGTATCGGCCTGATTGTGGAAACCATCCGCAATATTGCCAGCCAAACCAACCTTCTGGCACTGAATGCCGCGATTGAAGCCGCCCGCGCCGGTGCGCACGGACGCAGCTTCGCCGTGGTAGCCAATGAAGTGCGCGCGCTGGCGGCAAATATTAACCAGGCCACCAACGAGATTGAAACAATGGTACGGGATAATAATCAGCTGGCGAATAAAGCGCTAACCGGCATCGAAGCCAATCTTCAGCGCGCCGATCGCGGCGTGGAGCTGGCGCAGGAAGCGGGAGAGGTGATTGCTGAAATCCGTCACAGCGCAGCGGAGGTCGTCAGTGCCATCAGCCATGTCGCCGAGGCGCTAAAAGAAGCCTAATTACCCGAACTGCCGTTGATCTGATTCAGGCGGCGGGACAGGTGCCCGCCGCCGTTTTCCAGCATCCGCGTCCTTACCACTACAGCATCGTTATACGGCGTGAAAGCAGCATCAGCGCAACGGCAGGCATGGCAAATGCGGCTGAAAATGCGAATAAGCCGCATTCAGATAGTGAATTAATTATCTTTAAAATCAGTAAATTAAAAACAAAAAAGCATACTCCTTTCAGCAGCTTTGCTGCATAATTCAGCACAACACTTTTCATCTGCCCCCTATTCTGAGGAATCACTATGCTGACCAATGACATGACCGCGCGTTTAAACGAGCAGCTCAACCTGGAGTTCTATTCCGCAAACCTGTATCTGCAAATGAGCGCCTGGTGCAGCGACAAAGGTTTTGAAGGCGCGGCGGCCTTTCTGAAATCTCATTCGCGTGAAGAGATGGAGCATATGCAGCGCCTGTTTGATTACCTCAGCGATACCGGCGCGATGCCGGTGTTAGGCAGCATTGCTGCACCGCCGGTGGCTTTTAACTCTTTAGCAGACGTGTTTGAGCAAACTTATGAGCATGAACAGCTGATTACCCGTAAAATCAATGAACTGGCGCATGCGGCGATGACTACTCAGGATTACTCAACTTTCCATTTCCTGCAGTGGTATGTTGCGGAACAGCATGAAGAAGAGAAACTGTTTAAATCGGTGCTGGATAAGCTGGCGCTGGTGGGCAACAGCGGTAAAGGCCTGTTCTTTGTGGATAAAGATCTGGCGAAAATGGATGGTGAAAGCCACGGTCCAACCGCTTAATGTATGACTGCCCCGACGCGAATCGCCGCGTCGGGGCGGCGATTACAGCACCGTTAACCGCAGTTCAGACGGCTGCGGTCGGCCAAAGAAGTAGCCCTGAAACAGCGTGCATCCCTCCTCCTTCAGCTTATCGAACTGCTCACGACTCTCCACACCTTCAGCGGTGATCTGAATATCCAGGCTGCGGCTCATGCCGGTAATCGCACGGATAATCGCCAACGCTTCACGGCTGTCGCTCATATCATTGATAAACGAACGGTCGATTTTGATTTTATCGAACGGGAACGAGCGCAGGTAGCTTAACGAAGAGTAGCCGGTCCCGAAATCGTCCAGCGCAATCAGCACCCCCAGCGCCTTCAGATTTTGCAACGTGCGAATATTGCCCAGCGTATCATTCAGCAGTACCGACTCGGTGATCTCTACCTCCAGCCGCCATGGCTCCAGTCCTGACTCACGCAGCGCGCCTTCAACCAGTGAAATCAGCGTGCTGTTTTTAAACTGCACCGGAGAGAGGTTAACCGATACCGTTTGCCCGCCCGCCCATTTTTTTGCCTCATGGCACGCTTCATACAGGGCCCATGCGCCCAGGCTATGGATCAGCCCGGTCTCTTCCGCCAGCGGAATAAATTCAGCCGGCATAATCAGCCCTTTTGAGGGATGATGCCAGCGCATCAGCGCCTCGTAGCCGATAATCGCATGCTGTTCGCTGTTGGTGATCGGCTGATAATAGAGCCGCATCTGATTTTCGGTGATCGCCTCGCGCAGATCGTTTTCCATGCAGCGTCGCGCCCGCGCCTGAACATCCATCTCCTGAGTAAAATATTCATAGCGGTTACGTCCGTTGCGCTTGGCTTCATACAGCGCCATATCGGCACAGCGCAATAGCTGCTCAGGTGAAGCCAGCTCGGCATCGGCAAAGGCAATGCCGATGCTCAGCCCCACCGACAAATTATGTCCATCCACATTGATTGGCGGACGCACTATCTCGATTAATCGCTGCGCTACCATGCTCGCCTCCTGCTGGTTGCTCAGGCCAGGCAGCACAATAGCAAACTCATCACCCCCGATGCGCGCCAGCGTATCCTGCTCACGCAGCACGGCCCGCAGGCGCTTGGCGATCACGCGCAGCAGCTCGTCACCCATTTGATGCCCCAGCGCATCGTTAACGTTTTTGAAGTTATCCAGATCAAGACAGAGCGCCGCCGTTTGCCGCTCGCCCTGACGTAACGCGTCGTTTAGCCGCTGACGAAACAGAATGCGGTTGGGCAGGCTGGTCAGATAATCGTGATGCGCCATATGATGAATTCGTGCATCGGCGGCGCGCTGATCGGTGACATCATCGACAATCAGCATCACATATTGGGTACGCGCATCGCCGCCGCGAACCGTGGCCGCCCGGGTATGCAGAATGCGCTCGCCGCTTGCGGTGATCAGCTGACGTTCGCTTTGATGGATCCTTTCGCTACGCAAGGCCGCATCCGCCAGCACGTTAAAGTAGTCGCTCAGCTCCGGCGGCAGACACTCATGCGGCTTTTTCCCTTGCATACTGTTTTTCTCAACGCCAAATAACTGCTCGGTCTTGCGGTTTACCAGCAGGATCTCACGTGAAACGGCATCTTCTACCAGCACGCAGGAAGGAATGCTGCTGATGATGGTATCAAGAAAGCGCGACATGGCGGTCATACGTTCACTCTGCGCTTCCGCCAGATCTTTGGCGCACAGGATTTGCTGCTCATATTCACGCCGCTCGGTAATATCGCGGGTAATTTTGGCGTAGCCTATAAGCTTACCGTTTTCGTCGTGAATGGCGTCGATCACCACATGCGCCCAGAACGCGCTGCCATCTTTACGATAGCGCCAGCCCTGATCCTCAAAGCGGCCTGTGGTGCACGCAATATTCAGGTTGGTCATCGGCGTCTTGTTCTGACGCTCCTGCGAACTGTAAAACAGCGAAAAATGCTGACCAAGGATCTCCTGTGCCGTATAGCCTTTGGCACGTTGGGCGCCCGTGTTCCAGTTCACAACGTGGCCGCCCGGATCCAGCATATAAATGGCGTAATCGGTGACGCTTTCCACCAGCAGCCGGAATTTTTCTTCTTCTGCGCGCCGCTCGCGTTGTAGCTCACGCTGCTCGGTGCAGTCGCGGGTGATTTTCGTATAGCCGATCAGCTTGCCGTTATCATCATGGATGGCGTCGATAATCACATGCGCCCAGAACGCGCTGCCATCTTTACGATAGCGCCAGCCTTCATCTTCAAAACGGCCGGTGCGAAAAGCGGTCTGAAGATTCTTTTCCGGAATATAGGCCATGCGTTCCTGCAGGCTGTAGAAAGCGGAGAAATGTTTCCCGACAATCTCATCCGCCGTATAGCCCTTGGCACGCTGAGCGCCAGCGTTCCAGTTCACCACCATCCCATCAATATCAAGCATATAGATAGCGTAATCCGTAACGCCCTCAACCAGCAGACGGAATCTTTCCTGCTGCTCGCGCTGCTGGCTAAGCTGCGCCTGCTGTTGGGTACAATCGCGGGTGATCACCGCAAATCCCATCAGCGTGCGATCGTCAGCATAAATGGCATCGATCACTACGTGTGCCCAGAACGCGCTGCCATCGTGGCGATAGCGCCAGCCCTCTGTCTCCAGCCGACCCTGGCTGGCGGCAATAACCAGATTGTTGGCCGGAACCCCTTTTAACTGTTCAGCTTTATCATAAAAAATGGCGATGTTTTTACCGATGATATCTTCCGGCAAATAGCCTTTAATATGCTTAGCGCCCGTGTTCCAGTTGGCAATGGTGCCGTCGGGTTTGATCATGTAGATCGCGTAATCGATTACGCTTTGCACCAGTAGCCGATAAAGTGTATCTGGATTCTCGTTCATCCTGTTGCCCGATAGCTGCCCAAATAAGAGATCTGGGTGGGTTGGCGATGGCAACGTAGTATCGCTGTCTGACCAGCGCTACGCTAAAGAAAAATTTATCAATTCCCCCGAAACAAAGCTATCGGGCAAACTGTTGCCATACATATCGGCAAGGCTGACAAATTTTTCAGCTATTTATTGTTGAAATAATCTTAACAAAAGAATTAAGCCAGATTTCCTGTGTGGGTAATTCCATACTCGGTAAGGATTTGGCGCAGCGTGTTAAAGGCTGGCAGCATATTCTTCTCTTCTACACAGGCAAATCCCAGCAGCAGCCCGCGACGCGTCTGGCCTTGCATATAATATTGCGACAGCGCCCGCACCGTCACTCCGCGCCGGAGCGCGCTGGCGGCAATGCTTACATCGTCACATCTCTCGGGCAGGTTAAGCACTAAATGCAGCCCGGCGTCATGATTGAATTCCCGGATAAAGCTCTCACCGAGGTAGCGCTGGATCAGGCCGATCAGAAAAGCACGGCGCTTGCCATACAGCAGGCGCATCCGCCGAATATGCGCAACGTAATGGCCTTCGCGGATAAATTCTGCCAGCGCCCGCTGGATTAGCAGATGACCGCCGCGATAAAGCTCTGCTGCCGCAATACGCAGCGGATGAACCAGCGCCTTTGGCACCACCAGATAGCCAATGCGCAGCGCCGGATAGAGCGTTTTACTGAAGGTGCCCATGTAAATCACCGGCGCGTCTGGCTCCAGCCCCTGCAACGCCGGAAAAGGCTGACCGGAGAAGCGAAACTCGCTATCGTAATCATCTTCCACGATCCAGCTGCCGTGCTGGCGCGCCAGCGCCAGCAGTTGTCGACGGCGCGCCAGGCTCAGATGCGCGCCCAGCGGATATTGATGCGAAGGCGTAACAAATACCAGCCGTGGCGCCAGCCGATCGTTAACCGGCACGATGCCCTCTTCATCCACCCGCATCGGCACCGGCTTGAGTCCGTTAATGCGCAGCAGATTGCGCGTTCCCCAATAGCCGGGTTCCTCGATCCACACCCGATCGCCATTGTCGCACAGCAACCGCGACACCAGATCCACCGCCTGATGGATCCCTTCGGTGATCAGGATCTGATCGGCCTCGCAACGCACCGATCTCGCCACACGCAGGTAGTGCGCCAGCGCGGCGCGTAACGCCTCGCAGCCCCCGGCGCTGCTGTAGGTCAGGCGATTGACTTCTGGCTGACGGTTCAGGCGCGCCTGAATGCGGCTGAACTGCGCATGTGGAAATGCGGTCACGTCCGGGACGCCAGGCACAAAAGCGCCCCACTGATGCGGCGATGCGCTGGCATAGCCCAACAACGCCGCACCACGTGCGGAAAGTTTAACCGGTGAAAACGGCGCTTCCGGGGCCGGGACCGGCTCACCGCCTGCATTCAGGCAGCTGTCCGGCAGCGTACCGGCTACCCAGGTGCCGCTGCCGGTACGCGCCTGCACATACCCTTCAGCCAGCAAACGTTCATAAGCGTTAAGCACCGTATTACGCGATACCGCCAGCTCGCGCGCCAGATCGCGAGAAGCAGGCAGGCGGCTGTGCGGCGGCAATACGCCTTCAACGATCGCGCTACGCAAACAGCGAAACAGACGCTGATGCAGCGCGCCTTCGGTCTCCTGCTGCAGACGCTGCAAAAGGTGATCTCCATACAGGCTGTGCAATTGGCTCCCTCCTGTTGTTCTCAAATGGCTCTCGTCACCGACAGTAGCTCCCCGCTAAATAAACGTGATCAGGCTCCTTTTGTAAACAAACGATAACAATGAGGTAACGCTATGGACATAAAGAATGCGGCACTGAACGATCGCAAACAGCAGGCTACCCCACGCGGCGTCGGCGTTATGTGCTCATGGTTTGCCGCGCGGGCGGAAAACGCCACGCTGTGGGATGTGGAAGGAAACGAATATATCGATTTCGCCGCCGGGATTGCGGTACTGAATACCGGTCATCGCCATCCGAAAGTGATCGCTGCGGTCACAGAGCAACTGGCGCATTTTACTCATACCGCTTACCAGATTGTTCCTTATGAGAGCTATGTGGCGCTGGCGGAACGCCTGAACCAGCGGGTGCCGGTTAACGGCCCGGCAAAAACCGCTTTCTTTACCACCGGCGCGGAAGCGGTAGAAAACGCGGTGAAAATCGCCCGCGCCAGCACCGGCCGCCACGGTATTATTACTTTTGGCGGCGCGTTTCATGGCCGGACCTTTATGACCATGGCGATGACCGGCAAAGTGGCGCCGTATAAGCGGGATTTTGGGCCGATGCCGGCCTCGGTATTCCATGCACGCTATCCTGTTGAACTGCGTGGCATCAGCGTTGACGATGCGATGGCCAGCCTGGAAGCGATTTTCAGCCAGGATATCGCGCCACAGGATGTTGCCGCTATTGTGCTGGAGCCGGTTCAGGGCGAAGGCGGTTTCCATATCGCCCCTGCCGAATTTTTCCAGCGCCTGCGCGAGTGCTGCGATCGCCACGGCATTTTGCTGATTGCCGATGAAGTGCAAAGCGGCTTTGCCCGCACCGGCAAGCTGTTCGCCATGGAACACTACGAGGTCAAAGCGGATCTGATTACCATGGCGAAAAGCCTGGCGGGCGGTTTGCCGCTATCGGCGGTTTCCGGCCGAGCCGAAATCATGGATGCGCCAGCGCCGGGCGGCCTTGGCGGCACTTACGCCGGTAACCCGCTGGCCATCGCGGCGGCACATGCGGTTCTCGACGTGATTGATGAAGAGCAGCTGTGCCAGCGTGCCACACAGCTGGGCGCTGAACTGGTAGAGGTGTTGCAACAGGCTCAGCGCACCCTGCCCGCGATGGCGCAAATCCGCGCGCGTGGTTCCATGGTCGCCGTTGAGTTCGCCGATGCCAACGGCCAGCCGAATGCCGAACTGGCGCGTTCGGTGCAGCAGCACGCGATGGCGCAGGGGCTGCTGCTGCTGACCTGCGGTCAGCATGGCAACGTCATCCGTTTCCTTTATCCGCTAACCATCGAGGAAACCACTTTCCGTCGTGCGCTGACGCTGCTGCGTCAGGCGCTGGAGGCGCAGGCATGATTAACGCCCCGCTAAAAGCACTGCTCGATCATCCTGACGTTAGCCTGACGCCGCAAAGCGGCAACTGGCTGGCGGTAACCGATGCGGCAACGCGTGAGCCGCTGGCCTGGGTTAAAACCCACGATGCGACAGCGGTTAACGCGGCGATCGCCCGCTCTGTTGGGGTGCAACGCCGGTGGCAGCAACAAACGGCAACCGCCCGCGCCGACCTGTTGATGGGCTGGTATCAACGAATACTGCAGCAGCAGGAACCGCTGGCGCAGTTGTTGACCGCCGAACAGGGCAAACCGCTGGCCGAGGCGCGAGGTGAGATTGGCTACGCCGCTTCCTTTATTCGCTGGTTTGCTGAACAGGCGCGGCGCACCGATGGCGCCATTCTGCCCTCTCCACTGCCGCAACAGCGTCTGCTGGTGCTGAAGCAGCCGGTGGGTGTTTGCGCCGCTATTACGCCGTGGAATTTTCCCGCTGCGATGATCACCCGCAAAGTTGCGCCCGCGTTGGCCGCTGGCTGTTCCATGCTGGTTAAGCCGGCCGAACAGACGCCGCTGACCGCATTTGCGCTGGCGACGCTGGCGTCTGAAGCGGGGCTGCCTGCAGATCTGCTGCTGATCCTCTGTGGTGACGCGGTGAACGTTGGCCAGGCGCTCTGCGCCAGCGACAGCGTACGCAAGCTGAGCTTTACCGGCTCGACGGAGGTGGGACGCCTGTTGATGGCGCAGTGCGCGCCGACGGTGAAAAAGCTCTCGTTGGAGCTGGGCGGCAACGCGCCGGTGCTGGTGTTTGACGATGCGGATCTGGAGCAGGCGGTACAGGGCATTATGCTCAGTAAATTCCGCAATAGCGGCCAGACCTGCGTCTGCGCCAATCGTATTTACGTGCAGAGCGGGATCTATCAGGCATTAAGCGAACGGCTGGCGCAGGCAATCGGTGAACTGCAGGTGGGCGATGGTCGCCAGCCCGGCGTAACGCAGGGGCCACTGATTGACGATACCGCCGTTGCCAAAGTGCAGAGCCACATTGACGATGCCTGTTCTAAAGGTGCCACGCTGCGGCTCGGCGGCGGTCGCGACGCGCGTGGCGGCACCTTCTTTCAGCCCACGCTGTTAACCCATGTTACCCAGCAGATGCGCGTGGCGCATGAAGAGACCTTCGGCCCGCTGGCAGCGCTGTTCCGCTTCGATAGTGAAGCAGAAGCGATCGCCATGGCGAACGACACTGAATTCGGTCTGGCCGCCTATCTCTTTACGCAAAGTGCCTCCCGCCAGTGGCGCGTCAGCGAGGCGCTGGAGTATGGCATGGTCGGCGTGAATACCGGGCAGATCTCCAATGAAATCGCTCCTTTCGGCGGCATCAAACACTCCGGCCTGGGCCGCGAAGGCTCGCAGGCAGGGATCGATGAATATCTGGAAAGCAAATATCTCTGTATGGACATCTCTTCACCTGGCGCCTGAGCGCACTAAGGAGTTCCCATGTCATACGAAACATCCTGGCCCGCATCCGCCAAAACGGCCACCGCGCGCGCTACAGGCGTAAAGGCCAAACCGCTAAGCTTTGTGGAAGGCGTGGCGATGATTGTCGGCACCAATATCGGCGCGGGCGTGCTTTCTATCGCCTACGCCGCCCGTAAGGCGGGCTTTATGCCGCTGCTGTTCTGGCTGGTGGTGGTGGGTCTGTTTACCACCGTAACGATGCTTTACGTGGCAGAAGCCACGCTGCGCACCCGCGCACACCTGCAACTGAGCGGCCTGGCACGCCGCTATGTGGGTCGCCTCGGCAGCTGGCTGATGTTCGCTTCCGTATGTGTTAACTCGCTGGGGGCGCTAACCGCCTATATGAGCGGCAGCGGACGGCTGCTGCAGTCGCTGCTGGGATTGCCGCCTTCGCTGGGCAGTCTGCTCTTTTTCCTGCCCGCAGCGGGCGTGCTCTGGCTCGGCCTGAAGGCAATCGGCCGCAGCGAAAAAGTGATCTGTATCTGTATGGTGCTGATGCTGCTGTTGCTGGTTGGCACCACCTTTCTGCAGCCGGTCACCCAACTGGCGCATCTGCTGGAAGGCAACTGGCTCTATATGATCCCGGTATTTAACGTGGTGGTTTTCTGCTTCTCTGCGCAGTACATCGTGCCGGAAATGGCGCGGGGCTTCAGTAATAAGCCGGAACAGCTACCGAAAGCGATCGTTACCGGCATGGCCATAACCTTTGTTCTGCTGGCGCTGGTGCCGCTGTCGGTTATTGCCCTTAACGGCCTGGCGAATGTCTCTGAGGTCGCGACGCTCAGCTGGGGCGAAGCACTGGGTAACTGGGCCTTTTTCTCCGCTAATATTTTTGCCCTGTTCGCCATGCTTACCTCTTACTGGGGGCTGGGCGGCAGTTTACTGACCAATATCGGCGATCGTTTTAACTGGCAGGTGGATAGCGCGGCGCGTCAGCGGCTAATGGCGATGCTGCTGGTGGTGCTTCCGCCGTTTCTGCTGGCCTATAGCGGGCTGGTATCCTTTGTCAACGCGCTCTATATCGCCGGCGTTTTCAGCGGCGTGGTGCTGTCGATTATGCCGATGCTGATTTTACAAAGCGCCCGAAAACAGGGCGATGTGCAGCCGAGCTGGCAATGTCGCGCATGGCTGACCCATCCGATCATCAAAAGCGTTATCGTGCTGCTCTATCTCGCCAGCGCGATCTACGCCATCGCCTCGCTGTTTAATCTGCTGCCCTCCGGCTGGTAACTGCTTTCTGCCTCTCTGCCCGACCCGCTCGCCGGTTCGGGCTTTTTCGCCGTCTGTGGTCTATAACCATTCACTGAGGAAATCAAAATTCCGCCTTGTTAAACGCGTTATGCTGTTCCGGTTTTCACTGATTTATTGACCAGACAAGGCACCGCATGAAAATTGATGCTGATATTAGCTTTCGCAAACTGGAAATTTTTATCGCCTTTATGGCCAGCGGCAATATTGCCCGTACCGCCGAACAGCTGGATTTAAGCAACGTCAGCGTGCACCGCGCGCTGCATACGCTGGAAGAGAATGTACGTTGTCCGCTGTTTATCCATCAGGGCCGCAGCCTGAAGCCGCTGGCCGCCGCCCATACCCTGCTTGAATATGCGCAGGAGGCGGTGGATGTCATGGAAAAAGGGATTATCGACGCGCGGCAGAAGGCCGGACTGGGTCAGAAGCGGATGCGCATCGGCACCCTCTATTCGCTGACGCTGGAAACCGTGCCGCGCCTGATTATGGGCATGAAACTGCGCCGCCCTGAACTGGAGCTGGATCTGACGATGGGATCTAACCAGCTGCTGCTGGAAAAACTTCAGCTGGGCGAGCTGGATGCGATTTTACTGTCGGTGAATGACAGCCAGATCGATACCCGGCGACATGAGGTGCTGCCGCTGTTTGAGGATAATATCTATCTCGCCGCCCCTGCCGAGGCCAGGCTGAATGAAGGGGGCAGTGCTGACTTACGGAATTATCGTCAGGAAAAGTTTGTTTCACTGGCCGAGGGATTTGCCACTTTTCACGGCTTCCAGGAGGCGTTCGGCGTGGCAGGTTTTGATGCCAATATTGTGATGCGGGTGAACGATATTTTTTCCATGCTGAGCCTGGTGCAGGCAGGCGTTGGCTTTGCGCTGGTGCCGGGCAGAATGCGGCGGGTGTATGAAAACAGCGTACAGCTGCTGCCGCTGGCGGAGCCGTACCAGATGCGCCAGTCGATCGCTATCGTGTTCGATCGTAATCGCGAACACGATCCCAATCTGCTGGCGCTGGTGGCCGAGGGGCGAATGTACGCCCGCGAGGTGCTGGCTAACGCTGAGCGCGTGCCTGAGTCGCCAGCCTGAGCACCAGCGCGACGCCCGCCTGTTCCAGCGACAGCGCATCGCCGCGCGTCAGCGGTTCACGCGCCAGTCCGGTCAACACGGCACCGGGCGGCATTTCGATCGCCAGCCCCACGTCACGTTCGTTGGCCGCTTCCATCGCCTCATGCCAGCGCACGGTGCGCGCCATATTCATTGCCAAATCGTCAGCGATCTGTGGCGGCTGCCACAGCAAACGCGCGCTGCTACCGCTGAGATAAGCACAGCGCGGACGCGTCAGGGTAACCTGCGTAAAGGCCTGCGCCAGCTGCCGCGCCGGTTCGTCCAGCAATGCGCAGTGCGAGGGCACGCTCACCGCCAGCCGGTGCACTTTCTGCGCGCCGTGCGCCACCGCCTGTTGCGCTACCTGCTGCATCGCCGCTTCGCTGCCCGCAATCACCATTTGCTGAGCTGCATTAATGTTCGCCAGGTAACAGTCGCCCAGCAAGGGTTCAATCTCGCTCTGGCGCAGGCCGGTGATCGCCGTCAGGCCATAGCCGGACGGATAAGCCTGTTCCATCAGTTCACCGCGCAGCGCCACCAGCCGCAGCGCATCGGCAAAGTCGAGCGCCCCGGCTACCACCGCCGCCGGGAAAGCGCCGATGGATAGACCGCTAACCATATCTGGCTCCAGCCCCTGGCGCGCCAGTTCACGCGCCCAGGCGACCCCGGCAATCAGCAGGCAAAGCTGAACGGCGCGGGTATGACGTAGCGCCTGCTCACTGTCCAGCTGAACGGCATCTTCGTTTAGCGCCGCGCTGGCTTCCTGCAACAGGTGCTCGCCATCCGGCAACCCCTGAAGCATGCCCACACGCTGCGGCCCCTGCCCGGGAAACATAAACAAAATTTTCATCAGTCCGGATCCTCCATTTTTGCCTGCCATGGAGCGCTAACCAGCCGCGGCCCCCGGTTGGTTTTTAGCAGCGTCCTTCCGTCGCGCAGCCACTCATTAAGGGCAAAAGCGCCGTTGGGCGTTTCCACCTGGGTATCTGCCCGGCACAGCAGGCGCGTCACCTGCTGCTGCCAGCGCTGAAACGCGGTTGGCGGCAGCGGCTGCGGTGCACGGATCAGCAGATCGAGATCGCTGCCGCTGTGCAATACCGGCACATCGGTCGCCAACGCATAACCGCAACTGCCGGTCACGCCCCACTGCCACGGCCATGACTGCTGCGCCAGCAGGATCGTTGCCTGCACCGGCGGCTGTGAAACAAAAGGGGAACGCAGCAGCTGCGGGAGATCCACCAGCGATTCCGGCGTCACGCGGCGCGCAATGGCTCCGGCAGGAAGCCAGGCGGCGGCACGCCGTTCACGCCCCATGCCACGGATCCCCACGGCGATAAGCCCATCCGGGTGCCAGTCCCGGCGCACCACCAGCGGCAGCGTAGGCTGCCACTGCTGTGCGACCCAGTCAGGCAGTTCGCCTGTGAGCGCCTGCGGATCGTTAAGCCAGATAAGGTCGTGGGGACGCGGTAACATCAATTACATTCCTGCGGTTAAAGAGATAAATAGCGGCAGCGTGACGATACAGAGCACTGAGCTAATCAGCAAGGCGGCTTCCGCATCGGGAGACTGCACGCCAAACCGGTTGCCGAATACCACGCCGAAGAAACCTGCAGAGAGCGCGATCATCAGAATTGCCGTAATCGCCAGCGAACCCTGTAACCCCATCATCAGCACCAGCGCCCAGGCGATCAGCGGTTGAATCAGTAGTTTAGTGATGCTGGAGAGCGCCACTGCGCCGTTCAGTTTCAGCTGACGCGCCGACAGGATCAAGCCGGTCAGGAACAGCGCGGCGGCGGTAGCGGCCAGGCCCAGCGGTTTAATTGCCGTCAGCACCAAATCAGGCATATGAATACCCAGCGCTGATAGCACCACGCCCAGCAGCGGACCCCAGACGATCGGCTTTTTCACCGAGCGCCACATCAAAACCGGTAGCATGGTCAGCGACGAGCCCTGCACCGTACCTGCCGTACGCGCTTTTTCACGTTCCAGAATCAGCAGACAGAACGGCGTCATCAGCACCGAACCGCAGGCAATTGAGACCGCAACCGAAAGCGACGTGCTGCCTGACTCGCCCAGGACGCTGCCCAGAATCGGCAGACCCAGCGCGGCATAGTTTGGCAGTGCAACCGTCAGCGTCAGCACGGCGGCATCCTGCGGCGACTTATGGAACCACTTAATGCAAATAAAGTAGATGGCGGCGTAGGTGATCCACATTGCCAGCGTCAGCACCACCACCAACGGCATCTGTTCAACAATGCCGCTCCAGGGCGTCTGCACGGTAGCGCTAAACAGCGCAGCCGGCAGTGCAAAATCCATCACAAAGATATTCAGTAAAGCAACGTTCTTGTTATCCACCATTTTTGCCTTACCGGCCATAAAGCCTAACAGCATAATGATGAAAATTGGGGCAAGCGCGTGGAGAATGATGTATGTCATATTTCACCTGTATAACAAAGCGTTGTAATTAGCACAGGTGCGATGGTTTATTATTTTTACAGGCTATTTTTCTGGATGGGCAGCGTGTGCCCATCACTATCGACCTGGCAGGTTTGTCTTAACATGATTACCAATTTGCGCGCATACGCTCGCGTACCAGCACAGAGCTGCGGCGGTTGTCGCCACGTAGACGATGCTTCAGCGTGCGATCGCCCTCACGCGCATCTTTGATGGCGCGAATCAGCGACTCGGTCACCTGCTGTTTTTCCTGCTCGCCCGGCGCATCAGGTTTGGCAATGTTCAGCATTTCATCGAGGATGCCCAGCGTCTGGAAATTTTTGACGTCATAGGCCATCGGCGGCACGGTAGAGGCCAGCTCGATCAGCGCTTCTACGCTGCGCAGCGTGATACGCGCCGCTGATGCCTGTCCCATTGCATGGATCATGACGCCAGGATCGTTGAAGGCGATCAGCCGGTTTGCCTGATAGCCATGCGCCAGAAACGCGCCGGACATCGCTTTGCCAACGATCAGACCGATAACCGGATGGCCCGCCAGACGCGCCTGCGCCCAGGCCGCCGCCGAGGCTGCCAGCGCCTGATGGATACCAAAGGCTTCTTCACGACGACCATAGGCCTGGCTCGGCACATCAATCACCGCCACGATGGGGCGTTTATGCTCCGCCTGTTCATCAGCAGCGATGGTTTCCTGCACCACCTTCGCCAGCGTCCAGCCTTCAAGCAGGCCGACTTCCCCGCCTGCAGCACGCGGGAAATGGTTGTTTTCATCGGGTACCACGGCGATATAACGCACGCTTTCACCGCCCAGCTCGGCATCCGCCGCCTGGACCGACGGACAGAGACCGCCTAAACGCGGCGCGTCCTGACTCAGCAGCGTTAGCCAAATCTCGCCACGACTGTTGGTTTTCATAACGCATCCCCCGCAAAAAATTGTTGAATTTGTTCGCTTTCCGGCTGCTGAGTGGTATCCACCTTGTTCAGACGTGCCAGCATGGCCTGATAGTTATCGGTGCGGTGCCGCGCCGGAACGCCACGCGCCAGTGCTTTAGTCACCGCATCTTTCACCGCGTGTACGCCATCATTGACCAGTACGTCGGCCAGCCCGCTGCGATAGCGTGCTTCGCCGCCGGTCATGCGCCAGATAAATGGACGATCGCGCGAGTCATATTCATCAATACCCGCTTCCTGTTCGATAACCTGCGGGCCGTTCAGCCCCAGGCGCGCTCCACGGGTAACAATCAGCGAGCTGCACAGTCCAGCGGCAATCGACATCCCGCCAAAGCAGCCAACGGTACCGGCAATAACGCCGATCACCGGGGTATAGCGGCGTAAATCAACGATTGCCGCATGAATATCCGCGATCGCCGCCAGCCCCAGGTTAGCTTCTTGCAAACGTACCCCACCCGTTTCCAGGCAAAGCACCGCCTGCGTGGGCACGCCACGGCGATGATCGTCTGCCGCCAGCTCTAACGCTGCTGCCATTTTCGCGCCGGAGACTTCCCCCATACTGCCGCCCTGGAAGGTGCCTTCGATGGCGATCACCACCGTGGGCTTGCCCTCAATGGTGCCTTTTGCCACCACCATGCCGTCATCGGCCTGTGGCACAATGCCCTGCATCGGCAGCCACGGCGACATCACGCCGTCGAACGGATCGAGCAATTCGCGGTAAGACCCTTCATCCAGCAGCAGACGTGCGCGTTCACGCGCCCGCAGCTCAATAAAACTGCTGTCGTTACGCATTGGCCGCCTCCTCAAATACCTGTTCGATACGAATACGCGCGACGCCTGGCGTAGCGCCAAAATCATGAATCGTCAGTTGACCTGCCGGTAGTTCAGTTAGCGTGCTGAGACGGTCAAACAGCGCCCGCCAGCGCGCTTCAAAATTGACGATGGAAGTGGTGATGCTGACTTCCAGTCTTTCGCCTTGATCGGCGACAAACAGGGCTTCCATATCACCGGAGCCCACAACGCCAGCCAGCGCACGTCCATACAGCGTGCGAGTGGCGGGGTAAGAAAGTGTGATTTGTTCCATAACATCCTCAATCTGTAGGTAAGCAAATACCATCGAGAAACAGCGTGGCCGCCAGCAGATCAGCTGCTCCGCCTGGCGAAGCGTTGAGCTGCAGCATGGCGGCATCGAGACGGGCCAGCGCCTGGCGTCCGACGGGCATTGCACAGCCGCCTGCGTCCAGCACCTGCTGTGCGCCCTGCTGCATCGCCTGCAGGCCGGTCAGACCCGCGCGTGACAGCACGCAGGTATCGCTTAGCGAGGTCATGATCGCCATCAGAGCGTCAATGCGCGCCTCCGCTTCCGCTGCGCCAGCCGCACGGCTGCGACGAAGCTGGGGCAGCGCGAGCCGGGAAATATGCGGAAAAGCCTGCTGCGCCTCTTCACGCGCACCGGGAACCCGATAACGCTGCGTTGCCCGCAACCCTTTGCTGAAGCTGCGCGGCGCGCGATCGTCCGGCAGACGTGCCAGCGTGGCGGCAGCCTGACAAATAGCGGTGGCCTCAGCTTTGCCATCCAGCATCGCCGCACCGCTGACCAACAGTCCCAGCGCCCAGATCGCGCCACGATGGGTATTGACGCCCTGCGTAGCGGCCATCATTTGCGCTTCGCCAGCGCGCCCCAGTTCGCCGACCTGCTGACGCAGCGCAATATCCGCTGGACGCAGCCAGCTGTGCAGCGCCAGCGCATAAAAGGTCCGCTCCAGCGCGCAGGCGGATCGCTCCATCAGCGCCAGATTTAAATCCTGATGCGCCCCGCTGCCGCGCCCGTCAACCAGGCCCGGCTTCGGCGTTAAACGCGCTTCGGCGATCAGAGCGGCCCTGGCCTGTTCCGCCAGCCGTAAAGCCAGCGTTTCGGCACGCTGCGGTGAGAGTTGCGGTTGGGTTGCCATTACCAGCTCCGGAATTTAGCCGGTGGGTTATAGAGACCGCCTGACCATTCCACCAGATCCGCCACGCTACCTGCGGCCAGCAGAGAACGGTTGGCTTCGCTACGTCGAATCCCTAAATCTTCCGGCCAGGCAATTTTGCCTTCCTGACGCAGCTTCGCGACGCGCTGAGCATCAACGCCCAGACCGATATCGGTAATCCCGGCTACCGCAGCCACCATCGCCCGACGTTCTTCCATTGACTCGGCGCGGTAGAGGTAAGCGATACCTTCTTCGGTAAGAACATGAGTAACGTCTTCGCCGTAAATCATGACCGGTGCCAGCGGCATTGAGGAGGCTTTCGCCACATCAACGGCATCCAGCTTCTCGACGAAAGTAGGCTTGCCGCCCGCCTGGAAGGTTTCCACCATCTGCACCACCAGTTTGCGGCCGCGCACCATGGGATCGGGCTTGTCGATCATTGCCAGCCAGGCCGGTGTGGCGTGGCGACGGCCATGGGGATCGTGACCCATGTTCGGCGCGCCGCCGAAGCCGGAAAGACGGCCACGGGTTACGGTTGAGGAGTTGGCGTAGCCGTCTACCTGTAGCGTTGAGCCGATAAACATATCCACCGCATACTGACCGGCCAGCTGACACATGGCGCGGTTGGATCGCATTGAACCGTCCGAGCCGGTAAAGAAGATGTCGGGACGCGCGGCAATGTAATTTTCCATGCCCAGTTCGCTACCGAAGCTGTGAATGCTTTCTACCCAGCCGCTTTCAATAGCTGGAATCAATGTCGGATGCGGGTTCAGCGTCCAGTGTTTACAAATTTTGCCTCTCAGCCCCAACTGTTCGCCCCAGGTCGGCAACAGCAGTTCAATGGCGGCGGTATTGAAACCGATACCGTGATTCAGCGACTGCACCTGATGTTCGGCGTAGATGCCCTTGATCGCCATCATTGCCATCAGGATATGTTCCTGTTTGATCAGGCGCGGATCGCGTGTAAACAGCGGCTCTATAAAGAAAGGCTGATCGGCTACCACCACGTAATCGATCCAGGATCCGGGAATATCGACGCGCGGCAGATCGCTAACGTCATCCACCAGCTCATTGACCTGAGCGATAACGATACCGTTACGGAAAGCGGCGGCCTCGACCAGCGCGGGCGTATCTTCCGTGCTGGGACCGGTATAAAGGTTGCCCTGGCGGTCAGCCTTGAAGCCCGCCACCAGCGCTACGTTCGGCACCAGATCAACATACAGACGGGCATAAAGTTCGATGTAAGTGTGGATAGCACCGATTTCCAGTTGACCATCTTCCAGCAGCTGCGAAATGCGCAGGCTTTGCGTGCCGGAGAAAGAGAAATCGAGCTTACGGGCGATGCCCTTTTCAAAAATATCAAGATGCTCGCTGCGGCTGACGCTCGGCATAATCATATGCAGATCGTGTACCTTTTGCGGATTAACCTCTGCCAGCATACGTGACAAAAAATCGGCCTGTTTCTGGTTATTCCCTTCCAGCACCACGCGGTCGCCGGGGGCAATCAGTTTTTCCAGAACGGTGGGTAAATCATGAGTGGGCAGAACTTTACCTGGGATAGAGAGAGACGCGATGCGTCGCTGTTTCTCTGTACGACGCGTATCCCAGACGCGGCCTGCCGATGCTTCAGGCAACATGGCTAACCTCCTGGCTTGATAGTGATTTAACTAAAATCGACAGCAGGAAGTTTCCGCCTGACAGGCTGAAGCATCAATTAAGGTTGACGTCAAAACATTAGCCTGAGAGTAATGGAATTCTCTCGTATCTGGTATAGCTTAAACGGGTTGGCTTGCGTTTAAGTTTGCTATGCGTTGGGAAAAGCGCGCCATACCGCTAAGAGTAAAGGATTTAATTTATCGCTACGCTGCCAGAAAGCTTGATTCTATGGCTTATCCCTCCCTGACACGCACAAAATAATTATTACGCTAAACGGCTCTGGGTCACAAAAACACAGCGTAAACGTTTACACAGCAGACTCACCGGACTTAAGTACAGTTCTCTCATCATTCCTGTGATGCGGTTCCGCTTTAAGCGTAAAAAGGCGCTGGTTTTCTGCTGTATGCCCAGGCCCGTCTGTTTTATTTAAAAAAACGGGACTAATATTTACTTCATCCAACTTTTGTTAAACCTGCTGTCGTTAATAATAGTTTTTACAGAGAAGCTTTATTCAATAACTTATTTCCCTGAATTTTGTCTTCAATCAATCTCTGGCAGTAAATAATCCTTTCCCATATTTTTACTTTTTGATGAGAGGCCGGATTTAAAAAGTTGTGAGAAAGCAGACCCTGTGAGTAATTAAACCTACCGGTTTTGCATTCAAATCAGAGAATAGCGGCGCGTTGCGTATCAGTAACGCAGCTTAATTAGAGACAATTCTCACATTGATAGATTAGGTGGAAAGTTATACTGCTTCACTGACTACGCCAGGAATACAAATGGATAAATATTATTATTTATGGATTTTATAATATCACTCAGGATTAATTATGATTAACACAGTATTTATTGTTGATGACCACCCTTTTATCTGTTCGGGCATTAAGACGTATTTACGCGCTAACGGCTATACCATTGCCGGCATCGCGCAGGATGGCGTTTCGGTGATTGCGGATGTTGGCCTGCATCGTCCCGATCTGGTGATTATGGATCTCAATATTCCGGGCAGGGACGGTATGCAAGTCATTGAAAGCCTGAAGCGTATTAACGTACAGCAAAAAATCATCGTATTAACCGCCTCCGAAAGCAAGTTCCATATGCAGCGCTGCCTGCTGCTGGGCGTTGATGGCTATTTGTGTAAAAGTCATGATATTACCCAGCTGTTACAGGCGATTCGCAGCATCGATAAAGGTATTAAATTCTATCCCTGCTCGCAAGATACAGAGGTAAAAGCGGTGCATTCAGAAAGTGAAAAATTAATGTCGCTTTCCCGCCGAGAGCTAACGGTACTCAGGAAACTGGCTGCCGGATATTCTAATAAAGAAATAGCCTTACAGCTTTCACTTAGCAATAAAACCATCAGCACCTATAAAATTAAAATATTGCGCAAGCTGGGTATAAAAAGCGTGGTTGATATTAATGAAGTCGCTAAAAGAAATTATCTGGTTTAACCGGTTAATTGCGTACAGAGATCTCTTTAATTCTTTCAATAAAACAGGCGTGTCAAAAGCGATGAATTTAACCCGAGCGGGCAGCCTGTCGCCGCCCCGTCTCTGGTTTAATTATGATGGGCCTGTTGCTGTGCAACGGGATGCCAAAAATCGGTTACCGCACCTTCGCCGCCGGTTAGCGGATCGAACTGCGGTAACGGCACCCGTTTAATGGTGCTCAGGGATTTCTCCAGGATACTTCTATCGTCACGCAACGTATCGGGCTCCATGCCTGCCGGATAAGCGCCAACGGTAAAGAAATCTTCGCTGGCTGCAATCTGCTGATGCCCTACGCCTGCTGGAATAAGTACCGCATCGCCCATGCGCAGCGTTACCATGCGGCCGCTTTCGCCGCCAAACAGTACTTCAGCCCAGCCCGCGCTGACGCCCAACAGCTCATGACAGTTAGAGTGATAATGCGTCCAGGGAAAAATATCGGCGCGCCAGCGTGGCGGCCAGTGGTGTTCCGTAAACCGCTGTTCGAACCAGGCCGCAATGTCCTCAACATCATTTGGCACCACGCGCGGGTAGATAATCAACGGCAACGGGTTATTCGGAATACCGTTTGAAGGCATAGCCAGCATCAGATGCTGCGGGTTGTTGGACGTCCCCGCAAAAGGTGTGCCTGCCGCAAATGACATCATTGTCATAAGACTGCACGATGAGGGAAACATACTACGCCTCCATGTTGGTCATAATGTTAATTGATTGTGGCAAAAGTTAATAACTTTGCAATAGGAATAACGACCAATTCACAATAAATTTCTTTGAAATTCAATACTTAAGTCAAATTACCCTACCAGCGTGGCGTGCATTCATTTTTTTACGCATTTTCATGGCCGCGTTAAAGTATGCCAGGCCACTGTTACAGCTTTTTGCTAACGCTTGTTACATCATGGCGGCAATCAACCCTCCCAGGATGGCCACAGCCGCTTCCTGTGCGCTATCCCACGGCCAGGAAGTATTAAAGCGAAAGTAGTTCGCGTACTGCTGTCCTGAGGAAAACATGCTGCCTGGCGCGATGCTGATGTTATGTCCCAGCGCGCGATAGTAGAGTTGTGTCGCGTTTACCTGTCCGGGTAGTTCAATCCATAAAAAGTAGCCGCCGCGTGAATCATTGATTTTGGCACCATAGGGCAGATGGCGCTTGAGCGACTGCCGGGCCAGATTTTTGCGCTGCTCCAGTACCTGACGCAGCTTGCGCAAGTGACTGTCATAGCTACGGGTACTCAGGTAGTTCGCCAGCGCCAGCTGCATCGGCGCGCTGGTGGCAAGCGTACTCATTAGCTGCAGCCGCTGAATACGCTGCGCCTGTTTGCCCGCCGCTACCCAGCCTACGCGAAAGCCCGCTACCAGATTTTTGGAAAAGGATGAGCAGTGCAGTACGTTACCCTGACGATCAAACGTTTTAGCCGGTAACGGTTTATCGGCACCAAAGTAAAGCTCGCTGTAAACATCATCCTCAATCAGCGCCACCTGATGCGCTGCCAACAGCGCAACCAGCGCCTTTTTTTTCTCCCGGCTCAGGGTAAACCCTACCGGATTCTGATGATTGGTCATCAGCCAGCAGGCTTTGATCGGCCAGCGTTTTAACGCCTGCTCAAGCTCGTTTAAATCCATGCCGTGCTGAGGATCGGTGGCGATGGCCACGGCTTTTAGCTTTAGACGTTCAATAGCCTGTAGCGCGCCGTAAAACGTTGGATTTTCTACCACCACCCAGTCGCCTGGCTCGGTGACCGCCTGCAAACTCAGGCTTAGCGACTCCATTGCTCCGTTAGTAATCACAATCTCATCCGGCGAAACGGCAATCCCCTGTTGAGCGTAGCGACGAGCCAGCGTTTTACGCAGCGCTTCGTTGCCGGGTGGCAGATTATTAATGGCGTCGCCCGGCGTCAGACGATGAGAAACATGATTCAGGGCGCGCATTAGCTGGCGCTGCGGAAAAAGCTCCGGATCGGGAAAGGCGGAGCCGAACGGGATAATCAGTGGATCGCGGCAGGCTTGTAACACATCGAAAATAAAGGAATTTATATCAACCGCCTCTGCCAGTTGCACCTTTTGATGGTTAACCGGCTGGCTGAGAAATTCAGCGCGCGGCGCAACATAATAGCCGGACTGCGGTCGTGAAACGATGCTGCCCTGGCTCTCCAGCACCTGATAAGCATGCATCACCGTCATCAGGCTCATGCCGCTCTGGCTAACCTGATCGCGCAGCGAAGGGAGCTTTTCGCCCGGCAGCCAGATTTCGGCATCTATTTGCGCCTGGATTTGCTCCACCAGCTGAAGATACTTTGCCATAAACTGTTACAGGTCCCGGAAGGCTAAAGGGCAACTATTATAGTTTTTCCCGGGTACAGCGGATATCCCAGCCGCCCTTTTTCTCTATCAGGCAATTTCAGCTGACTCGTTCTCCTGAGTTTTGATAAATTCTTTCAGCTCATGGATACGCTCAGGAGGGATCGGTTTTCCCAACAGATAGCCTTGTAAGCTGTTACAGCCAAGATGGGTTAAAAAGGCCTGCTGCTCCGGCGTCTCTACCCCTTCCGCCACCACTTTGAGGTTAAGCGACTGCGCCAGCGCCACAATTGCAGAGACAATGGTGGCATCTCCGCTGTCTTCGCTGAGTTCGTTTACAAAGGCCCGATCGATTTTCAGTTCGCTGGCAGGCAGACGTTTCAGATAGAGCAGGCTGGAATAGCCGGTACCGAAGTCATCGATCGAAGCATTCACCCCGAGATCGGTTAGCGCCGTGAGAATGCGCACGCTCTCATCAGGATTGCGCATCGCGGTGGTTTCAGTGACCTCCAGCGTTAGAAGATGCGGCGGGATATGATGTTTTTCCAGCGCCGTCATGACGGTATCAACCAGGCTATTCTGTTCAAATTGCAACGCCGACAGGTTAACCGCTACGGACCAGTTTTTATGCCCCTGTTTATGCCATTCATGTAGCTGTCGGCAGGCTTCATTAATTACCCAGTTACCTACGCCAATAATCAAGCCGCTCTTTTCCGCCAGCGGCAGGAAAGTATCCGGCGGCAGCAGGCCATGCTGCGGATGTTGCCAGCGCAGCAGCGCCTCAAAGCCCACAATCGGGCCGCTTGGTGCGGTATATTTCGGCTGATAGAACAGCCGCAGCTCACTTTTATCCAGCGCCAGCCACAGATCGTTGATCAGCTGAAGCTGATTTTGCGCAATGGTGTTCATTGAAGGCTGGAAGAAATAATAGCCGTTGCGCCCGTTGTTTTTGGTGTGATACATGGCAGCATCGGCGTTAAACATCAGTTCACGTTCATCAACGCCATCTCCCGGATAAACCGCAATGCCAATACTGACCGAAACATTAAGTTCATAGCGTGAGATGTTAAAGGGTTTCCCTATCAATTTGACCAGCGCATCTGCGGTAACCGCAGCTTCGTTTGGCTCTTCGATTTCCATCAGCAGCACAAATTCATCGCCGCCCAGCCGCGCCAGCGTGTAATGCCCGTTGATACTGGTGGTCATACGTTCCGTCACCGCTACCAGCAGACTGTCACCGATATGATGTCCAAATGCGTCATTGACCGCCTTAAAGCCATCAAGATCCATAAACATCAGCGCAAAACGGCTATGTTCCCGCGTCGCTTTATTGATCGCCTGATCGAGACGATCCTCCAGCAGAATACGGTTCGGCAGGCGCGTCAGATTATCCTGCAATGCCAGTTGCGCCAGCTCGCGGTTGGCTTCCGCCAGGGATGAGGCGAGCATTGACGTACGCGCCTGCATGCGCGCATCAAGCATCGAAACCAATAGCGTAATACCGAGAATAGAGAGCGAGACCACCGCCACCAGAATCGCCAGCCAGTCGCTGTCTACGCCCTGGTGCATCATATGGCTTTGGGTGGGGAAACTGGCGGCGACCATGCCGGTATAGTGCATACCGGCAATAGCAAACCCCATGACTATCGCCGCGCCCGCGCGCAGCAGCGCCAGACGGCCTGCCCCTTTACGCAGCCGGAACGCCAGCCACAGCGCAGTGCCTGATGCCAGCAAGGCGATAACCACCGAAACAAGCACCCAGCCCCATTTCCAGATAATCTCCGGCTCAAGCATCAGCGCGGCCATACCGGTGTAATGCATCGCTGCCACGCCGCTGCCCAGAATCAATGCGCCATAGCTTAAACGCGGCCAGCGCAGTTCACCGTAGCAGACGATCCACAGTGCAAACAGCGAGGCGGCGACAGCAATAATCATCGACAGTAGCGTCAGCGGGCCGTTGTAGCTCATCATCATCGGCATCTTCATTGCCAGCATACCGATAAAATGCATCGCCCAGATGCCAATACCCATGGCAAATCCACCGCCAAGCAGCCAGGCCTGAGCTGCTCTGCCGGTGCTGTTTACTACCCGGCCTGCCATATCCAGCGCAGTATAGGAAGCCAGAAAAGCCACGATTATCGATACGATAACCATTACCGTATCGTAAGACGTTATCAACATAGACTTATCCGCCAGTTAATGCCTGCAGCAGGCGCAAAGTTAAAAAAGCAACAGCAAGCGTTACACGGTTTGCATTGGATAAGTTATCGGCATACCAGACCCAATACTTATCACTCTCTTGATGAATAAAAGAGATTGCCGGAAACTACATCCTGCCAGCGGCGGACATTGTTCAACGATAAACGAAAAATATATAAAAATTGTTTTAGTTTATTTAGCAAACAACCCCTGGTACCGACGGACTTCAGGACTGATTGCTTATTTCCCTGCCAGCAATAAGGCTTTATAACAACTTGTTTTAGTGCCAGATTAATCAGGTTAGCCTGTAAGAAGGCGATTTTCTCATGCCAAAAAAGAAAATAATACTGTTAAACATTTACGGATAGATATCACTGAGGGGGATCGGCGGGTTGACCTTAAATAAGTCCAGGTCCCTAACGTGTTGCGGCTTAATAAATATATAGTATTAAAATTTCCATTTTCTGGTACCCGCTTTGCCAGAGCGGGTTATACAGTAAAAGTCATTTATTGATTAAGTCTATCATTAGCTTGCCGTAGAGGCCGTGACAACGCCACCCTGACGCCTTTGATACTGCTTCAGCAAACGCCTGATAAGCAAAGTGCCCAGCAAACCACAGACCGCAGCGATGGTTAACCAGACGCCGGGCATCGCTTTGTCGCCAGTCGCATGAATAAGATAGCTGGAAATCGCTGGCGTAAAGCCGCCAAACAGCGCAGTCGCCAGGCTGTAGGCCAGCGAGAAGCCACTGGCACGCACTTCGGCAGGCATGACTTCGGCCAGGTAGACCACCATCGCGCCGTTATAGCTGGCATAAAGGAAAGAGAGCCACAGCTCCGCCTCCAGCAGATGGCTAAAAGAGGGTGATCCCACCAGCCAGTGCAGCACAGGCCAGGCGGTCGCTATTATTAACAGGGTAAAGGTAATTAATAACGGACGACGACCAACGCGATCGGATAAGGCCCCCATTAGCGGCAGCCAGATCAGGTTGGAGAGCCCGATACACAGCGTAACGAGAAAGCTCTGTTTATCGCTCATCATCAACACGGTTTTGCCGAAGGTCGGGGTGAAAGCGGTGATCATGTAAAACATCACGGTAGTGGTTACCACCATGAGCATACCTGCCAACACCAACGCCCAGTTACCGGCAACCGTACGCATAATCGCGCGCATTGAAGGATGCTGCTTACGCTGACTAAAGGCTTCAGTTTCTTCCAGCATACGACGGATCCAGAACAGAAACGGAACAATCAGGCAACCCACCACAAACGGGATACGCCAGCCCCATTCGGTGACCTCCTGCGGCGCCAGCAGATGGTTAAGCAGCAGGCCAAGCAGCGCGGCAAAGATCACCGCGATCTGCTGGCTGCCGGACTGCCAGCTAACATAAAAACCTTTACGTCCTTTGGGAGCGACTTCACTCAGATAAACAGAAACTCCGCCCAGCTCGACGCCGGCGGAGAACCCCTGCAATAAACGTCCCAGCAGGATCAGAATCGGCGCGGCGACGCCGAGCGTGGCGTAGCCCGGTACGCAGGCGATAGTGAGCGTGCCCAGCGCCATCAGCCCCAGCGTAAGCAGCAAACCTTTACGCCTTCCGTGATGATCGATATACGCACCCAATACAATTGCGCCCAGCGGACGCATCAGAAAACCTGCGCCAAAGGTCATTAGCGTCAACATTAGCGAGGCGAATGGATTATTGCCTGGAAAGAAGGTTTTGGCGATTGCGCTGGCATAATAGCCGAATACCATAAAATCATACATTTCGAGAAAATTGCCGCTGGTGACGCTGAAGATGGTTTTAGCGGCGCTGCGGCGCGAGTTTTGTAAATTTTTAGCTGACTTCATACTGGCTTCCTTGTGTTTTTTCCCGTTGTAGCCCGATTCCTGTCCGCATAATGTGATGATAATCACCATTTCAGTTTACAAAACGATCGCTTTAGTAACCATTATTTAACAAAGCGGCGTAGGGATTATTTTTCGCTGGAAAATGCACTTTTTGATGGGGATTATTCATATTTATTAATATTTTCTCGCATTTTTTCTTCACGCTTTTTTCTATTGCTGACAGTGACTTGACTGGTATGAGCAGTTACAGGACTCGACAACCCGTGGGTTTCTCCTAGCCTTAACAGTGAATTTTGTTTGAATACATCAGGAGGAAACATGGCAGACCAGAATAAAATGCAGAATCCTCTCACCCAGTATTACAGCGGGGAATACCCGAAACAGCGCCAGCCCGCACCTGGCATCCAGCAGGATATGCAGCCGGTGCCGGACTGCGGAGAGCAAAGCTACCGTGGCAGCCAGCGCCTCGAAGGACGCAAGGCGCTGGTGACCGGCGCTGATTCCGGTATTGGCCGTGCCGCCGCTATTGCCTATGCACGTGAAGGTGCGGATGTGGCGATTAACTACCTGCCCGCTGAACAGCGTGACGCAGAAGAAGTGGCCAACTATATCCGCGAGGCAGGCCGCAAAGTTGTGCTGATTCCGGGCGATATCAGTGAAGAGGCGTTTTGTAAACAGCTGGTCGCGCAGGCGCATGAAGAACTGGGCGGGCTGGATATCCTGGCGCTGGTAGCGGGTAAACAGGTGGCGGTTGAACAGATTGCTGAGCTGACCACTGAGCAGTTCCGTAAAACCTATGAGACCAACGTGTTCTCTCTGTTCTGGATCACTCAGGCCGCTATTCCGTTACTGCCGGAAGGCGCCTCAATTATTACCACGTCATCCATTCAGGCTTACCAGCCAAGCCCGCATCTGCTGGACTACGCTTCCACCAAGGCGGCAATCCTTGCCTATACCCGCGCGCTGGCGAAGCAGGTTGCAGAGAAAGGCATTCGCGTTAACAGCGTAGCGCCAGGCCCCATCTGGACCGCATTGCAGATCGCCGGCGGCCAGCCGCAGGAGAAACTACCGGAGTTTGGTAAGCAGACGCCGATGAAGCGAGCTGGTCAGCCAGCCGAGCTGGCAGGCGTTTATGTCTACCTGGCCTCGCAGGAATCCAGCTATGTGACGGCGGAAGTGCATGGCGTGACCGGTGGTGAACATCTGGGCTAAGATTTGATTGGCCTGTGCTCTGGAGGTTTATCTCCAGCGTAGCGAGAGTGCCGCAGCGGATAACGCTGCGGCATTTTTTATGCGCCAACAACCCTTTGGTCTCATATTTGCGCGTAGAGTCACCATAACCATAGCCATAGCCATAGCCATAGCCATAGCCATAGCCATAGCCATAATAGTTTCCTTTCTTTGAAGGTTTTGGCTTATTTTACAGCGACGTTGGTGCAGGCGGGTTTAAAGTGCAGTGGGTTGAAAGCTTAGCGCTATTCATGCGCGTAACAAACAAGCGCGACAAAAAACAGAGGGTGTTTACCGGGGCATACTGCCCCGGTCGGTTACTTTTGCGCGGTTTCCATGCCCATCAGGCCAATCTTGAGATAGCCTGCGCCGCGTAACGCATCCATGGCGCTCATCAGCGTTTCATAATCCACAGACTTATCGGCCTGGAAAAAGATAGTGGTATCTTTTTTGCCTTCGGTCTGTGCATTTAGCACCTCAATTAATTTATCTTTGGTCACTGCTTCATTGCCGATATACATCTGTTTATCTGCCTTAATTGAAAGATAAACCGGCTTTTCGGGACGCGGCTGCGGCGCGCTGGTCGAGGCGGGCAGGTTAACCCGCACATCTACCGTGGCCAGCGGCGCGGCTACCATGAAAATAATCAGCAGCACCAACATCACGTCGATAAACGGCGTCACGTTGATTTCGTGCATTTCGCCGTTACTGTCTAAGTCGTCATTTAACCGCATCGCCATAACGCTTAACCTACCCGCAGTTTATGCGCACTCTGTACCGGCTGCGCGTCGTTTTTGCTGCGCGCCAGGTCAAGATCGCGGCTTTGCAGCAGCAGAACCTGCGCCGCGACATCGCCCAGGCCCGCTTTGTAGCTGGCGATCATGCGCGCAAAGATATTGTAGATGACTACCGCCGGGATAGCGGCAATCAGGCCGATAGCCGTTGCCAGCAGCGCTTCAGCGATGCCCGGCGCGACAACCGCCAGGTTGGTAGTTTGCGTTTGAGCGATGCCGATAAAGCTGTTCATGATGCCCCAGACGGTGCCGAACAGGCCGATAAAGGGTGCCACAGAGCCGATAGTCGCCAGGAAGCCGTTGCCGCGACCGGCGTGACGGCTGATAGCCGCAACGCGTCGTTCCAGGCGGAAACCGGTGCGCTCTTTGATGCCTTCGTTATCATCTGAACCAGCTGAAAGCTCCAGTTCATTCTGCGCTTCCTGTAGCAGCAGCGCGCTCTGGCTGCGTGCATGAAAACTGTCGCTGAGCTCGGCTGCCTGACGCAGCGAACGCGCTTCCGCCAGCGTCTGCTGTTCCTGTTTCAGACGCCGACGCGCTGAGGTCAGTTCAGTGAATTTGCCGAAGAAGATGGTCCAGGTGACAACGGACGCCATAAGCAACCCAATCATTACCGTTTTTACTACGATGTCCGCATGTTCATACATGCCCCAGACAGAGAGATCCGTCTGCATCAGTTCATTGGTCACCACGCTATTTCTCCAACCTTAAGATGAGTCATTCAAACAGTTCCGGATCATACCAAAACAAAAGCGAATTGATACTAGTTCTCATTACTATTTACAAACATTTCTCGCGCTTTTGTGGTTTCCCGGGCGGTGTGGCGGAATGATGTAAGCGGTTAGTTTTTAAATTGTGACGCTGCGTATAAATTTATTAAAACATCGTTTTAATTATGTGATGGGATTCATCCAATTCATCTGCGCCAATTTTTCACCTGCGCAATTTATTTATAGTGAATCAGCCCTGCTGGCCTCTGACCTTTACTCTCCCCTCTTTCAGACCAGAAACCGGGCTCCCTTTAAGCGCAGGAGAACATCATATGAAAATGAAAAAACTGTTGCTGGCATTGTCGCTGGCATCCACCGCGCTGTTTGCTTCTACAGTCGCCTCGGCAAAGGTACTGAAGGTAGCGGAAGTCCAGCCTGCCGGTTATCCCACCGTTGTTGCACTTGAACATATGGGGGAAAAGCTGAAGCAGGCAACCAATGGTCGGCTGGAAATGCGAATTTATGCTGGCGGTACGCTGGGCGATGAAGAGCAAACGCTGCAGCAGGTGCAGCTCGGCGCGATAGATATGATCCGCGTCTCGCTGGCACCGGTCTCGACTATCGCACCGGAAACCGGCGTGTTGACGCTGCCCTATATTTTCCGTGATGAAAATCATATGCACCAGGTGTTGGACGGCGAACCCGGCAAAGCGATTGTGGAAAAGTTTGAGCAGAATCCCCGCTCGCGCATGGTGTTCCTTGGCTGGACCGACGCGGGCGTACGCAACATGATCACCAAAGATCCGGTAACGAAGCCGGAGGATCTGAAAGGGATGAAGATCCGCGTACAGAATAGCGCCATTTCGCTGGCAACGCTGAAGGCGATGGGCGCTAACCCGGTAGCGATGGGCGTCAGCGAAGTATTCAGCGCGATGCAAACTGGCGTGGTGGACGGCACGGAAAATAACCCGCCCACCTTTGTCGCCCATAACTATCTGCCGGTGGCGAAGTATTACACCCTGACCGGGCACTTTATCCAGCCGGAAATGATCCTGTTCTCTAAACGCAGCTGGGACAAACTTTCAGCTGAGGATCAGGCCCTGTTGCGCAAGCTGGGCAAAGAAGCACAGGAAGATGAGCGTAAGCTGTGGGCTGAATATAACCAGCAATCGCTGGATAAAATGAAAGCGGCCGGCGTGACCTTCCAGCAGATCGATCGCGACGGATTTATGAAGGCGACGCAGCCGGTCCGCGATCAATACGGTAAAGACTACCAGGATCTAATGCAGCAAATCGCTGCGGTGAAATAACCTTTTCCTTGCGCCACGTCTCCTCGTGGCGCTGCTAATCAGGTAACACACTATGTCTGCATATTCACGTTTGATGGATGCGGTCTACCTGCTGTGCATGATGATTGCCGCCGTTTCTTTATTATTAATGGTGACCGTGATCCCCATCGGCATTTTTGCCCGCTATGTAATGAACGATTCCCTCTCCTGGCCAGAGCCGGTCGCCATTGTTTGCATGATTATTTTCACCTTTATTGGCGCGCCGGTAGGATTTCGGGCAGGCACCCATATTAGCGTAACAATGGTGACCGATCGTCTTTCAGCGCACGGGCAAAAAATAGCGACGCTGCTCAGTAATCTGCTCATGCTGGTCGCCTGCCTGGTTATTTTTCAGGCCAGCTATGCCCTGTGCGAAGCGATGTGGTATCAGCCTCAGGCTTCGCTGCCCGCTATCACCTTTGGTCAGATGTATCTGCCCATTCCGGTCGGCGCACTGCTGACTATTCTGTTTGTGATTGAACGCCTGCTGTGCGGCGATCAGTCCGAGCGCCCGCTGGTCAGCCTTGGCGGCACCCACTGATTCGGAGCTTATAATGGACGCACTGATCTTAATTGGCAGTCTGATGATCCTGTTGCTGATGGGCTTTCCGGTCGCTTTTGCCGTCGGACTCAGCGCTTTTATTGGCGCGTGGTGGATCGATCTGCCGCTGGAGGCGGTCGTTATCCAGATTACTAATGGCGTTAATAAATTCTCTTTGCTGACCATCCCGTTTTTTATCCTGGCGGGGGCGATTATGGCTGAAGGCGGCATCGCCCGACGGCTGGTTAACTTTGCCTATATTTTTGTCGGCTTTATCCGCGGCGGGCTGTCGTTAGTGAATATCGTTGCCTCAACCTTTTTTGGCGCGATTTCCGGCTCTTCGGTGGCGGATACCGCTTCCATCGGCTCGGTAATGATCCCGCAAATGGAAGAGAAAGGCTATCCGCGTGACTTTGCCGCTGCGGTCACTGCCAGCGGTTCCGTGCAGGCAATACTGACCCCGCCCAGCCACAATTCAGTGATCTACTCGCTGGCCACCGGCGGCGTAGTGACTATCTCTTCACTGTTTGTCGCCGGTATCGTGCCCGGTTTGCTGCTGGGATTATGTCTGATGGTGATGTGCCTTGGCTTTGCGCGTAAACGCGGCTATCCGCGCGGTGAACGAATCCCCTTCCCTCAGGCTATAAAAATCTTTCTTGACGCTTTTTGGGGCCTGTTTACCGTGGTGATTATCCTCGGCGGCATTCTATCCGGTATTTTTACCGCGTCGGAATCAGCGGCCATCGCCTGCGTGTGGGCCTTTTTCGTCACCATGTTTATCTACCGTGACTTTAAATGGAGCCAGTTACATATCCTGCTGTTTCGCACCATTAAAACCGTCACCATTGTCATGGTGCTGATTGCCTTTGCTTCCGGCTTCGGCGCGGTAATGACTTTTATGCAACTGCCACAGCTAATTACCGATTTTTTCACCAGCATTTCCGATAATAAATATGTCATTTTGATGTGCATTAATCTGTTGCTGCTGGTGATTGGTACGCTGATGGATATGGCACCGATTATTCTTATCCTGACGCCGGTGCTGCTGCCCGTGACCTCCGCGTTGGGCATTGATCCGGTGCATTTTGGTATGATTATGATGATTAATCTCGGGATCGGTCTGATTACGCCACCGGTGGGTTCGGTGCTGTTTGTCGCCAGCGCGGTCGGCAAGCAGAAAATGGAGCAGGTGGTAAAGGCAATGCTACCGTTTTACTGCGTGCTGTTTGTCGTGCTGCTGCTGATAACCTATGTCCCGGCCATTTCTCTGTGGCTGCCGCATATGATGGGTGTGATGTAACGCGCGCTTGTTTTGCCGCAACGTTTTTTTGCCGTAGCGGTGACAAGAATAATGCCCGGCTGACGATGAAGGATTGTCGTCAGCCTTTCTCTCTCTGGCTACTGTCTGATAGTGGCAATTCGCTCTCAACCCCGACCCGCTAAACGTGGTAAGTTAACGCCTCACTACAGGTAAGGCAGGACCGCTGGCAGCATGTCGAAAAAAAATATTGAAACCGCACTGATTAGCGCAGGACGACAACCACGTTACACGCAGGGCTCCGTTAACAGCGTTATTCAACGCGCCTCTTCGCTGGTATTTGCTACCGTTGCCGATAAGAAACGCGCCACCGCCGGGCGTGCGCAGGGCGAACTGTTTTATGGCCGCCGTGGCACCCTAACGCATTTCTCGCTCCAGGAGGCAATGTGTGAGCTGGAGGGCGGCGCGGGCTGTGCGCTTTATCCTTGCGGAGCGGCAGCGGTATCCAATGCGATACTGGCATTTGTCGAAGCGGGCGACGAGGTCCTGATGGCCGGTTCGGTTTATGAGCCTACCCAGGATTTCTGCAATAAGCTTCTCGCTAAACTGGGTGTGACGACACGCTATTTCGATCATCTTGCCGGTGCTGATATCGCCGATATGGTGCAGCCTCATACCAAAGTGGTTTTCCTCGAATCGCCCGCTTCGATCACTATGGAAGTGCAGGATGTGCCCGCTATTGTGCAGGCGGTACGCAGCAAAGCGCCCGATGCGATTATTATGCTGGATAATACCTGGGCTGCCGGTTTGCTGTTCCGTCCGCTGGATCACGGCGTGGATATCTCTATTCAGGCAGGCACCAAATATCTGGTGGGTCATTCTGATGCGATGATCGGCACCGCCGTCAGCAATGCGCGCTGCTGGGATCGCCTGCGTGAAAATTCCTATCTGATGGGGCAAATGGTGGATGCGGATACCGCGTATGTTACCAGTCGCGGCCTGCGTACGCTGGCGGTGCGCCTACGCCAGCATCAAGAAAGCGCGCTGGCGGTAGCTGAATGGCTGTCGACACGCCCGGAAGTAGCGCGCGTTAATCATCCGGCGTTGCCGCAGTGTCCTGGCCATCAAGCCTGGAAACGCGATTTTAGCGGCAGCAGTGGTCTGTTTTCTTTTGTGCTGGCGCAAAAACTGAGCGATGAAAAGCTGGCAGAATTCCTCGATGGTTTCCATCACTTCAGCATGGCGTACTCCTGGGGCGGATTCGAGTCACTGATCCTGGCCAATCAGCCAGAAGAACTGGCGGCGATTCGTCCGGTGAACGGCGTGGATTTTAGCGGGACCCTGGTGCGGTTGCATATCGGCCTGGAGCATCTCGACGATCTGATTGACGATTTAGCCGCCGGTTTCGCGCGCATCGCCCAACCATAAGCGGTAAACATCACATTAACCTTAAACGGATACTTAACGGGTTGCCCTTTGTCATGCTTCGGCAGAAGACGGGTGTCCCTTTGCAGTTACAATTAAACGATTACCACAGTCAACGAGGAAGCACATGGGTGTGATACATGAGATTGTTCAGGCGCTCTGGCATCAGGATTTTGCCGCGCTGGCCAATCCAGATGTGGTTTGGATCGTTTACGGCATTATGTTTCTTACGCTGTTTCTGGAAAATGGCCTGTTGCCCGCCTCTTTCCTGCCGGGCGACAGCCTGCTGCTGCTGGCGGGCGCGATGATTGCCAAAGGGGTGATGGATTTTATCCCTACGCTGGTCATTCTGACCACTGCCGCCAGTCTCGGCTGTTGGCTAAGCTATTTGCAGGGTCGCTGGCTGGGTAATACCCGACTGGTGAAAAGCTGGCTGATGCATCTGCCCGCGCAATATCATCAACGCGCCTGGCATCTGTTTAACCGCCACGGCCTGATGGCGTTGCTGGTTGGCCGTTTTCTGGCCTTTGTACGTACGCTGTTGCCCACCATGGCGGGCATCTCTGGCCTGCAAAATGGGCGCTTTCAGCTGTTTAATTGGTTGAGCGGCCTGCTGTGGGTGACGATGGTTACCGCTTTCGGCTACGGTATCAGTCAGGTGCCCTTTATTAAGCGTCATGAAGATCAGGTGATGGCGATTCTGATTATTCTGCCCGTCGCCCTGCTGTTTTTGGGTCTGGCAGGCAGCGTTGCGCTTATCTGGAAAAAGCGCCGTCAGCGCGCCTGAGCATTAGCGGCTGGCGGGCCGGTTAGCCTGCCAGCCGCATTCTTGTGATCTCTTCGCCCGGCGTGACGCCGAAGTAGCGCTTAAATTCGCGCGAGAACTGCGAAGCGCTTTCATAACCCACTTTCATTGCCGCCGCGCTGGCTTTTAAGCCCTCCTGCAACATCATGTTGCGCGCCTGATGCAGCCGATAAGTTTTCAGATATTGTAGCGGCGAGGTGCTGGTTACCGCCTTAAAGTTATGATGAAACGCCGAAACGCTCATGTTCACTTCTGCCGCCAGCAGCTCAACGCTAAGGCTGTCGGTATAGCAGCTTTCAATACGCCTCAGCGCTCGCGCTATCTGGCTGAACTGGGTATGGCGGCTAACCAGCGACAGTAGCGCACCGCCGCAGGGACCGGTCAGAACGTAATAGAGGATTTCCCGCACGATTTGCGGCCCGAGCACGCGCGCATCGCGATCTTTTTGCATTACATCCAGTAGCCGTTCGGTCGCACACAGCAGCTCTTCTGAGAGCAGGGCTGAGTGGATCCCCTGGTTTAACGGCTTAGGCTGGAAGCTTTCGTCATTATTAAGTTCGATGAGCAAATCCTGCAGCTTTGGCATATCCACATGCAGCATAATGCCTGCCAGCGGATGTTCCGGCGTGGCGAAAGTTTCGCATTCAAACGGCAACGGAACGGTCAGCATCAGATATTTGCTGGCATCGTAGTTAAAGGTGGTAGTACCGATATAGCCGACTTTTTTGCCCTGAAACAGAATAACAATGCCAGGCCGGTACATGACCGGCGTGCGGCCCAGGGTATTATCAGCATAAAGCAGCTGCACCTCTGGCAGTTCAGGCAAGGCAGCGCGTTCGGCTTTACGCAGCTGAATCACTTTTTGCGCCAGGCCGGCGCAGATCGCTTCCCGATCCATCTTCTCTACTCACGTCAGTTGACCTTTCAGCAAGTTTGCCCCTGGTCAGCAGAATTCTCCAGCGGCCTGGAGAAACAGGCAAGTTTCCGGCAGAAATGAGCATTGGACTTTTTACCACGTCCCGGACGGCTCTGCCGTTACAGCATATCTCGACTAAACTTAAGCGTTATCGGGTCCAACTCACCATTAAGGAGAAGTTATGGCAGACCAACCAATTATTAAACTGCGTGATGGCAATATGATGCCGCAGCTGGGACTCGGCGTCTGGCAGGCCAGCGTAGAGGAAGCGCGCGATGCGGCGCTGAAGGCGCTTGAAGTGGGTTATCGTTCTATCGATACCGCCGCCATTTATAAAAATGAGGAAGGGATAGGTCAGGCGCTGCAACAAACGGATGTGGCGCGTGAAGATATTTTCGTGACGACAAAATTGTGGAATGAGGATCAGTTGAACTGGCAGCAGGCGATGGAAAGCAGCCTGCAAAAATTACAGCTGGAGTATGTCGATCTCTATCTGATGCACTGGCCTTGCCCCGGGAAGGATGATTATGTTGAGGCCTGGCAAGGAATGATCGCGCTGCAGCAGCAAGGGCTGGCGAAAAGCATTGGCGTCTGTAATTTTCAGGAGAAGCATCTGAAGCGGTTAATTGATGAGACGGGCGTTACGCCGGTAGTGAATCAGATTGAGTTGCATCCGCTGCTTCAGCAGCGTGAGCTGCATGCCTGGAATGCCATGCACCAGATCCAAACCGAATCCTGGAGCCCGCTGGCACAGGGCGGCAAAGGCGTGTTCGATCAGGAGGTGATTAAGCAGCTGGCGAAGAAATATGGCAAGACGCCAGCGCAGGTTGTGATCCGCTGGCATCTGGATTGCGGTCTGGTAGTTATTCCGAAATCCGTAACGCCATCGCGCATTGAGGAAAACTTCCACGTGTTTGATTTCCGCCTGGAGAAAACAGAGATCAGCGAGATTGCGAAAATGGATCGCGGTACGCGTCTGGGGCCACACCCGGATGAGCTGAATTGAGGATGATTGATTTAGCGGCTCGCTGCCGCTGACAGTCGCAGTTGATTCTGATAAAAATCGCGGTTGGGTCTAATGAAAATCGCGGTTAGGTCTGGCGCTCCCGCAGGGAGACCGGACCGATCGTAAAGACGCAAACAACGTCATCCCTGACAGCTCGGCCCGCGCCCTCCCTGGCGCGGGACGCTTTACTCTTCTGCCTGGTCTCCCTGCACTTTGGCTTCAGGCATCGCTTTAGAGGGCGTTCACCTGTAGTGCTGAGTGCTTCTTAACGCGCTTTTAAAATCCAACAGGCTATGCAGATATGCGCTTAGCCAACCTGACTCGGCTGCACCAGCAGCTGCCCCGCCGTACCGCGATCCGCCATCTCCAGCGTCTGGCTGTAATACACAAACGGGAAATGTTCAGACGAAGGCTGATTATAAGCCACCAGCAGTTCTACTTCGCCATCCACCCAAACGGTATCTTTCCAGCCGCGATCTTCGCCGAACGGCTGCGCGCCATTGACGCTTTTCACTAAGAAGGTTACGCCCTGAATATGGAACGCCTGCGGCGTATCGGCATGGACGATCCAGCGTTCGTAGCTGCCCTGCTGCGCCTGAATATCAATACGCGACATATCCCACAGCGCGCCGTTAATACCCGGCTGCGCATCGCCCAGACGCAGTTCTCGGGTGCGAATCGGCGTACCGTCGAGCAGTTGATCGGCCAGCAGACGCATAGGCAGATTATCCGTTACCAGCGGCAACAGGCCGGTAGGCCGCAGGGTTAAAATCAGCGTGGAGGTTAAAATACTGGAGGGTTCAAACAGGCCGCGCAACCGATCCATAACGCCCGCCGCCACGCCTGCGGTGATGGAAACTTCCTCACCCTGCGACATATCCAGCAGCACTTCACGTCGCTCACCGGGTGCCAGTGAAAGCTGTTGCACCGCCACCGGCGCTGGCAAAAAGCCCTGATCGCTGGCAATCACATGGAAAGGACGATTATCACTGAGGACCATCTCATAACGGCGGGCGTTAGAGGCGTTCAGCAACCGCAGACGCACCCAGCCGCGCGATACTTCAACAAATGGGTTCTGGACGCCGTTAACCAGCAGCGTATCGCCCATCAGCCCGCCGTTTTCCGGTGGGTTATAGACCGGCGCGCCAAAGTTATCGAGGCGTTTGTCCTGAATAATCAGCGGAAAATCATCCACGCCGTAGTGTTTGGGAATAGGGAGCGATTTGCTCACCTCGTCCTCAATCAGCCACATGCCCGCCAGACCGTTATAGACATGCTGTGCCATCCGGTTCGGCGTGCTGGCATGATACCAGCAGGTGGCGGCGCGCTGGCGCACCGGCAGCACCGGTGCCCAGTCCACGCCCGGCGATATCATCCGCGGCGCTCCGCCGCTCAGCGCGCCCGGCACCAGCAGGCCGCTGACGCTCATCGCGACCGGCTCATTTAGCCGATTATTGTAAATCAGCTTAACGTCATCACCGCTCCAGACGCGCACCGTTGGCCCCAGATAGAGACCATTGATACCCCATACCGGCACCTTGTTATTATCGCCGGAAAAAGACCAGTGGCTGCGCTGCGCCGTAAGAAACAGCGGCTGCCCCCGGCGTGATTCCAGCAGCGGCGGGATCGGTAATGGCGTTTCATTGCCTGCTGCTCGCGCGCTAACTGGCAACGCGCCCGCGCACAGGGCTATGCCCGAAGCCTGTAGAAATTGACGTCGACTGAAAGACATAACGACTCCATAGCGGTGCGCGCGGTGCCTGGCTGACGCGGTCCGTTTTTTATTGTTGTTCAGGAATTGCTGTGGGGCCACGGCTGTGGCCCGTATGAATTATATCTTGCCGCTGGCTTCCCGCTCGGCAACTTCAGCATCCAGCTCGTTAAGCTTGGCCTGCATCAGTTCACGACAGTGTGTAGCCAGCTTACGCACCGACTCTTTCTCAAAGGCGGCAACATCTACCGGTGGCAGCATTTCGATAATCACCAGGCCGTTTTTCCAGCGGTTGAGTTTAATCTTGTTATGCGTTGTCGAGACCACAATCGGGATAATCGGTACGCCTGCGGCAACGGCGGCATGGAAAGCACCGGTTTTAAACGGCAACAGCCCGCGTCCACGACTGCGGGTCCCTTCCGGGAACATCCAAAAAGAGATGCGCTTTCTTTTAAACTCATTCACCACCTTGCCAATGGTGGTATGCGCCCTGGCGCGATTATCGCGGTCAATCAGCAGGTTCCCCGTCAGCCAGTAAAGCAGGCCAAAGAAAGGGATCCAGAGCAGACTTTTTTTGCCTACGGTAACTGTAGATGGCTGCACGATATTCGCCGCGGTAATCATGTCGTAGTTGTTCTGATGGTTGGCAATGTAGATTGCATTGCCGTAATTTTCAGCCCCTTCAGGCTTACGCATCTCAACCTTGACGCCAAACAGCGGCGCCAGCGCGCCAAACAGATGGCCAAACGTGGCGACATGGCGCGGATTACGCGGAGAAAACAGGCACCAGATGCAGCCAAATACACAAACCAGAATTGAATAAATAACAACCAAAAAGACACGTAAAATTAGCAGCATAACGACCTCATTGTGGCTCCCGCCTAAGTATACCGGCTTTATATGAAAACACACCGGTATTACACCGGAGCGCCGCATGATTAACGGGCGTCGCCTCCGGTTTCCCTGCGCTATCAGGCTTCGCTATCGTCCGAAACGACGCGAGCCGGCGCATCCACCTCAACGCGGTCGATACGCTGCAGGCCACGCGGCAGCAGCGTGCCGCGACGCCCGCGCTCGGCGCGGAATTTCTGTAGCTCTTCCGGACGCAGCGTCAGCTTACGTTTGCCGACATAGAGCGTGATGGCGCTGCCTGGTGGTAACAGGTAGAGCCAGGCAAGACGGTCTTCGCCGCTGCTGGCCTGCGCCGACGGAATAGAGATGATCTTATTCCCCTTGCCTTTGGACAGCTGCGGCAGATCGCCTACCGGGAACATCAGCATACGGCCAGCCGCAGTGATCGCCAGCAGCATATCGTCATCGCTGTAAATCGCCATCGGCGTCATTACTTTGGCGTTTTCCGGCAGCGTCAGCAGCGCTTTACCGGCGCGGTTGCGTGATACCAGATCGGCAAAGGTGCAGACAAAACCATAACCCGCATCAGAGGCCATCAGCAGTCGCTGATCGTCCGCCTCCATCAGCACCTGTTCCATTACCGCGCCCGGCGGCGGCGTGAGCTTGCCGGTGAGCGGCTCGCCCTGGCTGCGCGCTGAAGGCAGCGTAGAGGGATCCAACGTATAGCTGCGGCCAGTGGAATCGATAAAGGCCACCGGCTGATTGCTTTTACCACGGGCGGCGGCCAGATAGCTGTCGCCAGCCTTATAGCTCAGTCCGGCAGGATCGATGTCATGCCCTTTGGCACTGCGTACCCAGCCCATTTGCGACAGCACAACGGTAACCGGTTCAGAAGGCACCAGCTCGTTCTCACTGATCGCTTTCGCCTCTTCACGCTCATGCAGCGGCGAACGGCGTTCATCGCCATAGGCTTCGCTATCGGCCTGCAGTTCTTTCTTCAACAGCGTATTCATACGGCGTTCTGAAGCCAGCGTGGCCTGGAGTTGATCGCGCTCTTTTTCCAGCTCGCTCTGCTCGCCGCGAATTTTCATCTCTTCCAGCTTCGCCAGATGGCGCAGCTTTAATTCAAGGATCGCTTCCGCCTGGGTTTCACTGATATCGAAACGCGACATCAGCACCGGCTTCGGCTGATCTTCGCTGCGGATGATCTCGATCACTTCGTCAATATTAAGGAAAGCGACCAGCAGACCTTCAAGGATATGCAGCCGTTTCATCACTTTATCAAGGCGATACTGCAGACGGCGGCGTACCGTATCGCGTCGGAACACCAGCCATTCGCTGAGGATCTCCAGCAGGTTTTTCACCGCCGGACGGTTATCCAGCCCGATCATGTTCAGGTTGATGCGGTAGCTTTTTTCCAGATCGGTGGTAGCAAACAGATGGTTCATGACCTGCTCAAGATCGACACGGTTTGAGCGCGGCACCAGCACCAGACGCGTTGGGTTCTCGTGATCGGACTCATCACGCAGATCCTCGACCATCGGCAGCTTTTTATTGCGCATCTGCGCGGCGATCTGCTCCAGCACGCGCGCGCCGGAAACCTGATGCGGCAGCGCGGTGATCACCACTTCGCCATCTTCTTTTTTCCATACCGCACGCTGGCGTACCGATCCGCGCCCGTTCTGGTAGATCTTACGGATCTCGGCGCGTGGCGTGATAATCTCCGCTTCGGTCGGAAAATCGGGGCCCTGTACGATATCCAGCAGATCGTCGAGACTGGTTTTGGGATTATCAATCAGCGCAATGGTGGCCTGCGCCACTTCACGCAGGTTATGCGGCGGAATATCGGTCGCCATACCCACGGCAATACCGGTGGTGCCGTTCAGCAGAATATTTGGCAGACGCGCCGGCAGCATTTTCGGCTCGTTTAACGTGCCGTCGAAGTTAGGCACAAAATCAACCGTGCCCTGCCCCAGCTCGCCCAGGAGTACTTCAGCGTAGCGCGACAGGCGTGATTCGGTGTAACGCATGGCGGCGAAGGATTTCGGGTCATCCGGCGCACCCCAGTTACCCTGTCCATCCACCAGCGGATAGCGATAGGAGAACGGTTGTGCCATCAATACCATCGCTTCGTAACAGGCGCTGTCGCCGTGCGGATGGTATTTACCCAGCACGTCACCCACGGTACGCGCCGATTTTTTGAATTTTGCGCTGGCGTTCAGGCCCAGCTCCGACATCGCATAGACGATACGGCGCTGCACCGGCTTCAGGCCATCGCCAATATAGGGAAGCGCCCTGTCCATGATGACGTACATGGAATAGTTCAGGTATGCATTCTCAGTAAATTTATGCAGGGCAAGACGCTCTGCACCATCCTGCGTCAAGTCACTCATTATGATTCCTCACGTTGCGGCGGGCATCAGCGCGCCGCGTGGCGATCTGTTTGGCGAGGATAGTACCTTATCTGATGCGGCGATGTCACAGTTTAGTCGCGGCTGCAACAGCGCATTCTGGAGCGCGAACCGCCAGCGGGATTCAGCCAATTTTGTTTCACATTCTTTGCGGATTATTGCGCTATACGCAAAAGTGTTATGATCAATCGTACATTTTTCTTTGCCTGTGCCGCACGTAAACTGGCTCCAGAAATTTCAACGGAGCGACAACGATAATGAGCAAGATTTTGATTCTTGATGCGGGTAAAGAATTTGCCCATTCCAGGGGTGAACTGAACCATACCATGACTGAAGTGGCAGAGACCTTCTTACGCGATCAGGGCCACGAAGTGCAGGTAACGCGCATTGATGATGGCTACGATATTCAGCAGGAAGTGCAGAAGTACCTTGCTAATGATGTGGTGATTTATCAGATGCCGGGCTGGTGGATGGGCGAGCCGTGGATCCTGAAAAAATATATCGATGAAGTCTTTACCGAAGGTCATGGTTCGCTTTATGCCAGCGATGGCCGCACCCGCTCTGACGCCAGCAAAAAATATGGTTCCGGCGGCTTGCTGCAGGGCAAGAAATATATGCTGTCGTTAACCTGGAACGCGCCGCTGGAAGCCTTTATCGATCCGCAGCAGTTCTTTGAAGGCGTTGGCGTGGACGGGCTTTACCTCCATTTCCATAAGGCTAACCAGTTCCTGGGGATGGAAGGCCTGCCGACCTTTATCTGTAATGACGTGATCAAACAACCTGACGTGCCGCGTGATATTGAACGCTATCGTGAGCACCTCGCTAAGATCTTTGCTTAACTTAAAGCTCTGAAACACTTACCAGGGATCTATTATGCTGACAGTTGTAGCTGAAATTTGCGTTAAGCCGGGCCGTCGGGAAGCGGTACTGGCGGCCATTGATGATCTGACGCCGATCGTTTTAGGGGAAGAAGGCTGTCGTAAATATCAGGCGCTGGTCGATCATCAGGCGCAGGTGCCGTGGAAGCAGAATCTGCCCAACTCCATTTTTATGCTGGAATATTGGGAGTCGCTGCGCCATCTGGAGCAGCATCAGCAGCAGGCGCATATGGAAGCCCATCGCGAACGTATTAAAGACGATGTACTGGATGTGAAGATCTTTGTGATGGAAAAACCGGCGGGCGCTGTGACAGAGCCTGACGTTCTGTAAGCAGGATATAAAATAGCCCAGCCCAAATGAAAACCGCCCGGCCATCGCAAGATGCCCGGGCGGGTTTTTATCGCCGGCTGGCAGCAGTGAACAGCGCGAAGTTACACTTCGATCTCTGCCTTATCGCCTTTCTCCTGCAGCCAGTTACGACGATCTTCAGAACGCTTTTTCGCCAGCAGCATATCCATCATCGCCAGCGTCTGTTCAATGTCCTCTTCATCTATCGTAAGCTGAACCAGGCGACGCGTATTGGGATCGAGCGTGGTTTCGCGCAGCTGCATCGGGTTCATTTCGCCCAACCCTTTAAAGCGCTGGACGTTTGGCTTGCCTTTTTTACGCTTCAGCTGTTCGAGAATGCCATCCTTCTCTTCCTCATCCAGCGCGTACCACACCTCTTTACCCAAATCGATGCGGTATAGCGGCGGCATCGCCACATAAACATGGCCGCCTTTCACCAGCGAGCGGAAGTGTTTAACAAACAGCGCGCACAGCAGCGTGGCGATATGCAGGCCGTCGGAGTCCGCATCCGCAAGGATACAGATTTTGCCGTAGCGCAATTGGGTGAGATCTTCGCTGTCCGGATCGATACCGATGGCAACAGAAATATCATGCACTTCCTGTGAGGCTAACACTTCATCCGAGGAGACTTCCCAGGTATTCAGGATCTTCCCTTTCAGCGGCATAATCGCCTGATATTCGCGATCGCGCGCCTGCTTGGCGGATCCGCCTGCGGAATCCCCTTCCACCAGAAACAGCTCGGTTTTACTTAAATCCTGCGCGGTACAGTCGGCCAGCTTACCGGGCAACGCCGGGCCACTGGTCAGTTTTTTACGCACCACTTTTTTGGCGGCGCGCATACGGCGCTGGGCGCTGGAGATCGCCAGCTCTGCCAGCTGCTCTGCCGCCTGCACGTTCTGGTTCAGCCACAGGCTGAAAGCATCCTTAACCACGCCGGAAACAAACGCAGCGCACTGACGTGAAGAGAGGCGCTCTTTGGTCTGACCGGCAAATTGCGGATCCTGCATTTTCACTGACAGCACGTAAGCGCAGCGATCCCAAATATCTTCCGCCGACAGCTTCACGCCGCGCGGCAGAATATTGCGGTATTCGCAAAAATCGCGCATCGCATCAAGCAGTCCCTGACGCAAACCGTTAACGTGCGTGCCGCCCTGCATGGTGGGGATCAGGTTGACATAGCTTTCCGTTAATAGCTCGCCGCCTTCCGGCAGCCACAGCAACGCCCAGTCCACCGCTTCGACATCGCCCGAAAAACTGCCGACAAACGGCGCTTCCGGTAGCGTAATCAGGCCGTTTACCGCCTCGCTCAGATAATCGGTGAGGCCATCCTGATAGCACCAGCTCTGCTCGGTATTATTGACCTTATCTTTGAAAACGATCTCAACGCCCGGGCAAAGCACCGCTTTCGCTTTCAGCAGATGCGACAGACGCGAAACGGAAAAGCGCGGACTGTCAAAGAAACTGCCGTCGGGCCAGAAATGCACGCGCGTCCCGGTATTGCGCTTGGCGACCGTACCGGTAACGGTCAGTTCCTGTACTTTATCGCCGTTTTCAAAGGCCATTTCGTACACTTCGCCGTTGCGTCGTACTGTGACTTCGACACGTGTCGACAGGGCATTGACCACGGAAATCCCGACGCCGTGCAGACCACCGGAAAACTGGTAGTTTTTGTTGGAGAATTTACCGCCAGCATGCAGGCGGCAGAAGATCAGCTCAACCGCCGGAACGCCCTCTTCGGGGTGAATATCAACCGGCATACCGCGTCCGTCATCGATCACTTCCAGTGACTGATCGGCGTGCAGGATTACTTCCACGCGTTTTGCATGGCCGGCCAACGCTTCATCAACACTGTTATCGATAACTTCCTGACCCAGATGGTTAGGGCGCGAGGTATCGGTGTACATTCCCGGACGACGACGAACGGGTTCGAGGCCGCTGAGTACCTCAATGTCTTTAGCGTTATAGCTGGATTGAGTCATCGTATCGTTCTGAATTGGTGGGTGAAAAAAGAGTTATACGATCCTGCGGCATCAGGCGCGATTCAGACCGATAAAGTCAAGAATCGAAGGGAAAAAGCGTTCGAATCCAGTGAAGGCGTGATTACCGCCCTCTTCGACCGTCTGGCGACAGGCCTGGTAGTAATCCAGTGCCTGACGATAATCGAGCACCTCATCACCCGTCTGCTGCAGTAGCCAAAGCAAATCTGGCGACTCAAGCGGGTCAATCTGCATGACCTTCAGATCGTAAATGTGGCGAGACTCTAACACATATTTTTGACCGGTGTATGGATTCTCGTTGGCACCAAGATAATTGAGCAATAGCTCGTAAGGACGCACCGCCGGGTTGATCACCACTGCCGGTAAGGTAAAACACTGCGACAGCCAGGTGGCGTAATAACCACCAAGCGATGAGCCAACAATACCCAGCGGTTCGCCGGCGCGCGCCATCACCATCTCTTCCAGCATCTGCGCCGCCTCGCCCGGAAAGGCAGGCAGCTGCGGCACCAGCATGGTTATCTGCGGATGATGCATTGTCAGCCAGCGTTGCAGCTGCGTCGCTTTCGCTGAAGCGGGAGAGCTATTAAACCCATGCAGATAGAGCAGCGTCGCCATGCTTAGTAACCTTCGGAATCGAGATCGGGCGTAAAAGCGCGCGTTGAGAGACGCTGAACCTGCGTTTGCACCACGCCGCTGTCGCCCAGCTCCAGCCAGCGCCAGCCCGGCGCGACGGCATCAATGGTAAAGTTGGTGCAGTGCGGCTTGAACTGCACGCAGGTTGAAGGCGTGGCTAACAGGCGCCTGCCATGCCACTCCACATCCATCTCCTGATGGATATGCCCGCAAATCAGTGTCTTTGCCAGCGGCCAGTGCTGAAGAACGGCATCAAGAGCGTGTGAATTCCGCAGGCTATGCTGATCCAGCCAGGTGCAGCCCGACGGCAGCGGATGGTGATGCAGCAGCACCAGCGTATGGCGTTCAGGCGTCTGCGCCAGGGTTTTATCCAGCCATTCAAGCTGATAGTCGCTGAGCATACCGTGCGGCACGCCTGCGACCTGGCTGTCGAGCAGCACCAGTTGCCAGTGCTCGCCCAGCAACACCTGCTTCGCTTCAGCAATGCCTGATTGTGCCAGCGTATCGTACATGGTGGGCTGAAAATCGTGATTGCCCGGCAGCCAGACGCAAGGAGCAGGCAGGCGCGCGATACCCTCAGCAAAGTGCTGATAGGCTTCAGGCGAGTGATCCTGCGCCAGATCGCCGGTGGCGATGATCAGGTCGATCGGCTGCTGCTCGGCCTCAATGGCTTCCAGCACCGCATTAAAACTGGCCCAGGTATTAACGCCCAGCAGCGTTTCATTTTTGCCTGAAAAAAGGTGGGTATCCGTGATTTGTAATATCCTGATATTGGCCCCACTCACCACAGGAAGTTTTAGCAGGCTATCCAAAAAATGTCCTTAATCTCCACGCCATATCAAGGTTATTGCGGCTTACCAGGCCGGGACGGCCATGGCTCCGTGCGACAGACAATAACGCAGCCAGTCTGCAAGAAACTGGTTGATTTGATGCTTTTCATCACGCTGGTGCAATTTTTTATTTGGGTAATCATAACGCGCTTTGAAACGATAGATCTGCTGCGTTGAACACACTTCAGCAACCATCGCATCGTGATATAGCCTGACAGACATTGAAGGCAGACTCCAGTAGCTAACGGCAGGCGCGGTCTGACGAATCTCAACCAGTGTGGTGTAGCGCGTAGATTCACTAATGGTAATGCTGTAGCTGGCGCCGTTTACCTGATAGGTCACCGAGGCCCCCGCTTCGTCATCACGCGGCAGCAGACGACGCAACTGGGCGAAGTTGGTTTCGCTCAACCGCATCATTTCGGGAAAATCAGGGACGTAGCGCTTGATCATGTTGGATTCCACTCTTTTCGCAATTTCTCATAGTGCAGCATCAGCCATTGCAGGGCGATGACGGAGGCCGCGTTATCAATTTTCCCCTCTTCCACCCAGCGGTAAGCCTGTTCGCGGCTTACCACATGAACAAGAATATCCTCATTCTCTTCCTCCAGACCGTGGCATCCTTGCGCCACGCTGGCATCCACTTCTCCCACCAGCACCGACAGGCGCTCGCTGGTACCGCCCGGACTGGCCAGGTAGTTAATCACTGGCTCTACACGTTTAACCGTCAGACCCGCTTCTTCCATCGCCTCGCGACGCACGACCTGCTCAACGTTTTCGCCAGGCTCAATAATGCCGGCCACTAATTCCAGTAGCCAGGGCGTTGAGCTGGTATCATAAGCGGGAATGCGGATCTGTTCGATCAGCACCACTTCATCACGCTGGGGATCATAGGGTAGCAGGACTGCGGCATGTCCGCGCTCAAAAACTTCGCGCACGACTTCTTTGCTCATTTCACCGTTAAACAGGCGGTGACGGAAGCGATAGCGAACTAAAGAAAAAAAACCTTCATACAGTGGCTCGCGTGCAATAATTTCTACATCTTTTTTGCTGAAAGTCACAGGGGATTTTGTGTTTTTAACCATAAAACCGGTGTCCTTTACAGTGGGGGATGCGGTAAACGGTTTCAACCAGACGCCGTCCGCAAGGGTGGTTCTTTCTGAATTATTTACGTAAATTAACGGAAGATGGCACGTTCAGCCAACTTACCACTCTGGCACACTCTGCTAGAATCAGCGCATATTTTTTAGCTTATGTCAGCGCTACCATAGCAACTTTGCTGCACTACAAGGAATGCAAATGAAGAAACTGCTCTCTTTACTTATTGGCCTGAGCCTGGGCGGCTTCAGCGTGGCGAGTCAGGCGGAGAACCTGCTGCAGATTTACCAACAGGCTCGTCTGACTAACCCTGATTTGCGCAGCTCTGCGGCGGACCGTGATGCGGCATTTGAAAAGATTAACGAAGCCCGTAGTCCGTTGCTGCCTCAGTTAGGGCTTGGCGTTGATTATACCTATAACAGCGGCTACCGCGACGCGCGTGATACTCATTCCAATACCACCAGCGGATCTTTGCAGTTAACGCAAATCCTCTTTGATATGGGTAAATGGCGTTTGCTGACAATCCAGGAAAAAACAGCGGGCGTGCAGGACGTTACCTATCAGACGGCGCAGCAGAATCTGATGCTGAACACGGCAACGGCCTATTTCAATGTACTGCGCGCAATCGATGCGCTTTCCTATATTGAAGCGCAGAAACAGTCTATTTATCGTCAGCTTGATCAGACCACGCAGCGCTTTAATGTGGGGCTGGTCGCTATCACTGACGTACAAAACGCCCGTGCGCAGTATGACAACGTGCTGGCGAATGAAGTTTCGGCACGCAACGAGCTGGATAACGCGGTAGAAACCCTGCGTCAGGTGACGGGCAACTACTATCCAACTCTGGCCTCGCTGAATATCGATCGTTTCCGTACGAATAGGCCGCAGCCGGTCAGCGTGCTGCTGAAAGAGGCGGAAAGCCGCAACCTGAGCCTGTTATCCGCACGCCTGTCGCAGGATCTGGCGCGTGAGCAGATCCGCTATAGTGAATCGGGACATATGCCGACGCTGGGTTTAAACGCTTCTACCGGCCTGTCCAACAATAAATATGGCGGCAGCCGCGCCACACAAAACGACAATATCACCGGCAGTAATCAGGTTGGCCTGAGCTTTAATCTACCGTTGTATAGCGGCGGCGCGGTGACTTCGCAGGTGAAACAGGCGCAGTACGCCTTCGTCAGCGCCAGCGAGCAGCTGGAAAGTGCGCATCGCTCTACGGTACAAACCGTGCGCTCCTCCTTTAATAACGTGAACGCCTCTATCAGCAGCATTGAAGCTTACAAGCAGGCAGTGGTTTCCGCTCAAAGCTCTCTGGATGCGATGGAAGCGGGCTATCAGGTTGGTACACGTACTATTGTTGACGTGCTGAATGCCACCACGACGCTGTACAACGCCAAACAGCAGCTTTCTGATGCCCGTTACGATTACCTGATCAATCAGCTGAACATCAAATCTGCGCTGGGTACGCTGAACGAACAGGATCTGTCTGAGCTTAATGCCAGCCTGGGCAAAGAAATTCCAACGTCGCCTGAAACGGTAGCGCCAGAAAATGCACAGCAGGATGCAGCCGCCGATCGGGGAACCGGGATGCAGGCAGCAGCCAGCCAGAGCGGCACCAACGCCGCTGCTGCAGCGCGCCCTGCCGCAGCGCGTCAGAACGGTAATCCGTTTAGCCATTAAGTTAAAAACCAGGCCACGAAGTTCATGAATTTCGTGGCCGTAACACCGCGTTTGCAGCTGTTTCCTTCCGCTTTTAATCCTTTCTCGCATTTGAACGTATAGCTAAGTAAATATACAGACACAGCGCTGTGTGTTGCTTCATTTTTAGACCGGTTTCACCTATCCTTTGCGCTACCTTTGGGCAGAGGACTATCCCCATGAAACGGACAAAAAATATCAATCGCGACGCTTTCCGTAAGAGTTGGCGCGCTCGTCACCTGACGCCGGTGGCGTTGGCTGTCACCGCCGTTTTTATGCTGGCCGGCTGTGAACAAGCAGACGAAACGGTTTCGCTTTATCAAAACGCCGACGACTGTACTAAAGCCAATCCGGGCCAGAGCGAACAGTGCACCACCGCTTACAATAACGCGCTGAAAGAGGCGGAAAAAACCGCGCCTAAATATGCCTCGCGTGAAGATTGCGTAGCCGAATTTGGCGAAGCTCAGTGCCAGCAGGCTCCGGCTCAGGCTGGCACCAATGCAGAAGCGCATCAAAGCGGCAGTTTCTGGATGCCGTTGATGGCAGGTTATATGATGGGCCGCATGATGGGCGGCGGCGCAGGGTTTGCCGCGCAGCCGCTGTTTAGCTCGAAAAATCCCGCTAGCCCGATGAACGGTAAGTTCGTTGACGCCAGCGGCCGAAACTATGGCACCGCGACGCCAGGCCGCACCATGACCGTGCCGAAAACGGCGCTGGCGCCGAAACCAGCCACCACCAGCACCGTTACGCGCGGCGGCTTTGGTGAGACCGTAGCGAAGCAGACCAGCATGCAGCGCAGCAGCGCGACCGGCACCAGCAACCGCTCGCTGGGGGGCTAACGCGCCCTATGAAACGTATTGCTATTGCCGAACGTCCTGACTGGCGCGCCCGCGCCACCGAATACGGCTTTGGTTTTCATACCATGTATGACGAGCCGTACTGGTGCGAGGATGCTTATTACCAGTTTACGTTGGCGCAGGTTGATTATCTGGAAGAAACCACCGCTGAACTGCATCAGATGTGTTTGCAGGTGGTGGATAAAGTGGTTAACAGCGAAGAGCTGCTGGCTAAATTCCGTATTCCTAAACATACGTGGGATTTTGTTCGCACTTCGTGGAAAACGTCGCAGCCTTCGCTCTATTCACGTCTCGATTTGGCCTGGGACGGCAGCGGCGACGCCATGCTATTAGAAAACAATGCCGATACGCCAACATCGCTGTATGAAGCCGCTTTCTTTCAGTGGCTCTGGCTGGAAGATCAGCTGAAAGCGGGCAATTTGCCGGCAGGCAGCGATCAGTTCAACAGCCTGCAGGAAAAATTGATTGCGCGTTTCGCCGCACTGCATCAGCAGCATGGTTTTAGTCTGCTGCACTTTACCTGCTATCGGGACAGCATTGAAGATCGCGGCACGGTACAGTATCTGCAGGATTGCGCCAGCGAGGCGGGATTGCCGAGCGAATTCTTGTTTATTGATGATATTGGGCTGGGCGAGCGGGGTCAGTTTACCGATCTCAACGATCAGGTCATCAGTAACCTGTTTAAGCTCTATCCGTGGGAATTTATGCTGCGCGAGATCTTCTCAACCAAGCTGAATGATGCTGGCGTGCGTTGGCTGGAACCAGCCTGGAAGAGCATTCTTTCGAATAAAGCGCTGCTGCCTATGCTCTGGCAGATGTTCCCCAATCACCCTAACCTGCTGCCAGCCTACTTTGCTGAAGACAATGTGCCCGCCATGGAAAAATATGTGGTGAAGCCGCTGTTTTCTCGTGAAGGCGCGAATATCCGTATTGTGGAAAAAGGACAGGAAATCGCACGCGTTGATGGTCCTTATGGCGAAGAAGGCATGATCGTGCAGCAGTTCCATCCGCTGGCGCAGTTTGGCGACAGCTACGCGTTGATCGGCAGCTGGCTGGTGGACGATCAGGCAGCGGGTATTGGTGTACGTGAGGATCGAGCGTTAATCACGCAGGATCTGTCGCGTTTCTATCCGCACGCTTTTATCGATTAACGGAAACGGGCAGCCCACGGCTGCTCTTATTACTCTTCGGGTTTACTCTATCTGTACGGATAACATGCTCAGCACACCCATAACGATGTCCTTTAATCAACATTCAAATTTTTTGAGCGTCAGTCAGACAAAACTTTACCTAATCCCCTCTCGCTTTTTGTCTAAATTTAAATAGTCTTAATAAGAATTATTATCATTCGAGGGTCTGTAATGTCGGTTCCGTTACTTCTGACTATTTTGGCTGGCGCTGCGACTTTTGTCGGCGCGTTTTTAGGCGTAATAGGCCAGAAACCATCCAACCGTATGCTGGCATTTGCGCTGGGATTTGCCGCAGGCATTATGTTGTTAATTTCTCTGATGGAAATGCTGCCTGCCGCCCTGCATACGCCAGGTATGTCGCCGCTATTAGGCTACGGAATGTTTCTGCTGGGCCTGCTCGGTTACTTTGCTCTCGATCGCCTGCTGCCCCATCAGCATCCGCAGGATTTAATGGTGCCTAACCAGCCGCCACGCAGCCTGCGACGTACGGCGATTTTACTGACGCTGGGGATCAGTTTACATAACTTCCCTGAGGGGATTGCTACTTTTGTTACTGCCAGCAGTGATTTAGAACTGGGGCTGGGCATTGCCTTAGCGGTAGCCATTCACAATATTCCGGAAGGTCTGGCGGTTGCCGGTCCCATGTATGCCGCCACCGGTTCGAAAGCGCGCGCCCTCTTCTGGGCCTGTATTTCCGGTATGGCGGAAATTCTTGGCGGCGTACTGGCATTCTTGCTGCTCGGCCCGGCGATTTCACCGGTGTTGATTGCGGCAATTATGGCTGCCGTGGCCGGTATTATGGTTGCGCTTTCTGTTGATGAACTCATGCCGCTGGCGCGTGATATTGATCCACACAGTAACCCAAGCTATGGCGTTTTATGCGGCATGACGGTGATGGGTTTTAGCCTGACATTGCTACAAAGCAGCGGGATTGGCTAATGCTATTTATCTGAAAATATTCATACAGGCATCTATATATCAATAACTTATCGCAAACAGGGGATTTTCAAGACCTGTCTGCTGTTTTTACTTTTTACCGCTTCGTAAACTCCCGTCATCTCTGCTTAATGACGGAATTACTATGCTGGTTCAGGGTGCCATTCTTTGTCTGGCTATGAATATATATCACGAAGCACGCGGGGAACCGCTAAAAGGACAAATCGCCGTCGCATCGGTAACGATGAATCGGGCTAACTGGGACGTTACGCAAATCTGTCCGGTTGTTTACGCACCAAAACAGTTTTCATGGACTCACTTAAAAAATAACGCGTTCAGCTATCCAGCCAAAGAAGATAAAAGCTGGCAGCGGGCACAACAGATAGCTCACCAGATTGTTAACGGCGAGCTTTCTGATGTGACTAATGGCGCAACCTACTATCATAATCAAACGGTAACGCCCGCCTGGAGCAGCGCATTCGCGCAAACGGCAGCCATTGGCAATCATATCTTCTATGCAAAGCGATAAAAAAAGCCGGGATTATCCCGGCTTTTTTATTGTTATCAGCAGCAGCGCATTTTAGCTTGCCTGGCGCGTTTCCTGATTGCGTCGATAAGCGATCAGATCTTCAATCGTTACCAGTGGCATATTATGCTGTTTGGCGAAGACAATAGCCTCTGGCGCATGAGCCATGGTGCCATCGTCGTTGGTCAGCTCACACAGCACGCCGGCCGGTTTAAACCCTGCCAGTGAAACCAAATCGATCGTCGCCTCAGTATGACCGCCACGGGTCAATACGCCGCCGTCGCGCGCGCGCAGAGGGAAGACATGGCCCGGACGATTTAAATCGCTGGGACGGGCATTATCGGCGATAGCGGTACGGATGGTGGTCAGGCGATCCTGGGCAGAAACGCCAGTGGTTACGCCCTGAGCAGCCTCGATGGTAACGGTAAAGCCGGTGCCAAAAGAGCTGGTATTGTTCTCTACCATCATCGGCAGATCCAGCTGCTGGCGTTGCTGCTCAGTGATGCACAGGCAGACAATGCCGCTGCCGTGACGAATGGTTAAAGCCATTTGCTCAACGGTCATGGTTTCAGCGGCGAAAATCATGTCAGCTTCATTTTCACGATTTTCGTCATCCAGCACCATTACACCGCGCCCTTCGCGCAAAGCGGCGATGGCGCGTTCTACACGCTGTTCCGGCGTGCCAAATTCAGAAAGTAGCGTCTGATTCATGGTAAATAAACCTTATCAATATTGTGGTTACCAGAATCAGGGCGTGCTTGAGGAGTGCATAAAAATAACGCGCGGCGAGCCTGGGCTCGACAGAACCGTTATCCTCTCCCATCCGGACTTTAACCGTCGGCCCCGGAATTACACCGGATCTGCTGACCTTTCCGTCGCAAAACGGGAAGCGCTCGCGGGCTTTCAGCGAATGCTGATTTACCGCCGGTGGGGAATTTCGCCCCGCCCTGAGAATAAGCGAATTTACTATAGCGCCAAACATCTTCTCCGGCAACGCACAATAGCAGCATATGCTTATGCTGTGCAGGCAAATGCCATTTTAGGTTTATCCTTTTCCAGACAGGGATTACACTTAAGTTAACTTTGTTGCGACCAGGAAACGGCCATGATTGACCCGAAAAAAATTGAACAACTTGCTCGTCAGGTACATGAAGCAATGCCGAAAGGTATTCGCGAATTTGGCGATGACGTTGAGAAGAAAATCCGCCAGGTCCTGCAGGCGCAGCTGACGCGTATGGATCTGGTAAACCGCGAAGAGTTTGATGTGCAGACGCAGGTACTGCTACGTACCCGTGAAAAGCTGGCGGTGCTGGAGCAGCGCCTGGCTGCGCTGGAAAGCCAGAGCGGGAATGCTTCAACGCCAGCCACGTCCAGCGCTTCGGTCACGCCTGCACAGGCCACACCGTCAACGGCAGCTAATACGTTCTCCACACCGGCAACGCAGACAAATACCGTTACTGCGCCGCCAACTTCCCCTGCTGCAACGCCGGCATCAGCTGCAACGCCTGCAGCAACACCGACATCAACCGCCGCAACGCCTGTGTCAGAGGATGTGGTTAAAACGGAAGATCCGAAAAGCTAATAAGCCCGGCAGGTTAAACTTTCTTAGCCTGCCGTTCTGTTTGTTGCCCGTGTTCAGGAACGAATCCGCTTAATGATATTGGTAGTTGAAATACCGTCCTCAAAGTTCAGCACGCGTACTTCGCCTCCGTTAGCCCAAACCTCTTCGCTACCGGCGATCTCTTCTGGCTTATAGTCGCCGCCTTTCACCAGCAGATCGGGCAGAATGCCCGCAATCAGCCGTTGCGGCGTATCCTCTTCAAAAGAGACTACCCAGTCGACCGACTCCAGTGCTCCCAGCACAATCATGCGATTTTCCAGCGGATTGACCGGGCGGCTGTCGCCTTTCAGGCGTCGGGTCGACGCATCGCTGTTAACCGCCACAATCAGCCGATCGCCCAGCTTACGCGCATTTGATAAATAGGAGACGTGACCGGCATGCAGAATGTCAAATACGCCGTTGGTCATAACCACTTTTTCACCGCGCTGACGAGCCAACGCAACCGCTTCTCTGAGCTGGGCTTCATTCATAATACCGAAGCCGCTTTCCGGACGTGCATGAATGGCGTTTTCCAGCTCAACGGGCGATACGGTTGAGGTACCCAATTTGCCTACCACCACACCAGCCGCAGCGTTAGCCAGGAAACAGGCGGCCTCAAGATCGTCACCTGACGCCAGCGAGGCGGCCAGCACGCCAATCACGGTATCGCCTGCGCCGGTCACATCATAAACTTCCTGCGCCTGCGTTGGTAAATGCAGCGGGGCTTTGCCCGGCTGTAACAGCGTCATGCCGTTTTCAGAGCGGGTTACCAGTAGCGCCGACAGCTCATAGTCCGCCACCAGCTGCATGCCGCGCTCAACAATCTGCGCCTCATTCTGACATTTACCCACCACGGCTTCGAACTCAGAGAGGTTCGGCGTCAGCAGCGTCGCGCCACGGTAGCGTTCAAAATCGGTGCCTTTGGGATCCACCAGCACCGGCACGTTTGCCGCACGCGCCAGCTGGATCATCTGCTGCACGCTGGCCAGCGCCCCTTTAGCGTAATCGGAGAGCACCAGCGCCCCGGAACGTGGCAGCGCCGCAGCAATACGCTGATGAAGCGGCTCAGGATCGATATCGGCAAATCCCTCTTCAAAATCAAGGCGAATTAGCTGCTGGTTCCGGGAAAGAACACGCAGTTTGGTAATAGTAGGATGCGTTGGCAGCGCCACAAAATCGCATTTTACATTGACGTTTTGCAGGCTGACGCCCAGAGCACGGGCGGCATCATCAATGCCCGTCAGGCCGATAAGACGCGACGACGCACCCAGCGCGGCGATGTTCATCGCTACGTTAGCCGCCCCGCCAGGACGCTCTTCGACGTTGTCCACTTTCACTACCGGCACCGGCGCTTCCGGTGAAATACGGCTGGTAGGACCATACCAGTAGCGATCCAGCATCACATCGCCGACGACCAGCACTTCTGCACGGTTAAATTCGGGCAGTGTCACTTTCATTACAGAGACTCCAGACTGCAGTAAAAATATTGCGCGCGATAATAACACAGCTCGGTTAAAACGCTGCGCCGCCAGTGGCGCCTCTTTCAGCGCTCAGCTGGCAAGGTTTGCAGCCAGCGCTGCCAGCTCTCCTGAACCGTCTGCCGCTCGCGCATAAAAGATTCCATCGCGACGTGCCCCGCCTGCTCCTGCAGCGCCAGATGATGCAGCTCATCACGCAACGTAACGTAAGCCAGGGTAAGCGCTTGCGCTTCCTGTGGCGTTATTTTGTTATGCCGCGCCAGCAGTTCCAGGATGCGTACATTATCAGACCAACCGGTCAGCTTAGGCTCCTGCGCCGCATAGCGCAGCACCAGATATTGCGTAATAAATTCAATATCAGTAATGCCGCCCTCATCCGCTTTAATGTCCCATCGGCCTTTGTGCTTATGACTCAGGTGAGCATACATTTTTTCACGCATTTCGCGTACTTCGGTTTGTAACGTTGCGGCATCGCGCGGTAAACAGAGCGTTTCCCGGCGGATTGTCTCAAAGCGCTGGCTTAGTCCCGGTTCGCCATAGACGATTCGGGCCCTGACCAGCGCCTGATGCTCCCACGTCCAGGCATCGTTACGCTGATACTCTTCAAACGCGTCCAGCGTGCTTACCAGCATGCCAGCCGAGCCGGAAGGCCGCAGACGCGCATCCACTTCATACAATATTCCGGATGCGGTGCGGGTACTGAAAAGATGCATGATCCGCTGCGCCAGACGTAAGTAAAACTGGCGACCATCAATAGCGCGTTCGCCATCGGTAACCGCATCAGCCGGACAGTCATGCAAAAACACCAGATCAAGATCGGAGCTGTAGCCCAGTTCCCAGCCGCCCAGCTTGCCGTAACCAACCACGGCGAAGCCGCGATCGCCCTGTTGTAAATGTGAGGGGCGTCCGTAGCGCTGCTCCATCATATTCCACGCCTGCTGTACGACCGCCTGAATAATCGCCTCGGCCAGCCAGGTCAGGTGATCGCTTACTTTCATTACCGGCAGCGTTCCTGCTATATCCGCTGCGGCAATACGCAGATGCTGTACCTGTTTAAACTGACGCAGCGCTTCCAGTTGCTGCTCTTCATCATCTTCCGGGATACGCAGCAGATACTGCCGCAGCTCATCACGATAGGCATCCGTTGCGGTGGGCTGATAAAGCGTGGCGGGATCGAGCAGTTCATCCAGCAGAAGCGGATAGCGAGCCAGTTTGCTGGCAATCATTGGCGAGGCGGCGCACAACCGGATAAGCTGCTTGAGCGCGCCAGGCGACTCTGTCAGCAATTCAAGATAGGTGGTTCGCGTCACCACGCCCAGCAGCAATGGAATCAACCGCTGCAGAGTCATATCCGCATCGGCACGGGCGCAAACTTCATGCAGCAAACGCGGCATCAACTGATCGAGCGCCAGGCGGCCACGCGGGCCAATAGTGCGTTTATCCACATCCTGACGAAACGCATTCAGCGTGCGTGAAAGATGCTGGCGGCCAGGCTCATCAAGATGGGCCAGCAAAGCTTCCAGATCGCTTTGCTCGAGCTTATCAAGCCAAAGCTCGGTCATGCCCTGGTTTTCACTTTCTTCCGCACTGTCCGGCGTATCCTCACCGATCAGCTCATTAAAAATAAGCCGCACCTGCGCCATCTGCTCTTCCAGCGCCTGATGCAACGCCGTCCAGGATTCAAAGCCCATTGCCCAGGCAAGCCGCGCCTGATTTAACGCATCTGTCGGCAGCGTTTGCGTTTGCTCATCGGCGATGCTCTGTAACAGGTTCTCTAAGCGGCGTAAAAACAGATAGGCTTCACGTAGCGCGCTAACCTGCGGCTGCGTCAATAGATGCAGTTCTTCAATGGCGCAAAGCGTTGGCAGTAGCGAACGTTGTTGAAGCGTGCGCTCACGTCCGCCGCGAATCAGCTGGAATACCTGTACGATAAACTCGCTTTCCCGAATTCCACCGGCTCCCAGTTTGATATTGTCTTTCAGGCCGCGTCGACGCACTTCACGGGCAATCATGCCTTTCATATTACGCAACGACTGAATAACGCTGAAATCGATGTAGCGGCGATAGATAAAAGGCCGCAGCATCTGCTGCAGCTCCTGGCTCCAGCGATCCTCACTGTTGCCCATCAGCCGCGCCTTCACCATCGCATAACGTTCCCAGTCGCGTCCCTGTTCCTGGTAATAATCCTCCAGCGCCGCGAAGCTAAGCACCAGCGGTCCACTGTCGCCGAAAGGCCGCAGCCGCATATCGACCCGATAAACAAAGCCATCCGCCGTGGGCTGATCGAGCACTTTAATTAAGCGCTGGCCCAGACGGGTAAAAAATTGTGCGTTGTCCAGCTCACGCCGTCCGCCACGGGTCGATCCATTTTCCGGCCAGACAAAAATCAGATCGATATCGGAAGAGAAATTCAGCTCGCCGCCGCCCAATTTCCCCATGCCCAAAATCAGCAGCGGCTGCGGTTCACCCGCCGCGTTGCATGGGGTGCCGAAATCTTTGCAGCAGGCCTGCCACAGCCAGTCTCGCGCGGCAACAATCAGCGTTTCAGCCAGTACGCTTAACTGTTGAAGCGTGGCTTCCGTAGCGCTTTCCCCCGTGGTCTGCATCCAGGCGATACGGACCATCATCCAGCGTCGGAACAGACGTAGCTGGCGCATTAGCGCTGCTTCATCCGTTACCGTTTGCAACTGCTCATTGAGCCAGTCGGCATAGTGTTGCCATTCATCCGGCTGCGGGGGCTGCTGCGTTAGCTGCTGCCACCACTCCGGATGCTGTTGCAGGCTATCCACGATAAAATCGCTGAAGGCCAGCACCGCCTGCTGTTGCAAAGTGAGTGAGGTCAGCGGGCGTTCCAGCCGCTCCGCCGTTTTCTCTGCCTGTTGCTGCAGCAGCTCGGGCAGCGGTCCGGTTAAGGTTGGCAGCATAGCTTCTCCCTGAAAATAATCAGACGTTGCCGTTAAGCCAAAATGCGGGCTGTCTCAGCGCCTGGCGGCACAGCATATCCAGTTCGTGATAGCGATCTGCATGAATCGCCTGCGCCAGCTGTTGCCAGGGCTGTAGCCAGTTTTCTACCTCATGCTGCGGGTAAGCCCCTGCCAGCAGGCGAACGGCCAGCATCTGGCGCGACAGACGCGCCAGTTTATCCAGATACTCGTTATGCTGGCGGATCGTGATGAAGGTTTCTTTCAGATCGGCTGTCACGCGTCCCAGCATAATATCAGCGAAGCGCTTAAAAGAACCCTGAAGGCGCGCGGCGTTTTTCGGCTCAATAAAGGGACGCCAGCCGGCGTTAATCAACCAGCCGGAAAAAGTCAATTGGGCATCCAGCCATTGCGGGCGGTAACAAAAGGCTTGCGCTGTTGGCTGCTCATTTTCCAGCGTTTCAATCAGACTGGTCAGTTTTTGACGCAGCGCATTGCTGGCCTTACGCGGCACCAGCGCGCCGAATAGCGACAAGGCCTGGCGGACAGTTTCCAGCGCTTCCAGAATCGCATCACGCGCCGCTGGCTCATCGCGCAGCCATAGCTCCTCATGATACTGCCATTGCTTTAGCGCCAACGTTAATGCTGCCTGCATGCCCTCTTCAACCGTGGCTTTGGGTTTCACCTGCAGGATCGGCAGCGAGCGCACTGGCTGCTGCGGTTTCCCCTGCGCCAGCCAGTAGCCGCGCGCCGCTTTGCTCAGGCTGCCGAGCCGTAACCCTTCAGCCTTACCCAGCTCAGCGGCCAGCGCCAGCACATCAGCCAGATCGCCCTGTTTCAGCTCCAGTTCGATCTCTTGTAACGGTTCGCTGAGGTCACCTGCGCTCACCTCGCCGCGATCGAGAGCGACCTCAATTTGGCTGTTTCCATAGGTAACCAGCCAACGTTCGCGGTTGAAATGGGTGGTAAACAACGGTTTAAGTTGCTGCTGCAAGGCACTGAGATCGCACTCTTCGGGCCAGATCTCTGCCGGAAGACGTGCGATATCCAGTTCGGGTTGGGTTAGCTCAACGTTGTATTCCGGGCGCTGATGCAGACCGCCGATTGTCTTTCCAGCCGCTTTCAGCGTCATTTCATATTTTTCGCCGATGCCGCGGATGCGCAGGCCCATATCCCAGCGCCTTAACTGGTTATCCGGCGTTTCATAATAGATGTTGGTCAAGGCCAACGGGGCACTGTATTGGTGAGGCCAGGCAGCCAGCTGGCTACCCAGGCGATCCGCCGCCTGCGGCGTGGCAATGAACTTTAACTCGATTTCAATGGTCATAATTTTTCATTCAATCTTTCACTGGCACAGATATCAGGTATAAACCGAAGAGTAATGCAGATAACCTGCTGCTGTCTCTGCTTTATTATGCTTTCGCGAGCCTGGCCGCATCAGTCTGAGACCAGGATAGTTCTCATTCAGATTTTTGCGCAGCCTATCCAGACTGTGCCCTAAAATTTTTCCGGAACAGATGAAAAAACGACATCGAATGAAAAAATCACACTTTATTGGCCTGACTTTGCTGGCTTTCAGCGTTACAGCTCCCGCCCACGCCGAAGAAAAACGGTATATTTCTGATGAATTATCGACCTGGGTTCGTAGCGGTCCGGGCGATCAATATCGCCTGGTTGGCAAACTCAACGCGGGTGAGCAGGTCACTCTACTGCAAACCAATAACGCGACTCAGTATGGCCAGATTCGCGACGCAGAGGGTAAAACCAACTGGATCCCGCTGGCGCAGCTAAGCATCGAACCCAGCCTGCGTACGCGCGTGCCGCAGCTGGAACAACAGGTAAAAGATCTTACCGATAAGCTGGCTAACATCGACGGAAGCTGGAACCAGCGCACGGCGGATATGCAAAAAAAAGTAGCGGCCAGCGATACCGTAATTAACGGTCTGAAGGAAGAAAATCAGCAGCTGCGCAACCAGCTGATCGTGGCGCAGAAAAAGGTTAACGCCGCCAACGTGCAGCTTGATGACAAACAGCGCACCATCATTATGCAGTGGTTTATGTATGGCGGTGGCGTAGCGGGCGTAGGCCTGCTGCTGGGTCTGCTGTTGCCGCATATGATCCCACGTCGCAAACAAAATAATCGCTGGATGAACTAGCAAGCCGCCGCGCTTTCTTTTGCCAGCCATAACCGCAGCAGGGTGAATAACGCGCCCTGCTGCTGTCGTGTCCGTAATTCTGCTATTGTTGTGCCAGAATATTCCTGCTGGACATCTCTTTTTGCCGGTCTGAATGGTTGATACCGGCACGCCTGATAATTAATTTTCTGAACTCTGGAGAAACCCCGTAGTGAAAACATACCTTGTCGGTGGCGCGGTTCGTGATGGTTTGCTGAAGCTGCCGGTCAAAGACAAAGATTGGGTAGTAGTAGGCGCCACGCCTGACATGATGCTGGAGCAGGGTTACCAACAGGTCGGGCGCGATTTTCCGGTCTTTTTGCATCCGGCAAGCCGCGAAGAATATGCTTTAGCTCGCACCGAACGTAAATCGGGCAGCGGCTATACCGGTTTTGTCACCTGGTTTGCGCCGGACGTGACGCTGGAGCAGGATCTGCAACGGCGCGATCTGACCATTAATGCGATCGCACAGGATGAGGCTGGCAATTATATCGACCCTTACCAGGGCCGGTTAGATCTGGAGAAACGCCTGCTGCGCCACGTCTCCGCTGCCTTTATTGAAGATCCGCTACGCGTGCTGCGCGTAGCGCGCTTCGCCGCCCGCTACGCACACTTAAGCTTTCGCATTGCCGATGAAACCATGGCGTTGATGCGGGCGATGGCCGCCAGCGGCGAGCTGGCCCACCTGACCGCCGAGCGTGTCTGGAAAGAGACAGAAAATGCGTTATCCACGCCCAATCCGCACGTCTACTTTCAGGTGCTTCGTGACTGCGGCGCGCTGGCGGTTTTGTTCCCGGAAATCGACAATCTTTTCGGCGTACCCGCGCCGGCCAAATGGCATCCGGAAATCGATACCGGCATTCATACGCTGATGACTGTCGCTATCGCGGCTCAGCTGACGCCAGAAGTGGATGTGCGTTTTTCCACGCTTTGTCATGATGTCGGGAAGGGCCTGACGCCGCCGGAAAAATGGCCCAGCCATCCGGGCCACGGTCCTGCTGGCGTGCCGCTGGTAGAGAATATTTGCCGTCGTTTGCGCGTGCCAAATCATATCCGCGATCTGGCCGTGCTGGTGGCGGAGTTTCATGATGTAGTACATACCATTGAAAACCAGACGGCGGAGCGGCTGGTGGCCCTGTTCGATCGCATGGACGCCTGGCGTAAACCGCAGCGCATTAACCAGCTGGCGCAAACCAGCGAGGCGGATGCGCGTGGCCGTGCCGGATGGGAAAGCAATCCCTATCCGCAGGGAGAGTATCTGAATCAGGCGTTTCGCATCGTACAGGCTGTTCCCACTAAAGCTGTGGTAGAGTCCGGTTTCAAAGGCGTGCAGGTTCGTGAAGAGCTGACTCGCCGTCGCATTGCAGCGCTGCAGCAGTGGCAAATGGATCAGGCCCACCCGGCTTAAGCAATAAAAAAGGAGGCGCAGGCGCCTCCTTTTTTTCGTGCTAGTGATGGCGTTATACAAACACCATATAAACAGCTGCCGCTACGATAAAACGGTAGATGGCGAAAGGCACGAAAGAGATACGTTTGATGAGATGCAGGAACAGTTTGATGGCGATCAACGCCACGATAAAGGCGGTGACAAACCCCACCGCAAACATCGGCAGATCATCCATCGTCAGGAACCCTCTGCTTTTATAGAGATCCAGCACGGTGGCGCCCATCATCATCGGTACGGCCAGGATAAAAGAGAATTCAGAAGCCGCATAGCGACTTACGCCCATCAGCATCCCACCGGAAATGGTCGCGCCCGAACGGGAAAAGCCAGGCCAGAGAGCAAGACATTGAAAGCAGCCAATCATAAATGCCTGCAGATAGGTAATATCATCGATACCCGGCGCTTTTGGCTGTTTTGGCTTAAAGAACTCCGCCACCAGCAGCAGCACGCCGCCGACGATTAACGCATACATTACGTTGATAGGGTTAAACAGCGTTTTGATTTGATCGTGAAAGATCAGGCCGACAGCAACCGCCGGAATCATACCCAGCAGGATGTGGATCAAAGTGAGATGCCCGGTTCCCACGCCTTCATGCTTAACTTCGCCGAAATGGATTCCGATTAAGCCGAACAGCCGACGCCAGAACATAAAGACCACGGCGAGAATAGAGCCAAGCTGAATCACCACTTCAAACGTTTCTGCTTTATCTCCCTCAAAGCCCAGCAGATGCCCAACAATGATCATATGTCCCGTGGATGAAACTGGGAGAAACTCCGTCAATCCTTCAACAATGCCAAGGATTGCAGCCACCCAAAGCTGATGAATATCTGCCATCAAATGTCCTCTACCCTAATGTTTAAACCATTAAAAAAGCGGACGTCGGGAACGTAGCCGCCAGAAAATGCGCCAACTCAGCGTAACGCCGCGTTTTTGACAGCCATAATGTGGTTCGGTTTCATTGTGATAGCAATCACATTGGATCTATTTCAGAATTGTCCCCGCTGGTGCTGACGCGTTCCGCGCTCGATGATCACGCCAACCTGAGCCGCCTGCGCTACGGCACCAGGCTTGCTGAGCTTAATGCGCACCCACGGCGAAGCAAAGCGGGCCATCAGCAGCGTGGCGACTTCTTCTGCCACCCTTTCCACCAGCGCAAAACGTCCCTGCCCGACATGCTCGATAATTGCCGTAGCCACATCCGCATAGCTCAGACAATCATTAACATCATCACTGGCTGCCGCTTTGCGGTTATCCCAGGCCAGCTCGACATCGAAAACCAGCTTCTGCTGGATGGTCTGTTCCCAGTCATAAACGCCAATCGTGGTAATCACCGACAGCTGTTCAATAAATACGATATCCATGAGGGCACTCTCTGTTTTTGCGTTAACCGGATACCACTTCCGGCGAATTATGCGTATTATCCACAGATGATGAGAATAAAACGACCCTTACGAAACGGAACGGTGTTATGAGTGCAATCGCGCTTGGTATGATTATTTTCGCGTATCTGTGCGGCTCCATTTCCAGCGCTATTTTAGTTTGTCGCCTCGCGGGCCTGCCCGATCCACGCCATAACGGCTCCGGTAATCCTGGTGCCACAAATGTGCTGAGGATAGGCGGTAAAGGCGCTGCGGCAACCGTACTGGTTTTCGACGTTCTTAAAGGCATGTTGCCCGTCTGGCTTGCCTGGGCGCTGGGCATTTCGCCTATCTATCTTGGCCTGACCGCCATTGCCGCCTGCCTTGGGCATATCTATCCGGTGTTTTTCCGTTTTCGCGGCGGTAAAGGCGTCGCCACTGCCTTTGGCGCTATTGCGCCCATCGGCTGGGATTTGACCGGTTTGATGACCGGCACCTGGCTGCTCACCGTGTTGCTGAGCGGCTACTCTTCATTAGGCGCGATAGTCAGCGCGCTTATCGCACCTTTCTATGTCTGGTGGTTTAAACCCCAGTTTACCTTCCCGGTCGCCATGCTTTCCTGCCTGATCCTGTTACGTCATCACGATAATATCCAACGGTTATGGCGTGGACAGGAGAAGAAAATATGGAAAAATAAAAAACGTTCTTAATAAATTAATTATTAGGAGGTTAATTATTCCTGTTTCAAGTGAGATCCCAGTTTAATAAATTAAATGCTGCCACGTTACGTCATTCTCCTGATGATTTTATTACTTTCATATTCATCATTTTATCTTTAACCAAAAAGACAACAACGCTTTTTCTATGATTGTTAACATCTAACCGGTGAAAGGAAAAATCTCGCATGCAGCAAGCAATATTCATCCCGGAAGCCAGGCATGTTATTTCCCTTCGTGCTCGGGGTTAACCACCATTGTGCTATTCATCAATTTTTTATAACATCACGTGGCAATTTATTGCTTCCACTCGTGGGAAAATACTCTGCAAAATATTAAAGGATTAACTAATGAGAGAGTTAACGCAAGTTGAATATAGTGCGATAAGCGGTGCAGGCTATATTTCTCAAATCGGCGGTTCGATTGGCAACTTTATTGGCGAGGCGATCTACTCCTTTTTACCGGAACTACCGGTGCAGTTACCGATTATCGGTAAGCTTAATTTTAAAGAATACTTTCCTGAACTCGGTGGTAATGTGGGTAAAAACCTGGGAAAACAAATTGGCAACGGCATTGAAAATGTACTCAGTAGAATTCCGGTGATCGGTGGCATCTTGGGTAAAGTGCTCGGCAATTAATCCGTATGCTGGACGGAGCGTCTCTTATATTGGTTTGCCGACTCGCTGGCCTTCCCGCTCCGCGACATAACGGCTCAGGAAATCCCAACGCCACTAATATTCAGCAGCTGTGGCGTGGGCAAAAGACGAACATCTGGAAGAGAAAGCATAAATCACGAAGTTAATTTTACCTTCTGGCATATGTCATTTCAGTTGGCAGATAAGTTGGCCGGAAATCTGCACCAGGCCACGATCAATTAACGTATAAAATATCTTCTGAATTTTATTAATCAGCTTCAACCGGTAACTGGAAAAGGATAAAAAACACAAAGGAAACTAGTTATTTCTCATAAGATCAGGCTATTAGATTGACGTTTAATTTATTTTCGTTTTAAAGTAGGATTATACAATGGCAAAATCGAGCAACGTGAGCGCGCTACGTCGCATCCCTGTTCTACCGTTCATTGTATAAAGTAACCTTGCTTTATAAGCAATTCACTACCATTTTATAAGGGACTTAAAATGAGAAATCTTACTATACGTGAAATCAACCATGTCAGCGGCGGTCTTTACTTGGGCGAAGATGGAGAATTACATAATGCAGTACCTGAATGGCAACAAGTTTTAGATAACGTTAAAAACGCAGTTTATCAATTTCTAAACCCAATAGCTAAATTGTTTGGCGTCGAACTGACACATCCTGGCTACATGGTAGGCATCGGCAAACCTTAAAGCCAACGTATTGGTATTTTTTACACGGCCTCGTTTATTACCACTATATACGAGGCCGATACGGTTATATATTCCATCCTTTAAAAAGATGGTTAGAACAGAAATTAATCGGACTGACGCCGACAACTGATTAAATCAAGCGATACGAATGGTCACTCGTCTGATATTACTAAGCAACGTTATGAGAAAATGGCCTTGTTAACCGGAGCGACTTATACGCTCCGGTAATCGAACCAGCACTAATAAACGCTTACTTTCCTGAATCAGCCAGCCCTCTAGATCAAAATGACTCCGTCGTGACAGAAACACTCTTCTCAGGCAATGGCCGGCAGCTCAGCCAGCGGCCAGCGAGGGCGCACGCTAACGCCAAGCTCTCCGCGCGTTCCCCCTTTTAAACGCACCATACCGGCATAGGCGATCATCGCCCCGTTATCGGTACAAAACTCAGGTCGCGCATAAAACACTTCGCCGCCACGCGCCTGCATCACTTCAGCCAGCTTCGCACGCAGCGTACGGTTAGCACTGACGCCGCCAGCCATGACCAGACGCTTAAATCCGGTTTGATCCAGGGCCCGCTTGCATTTAATCGCCAGCGTATCAACCACCGCATCCTCAAAAGCGCGCGCAATATCAGCCTGCGTCTGCGCATCATTGCTGTTTTCACGGATGGTGTTCGCTGCAAAGGTTTTTAAACCTGAAAAGCTAAAATCCAGCCCGGGGCGATCGGTCATGGGACGCGGGAAGGTGAAGCGGCCAGCAATGCCCTGCTGCGCCATACGCGACAGCATCGGGCCGCCGGGATAATCCAGACCAAGCAGCTTCGCGGTTTTATCAAACGCCTCACCGGCGGCATCATCAATCGATTCGCCCAATAGCGTGTATTCACCAATGCCGGTTACGCCGATCAGCTGCGTATGGCCGCCTGAAACCAGCAGCGCAACAAAAGGAAACTCTGGCGGATTATCTTCCAGCATCGGCGCAAGCAGATGCCCTTCCATATGGTGTACCGGCACGGCAGGCACCTGCCAGGCGAACGCCAGCGAGCGGCCAATCGTTGCGCCCACTAACAGAGCCCCCACCAGACCTGGCCCGGCGGTATAGGCTACCGCATCTATATCTTTGCCCTGCAGACCGGCCTCTTTCAGCGCTGCCTGAATTAACGGCACCGTTTTACGCACATGATCGCGCGAAGCCAGTTCCGGCACCACCCCGCCATAATCGGCATGGACTTTCACCTGACTATAGAGTTGATTAGCGAGCAAACCGGCTTCATCGTCATAAATGGCAATACCGGTTTCATCACAGGATGTTTCAATACCCAGAACGCGCATGGTTGCTTTACCTCTCAGTTGCGGCGCGCAGTGTACCATAGCCAGCCAGCACTCCGGGGCGATTTTCTGGAACGAGCGCCGGTTTTATGAGCAGGAAATCAAAAAAGAGTAAACGCAGCTCTGTGCTATACGGTATACTCCTTCGCCTGCAAAAAACCGGCAGCCGCCTGGGGCTCTGTTGGTTTGAAAAGCGCAATGTTGCTTTACAACGCAGCCGCGATTGTTGTAAAATTCCGCACCATTTTGAAATGAGCTGACGCTGACGTCAGCAAAAGACCGAATTTATCGAGGTGAGAGTTACATGCCGGTAATTAAAGTACGTGAAAACGAGCCGTTCGACGTAGCACTGCGTCGCTTCAAGCGTTCCTGCGAGAAAGCAGGCGTTCTGGCTGAAGTTCGTCGTCGTGAGTTTTATGAAAAACCGACTACTGAACGTAAGCGCGCTAAAGCGTCTGCTGTTAAGCGTCATGCCAAGAAACTGGCTCGCGAAAACGCACGCCGCACTCGTCTGTACTAATTTCCTTCGGAGGCTTCGCGCTTCCACCGCGTGTTAAACGCAGACAGAGTCAAGTTAGAGGCCGTGCTTTCCGGAAGGAAGCGCGGCTTATTTTCGTTTATGAGCGAAGAAAACGGGGCTTATGGCCGGACGAATTCCACGCGTTTTTATTAATGACTTACTTGCCCGCACGGACATTGTGGATCTTATTGATGCCCGCGTTAAGTTGAAAAAACAGGGTAAGAATTTCCATGCGTGCTGTCCTTTCCATAACGAAAAAACCCCTTCTTTCACCGTAAACGGTGAGAAACAATTTTATCACTGCTTTGGCTGTGGCGCCCACGGCAACGCTATCGATTTCCTGATGAATTACGATCGTCTGGAATTTGTCGAAAGCATTGAAGAGTTGGCGACGCAACATGGACTGGAAGTGCCCTATGAAGCGGGCAGCGGTCCCAGTCAGCTGGAACGTCATCAGCGCCAAAGTTTATATCAGCTCATGACGGGTCTGGCCGAATTCTACCAACAGGCGCTAACTCAGCCACAGGCAGTCGCAGCACGCACGTATCTCAATCAGCGCGGATTAAGCGATGAGGTTATTGCGCATTTTGCTATCGGTTTCGCACCGCCCGGCTGGGATAATGCCCTGAAGCGCTTTGGCCGCAATCCTGACGATCGTCAGTCGTTGACGGATGCAGGCATGCTGGTCACTAACGATCAGGGTCGCAGCTACGATCGCTTCCGCGATCGCGTGATGTTTCCCATCCGCGATAAACGTGGCCGCGTTATCGGTTTCGGCGGACGTGTGTTAGGTGACGGCACGCCAAAGTATCTGAACTCGCCGGAAACCGATATTTTTCATAAGGGCCGCCAGCTGTATGGCCTGTATGAAGCGCAAAGACAGCATCCTGAACCGGCAAAGCTGTTGGTTGTCGAAGGCTATATGGATGTGGTGGCGCTGGCGCAGTTTGGCATTGACTATGCCGTTGCCTCATTAGGCACCTCAACAACCGCGGACCATATCCAGCTGCTGTTTCGCAGTACCGATACCGTGGTTTGTTGCTATGACGGCGATCGAGCTGGTCGTGAAGCGGCCTGGCGCGCATTAGAAACCGCGCTGCCTTACATGAATGACGGGCGTCAGCTACGCTTTATGTTTCTGCCTGACGGTGAAGATCCCGATACGCTGATACGTAAAGAGGGCAAAGCGGCGTTTGAAGCGCGGATGGAGCAGGCCATGCCGCTCTCCAGCTTCCTGTTCGATACGTTGCTGCCGCAGGTCGATTTGAGCACCCGCGACGGTCGGACGCGTTTAAGCACTCTGGCGCTGCCATTGATTGGTCAGATCCCGGGCGAAACGCTGCGGATTTATCTGCGACAGGAGTTGGGTAACATGCTCGGCATTCTGGATGACAGCCAGCTGGAAAAGCTGCTGCCTAAACAGGCCGAAAGCAGCGCCCAGCCTGCGGCTCCACAGCTAAAACGCACAACTATGCGTATACTTGTGGGGTTGCTGGTACAGAATCCCAGGCTGGCGGCGATGGTTCCCTCGCTGCAGGGGCTGGAACAGCTCAATATGCCGGGATTATCGCTTTTTATGGAGCTGGTAAAGAGTTGCATGGCAAATCCTGGCCTGACCACTGGCCAGCTACTAGAGTTATATCGCGGAACAAATTTTAGCCAGCACCTTGAAACTCTGGCGACATGGAACCACATGATCGTTGATGAAGAAGTAGAGGCAATGTTCCAGGATTCCCTGGCAAAAATGTATGACTCTGCGCTGGAGCAGCGTCTGGAAATCCTGATCGCGCGCTCCAGAACGCATGGCCTTAGCCCTGAGGAGCGAGAAGAAGTTCGCTCATTAAGCCAGGCGCTGGCAAAAAAATAGTTAAGCGATCGCGCCAGTATTAAGAGACGTGCTGGTGCAGCCGACGCATTTCATTCTGCCCGATGCGGCGAGAATGTATTAATCAGGTCGGAATGCAAAAGGACAAGCATGACAGTCTCAACAGTAAATTCAGCGGCTTAAGTGCCGATTTATACTCAGGCAGACCCTGACAGCCGCTACGAGGGCAGCGGCAATAATCCAAACGCCCTCACTGTTATTGTTGGCTCTTATAGCCGACCCGACACCAATCAAATTAACAGAAGTGTGGATACCGTCTTATGGAGCAAAACCCGCAGTCACAGCTTAAGCTACTTGTCACCCGTGGTAAGGAGCAAGGCTATCTGACCTATGCCGAGGTCAATGACCATCTGCCGGAAGATATCGTCGACTCCGATCAGATCGAAGACATCATCCAGATGATCAACGACATGGGCATCCAGGTGGTAGAAGAAGCGCCTGATGCCGATGATCTGATGCTGAACGAAAACAGCGCCGACACGGACGAAGATGCGGCTGAAGCGGCAGCTCAAGTGTTATCCAGCGTAGAATCTGAAATCGGACGCACCACCGATCCTGTCCGCATGTATATGCGTGAAATGGGTACCGTAGAACTTCTGACGCGTGAAGGCGAAATTGACATCGCCAAACGTATTGAAGACGGTATCAACCAGGTGCAGTGTTCCGTAGCTGAATATCCGGAAGCGATCACCTATTTGCTGGAACAGTACGATCGCGTCGAAGCGGGAGAATCACGCCTCTCCGACCTGATCACTGGCTTTGTCGATCCTAACGCAGAAGAAGATCTGGCGCCTACCGCGACGCATGTTGGCTCTGAGCTGTCTGAAGAAGAGCGCGCCGATGAAGATGACGAAGATGAAGATGATGATGACAGCGACAGCAGCGATGATGACAACAGCATCGATCCTGAACTGGCGCGTGAAAAATTCATCGAGCTACGCGATCAGTATGAAGCGACGCGTCTGACCATCAAAGCGAAAGGTCGCAGCCACGCGGATGCGGTTGAAGAGATCCAGAAGCTGTCAGAAGTCTTTAAACAGTTCCGTCTGGTGCCGAAGCAGTTTGACTATCTGGTCAACAACATGCGTGAAATGATGGAGCGCGTGCGTACGCAAGAGCGCATCATCATGAAGCTGTGTGTTGAACTGTGCAAAATGCCGAAGAAAAACTTCATTACGCTGTTTACCGGTAATGAAACCAGCCCAACCTGGTTCCAGGCGGCGCTGGCGATGAACAAACCCTGGTCTGAAAAACTGCGCGACGTTGAAGACGATGTGCAGCGCAGCATGCAAAAGCTGATGCAGATTGAGGAAGAGACCGGCCTGACGATTGAGCAGGTGAAAGATATCAACCGTCGTATGTCGATCGGCGAAGCGAAAGCGCGTCGTGCGAAGAAAGAGATGGTCGAGGCTAACCTGCGTCTGGTTATCTCCATCGCTAAAAAATATACCAACCGTGGCCTGCAGTTCCTGGATCTGATTCAGGAAGGCAACATCGGCCTGATGAAAGCAGTAGATAAGTTTGAATATCGCCGTGGCTATAAGTTCTCAACTTACGCCACCTGGTGGATCCGTCAGGCAATTACCCGCTCTATCGCGGATCAGGCGCGCACCATCCGTATTCCGGTGCATATGATTGAGACCATTAACAAGCTCAACCGTATTTCTCGCCAGATGCTGCAGGAGATGGGCCGCGAACCGACGCCGGAAGAGCTGGCCGAGCGTATGCTGATGCCGGAAGATAAAATCCGTAAGGTGCTGAAAATCGCTAAAGAGCCGATCTCTATGGAGACGCCGATTGGTGATGATGAAGATTCGCATCTGGGTGATTTTATCGAAGATACCACGCTGGAGCTGCCGCTGGACTCCGCCACCTCAGAAAGCCTGCGTTCAGCAACGCATGACGTTCTGGCTGGCCTGACCGCGCGTGAAGCGAAGGTGCTGCGTATGCGTTTCGGTATCGATATGAACACTGACCACACGCTGGAAGAAGTGGGTAAACAGTTTGACGTTACCCGTGAGCGTATTCGTCAGATTGAGGCGAAAGCGCTGCGTAAGCTGCGTCATCCAAGCCGTTCTGAAGTGCTGCGTAGCTTCCTGGACGACTAAGCACGCTGATGGCAAAAAAGGCTTCCCAACGGGAGGCCTTTTTTATTGGGCGGCATTGCAGCCAGCGGGTAAACCAACGCGTTTAAACAGAGCTGACAGTGTGCCTGACGCCCTGTACCTGTCAGCATATAATTACTGCCCACGTACTGCCAGCGCTTGCTCCAGATCCTTATAGGCTTCCGTGAGTTTCTCCTGGGTTGCACGATTAAGCCCGCTGGGATTCGGTAGTACCCATATTTCTGTTTCACCCACGGTGATCTCCTGCCTGCCCCACTCTACCTTGCTTTGGCGGAACGCCTTTTTAAACGCCTCCTTGCCCAGTACCGCCAGCGCGGCAGGCTGATAGTGCTGAATTTTCTCAATCAATGATTTGCCGCCTTCCCGCAGCTCTTCCGACGAAAGCTCGCTGGCCTCTTTAGTTGGCCTTTCTACCAGCATGGTAATACCGCAGCGGGTATCCAGCAGCTTAAGCTCTTCTTCCGGTTTTAACTGACGCTCGGTAAAACCGGCCAGCCAGAGCGTTTTCCAGAAACGGTTACCGGGATAAGCAAAGTGATAACCGGTATGAGCCGAAGATTTACCTGGATTGATGCCGCAGAAGACCACCCGCAGGCCGGGCGCAATAATATCGGTAATGGTGTGTTCACTCATCCCTGCTCTCCTGTAGTTCATGAGTACCCGCTTATTGTGGCTCATTATTATCAACAAGGCCTGTAACAGGTACTCTTTTGCGACGCATCTTGTAGCATCATTGACAAGAGAAGAAATGAAGATATTTCAATCGATTGAATTGCTGCAAAAAGCGCCAACCGGTTAGCGATTGCTGGATTGCCCCGCCAAGTTCCTTTATAATCCCGCTCCACAGGCCCCTTAGCTCAGTGGTTAGAGCAGGCGACTCATAATCGCTTGGTCGCTGGTTCAAGTCCAGCAGGGGCCACCAAATTTTAGCTGTTAAATCAGCTAGTTAAGCCACCTCGCAAGGGTGGCTTTTTTGTTGTCTCGGCAGTCATTGGCAGCAAAATGGCAGCAGAAATTTTGCATGGATCTTCGATAGAGGCCCTTTTCATGAAGAAAACTCTCTTTGCACTTTCACTTCTGATGACATTTAACGTCTTTGCTGAAGAAATTCCTCAGCCCATTTTAGAAGTGATGAACGTCTATCAGCATGGTTCTTTCGGTCTTGATGAGGGCGTTCTGTCGATGGCAGTTAAGAAGCCCAGCGTAAACGAAGATATGGCCGTACTATTTTTTCGGGGCATATGCGACACGCAATACGTTGGCAAGACGTGGAATCCCGCCCTGATAAAAAAGGTAGTGATGTTAAATGCGTCAAGTGATCAGCAGATAACGCTTAACGGCGGCGGCCAGGAATGCAAAAAGTTAGGTCCTATGAATATGGATGAGTCAGATAAATACATAAAATCGCTTATTCAAAAATAAAACCCGCCTGAGCGGGTTCTGATGAAAGGCTATAACCAAAGCGTGCCCTGTGGCGATCGGTCCGGATGCGGGGGAACAGGCTTCACTGTACCGGGTTTCGAGATAATTTCAGCGACAGTTTCGTGAGATTTGAAAGTACAGCTGCAATTAATATTCTGGCACTGGTTATAGCGTTCCTTCGTTGTCTTTGAAACCTGAAAACTACTGCGAGTATGTGCTGCGCTTCCACACAGCGGGCAATTCATCATAGCGGCGCACTCCATTCCCATTTGAGATGAATAATACACAAAACAATCATATTGAGATAGTAATCATCTCATTTCGAGAATATCAATCTTCACTTCCAGATCCAGACTGGTTGTAAAACCGCCGTCACTGCTCAGGCTGTGCGTCAGCGTGGTGATAATCCAGCTACTGCCGTCTACCTGCTTTTTGAAGCCGCTGACTTTCACCGGCATTTCCGTGTAGAGATCCGCCCGCCCCCGCGCCAGCTGAATGGAGAATGTCGCCACACCGCGCTGCAGTCGCTCCCACTGCATTTTAGCCGCCCGCTCTGCATTGCTGCGGTTAGCATAGGTCCGGCTCAGTACCAGCACGTTTTCATCCGTGCCTATCAGGTAATCGCCCTGTTTCGCTTCCGGCTCCTTATTCTTCGTGATGCTTTTCCGCCTGCGTTTAACTTTTGCGGTTTCCTTTTTGGCCGGTTCGCGGGTGTGCAGCCAGCTGGCAATCACGCCGGTGTAAGCGTCACGGTCCGCCAGGGTAAAGCGGTGACTGTCACCCGCCGAGCGGGTCAGCGTGACAGCCGGCAGAGCCTTGCCGCTGGCGGTTTTACCCTGTCCCTGCCGGATAAACAGCAATTTTCCGTTCTTCACGCAGGCCAGCGCCCCGCACTGGCGCGCCAGGCGCATCAGAAAACTGGCATCTGACTCGTTGGTCTGGTCCAGGTGATCGACCGCCATCTTTGCCATATCCTCACCCAGCGCCGGGTCCAGCTTGTGCCTGGCGGCAATCTCTTTCACCATGTCGCCCACGGTGGTTTTATGCCATGACTTTTCGCGCCGGGTATTGAGTGTTTCGCGGAAATCGGCACTGCGGGCGCGCAGCACCAGCTTGTCCGGTGCGCCGGTGTGTTCGATTTCGTCCACGGTGTAGGAACCTTTTGAAATCAGCGGCTCGCCCTGCCAGCCCAGCGCCAGATTAAGCTGAACGCCCCGGCGCGGCAGCTGCAGCTGGCCGTCCGCGTCGTCCAGCTCGATGTCCAGCTGGTCCGCCTCAAAGCCACGGTTATCGGTAAGCGTCAGGCTAATCAGTCGCTTTTCGATGCGCTGCGTGATGTCGGCGCCGTCCATCGTCAGGCGAAAGGCGGGCGCGCTGGCCGTGCCGGTTATCCATTGTATTGCGCTCACTGGAACAGCCCTCCCACGGCGGCAGCCGCTTTTCCTGCTGCGCCGGTCGCGGCTTTTTGCATGGCTGCCAGCTGGTCACTCAGGCTGCCGAACATCTCGCCCAGCGACTCGTCCACCCGTTTCAGCGTCAGCGTGAACTCGATGCGTCGGCACGCGCCGTTACTGAAAAATTCTGCCCGCGTCTGGTTCAGGCTCTCGATCACGAACATACCGAAGATGGTGCCGCTGCCCTCAATCAGCGGCCACGCCTTGCCCAGCTCCGCCATCTGCTCCAGCACAAACAGCGACAGCCTGCCGCCGGTAATTTCCGGCAGCAGCGTGCCGGTCAGCGTCAGCGTGTCGGTGTCAGGCCCCAGAAACTGCGCGGACGGCCGCAGCCCCACGCGGCTGTTGGTGGGAAAGCGCCAGCTGCGCTGATACTGCAGCTCCTGATACGGCACCGTTTTCAGCATGAAAACAAACAAACCCAGCGTCATCATCATTCGTCAAATCCTCCCCGGTCACGGTAACTGCTGCGGGCGCGGGCCTGCGCCTGCCGCTCTTTTGCCTCCAGCTGGCGCATCACCTCCGCCACCACGTCCTGTGCGCTCTGCCCTGGCTGCTGCACAATGGTAATCGGGGCGTGAATGGTCACGGCGGGCGCCGGGCTGCTTCCGGCATTGACTGCTTTTACCGTTGCCCCGGACTTTACCGGCAGGCTCATCGGATGCAGCGGGCGTGCGGTTGCAGGCGTGGCAGCAGCGCCCATAGCCAGCGCCGCCGTGGCGGCCAGCGCGGCGGTGCGCCTGCGACTGGTAATGCGGGCGGGACCGTTTACCAGCTCCGGGCCGTTTTCACCCACAATGCCGAACTGCCCGGACGGGATAAACCCGCCGTTGTCAAACAGCCCGGCAAAGCCTGTTTTCTTCGGTGCCGCAGGCTTGCCCGCAGGGCCGTTGCCGCCTGCGGTATCCGGCTTCATCCAGTCCGGCAGGTAGCTGTTCAGCGACGTCAGCTTACTTTTCAGCGCCTCCCATTTCTGACTGATGCCCGCCATCAGGCCGTCAATCATCTGCGCCCCGGCCTCCTGAAAACGGGCCGGCAGTGCTTGCACGCCTGCCACGATTTCATTCCACTTTGTACTGATGTACGTGGTGATCGCATTCCATGCGCCGCTTACGCCGCCCCGGATGGTGGCCCAGAGCGCAGCGAATTTTGGGCCCAGCGTCTCCCAGTTCTGCCAGATATACAGCGCTGCCATCGCAATCAGCCCCACCACGGCCAGAATCGGGTTTGCCAGCATCAGCCGCCCCAGCCACAGCACGCCCTTGCCCACGATGCCCAGCGCATTACGGATAAGCCCGAAAGCGCCGGGCACCTTCAGCCCCAGCATACTGAAGCTCAGGCGCATCAGGGCCAGCGGGCCGAGAATGGACGCCGCTGCCAGCGACAGCGCCCCGATGGCCGTCATGGCAATGGCAAACCCGGCGGCCATTTTGAACAGCGCGGCGGTCAGCTGCGGATGCGCCTTTACAAAATTTCCCAGCGCCGAGGCCAGATCGCCCAGCCAGTCGGCCATCTCCTTCAGCACTGGCGCAACGGTTTCACCGATGGCAGCCATTGCGTTGGTGAATGAACCGCTGGCAGCGTCCCATTTGTTGCCAAGTGTGTTCAGTGACGCGTCCACACGCTCACGCAGGGATGCCTGATTTTCCAGTTTGGCCGCCGTTTCCTTATAGCCTGCCAGTCCTTTGGTGATCATGTTGTTCAGGACCTGCAGGGTTTCCGCATCATCACCAAACATATCCTTCAGGGTCCGCAGGCGCTTCTCCGTACTCAGCGTTTTCAGCTGGTCCAGCTGCGCATACATCTTTTCAATCCCGGCAAATTCCCCCTTACCGTTGGTAAAATCGAACTTCACGCCGGTGCCCTTCAGATCCTTGTTCACGCTGCTGATTTTCTTACTGTCCATCATGGCCTGCAGCACCTTGCGGTAGGCGTTCCCCGCCGAGCCGCCGTCCATACCCTGCTGGTCCGCCATAACCAGCAGCGGCGCAAAGGCTTTCGCCGCATCCAGCCCCTTCATCTTGATAATGTCCATGGCGCTGCCAATTTTGGCGTAGCCCTGCAGCATGTTTTCCGAATCCACCCCGGCGTAGAAGCCTTTCTGGATGATGTCGGTCAGTGCCATCATGTCTTTTTCCGAGGTCTGCGTGGCATCCTGCAGCTTGGCGGCAAACTCCGCCGCCTCCGTGGGCGCCATCTTCAGCTGCACGCCCAGATAGGCGGTGGCTTCACCCAGCCCGCCCAGGATGGACTGCGCGGACATTCCCTGACGGCGCAGCATGGTCATCATGTTCTGGAAGTCCGCCGTGGTGCCGGGCAGCTTGTCGCCCAGGCTGACGGCCAGCCGGTTTATTTTTTCAAACTCCGGTGAGACCTTCGCCCCCGGCCCCATCATAGAGGCGGCCAGCTGCGTGGCGGCGTCCTCCGACTGTGCGTAGGCGCTGACCGGCGCCATCATCGTCATGCCCGCAGCCACACCGGACGCCACCATACCGGCGCCGTTCCCGGCCAGGTTATTGCGCAGTTCCTGCGTTTTCTCCCGGCGCGCCCGGATGGCGTTCAGTTTCTGCTGCCGTTCGCCCAGCTTTTTCAGCGCCGCCTGCTGGCGTTCAAGGGCGCCGCTGGCGGCTTCCGCGTCGGTTTTCAGGCGGCGCTGCGCGGCGCTCAGCTGTTTTGTATCGATACCGGCGGCGTTCAGCGCCTCACGCTGGCGCTGCACGGACAGGCGCAGCCCGTTATATTTCTGCTGCAGTTCGCTGGCGCGGTTTTTGGCCTGCTCCAGAAGCCGGGCCTGCTGTGCAGTGGGGCGGTTGGTGGCGGCAAACTGCGTTGCCAGCGCCGCCGCCTCCTGCCGGGCACCGGCCAGATTCTTTTCGGTGATGGCAAGCTGCGATCGGGTTTTGCGGAACCCGTCGATTTTTCCGGCCTGCTCGTTCAGGGATTTCAGGGTGTCTTTACTGGCTTTCAGCGCGGCGGCCAGCTCCTTGGAACCGGCCTGCGCGTTTCGGAAAGGACGGGTGATTTTATCCACCGCGTTTAAAACCACCTGCAGCCGCAGGTTTGTGTTACTCATCGTCACCGGCTCCGCTTCGCAGTATCGCTTTATGCCGCCACTCCAGCACTTCGGTAAGCGGCATCACGTCAGTGACGGACGGCGGCCAGTGAAAAATGGTGGCGATGTCCGCCACCAGGTCATCCACCGTCAGTTCGTCGGGAAATCCGACAGCACCGACTTCGGCAACAAAAAAGTGACCACCTCCACCGACAGCGAAAGCAGGTCGGCAGGGTCCATTTCGGCAATCTCATGCGGCTGCAGCGCGGGCTGGCTGATGCGCGGGATAACCGTCATCATGGCGTTCACGTCCATATCCATCAGCGCCTGCAGGCGGGTGCCACGCAGCGCGCCGGACTGCGGCTTGCGCAGGGTCACGCTGGTGATCTGCTCCTTGCCGCGCGTCACTGGCGTGTCCAGGGTGATGATTTTCTGCTGCGGCTGCGGTACGGCGTCATTTTTAATCTCAGTCATCGTTTTACGTCCTGAAAAAAAGTTGTTCAGCGGCAGGGCTTTCCCTGCCGGGGGTATCAGAGGCCAAGGGCGCTTTTGTGTTTTTCCATCAGGTCCGTGCCGCCCACGATTTCGACCATGTTCACCAGGTCAACCTCGTACAGCACCTCGCCGTTAATGGTCAGCTTCGCGTAGCTGTTGGTGCCGGACACTTTGGTGCTGTTGCTCTCACCGGTTTTCCACTCGCCGGAGTCCACTTCCTTATGGCGACCGCGCACGACCAGCTCCACCGCCTGCACCTCGCCGGTGCTGTCCGTCTGGATGGAGCCGGTAAAGCGCAGCTGAATGGCGTCCGCTTTGACTGCGCCCATCTGCTTAAACAGCAGCAGCTCCGTGCCGCCGATGGAAAATTCGGTGTCCAGCGCGCCGTCATCCAGCCCCATATCAATGTCCACCGCGCCCGGCATCCCGCCGCCACGGTATTTTTCAAACTTGCGGGTAAACTTCGGCAGGGTCAGCGACTCCACGATACCCATCCAGTTGTTCCCGTCGTTAAACAGGTTCAGGTGCTTCAGCTTGCGGGGTAATGCCATCTGTTTTTCTCCTTACGCGCTGACCTGGCTGGCAAAATTCACCAGATACTGGTCCGTGATGCGCTGGCGCAGCATCAGGTTTTCCAGCGGCGGCACCGGCGTGTAGTCATAATCAATGGTGAGTTTGCCCGCCTTGAGCGTGTCCTTGTCGTTCACGCTCTCATCCAGCCAGCAGTCGGCGCCGATGAGATAGCCCTGGCTGACCAGGCTGCGCAGTTTGGCGCGAATGCTTTCAATGATGTCGCGGGCCAGCGACGGGTTCAGGGCGCCGTCCACCGCCCACATCTGCGCCTCTGCCATCGTGTCCATCAGCACCTGCGCGGTACGGGTGTAGTTCTCAAACGCAAACAGCGGATCGTCGCTCAGGCAGCGGGAACCCCAGAAGCGGAAGCCGTCCTGGCGGATCAGCGTGGTGACGTCGTTCTGGTTCAGCAGACCCGCATCGGTTGCCGGATCCTGCAGGTCCCAGAAGACGTCTGCAGAAATGCCGGTGACGCCGTTCACGCCCACGTTGGACAGGGTTTTGTGCCAGCCAGTCTGCTGGTCGATCCTGGCGCGCAGGCCCAGCGCACGGGCGGTGGCATAGGCCGTGGCGTCCGCGTTCAGCACGGTGTCAAAGTTGATGAAATCCGGCCAGATAAGCATCCCTTCGCGCTGGCTGAAGTTGGCGCGGTACGCGATCGCCTCCTCCACGGTCTTGCAGCCGTAAGCGGACAGGTAGGCAAAGCCGCGCAGGCTCTGCGCCACGCTCAGCAGTTCCGTTGCCACCGCCTGCGTGTCGTGTCCGGGCACGCCGAGGATGCGCGGCTTAACGCCGCATTTGGCCTGTGCGGTCAGCAGCGCTTTCATGCCGGTGCGTTTGCCGTCTGCGGTCACGCCGCCGATAATGTTGGACGTGGTTTCCGCTTCGGTTTCGCCCTGCGCCACGCGCACAACCACGGTAACGGGTTTGGCCTGGTCACCGATCGCATCAAGCGAACGCGCCAGCGTGCCGGACTCCCCGGCTTTGCCGCTGGCGGTCAGCACGTCTGTGAGTAAAACGGGGGTATTCAGCGGGAAGGTTGCCGCGTCGGCATCGTCTGCGGTACAGACCATGCCCACAATCGCGGTGCTTATCGTTGAAATGGTGCGGGTGCCTTCGTTAATTTCCGTAACGCGCACGCCGTGATGATAATCGTCTGCCATGTAGCAAATCTCCGGTTAAGGGGTTTTGCTATGGTGTTATGTGGCTCCGATGGATTCACGTTCTTGCTGTTGTATGAGGTCTGACACAACGGAAGACTGGCTTTTTTTCAGCGCCTTTTGCTCAGCTGCCGGGATGTAGCGATACAGTGTCTTAACTGAAACATCCAGAACCAGCGCCACCTGATGCAGGGTCGCACCGTTACGTAACATCCGCCTGGCTCTTTCGGTCACATCTTCTGTCATTATCCTGCGGCGCCCGCCTATGCGGCCTTTCTCACGCGCCGCCGCCAGCCCGGCGCGGGTACGCTCCACAATCAGCTCGCGCTCCATTTCCGCCAGAGCGCCCATCACATGAAAGAAAAAACGGCCCATCGGTGTGCTGGTATCAATACTGTCGGTCAGGCTGCGGAAGTTTATTCCTTTTTCGCGCAGTTCCTCAGTCAGCATAACCAGATGGCGCATGCTGCGGCCAAGACGATCCAGCTTCCACACCACCAGTGTGTCGCCCTCCTGCAGACAGCGCAGCGCCTTTTTCAGTCCTGGTCTGTCTGACTTTTTTCCGCTTATTCTGTCTTCAAAAATCAGTTCACAATTTGCACTTTGCAGCGCGTTACGCTGCAAATCGGTGTTCTGGTCATTTGTTGACACCCTGATGTAGCCAATCAGCACAGTAAACCTCGCATAAATGGCGTGGAGTGTGCCAGCCTGGCGCTTTTCAGTGCCAGGGATTTCTTTTTGTTTTGGGTTGGTACGTCGAAAGGAGCCAAATCCAGCAGGCTACAGCCGTGAGAATGATAGAGATCTTGCCACTAAAATGTGTCTGCTTTGAGCGAAAAGCGGACCTTGTTCACGCTTATGCTTATGCCTTAGAGGATGAAAGTCTGCTACAAAATGTGCATTATTGATATGCAATCGGGACAGGCAAATCAGGAGAAAATTCATGGACAAGAGCACACTAGTTACACTCTTAAAATTCAAGCGTTGGATTGATGCCGAAACTCTAAAAACAATTAAAGGCATCAGCGAATCTGCTTATGCAGAAAAACGTCATCTGATGCTAAGACTGATGAACCATATTCATGTGGTAGACATGATTTTTAGAGCCAATATTTCGGGACAGCAGCATGGTTATACTGCCCTGAATACCCCTGAAACACCCTCTGTAGATGAGCTTGAGGTCAAAATGGACGTCTGTACAAACTGGTATATCCAGCGAGTCAGCTCAATGGCTCCAGCCGATTTAGAAGAAACTATTAAGTTCAGTTTCGTCGATGGTGGTGAGGGAAAAATGACTGCCACAGATATGCTAAATCATATGCTTTTTCATGGAACCTACCACCGTGGGGCAGTAGGCTGGTTAATTTCTGAGTGCGGAGGTGTTCCTCCGAAAGATGTGCTGACAGTTTTTCTGAGGGATCATAATCACTGACAGGTAGTTCTTCTGCTAATTACCTATCCAGCGGCTTCGATAGCCGCTTTGAGCAAAAAGCAGATGTTTAGCTCATGGCGTTTGAGTATGTCCATTACATCGAACATAACATCCCGGCAACGGAATCTATCTCTAACGTTCCTGGGCATTCAGCGCCAGCCGTAGGTGATGCTCTATAAAGTTCGCTTTAAGCGCGCTATAGCGATGAACATCGTTTTTACTGAGTAATGCTGCCGAGAGTTTTATCTCAGCATACTCCCCAGCAATAACTCTGTTTTTTCTTAGGTAATCACGGAAAGCAAGATGTCTTACTACCTGCATGTCTCCAACAGCAAATGCGTGCACTTGATGACTACGCTGATCACCGCCCTTAATGAAATATCTTCGCCCCGAAATCCCGTTCTCACCGCGAGCAACATACCCGGCGCGGGTCATTGCAGAGTTGTATGTATCCAGTTCATTGATGTCGGAGACTTCCAGCAGTATGTCAATTACGGGCTTTGCTGAAAGACCCGGCACAGATGTACTGCCAATATGATGGATACTTTTAGCTACTCCACCGAGCAATGTCTTTATCAGTAAACTTTCAGCTTCAAACATCTCAGGCCATTTATCATCGTATGGCACAACAATAATCGTCCGCATATACACCTCTTCCTGGCTCTGAGTATTTAACATTCGATTTCGTTTACGAATCACACCTCCCTCCACACTATGTTATGTTTAAAACCTTTCCAGAACATATGGGTAGAAACATGATTGTAAGAACATGGCATGGATGCGTACCAGTCAGGCATGCAGAAGGCTTTGCAAAACATTTGCAAAAAACCGGTGTTGAACATTCAGAAAGGACACCGGGAAATATGGGGGCATATGTACGAAGAGAGACGCAGGGTGAATGGGAGCATTTCTTCCTGGCAACTTACTGGAAAGATCTTGAGGCAGTAAAAGCATTCGCAGGCGAACAGTACCAGATTGCAGTTACCTATCCGGATGACGAGCAATTTCAGTTGCTATCCGATCCTTATGTTTTCCAGCATAACGTCCAAACCGTCTCCCCTTTGTAATAATTTGCGGGCTGATGCCATGAGGCGGCGTCTTCCCCTTTGGGGGTGCCCAGTACTCATATTTTACATAGCAGTGTGGGTGCCTACAGTTGATGTGAAGGTCCGCTTCTGGCACATAGCGGACTGAGGACGCCAAGACATTGCTATTTATCTCTTTAACGTTGGTTTAAGCGAAGCGGCAAAAAGAGAGGTTGGAACAGGCAGCAATCAGATTCCTGATATGTCTGCATTCGCTTTCACGAAAGGCAATCCGCTTAGCTACCAGTTGCCGGGAGGTCTGATTCTGAA